>JBIIJD010000128.1:0-7324 GCA_044234105.1 Aureliella sp. | reverse complement strand
GCTAATTGATTGGGGATAGTCGCTTAGGGAGCGTTACTGGACTGAACCTAGGAACAAACGGGCATGAAAATCTGCCCATGCACTAATTGCGAGAAAGGCTGGCGAATCGTCCAGAAAAATTGTAGAAATTTCGAAACGTGCCGCTGATCGCCACCATTTGCAGTCGGCTAACGCAGAATTCATGCTTCAAATACCAATTAAAAAGGGTCGCACGCTGCCTTGGAAGTTTGGCTTACCGTCGTGCTCGTACTCAATGAAATGGTACCCGTAATCGTACTCGTTGGGGTTTTCGTCGAGCACGAGCACGAGCACGAGCACGAGGACAGAAGGCCGTGAGAAAGTGCGACTTTCGACCGCTAGACACCCAAAAAAATCGCAACTTCAAGAGACGTTACGTGCTCCATGGCACCGCAACATACCAGTTGGAAGCAGTTTCAGCTAGAATGAAGATCTGAGGTGACCTATGGTAGAATTCAAAATTACCGGCGAAGAGCTTTGGAAACGGATGGAGCGGGCCGTGGAAAAGGTCAATGAGCGACTGCGCAAGACGGTTCGAGTTCTCGAGGATGCCAAGGTGCCGTACGCGGTGATCGGCGGCCACGCGGTGCGGGCTTGGGTGGCTCAGGTGGACGAAGCTCCGCTACGGACCACACAGGTCGTCGATATCCTCGTTCGCCCGGCTGATCTTCCGGCTTTGATCGGTGCCATGACCGCAGCTGGATTTTATCACCGCAATACTTCTGGGCTGGACATGTTCGTCGAGCATCCAGACGCCTCGGCGCGCGATGCCGTGCATGTGCTACTGGTTGGCAAGATCGAGAGAGGTGGAGAACCCAATCCGGACATCGAACCAGCGGTGCGAGCCAACGATTTCCAGACAGTTGCACTGGAAACACTGATACGGATGAAACTGAATGCATTTCGAGACAAAGACCGAGTACATTTGCGAGATATGATTTCGCTCGGTATGATCGATCATGAATGGCTCGACAAGTACCCGGATCATCTGCGACTACGACTGCAGCAGCTACTGAACGACCCTGAGGGGTAGTGTTTGTAGGCTGAAACAAGTAAAGCGCAGTGTTGGTAGGCCGGAACTGCGCGTTACTTGTTCCGGTCTACTTGTACTTATCGAGTCGCGAAAACGCTTAACGGTACTGGGCGTCTTGTCGTATCAAGGGGAGCGATCGAGTACGAGTACCACGATGCTGAGTAGGAGTACGAGTACGAGTACGAGTACGAGTACGAGAAGAAGAAGAAGAACGAACGAACCAAGCGGTGAACGGGGAGCCGCCGATCACGTGGGTTTTGAAATCAATGTTTTTTAGCGGCGGTCGCGTTACCGTCAGTGTTAGAAATGCTCCAACGACCTAGCTGCATTTGGGGATTGGGAGTCAGTTCGACATTCCAGCCGAGAACCAAAAGACTGTGTGGGGTGTCAAACGCCAGGCACTGGACGTCCCGCCTAAAATCCTGCAGCTCCAACAGTTCCCCGGCAGTTTCGATGTCCCAGAGTTTGACAATTCCACTTTGATCTGCCGTGGCGATTAACCGACCGTCCGGGGTAAAAGTCAAGTTATTTGGGATGGACTTGTGCCCAACCAGCACCGCCAAAGGCTGGCCGGTTTGCAATGACCAGAGGCGTACAGTCAGGTCGTGGCTGGTGGTTGCTAGAATCTGATCGCTAGGCGAAATCGCAAGTTTGCCAACGGTATTCTCGTGGCCTTTCAGTTGATGACGCAATTTTTGTCGCGGTACATCGTAAACGTAGATATCGTCACCAACACCCACACACAGTGTATTGCTATCTGCGGTGAACTCCATGCAGTACTTGGCATTTCGAGGAATAGCCATACTAGCTAGCAGTTCCCCTGAGAAATTCCACAGCCTTAAGTAATCACCATCACCAGCGGTTGCAATGAGGTTGCCATTATCAGAAATCGCGAGTGCCCCTACATGGTGCTCAGGACTGCGAAAGCTGGTTACGAGTTGATTATGGTGCAGGTCGTAAACCACTACGTTCGAAGTCAATGCTCTTAACCATGGACTAACCTCCAGCGAATCGCTACGGATCGGTTGATCCAACCACTGGTCGCCTGAGCAATTGTAGCTGAAAATTCCATCGGGTCCGGCCACATGCAGTTGGGGCTTGCCAGACGCGGTCTGTGTGACATCCAATTCCCAAATCTCGGTAGGGCTCTCGAATTGTTGAACCGCTTTGAACGAGGCTCGTTCGTCCGGCCCCTTCCCAGGTTCCGAGCTAACAGAGCAACGAAACAGGTGAATATTTCGATTAGTATCAGCAACTACAAGACAGTCCATATTAGTCGACTGGCCCCGGCAGTAGCCGTGGATGGCACTGATCCCAGTCAAGCCCGTTTCAATCACAAATCGATTCTCGCGACTAGACTCGGGATAGCAGAGGATCCCTCCTTGTCCTTGGAACGCCATAACAACCGTTGGAAGTTTATCCGAGGGCGGCGATGCCAGCTTCCACAACAGATTCTTGGGTAGGTTATCCTCCAAAAAAGTATACTCCATCAAGTTACCGCCCCGCACATGCTCAAGTCCAATTTTCCCCCAGCCCTCATCGAATGAAAATATAAGCGCTGAATCAACTGAATTGGACTTAGCCAGTCGGCGCCTTGGGGAAGGTGGCGGGTATCCGAATAGAGAGGGAGGTTTGAATTCTGCCAAATTCGCTGACAGACCTCTTTGCCATACCAAGCGACCATCTTCTCCAAAGCCGCCGATTCGATCCAAGATACCATCCCCATCCAGATCGACCGAAGATAGCTGGGCTTGAGTCAACCGATTTGCTGCCGAGGCAGAAGGCACCATGACTCCATCGCTAGGGCATCCCAACAACAGTTGCCCATTATTGGAAATCGCCATATTGTGCATTCCAGGGAAGGGTAGGCTTACAAACTGACCGGTTCTCAAGTCGTGGTAACCGTTATCCCAGCAGCATCCGGATAAGAATATGCGTTCTTGCCATCGCATAGAGCGTGCTCTTTCGGGTGTAATCTTGGGATATTGAGTCAAGGCTGTGCCAGATTGCTGTTGCTTCCGTTCCATGGGAATGGGGAGATAGTCCAAACGGAAGGGCTGGCTGGAAGAATCGAAGAAGCGAATGGTACTGTCAGCACTGACTGAAGCGAAAATACGCGTTCCCGGACGAAAGTCCACGGCATAGACTCGGCGCACGTGGCTCTGAATCGTTTTTTCGCACTCCCAGTCAGCAGTGTCCCAGACTTTCAGTGTTGAGTCCTTCGAGGCAGAGACCATTCGCTTGCCGTCGGACGAAAAAGAGACTCGATAAACATTGCTGCTGTGTCGAGCACTAGGGATCTTGGAGGGAATCAGTTTGCTACCCGCATCTTGGATATCGATCGAGTAGATTTCACCTGATTGCGTGCCTACGGCCAGTTGTTTGCCTGCGGGGTGATAGGCCATGGAAATGGGTTTGACTGGAATGATACGACGTGCCTTCTCTTGGCCGGTCTTCAAATCCCAACAACTGATCAAGCCGGAGCCTCCGATTGAGAAGTCTCTGGATGCTACAGCCAACTCTTGCTGGTCTGGTGAAACGGCCAATGCGAGGACCACCTCTGAAAATGGCCCTATCACTTGATAAGGCGTTTGCACTTGGGGCGGCATCTCATCGGAGTTGCGAGGTGAAAGACCATTGCCAGAGACCAGACTGGAATGGTTCCAAAGCTTGATGTCGCGATCTCCGGCGGTGACAATTCGTTCGTTATCGATCCAGGCGATCCCCATGACAGATGTCGTGTGGGCTTGAATTGATATGGGCGGAGTTGCTTGTTCCAATTCCCAGAGCCTTAGCTGACCATCATCGCTTCCGGTAGCCAGCCGCCTGCCATCTGGGGAGTAGGCGATGTGGCGCACAATGTCATTGTGGTTTTCAAGTCGACGGATGGGCTTGTCCGAACCTAGACTCCACAGTACAACCACGCCGCTTTCATGCCCGGTTGCATAGGTTTGACCGTCCGGCGCAAAGCGTATTTCGAACAGAGGGCTGTCCGTGGTGATGACTTTGGTTTCCGGGTTCAGCTGGTTCCATAGGTAGTACCAGGCAAAGTTGCGGCGGTCCGTCTCGCCAGAACTTGGAATGTGCCGCTCCAGTCGCTGTCTTGCAGGTCGAATGTTGGAATCGTGAAACGCGTCAGAAGAAACCTTCATGTCAGAAGCGAACAGCAGTGATTGACTGGCGTCCCGAGAACGTCCGGCCTCGCGGGCATTCTGCCAGCTGACAACCGCAGCCAACAACAAGAAACTGGAGACTACCAGCGAGGTAATAAAAGCAGTCTTGTAGGCAGTCAACCATTTAATGCTACGGTATCGCCAATCGGATGGACGCGCTAGTACCACTCTACCGTCCAGGAATCGCTGGACGTCCTCTGCCAGAGCTGTGGTTGTTGGGTATCTCTGTGAAGGTTGCTTTTCCATAGCCTTCATAACGATCCAATCCAATTCCCATCGCAGATGGCGGTGCCAGGCAGGCTTCTGCAGGCTTTGGTTAGGAATTGGGCCTGTGGCATCTTTGTGCGAGAGATGCCGATCGGCTTCCTCAAGTCGTGCACTGGGCGTTGGCGGTATTTCCTCCTGTATAATCCGGCACAGTTCGTCGCCATCCAGTTGCTTGAAACGCTGTGCATCAAAGGGCGTCGTCAGGGTGAGTAGTTCATACAGAAGCACTCCTAAGGAATAGACGTCACTACGCGTATCAGCGGCCAGAGCGCTGTGCACCGCCTGTTCGGGGCTCATGTAGAGCGGTGTTCCAGTCACATGGAATGGGTGGAGACTGCAAGACGAATCATCAGCGGCTCGATTAATGGCTTGAGAAATCCCGAAGTCGATAATTTTGACGATCGGCTTGCCGTCTTGGCAGGTTACCAATACGTTACTGGGCTTCAGATCCCGATGAACGATTCCTTTCTGATGAGCATGCTGAACGGCCAGGCAGACATCAATGAAAAGTCGGAGCCTATCAGACAGCGGAAGATTTTGAGCACGGCAGTATTCAGTAATTGGCTGGCCGCGCACAAGTTCCATGACAAAATAGGGATCCCCCCAGGCGGTCCTGCCCGCATCCAGTACATGTGCTATACCTGGATGATCCATCAGTTCCAGCGTTTGTCGTTCAGCCTCGAAAGAATCTAGGTTCGAGCCTGAGGTGAACCTCGAATCGGTCAACTTCAATGCAACCTCCCGACGGATGGGCGAGGTTTGCCGGGCGAGAAAGACTGCTCCCATGCCACCCTGGCCAAGCAGCTCCATCAATTCGTAGGGACCAATCGTTGTCCCACACCGCTGCTCAGGAGAAGTCACCGCTTCTCCCCCAGAGATCGACTCGTCAATGTCCGCCTTTTCGCTCCCCTTCATGCCTATAGTGGATTGAATTTGGATAACAGCCACATCCAACGGGTTATTCTGTTGTTCGTAGACGCTATCGAGCCAAGTCGCGATTCTCTGCATGCGCAAGCGATCTGTGCCGCAGGCAGATTCGAGGTATTGACGTCGATCGGCTGGATCATCCAGCCTGGCAGCCGTCAATAAAATCGTTTTTGTTGTAGGTTGTTCGTTCATGCGACTAACTGATTGCGAGGATGATAACGCCAAACTACTAGCGAGATTCACTTCAAAACCGTCCAACGAGAACGAAAAATGGCTCCTTAGTGCAAACTGTCTGCGTTAAGCCATCCGCTCGGAAAACCAAAATCGGGCGAACAACCAGTCTTCATAGGCTTTTGAGCGTGAGATGCCCAGCACTTCCGCAGCTTTCGTGGTTGAAAGTCCCGCATAGAGTCGCAGTTTCACCAATGCTGCCGCGCCAGGATCTTCCACTTCCAATTGTGACAGGAGTTCGTCCAGATCGAGCAGCAGATCGATGTCGAAATTAGAGTCAGCATCCAGGCGTGAAGCTGCATTGGAGTCATCACCACAAACTGATCGTTTCTTCGCCCTTTTAGCGCGAGCCGAATCGATAAGGATGCGCCGCATGGTATTGGCAGCGATACAAAAAAACTGCTTTCGGTTCGTCCACGAGACATTAGCCCCTTTTCCAAAGAGTTTAAAAAATACCTCATGCACCAGTGCAGTTGCCTGCAAGGTATGATCGGGGCGCTCATGGCGAAGCTTGCTGGCTGCCATGGCGCGCAGTTGGTCGTACACCATCGGTAACAGTTGTTCGACGGCAGCCGTATCACCCTTGGCCATACTTTGTAAGGCTAAAGTCACATCGCCAAAAGGAGGTTCTAATTCGTGGGCCATTGCTTTACGCCAAGTTATGGAAAAGTGTGATCCAACAGCGAAAAAAGGAAGCCGACTGGAGCCTGCAACGAGTCGAAGAATTGTGACACACCTAAGGTGTAAATTCAGAAGCGCAACAACTCATAAACCTGACCGTGACACGGCATACAGTCTATTTTATCGAATCTTCAATTGCAAACAAAGCAGGACTTGAATGGCGATTGCCCCCTCTGAAGCTCGGACAAGTCTTCAGTTCTCTGCCAGATTTACCCTGAGCGACTTGGCGAACTCCAGCCACCCATACCGTTGCAATATCGGCGAACGATATCGACAAGTTCGCTAAGCTACTTTCACGAAGTACTCTCGAGAACGAAACATCCTCGAACGGGCCAATTGCTCAACTGGAGCTGGGGAGTAGATTTTAATCACGCTTGCCAGTATGTCACCAAAATTGCCGATGGTTTGTTCCGTACAGATAGCCGCCAATCACAAGACTGGTCGCGACAATGCTTAAGATTCTGCGTGATGAAATTGACGGGGTATCCTCCGTGCTGCGTCGTGCAACAAAACAACAGCGTCGACACGGCGTGATCGGAAATACTATTAAAAAAAGGCTCTATGGAAAAATATGTGGGTCAAAAATGCCGACTAAAGGTTTTTTGAGGCATGGCAGGGCAAAAAGAATATCTTATCAGGTTTGCTTTCCACTGCCGCAATGGATCGGTTAAACTTAAAACGCCCAGTAAAACGGAGGCGGGCTCTGCTGAGGAGCAACCTGCCAAGGGATAGCTGGGTCAGGGCGGGAAGAATGTCTCGCTTGGCCTCGGTGGAACTCATGTTTTGCCGAGGTTTTGTATTTGAACTTTAAAATCATAAGCCAGCAAAACCATTCTTTTTGCCCTGTCATGCCTGGAAAAACCTATCCTCCCCGAGCGCAACCCTCTTCGTAACAATACTCTCTTTTTCGATTCTTTCTAAAGCATTTTAAAATAAGAACTTAAGTGAGTTCGAGACCCGTTTGGTGTCATCTTCACATTGAAACGAGTTCGAA
>JBIIJD010000072.1:0-24482 GCA_044234105.1 Aureliella sp. | reverse complement strand
CCCCATGCTGATCCGGTCGACGCCGGTTTCGGCGATTTCCCGAAGTGTTTTCCGAGAAACTCCGCCAGATGCCTCCAACTGAACTGCCGGATTTAGTTGGTTGCGCAATTGCACCGCTTGTCGAAGTTGCTCAACCGACATGTTGTCCAGCAGTACGATATCTGGACCAGAAGGCAATGCATCGGTCAATTGTTCGAGCGAATCGACTTCAATCTCGACCATGATGTCCTCTGGAACGCCTGGCTGATTGGCCAAAGCCTGACGAACTAACTCAAGGGCTTGGGACGGGCAGAGCGAATGGCCGGTCAATCGATGGTGGCAGGCCAGATGGTTATCTTTGATCAAAATCGCGTCGTACAAACCAGAGCGATGATTGTGGCCGCCGCCGCAATGCACCGCATATTTCTCAAGTCGTCGCCAGCCAGGAGTTGTCTTGCGAGTGTCGTAAAGGCGCGCGGGTAGTCCTTCAATCAAGTCAACATGCAGTTTGGTCCAGGTGGCGATGCCGCATAGACGGCCCAAAAAGTTCAGGATGGTTCGTTCGCAGGTCAGCACATCGCGTGCGTCGCCTCGCAAGATGCCTAGCACTTGTCCAGCTTCGAAAGAATGGCCATCCAGCACGTGCAGTTCAACTGTCACGCTACTGTTGATGGCTTGCAACATCCAATCAACAAGCTGCAAGCCAGCAGCCACTCCGTGAACACGTGTAGTAATGGTTGCTTCGGCAGGAACACCGTCAGGAACAACGGCAACCGTAGTCAGGTCAAAACCGCGTCCCAGATCTTCGCGCATGGCCAGATAGACCAACTGAGTCAAATCATCCTTCAGTTGGCTATCTCGCGATTGTGAAGCAAAATCACGATGCTTTGCAGACATGTTCCCATCCTCCACTATCCTATCTTCCGCTGACAGATGGATAGTTCAGCAAGCCATTAAGCCTCATGCAGAAAGGTAAGTGGAATCAGATTACCTTCGTTGTCGCGGCAGTCGCATTCGAAGTGTTCCGGAAACAGACTTTCGCTGCCCAAAATCTGTACACCGACGCCACTGGATTCTTCCAGTTGCATCACGTCGCGTCGCTTGCGATTGTTTAAGTACGCTGCCACCTTGTCGTTGACCCGAATGGTGATTCTGGCCGCGCGGGGTTGTTGGCAGGCCATCATCAACACTCGTACCACTTCGATGGCCATGCTTTCGCTGGTTTTCACCAAGCCGCGACCCTGGCAGCAAGGACAGTCTTCGTAAATGGCTCTTTTCAAGCTTGGACGAATACGCTGCCGAGTCATTTCGATCAAGCCGAATGGGCTGGTTCGCAGGATTCGAGTCCTGGCGCGGTCGCGCTGCATGGCGTCGCGAAGAGCGTGTTCGACCTTTCGCTGATAGGACTCACGCTTCATGTCGATAAAGTCGTTAACGATTACACCGCCCAAGTCGCGCAGACGCAATTGTCGAGCAATTTCTTTAGCAGCCACCATGTTCAATTGGAATGCTGAATCTTCTGCAGAACCATCCGTGCGAAAGGATCCGCTGTTCACATCGATGGCTACCAGAGCTTCGGTTGGATCGATCACGATCGAACCACCGCCCTTAAGCGGGACAACACGCCGCTGGATGTTGGCAAGTTCGCGCTCCAGGTCGTACTTATGGAACAGAGGTTCACGGCTTTCGTAGAATTTTAGACGTCCTACATGTTTGGGCATTACAAATTGCAAAAATTCACGAGCCCGCTCGTAAGCCGATTTTTCGTCGATCACGATCGAATCGATGTCTTCAGTGAAGATATCGCGAATCGTGCGAATGATCATATCGCTTTCTTCGTAGATGTCACACGGGCCAGGCGTATTCTTGACTCGTTTGACCAAGACTTTCCAGAGTCGTACCAGATAAGCCATGTCGCGCGACAGTTCTCGCCGCGTTCTCTCCAGACCGGCTGTGCGAACGATAAACCCCAGACCCTTAGGTGGGTTCAAACTCAACAGCTCTTGCTTTAGGGCTCGGCGCTGTTTTTCATCTTCGATTTTGCGACTCACGCCTACTCGCCCTAGGGCCGGCATCAACACTAGATAGCGACCAGGGATGCTAATGTAGGTGGAGAGGGTAGGGCCCTTGGAACCGATACCTTCTTTGATGACTTGGACCAGCACCTCGTCACCCCGGCGAAAAATCTCCTGGATGGGTGGCTTGAATCTTGGACGTGCGCTGTAGCGTTTTCGTTGGGGTCGCGATTGACCGGATGATTCATCATCGTCACCTTCATCCACGTCGACACCAGGCACATGGCCATCCATGATCTCTTTAATTTCTTGAGGATCGTAGCCAGCTTGACGAAAGTACTGCGGCTCGACATCGCTGATGTGCAAAAAGCCATTGCGGCCCACGCCAAAGTCGACAAAAGCGGCCTGAATGCTTGGCTCCAGATTGACAATTTTTCCTTTGTAGATATTGCCAGCAAAATTGTTTTGGCTGGCCCGTTCCGTGTACAGCTCTTCCAGGACACCATCCTCCATGATGGCAATCCGGCACTCTTCCGGCTGCGAGACGTTCACTAACATTTCTTTTCGCATACAATATTTCCTTTTAAGTTATTGGGGCGGTCAACGGATGTCGGACCACCAGTGAATTCTATTAGTTCTGTTTGCTAATCTCCGCCCTGTTCTTTAATTTTATTGCGGTTCGACCGGCCAAGCGTCTGTGTGTTCGTGCGTTTATTGCTTCAAGCTTAACCCGGTGCGCTGCAGTAGACCGCCGTCGGACAGCAGGTCGTCTAAGTGCAGTAGTTCCAGCAGATCATTGGGGCGCAAGCTAGCACCGTGCTGGGCTACTGGAAGTGAAAAAGACAGTTGGTTCCCTTCTAAAGTGATGTCAAAAAAAGGATCGGATGTTGAGCAGCAAATCGTTTTTTCCTGTCGCTGAACGCTGATCGATTCAAGCTGCTTAAGGGCGCTGATGTGCTGCTGGGTTTGATCTATAAGATGCTGTGGGATTTCGATGCGGTAGCTACTGCCGTGTAGCTTGGCTTTGCCCACGATTGGCTCCAATGATAGGATGCGCATGCCGGTTGGCATTTGAGCGGCGATTTTTTGCTGGATTTCAGATAAACTAGCAGCATCAACCAGTTCCAGCTCAACGATCTCCTCCAGGGATTCAATTCCTAGTGGCAATGCCGTGGGGAAACTGATTTTTGGCTTGGGGTGAAAGCCTTGACTAAACGATAGTTCTAGATCGGCCCTTCGCAATAGTCGTTCCCAGACTCGAGCAAGGTCCAGATGGCTAATCCAGCGGAGATCGCCACTCTTGGTGAATCGAATTCTCAGTCTTTGTGGGGAAGATTCCACTTCTGTCATACCTCCGCAATCCAACTGGGAGGAATCAGGGCCTGTGGCAGTCGCTGATGAAAGCAGCCAATATCGCCAAACTGCTTAGCCGAGTAATGGGTCGACTGTTGACATGCAAGGCCCAGCCCGATGGCAGTATCTACCACCGCTTTGGGCAAGCGTTGGGTTTTGTTATGGCGATCCGAGGACTGTATCTGAGAGCTAGAAATTCTGAAACCGATTTGGTCCAGAATCAAAACCTTTCCGATGGCAACTCCTGGCCAGACCGCAAGTCCTTGCAACTGAAGCATATTGGCGAGTACGGACCATCTTCTACATGCTTGCGGCTTGCGTCAGAGATGGTTGATCGTGGATTCATAAAGTGTATGTTGGTTCGTGGATGAACAATTCCGCTTGACTGGCTGCCCGGAAACCTAAACTGGAACATCGCCATACCGTTTCGGGTAGGCAGCTAGCCAGATTGGCTTGGCACAGGTTCGCCTTCGTCAAAACCGTTATCAAAAAGTTCAGCAATTCGATCAATCGCCTGCTGGGCATCGGGGCCGACAGCACGCAAATGAAGTTGAGTCCCTTGTTGGGCTCCCAAGGTCAGAATGCCCATGATGCTCTTGCCATCAATGGCCTGACCGTCCTTTTCTATCTGGATCAGACTTTCAAATTGTGCGGCAGCTCGCGAAAGCATGTTCGCTGGACGCATGTGCAGACCCAACGGGTTGGTAACCGTTACGATCTTTTGAAATTGGATCGACACGTTGTCCATGCACAGGTCTTTAAGAGTGCTTGAAAGAAACCATTCACCTACCAGTCAGACTCATGCACAAGTATTTTTGAGCCTTACGGATGTACTCGCAAATACCTTGGTTTGGCACTACGCAAATTGGTTGTTGTCAGCCTCTTCTAGAAGCTGAACAATGTCGTCGGCACTCTTGCTTTGCTTGAGGAATCGACAGAACGTATCGTCCCTTAATTGACAAGAGATATTTTCTAGCGCTCGCAAGTGATCCCCTGGGCGATCAGGAGGGGATACTAACAAAAAGAAGAGCTGAACTTTTTCACCGTCCAGACTCTCAAAATCAACACCACTGCTGCTAACACCCACTGTGCCAACAAGCTTTTGAACGCTCTGGTGCTTCGTGTGAGGAACAGCGATGCCACGGCCAATGCCGGTGCTGCCCAAGTCCTCTCGCTTCATGATCGCTTTGATGATTTCGTCGCGATCGCTCTCGTTGATGTTGCCAGCTTTAACCAGACAATCGACCAACTCGCTAATGACTGCGGATTTGTCGGTCGAATTCAGGTCGGCGGTGATCGCCTTGGTACTTACAAAGTCCGAAAATTTCATCGATAAAACCTTTCTTATTGGCTCCCACTGGTGGCTAGGTCATGTTGGAGAACCGGCAAGCTGCATCAACCCGCCAGTCCAATCAGGCGACGGTCCTGCAGACTAAAACGTCTCGCGGCTCACCCGTACCTGTGTTGCCGTTTTGCCTATTCCTCTTGGTCCTCAGGTGGAGTGATGTGTTTGGCACTAGAACCCTTGTGGCCGGTAATTTTTTCTTTGTGTTTTCTGAGCTGCTGCTCGACTTTTTGAATCGCTCCATCCAAAGCATTCAGTACAGTATTTGCCTGAGCAGAGGCGACAAAATCCTGTGTATGTTCAGCCGAAACGTTAATTTCTACGTGCGGCTTCTCTTGATGCTGAAGATCGACCACGACCGCTATGGCGTTGATTCTGTCAAAGATTCGCCGAATCTTTTCCGATTTGTCCCGAATGACTTGTTGATCGTAGTCGGATAACGAACCATGGCGAGCAGAGACGTTTACTTGCACTTAGCCAACTCCGGTACACCTAATTGTGCGCTGAAAGAACGTTATGAAAAGGTAGGAAGAGAAGGCCAGACGCCCTAAATCTCATCCAGTCAATCTGGAAAACATACAATGGCTGCGCTATCCTACAAGCCCCCCAACAATGGGTGGGCATTTCCCTTTGGCTCGCTCAGCATTGCCGTCATTTTATCACCTTGTAGCTTGTCTGTCCAAGAGGTCTGATTCGAAGGAGCTTGAAAGAAATAGTCTCTTGTTGGAGTATTAGCAATGCTAATGGATGGCGTCGACGTGCTGACTCAAGACGGCCGCTGACAGGACTGCGCAGAAAACCGTTGGAGCTTAGTATTTTTTGGGTAACTGGCCTGTCCCTGGATTCCTAAGATACTCTAACGTCAAACCGTCTTGGAAGCTGAAGGCAACTGACTGTTTTGAAGCCTTTTTTGTTCGACTTCCCGGCATCCAGTATCGGAAGCGTCTAATTATGACACCTACGACAATCATGTTGGCAGTGGCAGGCCTTCTTGCCGTGACAACTCTTTTCAAGCTGATGGACGGACGTCGAATGCAGTTGACCGAGCTGTTGCGAGAATACGCAACCGCAAGAATGGAATGGTCCCGGAAGCGAGCCAGAGCAGCCAAAATGGCTCGGCAGGTGGCCAAACAGAACAATAATAGGCCAGATCAGGAGCCTGATTTGCATTCAGAGGATTCAGGAAATCAAGGCAAAGCCAAAAAATCACCTGCCGATGCCTCAATCCAGGGTTGAACTGCCAATATCCCTTCCCGTTCTAGGGAAAAGCTGTATCACCGGTCGTTTTTCCGCTTCGCAGTCAATCTGGCTTGGCTAAACTAGTTCTCTTAATACCCCGCAGTGATCAAGGGGGCTGGCAAATTAGGTACTATTTAGAGGAGCGCTTTCGTAGCGACCTGGACGGATGGAAGAGAATCTCGCGAAGGAAAACTTCGCAACGAACGAAAAACGTCTGTACATTGAAACCGTTGGCTGCCAGATGAACGTATTGGACAGCGAGATGGTAGTGGCCAGCCTGCGCCGTCAAGGCTACGCGCTGACGCAAAGCGTTGAACTTGCGGACACAATCTTATTCAACACCTGCAGTGTGCGAGAGCACGCCGAAGAAAAAGTTTACAGCCAACTTGCTCATTTGAAGCGACTCAAGGCCGAACATCCCGAAAAGACGATTGGCGTGATGGGCTGCATGGCCCAGAAGGATCAGAAACTTGTCTTCGAGCGTGCGCCATACGTGGACCTGGTGGTTGGACCTGGGCAACTGCATCGCATTGCCGAGCTACTGGAAAACGTTCAACAAGGGCAGGGGCCGCAAATGGCGGTTAGCCTGGGTCGCAAAGACGGTTCTCAAGACGAAATTCGACGCAGCCATGAATCGTTTGATCCGCTGCGAGATCCCACCATGCGGCCCACGCCGTTTCAGGCATATCTACGCATTCAAATCGGCTGCGACAAGTTTTGCACCTATTGCATCGTACCGATGACACGTGGGCCAGAGCAGGGCAGGCCACCTGCGCAGGTTGTGGATGAGGCAAAAATTTTGGCTCAGCAAGGTTGCAAAGAGATCATCCTTTTGGGGCAAACCGTCAACAGCTACCGCTATCGACTGGAAAATCAGACCACCGAACTGGCAGATCTATTGGAACAAATTCACGAAATCGATGGCATCGAGCGCATCAAATTTGTAACTAGTTACCCCAAGGACATGAGTACACGCTTGTTGGAGACTGTGAGAGACCTGCCAAAGTGCTCACCCTATCTGCATGTCCCAGCTCAAAGCGGTTCCGATGAAGTGCTTAGCCGAATGAAGCGCGGCTATACGACGGCAGATTACTACGAAATGTTCGATCGTATCCAGAAGATTCTGCCGGACGCTGCGGTGTCCAGCGACTTCATCGTTGGCTTTTGTGGCGAGACTGACGCCGACTTTGAAAAGACTGCCCAGATGGTTCGCCGTTGCCGTTTTAAGAACAGTTTTATCTTCCAGTACTCAGTGCGCCCCGGAACCAAGGCCGCCCACCTGCTGGAGGACGATGTCCCCGAGCAAGTCAAGCAGCGGCGCAACGTCGAACTGCTGGCAATACAGAATCAGATTTGCCAAGAAGACAACCTGAAATTCCTAGGTCGACGCATGCAGGTTCTGGTGGAGGGCCCAAGTAAATACTCCATCAAGCGTGGTGAGACTGGACCTGTACGACAAATGACCGGTCGCACGCATTGCGATCGAATCGTGGTCTGGGAAGGCAACAAGAGACAGGCAGGCCAATTGCTGAACATACTGATTCACGATGCCAGCAGTCACACGCTGTTTGGAGCAGTAGAAACCAAGGAAACGATTGGAATTAGTTCATCCAAGATCTCTATGCCTGTGTTGCCAAGCTGAGGATTGGGGTGCAGTGTGTTCCATTTGGCTTGTCATTAGCTTTGGGTCAAGCTAGGGACAAAGATGTTGGTCAAACCACTGGATCATTCCGTCGACCATGCGTTTGTTGCCTTCGGCGTCGAAGCCGTGCGCGGCCCCTTCGATGGTGATCAACTGGTGTTTTACGTTTGACTTTTCAAACTCGGCAATAATCTGATGACTGTGCGAGATCGGGACCAGTTCATCCTTGTCTCCGTGAACCAAAAGTGTGGGGGCGTCGTCGCCGGTGACATGTTTAGCTGGTGACACGTCGGCAGCCTGCTTCATGTCAAACTTTAGCGCAGGAAATCGTTCTCGCAGGGAATGGGAATCGACATAAGGAGTCAAGTCGGTCGGCGGAAACACAGCCACGACAGCGGCTACTCGCGGAGCAGATTCGGATTCGCCCTGGTCGTTGGTTTGAGTTCCGAGGATCAGCGATAAGTGGCCACCGGCACTGAATCCAAAAACGCCTAATCGCGATTTGTCGACACCATATTCACCAGCGTGATCTGATATGTGTTTCAGCGCAGACTTAACGTCGACCACGATCTCGGGGACGACATACTTGGGACTGCTGCCATGTCGTACTGCGAAGACCGTGTAGCCTTGTTCCAACAGCGGAGCCAAATAAGTCTTCGCAAGTTGCTCGGGCGGAGCCCAAATAGAAAACCAGCCACCACTGACCATAAACAATAGTCCGATACCTTTGGCGTTTTGTTTGGGAGTGAATACATCGTAAGTCAAAGCCATGCCATCTTTGTGGCCATAAACCACATCGGGACGGATATCGACATCGGCTGCCTGTGCTTGGAGAATACTAGCTGGAACCACAAGCATTGCGTGCAGAAACGCAGCTTTCAAGAAACGCACCGTGCGGTGATGCATGATAGACGACTTCATTGTGGACTCCATTTTGAAATTTTGGCTGAGGGAATTTAACATTTCAGCTATTCAAACTGTCATCGACCCTACTTGACCGCTGGTGGCAGTAGCGCCAAAACGGACTGGCTGGGGCGCGCTATCACGTGTGCGGCAATCAGTTTGCCTAGTCCGTCCACTTTCGGTCGAGCTGCATCGATGGCTGCTCGCACTGCGGCTACGTCGCCACGCAGAACGATGGTTACGTATCCACCGCCCAGTTTCTCCTTGCCCACGACTTCCACTTGAGCCGCTTTGCAGGCGGTGTCCACCGCTTCGAAGACCGCTGTGAAACCTTGGGTCTCAATAAATCCTAACGCCTGAATTGAATCGGAACTCACCAATGCATCCTCACTGTTAAAAAGGTTCTTAACTACCGCTTGTTGAATTAAAGGACTAACTTCCACAGCACTGACAATGCCGCGCACCGCTTCTTCGCTCAGCTTGGCTGCCATCGTGCTGACAGGCTTGCCCATCATCTGCTCGGCAACAAAGTGGCCTGCGTCGATAGCGGCGCGAACCGCATCTGCCGATCCACTGATCTTGATACATGTACCCAAGAAATCATTCAGCTCGACCTGCCAGACCTGTATCTTCGCGGACTTTTCCATCGTATCCAGGGCAACCATGGCCGATGTCCAGCCTGTGGTTTCCAAGACACCAAAGGCTTGCGATCCGGGCAGAACAGGCGAAAGTGTTTCGGGCATAATTCAAAACCATTTAGGCCAGTGAAGTTCGTAACGAATATCTTTACATTCCGAGTCGCAAGGGGCAATTCGTCTCAAGGTGCCTCGAAGCCGCGTTAATCCATGAACAGGCATTGTAATGTAGAACGCTGCACAATGCCAATTCCAAGCGTGTGACTTGCTAAGAATCCTCGCTCTTTTTGGACACTTCTCGCTGATCGGTTGTGTCGACCACGTAGAGAGACTCTGAAATTCTAGGTCCTCGTACCCGTACCTAGCCTTTGGCGGTGTCCGTACTCCCATTACTGCTTCAATATCTCAGCCACGATTTGCTGTGCTTCATTGTGATGATGTTGCCAAACTTCCTGAAGTTGAACGCTCAGGCCCCCGCGCTGCTTGGATAATTCTGCGGCCTGCATAAAGGTCATGATTTCCAGCGTTTCTTCGTTGGACACGGGATGTTCCTGGCCAGCAAAAAACTTGGCAATCTCCAGCACCAACGGCTGGTAGCCCTCGTACTTGGCGTCGAGTTCAATTTTGTCGGCACCAAAAACGACTAGGCCATAGCCCGTAGTCTTGGACCGCAGTCCTCGAAAGCTGCCAATACGTCCGTCTTGCCAGGTTCCCACCACGACGTCGGTATCAGGACTGCTGATTCGCACCACCTCTTGGCAACCAACACCCATCGCGGTGTACAGCGATTCAACTCCGTGAATTCCGTACCAAAACAGATCGGAGTGAGTGGGGTCTAGGGAGCAAGGGCTCCAGGCGCTGGCCCCAAGCACCTTGCCTGCCATATCAGGGCTGCGGTAACGAATAATGCTGGGGCTAAATCGCAGCGACGAACTGCTGAACCAGCGTGCCTTGTAATGCTTGCCCAGCAAGTCGATGGCGATGGCATCGGTCAGTTCAGCCGCCAATGGCTTATCGATAAACATGGGTTTACCCGAATTGAAAACCGGCAAAGCCTGATGCAGATGTTTGCGTCCATCGACGCTCTCCAGCAGAATGGCATCTACTTTGGGTAACAACTCATCGATTGAACTCACGATCTCGACATCCAAATTTCGCAGGTCGTTGGTAAATCCTTCCACGCGGTCTCGGCTAGTTGGCAGATCCTCGCTGCCACCCGGAAAAGCGGCCGTTACACGCAGTTTGGCCAGCGGGCTGTCGGCTGGTGCTTGATTGATCAGCTTGGCAAAGGCAGGAGCGTGTGAAGTGTCCAGGCCAATCATTCCAATACGCATCGGTTGGTCCGCTCGTAATGGCAGTCCGAACAGTCCCAGTGACAAACACAAGGCTAGAGCCATTGGCCAGCTTGCGCAGTCACACAGCCGTAAAGCCGGTTTGATAAATCGCATGAGATTGTTTTCCTCAAAAAAGGTGAAGCTTCGTACTTTCTGCCCACTGCACACACTTTGCGGGTGAAGGAATTAGACGCAGGCGGGACTGGCCTAATGACAAATTCTAACGATTTTCGTTCACAATGGGGCAAGCAAGGCTTTTCGGGGTTGCCAAAAGTCGAGTAGTATTCCCAAGATGTTCCATGGAACCCTTCTTACGGCTGGCAATTCTGATCAGTCAGTTCAAGATCAATGGGTCAGTTTCAAAGCAATTGCGTATAGCTCCGCCGGTTGGTGGGCGTAAGGAGGCATCATGACAGAATCCGTTCTAGGACTAGTCATCAAACATTTGTCACACTCTGATGATGCGCTGCGCGATGTGGCGTTAGGCTGGTTGTGCGACGGCTACATGGATGACCCGGAGATCGCGACCAGCGTCTTTCAGCAATGGCAACAGCACACCCCAGAGCGAGCCTTCAGCCGGTTTCCACAGCTCAGCTTCTTTCCAGTGCCCGCATCCCTTGCTGGGCAAGCTTGCCAATTGTCGGACCAATTGGTGCAACAGGGGCAAGCTTTGACCAGTTTGACGACGCGCTGTGCAGGAAAGCTGTTGGAGCAGACGATCCGGCTGGCACCCAGCGATCTGCTTCCCCATCTTCAGCCGATCACACAAATAGCGAATTCGCACAAGATATTCTTTCGAATCGACTTAGAACGGTTGAATCAGCGCATCTCGTTATCCACATTCTCACAGGATCGATTATTCCAGCAGCTCAATCAAGCTGTCGCCGATCTGTCCGACAATGCAGAAGACGAGCAAGCTATGGGTAGCGGCGTAACGGCCTTGGAGGCTCTGCGCCGCCAGCATCCCGATTCGATCGACCTTGGCAAAACCTTAAGCGCCGGTCGCGAAGGCTCACCTTCTCAAGCGGCCAGCTTTCAGATTGCTCTGATCAGTTTGGTTCAAATGGCCGGTAGTGATAACCTGCTACCGGAGCTGGCGCCGTACCTGCTGAATTCTTCTGAAAAAGTTTTAGGGTTGACGGTTGAGTCGCTTGTGCGCATCGGTTCGGGGCAAGCTGCAAAGGTCTTGCTGGATCAGTTTTCGCAAGCTGGGCCTACTCATCGATTGTGGATCGCCAGAGGGCTACAGCGAATGCGAGTTGCCAATCTGGCCCCGCTAATTCGATGTCTGCGCGATTCGGTGTCAGACACCGGCCTGTACAATATGCTTCTAGTGGCCGAGCTACAGCAACTAGACCCTGACAGCGGCCCAACCGTGGTGGAAGCCTTTGGTGAGATGGATGTCGCATCACAGGCAATGGTCGACGCAGGCATGCTGTACACGTTTATCTGCGCGCCATTGCAACAACATCTGCAACCAACCGATGTAGAACGCAGTTTCCGAGACCTACTGATGCGGATACAAGACAAGCTGTCGCGAACCGAGACGGGACAGCAGCAAGACAAACGTTCCCTTCGCAGGCTGCAAAGCAAACAGCGCGAGCAGATATTTAAGAAGCGAAACAAGTAACGGGGACATAGGAGCACTAACCACCGCTGATCGACACTAATCTGAGTAGGCTGGAATCGATTCTTGCCGAAGCTGGAGTTTAACAGAGTTATGAACCACGCAATTCCGCTGCCCGTCGTTTCGCATCGCAGCGTTTGTCCGCTGGATTGTCCTGATACATGCAGCCTGATATTGGACGTACAGTCTGGCAAAGTTGTTGGCCTGCGCGGTGATCCAGAACATCCGATGACGCAAGGGTTTGCTTGTGTCAAAATGGCTCGGTACCCAGAGCGACAGAATCATCCCGATCGGCTACTGCAGCCACAACTGCGGATCGGTGCAAAAGGTTCCGGTCAGTTCGCCCCGATTTCTTGGGAAGAAGCTCTGGATCGAATCGTAGATCGAGTGCAGGCTAACGTACAGCGCTACGGTGCTGCCAGCGTTTTGCCCTACCATTATGCAGGCACCATGGGGCTGATCGAGCGAGATCATCCGCTAGCCTTTTTTCGCGCGGTGGGTGCCAGTGAGCTGGATCAAACGATTTGTGCTTCGACGGGCAGTGCTGGTTGGGAAGCCAGTTATGGTCCTGGCAAACTGTCTACACCGGTTCAGTCGATTACGCAGTCTCGCCTAATCATTCTCTGGGGTATTAACATTTTGCGTTCCAATAGCCATCTGGTTCCTTGGCTCAAGAAGGCACGGCACCAGGGAGCCCGCATCATCCACATCGATCCCTACCACAACGAGACCAGCCGTTTTGCAGACCAACATATCTCGATCAACGTGGGGACAGACGCCGCTTTGGCGCTGGCCATTGGTGGATACATTTTGCGATCGGGGCTCGAAGACAGCGATTACTTGCAGAGCTATGCCACAGGATTGGATCAGTATCGCACCGCTTGCGAAGCCTGGCCACCTGAGCGAGCGGCTCAGGTGTGTGGTATTCCAGTAGCCACCGTGTTGGAGTTGGCTCAGGCCATCGGCCAACAGAGACGCACCTTGATCAAGGTGGGTTATGGCATGAGTCGTAACGAAGGCGGTGGTAACGCGGTTCGGGCCGTTGCCTTGCTGCCAGCGCTGATCGGTGCTTGGCAACATGTTGGTGGCGGTGGAGCGCTCTCGTACAGCGGAGCCTTTCAGCTCAATCAATCACGATACAGCGGCAAGCATCTGCAGCAACCCAATCGGCCATTGGTCAATCAAAGTCAATTAGGACAGGCCTTGGCTGCTCGTACGCCGACTGGAGATCCGCAGCTTTCGACTCTGTTTGTATTCAATTCCAATCCGGCGGCCGTGGCACCTGATTCCAGCAGTGTCCGAGCGGGCTTGTCACGCGAGGACCTGTTCACGGTAGTTTTAGAACTATTTCAAACGGATACCGCAGATTTTGCAGACATTCTGTTGCCGGCAACGATGTTTACCGAGCACCCCGATATGTACTGCGCCTATGGCCACTACTACCTGCAGTGGGCAGAACCAGTCGTGAAGGCTCCAGAAAATTGCCGTCCGAACAGTTGGGTATTTCGTCAACTTGCAAAGCGACTGGGGCTGAACGATCCGGTCTTCCAGTGGAGTCCCCAGGAAATGGCTCAGGAATTGCTTGATACTCAGCATCCGTTCTTCAGTGGTGTGACTTGGCAACGTTTGCAGCAAGATCGCAGTGTGAGGCTGAATCTGCCAGATGACTTTCGCCCCTACGCTCAGGGTAGTCATTTCGCTGATAAGAAGATTCGTTTTAGTCCTGCACCCCAGCAAGTGGACTTTGAAGTCCAGCCCACTGCGCAGTATCCATTGCGTATGATATCGCCGCCTGGAGCTTTTATTGTCAACACGACGATGGGCAACATCCCGTCGCTACTGAAGGCGGCCGGCGGTCAGCCGTCTGTTTTGATTCACCCAGACGATGCGGCTGCCAGTCAAGTGGAAGATGGGCAGATGGTTCGAGTGATCAGTGCCACTGGTCAGATTGAGCGCCGCGCTCAGGTAACCACCGACGCTCGACCAGGCGTACTAGTTGTCGTAGGGCAGTGGTGGCCCAAGCTAGCTCCGGATCGTCGCGGTCTGAATGAACTGACCAGTCAGCGCCTGACCGACATGGGCGGCGGATCCACCTTCGGCAACTGCGTCGTGCGAGTTGAAAAAATTGAATTGATTTCGAAGCGAGATAGCTAGGAAGCAACGTCTAAAATGTTGTCAAGTCTGATTTTATGGCAGCGTGCCAACATCTCGATCATGTTTGACGCCAGGCTTCGTAGAGAAAGTGAGCGGGCGGCTCCATGAGGCTACCCATTGATTCCATGGGATAGGCTGGGTGCTAGTATTGGTGGATCTATCTTTGATCTGCTCGCTTCCAGTCCTGGCGAACAATCCCGTCAACGCCAGGGTCAAGGCGGTACGCTGAAGCGGCGACAAGGCCTTCAGTAGTTGATCGTCGTTCACTCTTGCCACTAGGCGTCCATCGTACTCATCCCATGAAATTTTAAGCAACGAATTAGATATGGAAGAATGCTGGACAGTCACATGGACGCAATTGGTAGTTAGAAGCACTTCTTTCACCGACAACGACGAACTTTCGTTAGCAAAAGAAATTCTAGCTAGCTCGATCAACTCACGCTCGATGAAATGTTGAACACAAAGTCTTAAAACTTCTAGGCGAGCTTGGCCGCGACTGAGCCTCTTTTTTCCAGCCGCTTCATGCTTTGAGCGAACCGCAGTTCGAAGTTGCGAGTACAGCTTGGGGAGTGTACCTGAGTGAAACGCTGGTCGTAGCAAGGCAAGCATGGTTTCGCCATGAGGTCCTACTTCGATAGGTTTTAAGTTTGGTGAGCGGTTAGCCGCGTACAATCGCCAATTTCCTCTGAGTTCCCACACCAAAAATCCAAACACTCCAGGAATCAACCAAATGGTTGACCACACCAATGAATTGGCTTGAGTTGTACCAATGAAGGGAGCCAGCCATGCAACGAAAAGAGGTCCCAACGGTAGAAGCAGTTTATGAGCGACCGTGACCACAGGGAAGTGTTTGATGGGGTTTATTTGTGGCTCGATCAACAAAGTGGATACCAGAACTACAAAATACGAAATGACTGACCACAATGAACTGCAGACAGATTTTCCGATCTTGATCACCCGGCTGTCATGGGAGCGAAATCGTAACCAATCGTCCAGTGTATGTAGGACTCTTTCCAAACCAGTTAGTAGACCCTGGAATACATCCATGATCCATCGGAACAAAACGCCAAAAACTCGGACACGCAAGTCTTCGACCAAACGCAACACTAGGTCTGTGAATAACTCATCCGCATAGCGTCCGATAGGTGAATTGAGGACAAGTGCAATGCATAGAAAAATGGCAATCGTGTTGCGAAAATCAAAACCTGGCCCAAATACCTCAGTGGCGATCGTCAGGCAGCCAGTCAGTATTCCCGGCTTGATCAGGTAAGTGCGTAGTGGAGCGTAGGCTGGACTTCGAAGCAACTGCTCAATCAACGGAATACGCAGTAGCCAAGCAGGCCAGACCACGAAGATTTTGTTTAGCAGTTGCGTCGTGGCACGCAGGATTCCAGCACAAGCGGCCCGAAAAGTGGGACGGTGGATTGCCAAATAGATCAGTAGCCCTGTTGCCAGCACCAATACGGCCAAGTAAGTGCTTTCCAAGGCGCTTACTGAATGGCTTTCCGAAATAGCAATCGACTGCGCCTTCTCGAATTGGCCAGTCAGTGACTCAGATGTCTCCAAGTGACTCTCTCCTTGAAACAGAGCGATGACGTGACGGATCCCCTCTACCGCCAAGAAGGCTCCTCCAAACGGCAAGGCCAAATGCATGGTGACAAAACGACCCAATTCAGTACCAAAAGCTAGAGAACTTAATCTCTGTGACCAACGCAAATACACGGGAGCAGGGTGGTAAATTCCGTCCAGCGACTTGGCTAGTCCACGGTCTGTCAATAAGAATTGATCCCCCAGCAGAAGCTCTCTGCCAGTTACATCACGCAGTTTCAAATCACCTTTCGACAGGGCATCGCGGAAGGCACTGCTATTGGTAAAGCCATACTCGATGATGTTGTCGAGCATCTCTTCCACCATCTTGTTACGCGCCACTTGTTCCGGTACGTTTTTAGCAACGATTTCAAATTGATCTAATTTTTGGTTTATTATTGGGCGAATGTTTTCTCGCAGTCGCTGTTCCGCCACTTGATTCGCGTGGATCAGCAACTCAGCTAGGCGCGATCGATCGTCATCGCTCAGATGGGTTTTCACAAGACGCCGGTGAGCAGAACGAATCTGTTTGGCCACGAGAACGTATTGCAATATAGGCAAGGAACACGACAGTGGTTGTCGCCCACGTGAAATTATCCATCCAACCCAATTGGCTCGATTGCTTCCCGTCTCAGCTTCGGTACAGATCTTCTGTAGATCGTACAACATGCGCGCTTCCGCAGACCAAAAGCTGGCGGTTGCCCACTCTAGAACTGGACTGAGTGCTGTCTTCCATTTGTCTGTTGCGCTATTGTCCTGACCCAAGGCGATTCTCAGTTTGTCAGCTACAATTTCTAGTTCGTCCAGCGCCAAATGTTTTTGTGAAGCGATGTCAGTTCCTGCAGCAAGGTTCGAGTCCATTCTCCAGCAAATGGCAGCTTTCACATGATTTCCAACCAACTTGGACCGTAAAGCTCGCTTGTGCCATCTGCGCTTGTCGCCAAGCGAATTGGATGCTAGACGAGTCATGGCGCGACCAAGCAACCGCCGATCAGCCAAGGGGTGTAATTCCTTACCAGGAGTTGATTCAATATGTTCGGATAACAGTCTAGTAGAACGCAATAGCTCCGAGTGCCGGACGTCCAGGCTTATCAATTTTTCCACAACCTCCGACTGGGTGATCGATGGAAACGAATAAGCCAATTCATCAGCCGCAAAATACTTGTGATCGAGCCAGGTGGCGGCGAACTCAACATATACATCCCAGTCCGAATGTTCTTCAAACAATAGCCTGTCTTGCAACAATACTGAGCGAACTTCAGAAAATACTAGTTCTCCCAATTGGCGACGGCGCTCGATGCCCATCGCATTTCGTTGGTTTGCTCTCTTGTAGCGGCTTTCAATTGCCAGATGCACACGAGAGTGAAAAAGAAGTCGCCAATAACGCACGAGCAGATCGAAGCTGGAGCCTGCTCTACCCGTCTCTTGTTCTGAAGGTCGGCTTAGCAAGATAGTGATTGGAGCTAGCTCGGTCGCCGAGCCTAGCTCAGTATGGTCGACAAATGCCAGCAAGCGAGTACTGTCAATTGTGTAGGATTGGCTGTGTGGTACTCTTAAGGTGAAGCCGGCCAATCGTCGATCAAGCCGAATCACCCTTCGCATGATGCGAGGTTCTACCAGTCGAGCATCGGGAGCAACAGCTTCTATCGTCTGTCTTAGCGCCTCGATAGATCGGAGTTTTAAACTATCGGAATCGTCGATTCTGCTCACCATTTATTTCTAAGAGTAGGCGGCAAACGCACCAGTGACTTCGAGATGGGGCAATAGCTAGTTAACATAATCGTTTAGCTTTCGTTTCGTAGAAAACCGATGAGATCAGCCAAGTCCTGAAGCGAAAGGTTTTCTTCGAGACCTTCGGGCATCAAGGATTTGTTGGAGGTCATTAGTTGCTCGATTTCTCCACGAGTGACACTGCGCACCAGGCCGTTGGCTTGTTTGATAGTGACGCTGCTGCCAGTCTCGCTGATTAGCAGTCCAGTCAGAATTTCACCGGATACCAACATGCAGGTGGTGGCTTGATAGCCTGGTTGGATATCGAGATTAGGATCGAGGATGCTGACCAATAGCTTCTCCGGAGCGTGGTTAACCACAGTGGCCAAATTGGGACCAACTTCATGGCCGTCATCGCCGTGTCGATGACAGTTGGCACAGGACTTGAGATAGACTTTCTTGCCATTGACAATATCTCCCGTAAGTTGCAATCCGGGCCGATATTTCTCGATGACTGCGACGCGGCTGGTTGAGGCAGTCTGTGCCAAAGTCTGCTGGGCGCGCTTTGAGACAGCGCTGACAGGATGCTGGAGCAATAGAGACCGCTGAGTCAGTGATAAATTGCTGGTAGTGATCTGCTGAGTTTCCAGCCGCTTGAGTAGATCGAATGTCCAGGCTTCCCGCGAGAGCCAGACATCGATGGCTTGGCTGCGAAGGTCGGGTGAAAGCTGGCTCCATGCATCGCCCAGTATCTCTGGAACTTGCTGGTCGGCAGATCGCGAGAGTGCCATAAGTGACTCACTCTGTGATTGCGGATCGACATTCGGGCTTAGAAAACCCGCCAGAGTGGTGATCGCAGATGACCGCTGTGTTGGACTGTGCAGCAGTAGCTTGGCTGCAACAATACGCTGGGCGATGTCGGCATCTAAGTTGGCAGCACACTCTCCTGAAATACTCCATAACGACTCGATTCGAGCGGCGGTTTTGCTCAGTGCCTTGCCGGAATCATCCTGAATCAGCTTGCTAAAATCTGTTCCAATGTCATGTAGAGTTTGCAGAAGTTCGTAAGTGGCAGTGGCATGAGCAGACTCATCGGGCAAACTAAATACACTGTCAAACACGGTGGCTATTGCGTTCCTATCTGCCCGACCTATCGACTGCCTCAACAGCGGTTCTCGAAAGGCGGTCTGTGCTTGTGTTCCCTGGGAACAGAAGATGGCTTTGGCGAACAGTTTGTCATGCGCTAGCGCGGAACTCATGATGGCCGAGACCATGGTGGGCTCATCAGGGAAGCGTCGAGCCAATTCGACAAGTGTTTCTCCGGCTACTGCATCGGACCACTCACCAGCCGATAATGCCAACTGCAAGCAGACTTTAGGATTAGGGTCGGCAGACAACTGGCATGCGGCAGCGATGACTGCAGCATTCGAAGACCTTTCGGCCAGTCGGATTGCGTTTTCACGAACTCGAGGATGAGGATCATGCACAGCACTCAGCAAGATGGGATCGCGCAACGTCGATAGGCCATCCAACAGGTTGATAATGTGTACTCGAGCTGTTGGTGAATAGTTGGCATGATAAGCACGTTCCAGAAGTTCGACCGTCTGCGGACTTTTCTGCCACAACAACATTTGATGTGCCTTGTCGCGCAACCACACGTTGGTGGACGCCAGATAGTCGACTAACTTAGGAGTACTTGCTCCTTCTAAATTTGCAATAGGACGATGCGGCTCAGCGCTCGGCAGGACGCGGTAGATGCGTCCACAATCGTCACCCAGTCGATAGTGAGGCAAGAGTTCTGCTCTGCCCTCTTCTGGCAGCCAGTCCGGGTGCTCGATCATGTAGCGGTACATGTCGGCTACCCACAAGCCTCCATCGGGACCGGTGCGGACCATCACGGGGCGACACCAACGATCCTGGCTCGCAAAGAAATCGATCGAACCTTCGTTGTCAGGACGCATGGCTGAATAGCTGACGCCATCATCGACCACCCAATTGTGCTGCACCAGATTATGAAACGGCTCGCAAGTGAAGGCGTGTGCCGGCTGAGTTTGCGCATTGTTAGATAGTAACCGTTCACGGATTTTTCCTTGAACATTTAAGTTCGAAGTTGCTGATCGGATGATTGGAAACAGCAGATTGTCGCCGTAGATTGTACTCCCGCAGGCCGAAGTGTATCGACCCGACTGCTCGTAGCTGTGATACCGTTTTTCGAGCGGACTGGCTGGATAGACCGGTGGACTGCCAGTCGGCACAACGTGATGTATTGGGCTGACTGTTGGTACGTAAGGATTGCGGGCCAAATAGCGATCTGGCAGTACATAGTGCCAGAGCGGGCTAGCGTTCTGAGTACCAAACCAATGTCCCCACTCATCGCGAGTGCGACCGAACTGGGACGGGCCGGATTCCACATGCAACTCGCCGGTATCAGGATTGAAACGAAAGTCGCGACTGTCCAGTTCGTAGGTGTGCCCGTTACGATGGGACCGCACCTGTACTCCCAAGCCGTGCGCTGCGTGGTGGCCGCCGTTGGCGCAGTAAACCCAATTGTCAATTCCCCAGCGCAGTCCGTTCATTCGCAACTGCTGGTTGCCTTCATGAAAGCCTTCGAACAGTACTTCTCGCTCATCGACACGTCCATCGCCATCGGTATCTCGCAGGAAGAGCAAGTGCGGCGCGGCGGTCACTAGCACACCATCGCGCCAAGTCAAAATTCCAGCGGGAAAATTGAGATTTTCGGCAAATAGTTGACTCGTTTCGTAGCGACCATCCCCATCCTTATCTTCAAGCACTCGCACACGACCTCCGGGCTTTCCTTTTCCATCCATGCCTAGCGGATAGTCAGCCATTTCGACAACCCACAACCGGCCCGCAGCATCCCAATCGAAGGCCACCGGATCGAGAACCTCTGGTTCGCAGGCCATCAGATCAACACGGTAACCCAGCGGACAGTGAATACTGGCGATCGACTCCTGCGGCGAGATTGGCTGGCTGGTCGTAGTCAGCGCTGGAGCAATTACGGTCGCCCGCGCTGAAGTCGCAATTCCGGATTTTTCAAAAAGCGAATGAGCCAGTTGGTCGTCGATCCAACGCTCGAAAATGGTTGCAAAAGCCAAACCACCTTGCAGCGGGGCGAACTGATCATTACGAGCACCGAGGTAGAATTGTCTCGCACCGTCTGTCGTGGATTCCAACTCACCGTCGATCTCGACCTTGCCATCCAGCCACACTTGGGCGCGATTGCCGTCTCGCAGTAGTACAAGGTGATGCCAGAATCCGGGAGTCACCACGGTTTTGCCGACCAGAATTTGATTGCGCAGGTTGCCATTGAACAGAAACAATTTTCCTGGCTGATCAATGCGATAGTTGCCTCCGATTCCCAAATGATCCCCTGCTGCCTGAGCCTCCCCATCTAGGCCGCGAGAGAATAGGTATGCGGTCACGGCACGAGCGCTGATTGGAAGATCATTGCGAAACCAGAGTGACACACTATAGGCGGGATTCGATTGTGACATCGTGCCGCTCAAGCGTCCCGACTCAAACTGTGCAAAGGTGGCGGTGTGAAACGATACTTTGCCGGATGACTTCACGTTTTCGGGTGGTACGCTGAGAGAAGCCTGCCACTTGGGCTCGATCGATCGAATCCAATTTTCATAGTCAGCCGAAAAGGCGGGTGGTTTGAGCATCGCGTTGCGTTCCAACTCTTCGGCATGCAATTCGGCTGCGTACTGCTCGTGCTCAAGTTCTATTTTCGAGACGTTCCAAAACTGCTGCAGTTGTTCTGCAGTTAGTGCCGAGTTGAACAAGGCAACTTCATCGACCTTGCCTTGCAAGCCTTGACCAATGATAATCGTCTCTGATATCGCATTACCTATTGACGATACACTCAAGACGGGCTCGGGCAATCCGTTGACGAAGACGTTCCACTGACTGCGGTGACGAACCAGCGATAAAAAATTCCACTGGTTAGCACGACCCTGCCATGTCGAAGTCTGATCGAGCAGTTTTAAGGTTACCTCGTGCTTTGCATTCTGCACTGCCGATAGCGACTCACCTGTCGGTCCCTGAATCAAAACGCCTTCGCGCTGGCTAGCACCGCTACGCTCGCCCAGCCAAAACCATAGGCTGACAGTGTAATCATCAATCAAGCCCTGCGTGCTGCATCGCATTGTTCCACCGGCCAGATGGACCGCGCGATTGATCTGATTGGGACCGGAGAATTCGGAAAGGGACAATTCTTCTCGCTTGCCGATCCCAGTACCGCTGCCCACGCCTGGTAAAAACCAAGCAAAACCAGGAGTCAATTGAGCTGGCTGGCCGGCTGGCACCGCGTTGCGAGGTGTGCTGCCATCTTCATCGTTGAGTCGCCAATACTGGATCGGTTTTGAATCGAGAATCTGCAAAGCGTAGGGGCCGTGATGATCCTGCATCTCGCGTCGCTGCTGGCCCGTTGCCTCCTCGATAGCTTGCGTCAGCGTCTCGACGATTTTCGGCTCGGCATCAACCTCCAAACCCGCCGTTCGGGCTGGCCAGGTCGTGTAGCCGCCCAACACGTGTTGTTCAGGTGTGGGAATGTAACCTTCGGCACCGTTGGCCAGTTCAATGTTGAAATGTGAGGCTGCCGGTGAGCGACCACGCAGCTTGAGACCGGTGAGCGCGTAGACTTCGTTGGGCAACGTGGCGATCGTCAAATCGCCAATGCGAATCGCTTGCAACTTGAGCCGTGTCTTTTGCATGTCGTGTAGAAACATCGCTTCGTGAGCATAGACTTCCGGCAGGGTCTTGGGCAATCGATCTCCCATTTCTGACACGATAGTCTTGGCCCAATCCAAACGCTTCTGGTCGGGAACACGATAGTTCAGTTCCAGTTGCTTCTCGACGAATTTTAACGCTGCATAGTCACGATATTCGACTTTGGCTAGCGCCCTTTCGGCGGAGCGCGCTACCTGTTCTGCATAGTCGGTCAGCGTTGGATTATTGACAGGTGAACCGTAGTCCATCCACATCAGATCGCCGCTAGTGCCTTGTGATATTGCGGCCACAAACGGTCCATTACCTTCGCCGGGCTGCCGCATGATGGTAGCCACATGTTTGCAGAACAGCCCGAAGTAGTCGGATGAGACTGCGGGAGAACCAAAGTAGTGCTGCGAGTAATTAGCGAACACGGCTAGCGGTTGGTCGTCCAGCGACTGGATTGCGATTACCGACAGGGCTGGATCGACCGGTCCAGACGGTCCGATAACATCTGCGCTTTGATGGCCGGGATGCATGTGAGCCAAACCTGTAGGGTCGCCAAACGGATCAACTATTTTTGATTCGGGTTTGCGAATCCAGCGGCGATTGTGCGTATGCCGCCAATCATCGATGCTGGCCCAGCCGATGCGGGCTGGCACCAGATTCTGTTGTGCCTCCACAATCGACTCGGCAATCTTTCCGGGAAGCCAGGCCGCATACTTTTTGTCCTGTCGCGTACCTAAGCAGCTCATCGCCGCTGGAGCCGAATGGGTATGAGTGGCCGAGACCATCATCCGTTCGACAGGGATGCCACATCGCTGACTCGCCATCAATTTGGCTTGATCAATCAATGACTGCGTCATCATGCAGGTATCGACTACTGACATTACAATCCGAGTCCCGCCATCATCTAGGACCAGCGTACGCACGAACAGTGGAGCATGTACCGAGGTTGCTGTGCCCTCCAAAAAGCTACCTGCGATGATCGAAGGATTATCGGGGCCTATATCCGGGGGAGTAATATCCACCACGGCAGCACCGGCTCTGAAGATCTTGCGTTCTTCGGCCTGCGCAATCGTAGCGCTGGCAAGTGACAGGCTGACGAGCAGTATGATTGCATAGAATCTAAAGTGCATGGCATCGTTTCCCGGAAAACTGACGTGGGGGATCTCATCAACGGGCGAGCTAGGAGTAAACCATAGTCTAACAAAATAGATCGACTTTTGGTCGAGTCCATAACCCCTTTCAGATATCCGCTTGGCGGAACGTCTCCATGTCCTGGGGGCGTAAAGACAGCCTAGCCGGAGCTGTTAAAATAAACACCCCATGACGCAACAGGGTGAAGCAAGTTGAAGTGGATCTCGCCAGAGCCCTTCTTTATTTCGTTGAATACGGGAACTTAGGCGAGTTCCACTACGTCCCAAAACTCATCAATTCCCTTTCTAGAAATGCTCCACAACGTTGCCCATGACGGTTCGTACTTATGCACGAAAGCCGCATAACGCAAAACCCCCACGCCGACTTGCTACCCAGTACACCCCAGCCTAAACTGAAGGAACGCTCTAAGTCTATCCACAACGCCAACACCAATCAAATGTTTTCGGAGCAGCTTTCCGCACTGATATCGCAACCTCAGCGGGTCCAAGATTGTGACGCCAGACCAATTGTGTTAGTGGCCCAAACCCCACTTTGCATCGGAGATCATGGGAGCTGGCCCGTTGCTTCATCGCGCCAAACTTTTCGCGTTATGATTACACGACATTCTCAACCCTAATTCTACAGCTCTGCCTTTCCAAACACTGGACCCAAGATGCCACAAACCACTCCTTGTCGATTGCTTCTGACCATTGCCCTTGGTGCCCTGGCAGTGCCAAACAGTTTGGGGCAAGATCCTGGAAAGGACTTTGAATCAACAACTCCTTCGATGCACATGGATGGAGTTGGGCCAGGTTGGGTTGAATTAGGCAAGAACGACTTTGCCAAGGTCAACGGCAGCGATGACACCTGGGTGTGGGATGGCAGCAAAGTTCATAGTACCGGTAAACCGGTCGGTGTACTCCGATCCAAGAAGATCTACAAGAACTTGGAGTTTGTGGGAACGTGGCGTCATCTCAGCAGCGGAGGCAATTCTGGATTCTTCTTGTGGACGCCACCCGAAGCCCTCAAGGACTTGCCTCCCGATCGCCTTCCCGACGCGGGAATCGAAGTTCAAGTGCTCGATCACG
>JBIIJD010000127.1:0-7479 GCA_044234105.1 Aureliella sp. | reverse complement strand
CGACCGGAAGCCGTGGCCGAAGCCATGGTGGATCGCAAGCTGAAGGTTTTTCTGGCCACCGATCGAAAGACCGGTCAAGTCACTTATCTGACTGAGCCACAGTCGCAGGATCCACAGTGGACTGAGCGGTACGAGATAGGTCCGGCCATCGCTGAAGCAGGTGAGGATCGATTCTTGACTGTAGGAGCAGATCGAGCACTTGAATTGCAGTTGTGTGACGCGGTTGTGAACGATGAATCAGAATTGCTTCAACGATTGACAACACAGCCGGTGATAGCAACTCAATTGGACTGGAAAGATCGATTGGTCTATACGCTGAATCGTCCTTGGTTAACAGCACTCTTGTTGTTGATTGGAGTTGCGGGACTCTACTTGGAATTTTCTGCGCCCGGCCTTAGCCTGCCTGGATTGGTAGCGGTGTTATGCTTTAGCCTATTCTTTTGGAGCCACTTCTTGGGCGGAACGGCAGTCTGGTTGGAGGTGCTTTTTTTTGCTTTAGGGGTAGGCTGCTTGCTGATCGAATTATTTGTGCTGCCAGGATTCGGAGTTTTTGGGCTTAGTGGATTAGGAATGATCTTAATCGCATTGATCATGGCCACTCAAGACTTCCTGTTGCCTGAGACTCCCGCGCAGTGGCAACAACTACAAGTGAACAGTTTGTCTGTTTTTGCCGCCTTTGTCGTGATGGGAATGGTAATTGCTGTCCAGATTTTCTTCCTGGATTCCATTCCCGGGCTAAGAAAATTTCAGTTGACTCCCGAGGAACCGTCGTTGGCTGTCGGATTGGAGCTGAATCAGGCGGCTAGCCAGCTTTCCGTCGGCCAACATGGCATCTGCCAGTCCGATCTGCGTCCCTCAGGTAAAGCGAGTTTTGGTGATCATCTGGCCGATGTGCTAAGCGAAGGCGACTACGTCGAACGTGGAACTCCCGTTCGCGTCGTCAGAATCGAAGGCAACATCGTCACCGTTCGCCGGACAGATTCGATGTAAGAAACGTTTACCCTTCTTGTGCCTTTTGGACTTTCAAGAGATACGCCACCGGTATTTATAATGTCGTGTTTTATCAAAAAGACCTTGATAAACACAGCCTCATCAGTGAGAATAAAAGTCATGGCAGCCGGAGGGTATCCGAACGGTTAGGGAGCTGATTCGAAATCAGTTGCTGGCTTGCCAGTTGCGGGTTCGAATCCCGTGCCCTCCGCTTTGTATGGCTTCACGCTGAATCCGCAAGCGACCGTCGATTCCGTCCATGCCTATCGCAACCTATGGGGCAATTGCGCTGAGACTAGGGATGGGTGTATGTCGAGTAGGCTAAGACTATCTTGTAGTACGACCACGCTGCGCGGCGGTGGTTTTCGACTTGCGGTTTGAATTGGGAGACGCTGGATGCTTCTGGGCCGCAGGTTTGTCAATGGTCGATTGAGCCAATGCGACTGGTTCGACGCGCTGGCCTTGTTCGTTCCAGGCTTGAACGTGACCCGCTAGCTTCCCTTGGTCATACTGAGAGACGGCCCGACGCATGCCATTGGGGTGCCACCAACTCCACTGGCCATCCTGCGCGCCATTTACATAGTTGCCTGACGACTCTTTTTGCCCGGTTGAATACCAGCTCTCAAATCTTCCTTCCAACTGCCCGTGGCGATACTGTGCCTGAGTCCGAACGCTTCCGTTTTCGTAGTAGGCGATATAAGATCCGTGCTTTGTCTCCTGGTCATCCGATTCGTATACGGCCAGTGAAGAAGTGTTCCAGTTATCCGGTGCCATTTGTTTTTTGGATGGCCCTAGGAATTCATAGTCCTCTTTCACCTTCTTATTGGGAAACCAATCCTGCTTCTTGGACACGAGCTGACCCTGATGGAAAACTGACTCACGAACTAGCTTGCCTTTTGAGTCCATCTCCAAGAATTTGCCATGTAGCAATCCGTTTCGATATTCGCTCTGGATATAAACCGCACCGCTGGGATGGTACCAGATTGCTGGCCCATCACGCTGTCCCTTTTCCAATTGGATTTGGCTGATAGTACGATTGTCTTTGTCTGCAATGGTCCAGATGCCGTGCATTTGGCCTTGCTGGAACTCCACCGAGGATTGGTAGGGAGGCTTAAACGACTTGTACGGTTCTTTTTCAAACAACTTGGACTCTTGAGCTGAACAAAAGCGATTCCACTCTCCATGCTTTTGCCCCATCTGAAAGTGACCAACTAGAATTGGTTCGCCATTTTCGTTCCACTGCTGATATTGGCCATGATTAACGTAGTTGCCATCAGCATCCAGAGTAACATGCCGCTCGATCATCGGCTTGCCGTTGGGGTGACGCTGTTGAATCAACTCGACCGATTTTTGCACTTGCTCGGATTGGCTTCGACTAATCAATGGAGCCGAAGACTCTTGAGGTGACGCAACTGTTGGCTGATCGATGGTTAGTTCGTCGGAGTTAGAGCTTAGTAGTTCGATGCCGTCGCTGACCAAAGTTGGCTCTTGTGCCAATACAGCTCCGCATGAACCTACTAGCGTTAGAGCGCCAAGCAGTTGATAAAGTGCAGGATTCAACAAACGATTCAGCGGCATCGAATTGGGCTTTCTGCAGCAAGTGGATCGACTCTGGTCTTCGCAAATTCAGCCTGCCAATGGGCTTCGATATGCGAACGGGCAAACGAGAATCTGGTCAGAATAAACAAAGCAGTGGTAACGGCAATGCTCATCCGATGTGTCGCTATTTGCTAGCAATTGATTCCGGCAAGTAGATCGCGACACTAAGGTGTGATCGGCTCAGAGACGCAGTTGTCTTTAGCAACTGTCTACTTCGCTGCCAAACCACAGCCTGAGGGATAAGCTGTCATTACTGAGCGGTTCGTAGAATGCGGATACCGCTAAGCGTCGCGGTGCCTTGCTGGGATTTCAACTGAATTACCAGTTCCTGATTCTGGACTTCGATAGCCGAGAACTTGCAAGTGGCATAAAGACCTGTCGCCCCGCCATGACCTTCCGACTGATCCCGTGCAAGCGGCCTTGGGTTGCCTAGGTTGATCGTTTGAGATGCTTGACTGCCCACGATCGACACCTCAAAAGTGTGTGCCTCACCGGACTTTAATTGTTCCGGTAGACCAAAGAAAAGTTCAACATCGTAAATGGAATTCAAATGAGACTCCCCTTGAACGACTTCTGCTGGAACTCCGGCTTGGACTTTGTCATCACTCGCTCCTTCGTTCACCGGCTCGCCATCTTCACTGGATGGCTTGCCAGACGATTCTTTGGCCGCTTCAGGTTTTTGAGTTAGCATGCGGACACGTACTTCACTCACGTTGGTAGCGCCAGATGCGAACACCCAGGGAAGTGGGCTATCGGCAAATGTGGAAGAGTGCTGCTGAAATAATTGAGCGCCCTGATTCAAAGACACTGAAATCGGCAGTGGATCTCCTGCTACATTAGGATACTCGACCCACAGTGTCCCATGTTCGTCGCGACGATCGCCTGGCGCACCCAGGTTGACTCCTATCGAATCGATCATCACATCGGGCGGTGTAGTGGTGGCAGTTAGATTGATAGTCCAGGTATCCATGTCTGGAAAATGAACTAATCCCAAAGAAGTTTGGTTTTGATAAGCGCAACTGCAGGTTCGGGTGTAGTCGGGAGCGCTCAGCACACCATCGGCTACAATTAAATTAGACGTGCATCCGGACTTGAAACCACCTAAATTACCGGTCCCAGCTTCGGTCAGTAGATCGTAGTAGCCGGCCGCACCTGAACGAAACGTAAGCAGGTTTTCGCTTGCGATGATTTTGTTGCATCCGTAGGTCCGAGTTATCTGCCAAGGCGTACTCTGCCCCGTCAGCGGGTTCTTTGTCATCCGCTGCTGGCCGTCACGAATGTCGAAGGCCCCCGCAGACTTGGAGTAGGCATTGGTGTTGGTAATGATCCATTGATTGTGCAGGATACATGGACCGTTGTAGGCCAGGTCGTCCTTAGCCCATTTCAGCGAACCATCAGCAGCGTGATAAACCCGCATGCCTTTGCCAGCCTCGTCAGCCAATCGATCACTGGCTCTGGCTCCCGCCTGCAGCAACAGATCATACTGTTCTGAATACCCTAACCAGGTGCCAAAAATATTTTCACGTATCTCCCAAAGAGTGTCACCAGTGCGATAATCGATCGACAGGATGCGATTGCCGACGGAATCGGTAACGCCACGTCGCTTCAGAGCCTCTTCGACGATGGTAGGGTGACGATCCAGGCAGTAGATTCGATTGCCTCCAGCCACGATCCCGTTGTGCCAAAAGCTGCAGGACGCTTCGACTTGCCACAACTGCTTGCCTGTATTGAGGTCAAAGCCAACTAGTGCGCGACTGGCCGCGCGGTCCAGACTTTTCGAACTAAACCCGGCCTTGCTTCCTTTGAGCAATTTGTCGCTGTCGAATTCTAAGCTGTGTCGCTCCTTGTATTTTGCAAAGCCCACTCCGCCCAATAGGACGTCGCGATAAACACCGATGAAACCCCACTCGCGGTCATTTCCGGCGGCGTCTTGAGGCAACTTGATCTCCCCAACATCGGTTCCACTTGAAGCATCAAGTATCATGCACCGATTGCCAATCACCAAATAGACACGGTCCTGTGTGACTACATAATTGGTACCTCGCGCGTTGGCACCTGGTATGTGAACTTGGTTGTACTTGGGATCCAACGGAGTGTTTTCATAGGTTGTATCAAAATAGACATCGAATGTACCCAGATCACCAAAATCGCGATGCCATAGCAGTCGTCCCGTGTACACGTCTCGAGCGCTCAAGCTAGTATGCCCTTGCAGGATCAATCGTCCACTGACAACCTGCTGACTGGGCCCATGTCCGTGCCTAGGTAGTACATCCGTATTGCTGACGCCACCAAACCAAAGTATACCTAGGGGCAACTTGACGCGACTATCGTTACTTTTGACCGAATTAGCAATGTCCCCATGCTGGTGATTCCACGGAGCAGAACCTGGCAGCGGACCCTCGCGCCTTGCGATCAGTGCCTCAGCGTGATGGCTAATCGTCGCATTCTCAAGTTTCGCTGCGATCATCCTTTCGCTCAGCGCAGTTTTCATGGCGTCATCGGACAATACAACCATGGAACCACCATAAGGCCTGACAGCTTGAAAGATGGCTTGCAGATCCGCCGCATCCGCCGTCGCTGCCAACTGTGCAGATACAAAGATCATGTTGGCAACGTACTGCGGTGGACGAAAGGTAGTAGGTTCGGCATGGTGAACCGTAATTTTTGAACCGTAAGCGCCTAAGCTGTCAACATGGCGTCGCGCCGCATCCACTCGCTGTAAATCGGAATCGATGATGGCCAACTGAACAAAAGGGCTCAGTTCAGACCAAGCGGTTAGCAGTGAGGGCTCGCAGTTGCCATACCAAAACGCGTAACCTTCCGCTTGCCCGATGCTAAGCAATCTCTTTACTTGCTCGATGGCTACCGGGTCAGTCGCAGCGTGACTGATCTCTGTATTACCCGTCAAGTTGATTTCCTTGACCGCTGCCTGATTCGGGTTCCCTTGCTGGGAGGATGGTTCTGGCAATGAACCAAACACATGTAGGTCGCCCGACCTAGTGACGACAAACAGCTTGCGATCGGCGACCAGCAGTCGAGCTATCTTATCTGGGATTGGAATCTGCTGGACCACTTTGCCACCGACTAGCACCGCTTCCTGCGGGCTGGGCAACCGAATCACCGAAAGTTGCCCACCACCGGCAGCGACTAGATGATTCCCCGCGACGATCAAGTCGTCACGTCCGTCAACATCCAACTTCCAAACTGGCTCCCGCGATTTATCGCTTTCGACGTTCGCCTGGTAGGCGCTAATGCAAGGTTGATCACCATCGCTTTCAGCAGAAAATAGATAGTTACTCCAGATCACAGGCTGGTTGGGCATGAATGCGGTCTTCAGTCCAGTCGCCAAATTGAATGCACGAGTGCCCTGGCCTCGCGTATGCACATAGAAGTGAACTTGGTCGACAGCTACAAAAGATCCGCCGGTACCTTTACCGCCCGCATCGATTTCGAAATATTTAAGGCGACCGTTTTGACGCTCAAACACTGCGGGGACGCTACGTCCGCCGGGTACAATCAACTGATCTTGCGTCGCCACCAGCGCGCCCTGAGGTGCAACTCCAGCAAACGAGGGCGCACTATGAGGCTGTTTGATGTATTGAGACCCCGTGCTGTCGTTGGTCCATTGAACCTGCCCAGTTTCTGCATCCAACGCATGGATGAACGTGCCCATAAATGGCCAAATACTGGCAGCAAAGTAAACTGTACCGTCACGCACCACTGGGCCACCTCGGGCTGGCCATGCCGACGTAATCCGACGATTGCCAATGGCATGCTGCTGGCTGGGGGCTTTACTAAATCGCCACAACTCCTTACCGCTATCTGCCTGCAAGCAATACAAGAAGCCATCGTCGCTACATACAAAGACACGATCTCGCCAGCCAACCGGCGGCAATCGTATGGGAGCTTCAGCGAAGAAGCGCCAAAGCAACTGTCCCGACTGCGCGTCCAAGGCAACTAACTGATCCCTATCGTTCAGGCCAATCATCAAGCGGCCTCCCAGCACGATCGGCTCCAGTTGACTATCGTAGCTCATCAAATCCTGATTCAGCGGATCATCCCAAACTGGCGTTCGTTCGGGCAATGATAGCTTCCACAGTAAATGCAACTTTTCAGGGATCAGATTTGGCGAGGCTGCCGAGCGCTGCGCATCGTATCTCCACATAGGCCAGTCTTCGCTGGGTTTCAGGCCATCATCAGCATGGCTCAAACTGCCAAGAGTACCGAGAAATAGAACGATCAAAGTCAGTCGACGGTTGTCCATGGATGGCTCACGCAAAACGGAGTTCAATTCAATTTTTCTTTTTACCAGAAGGGATAGTCAAAAGGCGAGGCGGTGCATCTGTGGTTTCTTGGGCGGATGCCGAGCTGATCAATTGCTTGCCCACCGCACCATCCCAATCGTGACTGAGCAACAGATCAAATCCTGGATTCTGCTCTTTGACCTGGCAAGAACACGGTCCCACGATAAACGAACTTGCTGACTTGATCGTCTCCGGCGAGATGCCTTTTCCCACTAGCGCGTAAAGTACGATGCCGCGACCAAAGACTGGAAAGGCCAGCGGCTGGTCCGAGTACTCATGCAAATCGGGCTCGCTATTGAGCAGAGAATTCAATAGGAATTGCTCCTGAGGATCATCGCGACGAATGGCCAGCACACTAAAGCCTATTCGCAACTGAATCTTGGCCGCCGCCAACTGTTGAGCTGTTAATTCGAGTTCATCAGCCGAAGGCAATTTCAGTCTTGTTTCCTCGGACTGCACCTGATTTTGTAAAGTTTCCAAGGCTACGCGGTCTTTTTCCGAATCTCCTGACTGGACTAGAATCCATACCGCAGAATCGCCAGAGGTCAAACGTCGTACAATTTCTTTTCGGGCTGGTGAATCGATC
>JBIIJD010000015.1:0-75843 GCA_044234105.1 Aureliella sp. | reverse complement strand
AACAGCGCCGGCAAACCGCTCGTGCCACACAGAACCGACAAGACGAGATTCGGCAACAGATTGCTTTGCTGGAGCGAAGCGGGACCGCTCGACTGCAAAATAGTACTCAAAAGGTTAGTCGATTTATCCGACAGCATCAGCAGTGGTGTGCCGATAGCTTTCCTGACTGGGATCAATTGGTCAAATCGGGGCTGTCGCATTCGGGTTCATCGGATCGTGCGGAATTGCCTTTGGGTACCGTAAATCTGGGTAAGGTAGTCGGCGATTTGCAGCAGCACTTGCTGGGCAGTTTCGATATGCCTCTGCTTTTTTCGCTCTTGGATGATCATTATTTGGTAGTACATGGAAGACCGGGGCAGAACGATGTCAAACAGTTTCTGCGATCATTCTTGCTGCGAGTACTAACCGCGTTACCGCCAGGGCGAGTTCAGTTATGTGTCATCGATCCACCAGGACTAGGGCGTGATTTTGGATGGTTGATGCACTTAAGCGACTTTGATCCGCAGCTTGTTTCGCATCGCGTGTGGACTCAGTCTAGTCATATCGCGCGGCAGCTTCAAAATCTCTCTTCGTCGGCTGAAGATTTTATCCAGCAGTCACTCAGGAATCAGTACCGCGACATTGCGGACTATAACCGACATGCGGGAGCATTGGCCGAGCCGTATCGCATTCTGGTTTGGTCCAGCTTTCCACAAGGGCTAGACGAATTGTCGTGGAAAAATTTGCAAAGCTTATTGGACTCAGGTTCGCGATGTGGAATCATACCGGTGCTGGTCGTCGATCCAATGGAAGTCGACAAAGATCCTCGCATTCAGTCGCTCAAGCGAAGCGGTACGCACGTGACGGTTCAGGCGGATGGGCAATTCAGTTCCTCTTCTGAACGATGGAAGTCCTTAGCGTTCCGACCCGAAGATAGTCCAACTGATGCACTGGCAGATCAGATCATCGATAGTGTTGGGCGTCGTGCTCTGGCTGCTCAGCGCGTGGAGGTGCCTTTAGCCAACATTGCCACAGTGGAGAAATCGCAGCGCTGGTTGGCCGATAGTTCCAAGTGTTTGGAGATTCCGATCGGACAAAGCGGTGTGGGGCGAATGCACGCCATGAAACTTGGGGTTGGCACCGCGCAACATGCGATCATCGCTGGAAAGACAGGCTCTGGAAAATCCAGCTTGTTGCACGCACTGATCACTAGCGCTCTGCTGAAGTATTCGCCGGACTATTTACGGTTGGTCTTGTTGGACTTTAAGAAAGGTGTCGAGTTCCAGGTTTACTCCGATTCAAAAATTCCGCACGCAGATATCATCGGTATCGAAAGTCATCGTGAATTTGGATTAAGCGCTTTGGAATACTTGGATGGCTGTTTGCAACGACGCGGGGAGTTGTTCCGCAGTGCTGGCGTGCAAGATATCGCGAGTTGGAATGCGGCGCGTCCAGAACAGAAAATGCCGCGAGTGATGTTGGTGATCGATGAATTCCAGGAACTATTTGTCGAAGATGACAAGTTGAGTCAGGGGGCTAGTTTGATTTTGGACCGCATCGTGCGCCAGGGTCGATCGTTTGGAGTGCACGCGGTGCTTAGCAGTCAGACGCTGGCCGGAGCCTACACGCTTCAGCGAACGACTCTAGGGCAGATGGCTGTGCGGGTCGCACTGCAATGTGACGAGGCAGATGCGCAGATCATTTTTGCCGACGACAATCCTGCGGCTTCTCGACTAAAGCACCCAGGTCAGGCCGTCTACAATGATATGGGTGGCCGAATCGAAGGTAATCAACCCATGCAAATTGGATGGTTGGACAAGGCGTCTCAGCTCCAGTGGTTTGTAGATTTGCCAAAAGGCTACCAGAATCATGATGTGACCACCAACCGTTTGGGCCGTAGCGTGGTCTTTGATGGGAACCGACCGGCGACATGGCAAGCCGGTCAAGCGCAGATGGCGATCAGCGCGGCCGTACAAAACGTCAATCCTCAAGCGATTTGGTGTGCTGTGGGAGACAGTGTAGCCATCAGCCCGGCCGTCGTATTCCCGCTAACTCAGCAGGCTGGAAGAAACGTGCTGGTTGTTGGTGGTGAAGATGCTTTGGCCGGGTCGGTGATCGATCTTGTGACGCACAGCTTCGTGCGAGCTGCTGTGGCTGCCGGCCAGCAGGCAGACGTGTTCAGCCTGCAAGGTGCCAAGCCCACAGATGCCTTTGCTCTGGCACTGCCAGGTCGTTGGCAGGGTTTGCCCTGTCAATCGCATAGTTTCGACGCTCGCAGTGCCGTACCGGCGGTCAACCAAATTCATGAACTGCTGCAACAGAGAATGGCTGTTCAGGATAGTCAATTCACGCCTGTATTGTTTCATTTGATTCAACTGGGGCGGCTACGCGAGTTGCGCCGCGAGGAGGAGTTTAGTTTTGGACAAACCGAAGCGACGGCGGACAAGAGACTGGAAGAGCTGCTGCGGGATGGACCCAGCTATCGTATCCACTGCGTGATTTGGGCAGATAGTTTTTCGACAGTTAATCGCTGGTTGTCGCGTACCGCATTGCGGGAGTTGGAGGTTAGGCTTCTGATGCAGATGAGTGATAACGATTCTAGCAATTTAGTTGATTCGTTGGCGGCAGCAAAGCTTGGAGACTATGTGATGTTGCTGCATGACGAGGCCACTGGGCAACAAGAGAAATTTCGTCCTTACTCGGGATCAAGCCTGGCCGATCTGGCCAGTTGGGTAGCGGATGCGGGCAAGCCTGAACGGCCTTGACGAAAACCAATCCCGCCATATAAAAAGACAATGCTACAAGCAGGGCAATGTTCACAGGTATGTGCGTGGCTCTTATGGCACATGACATAATGACATCATGACATGTTGGTCACTGATAAAGTTTATTGCCTGAATACAAAAAATTGAAAGCCCAGGTGGCGAAATTGGCAGACGCGCAACGTTGAGGTCGTTGTGGGGGCAACCCCTTGCTGGTTCAAATCCAGTCCTGGGCACTCGGAAAAACCCTGCAAATCTTTATGGTTTGTGGGGTTTTTCGTTTGAGGCCCCACCCGTCTAAGATTGCGGAGAAACGTAGCATGTATCCAGAGAAGTAGGGCGACTTTTTTAATTTCACTGAGAATAAATCTGTCAAATCAAGTTTTGCAGTTGGAATGCACTTCGGCGAAAGCATTTGGGGACCGGTGACTAATTCGATTTGGCGATACAACTTCCCGTCACTCATAGATAAGCACCCATGCATAAGTTTTCGAACAAAATAAATGAACATGGATGTACAAGATGAACAGGATGGTTTCAATTCGTTGATAGATTCACTTTCTCAGGGACTTCTCCAAACTGCAATTTGGATCAACGATCATCCTGTAAATCGGGTAAATCCATGTTCGTTTCTCGAGTTGTGTCGACTGATGCGGGTTATGCTAGGCTACTGTCCGAATGGATTGGGCCAGACGGGTTCATGAATCTTAAGTCACCTCGAATCAGTTCTACTTTCTTTCCGCTGATACAAACAAAGGCACCTCGATCGACCATTGCATCAAATTCAGCTCATGGTCAATATCTCTCGAAGTGATTTGAATAAATGATGCACCCAGCCTGTCAGCCAATCGAAATGTTGCAGAGTGAATGTCGGATACTTACTGGGCGGCGAAGTGGGCCTGGAGGTCAGAACCGGAACAAAGTAGAGACCGCAGTACGACTTCAGCATCTTCCGTCCGGTATCACTGCGGAAGCCAGCGAGCGCCGTAGTCAAGGACAAAATCGAATGGTCGCCCAGTTTCGGCTCAGGTTACGACTGGCCATCGAGTACCGCAGTTCATGGGCTGTTGACGAATCGATCAGGCTAGCCAATTGTCACGCTTCCGATGAGAAACCATCCGGTCAGACAGATGATGTGCCAGCCAAGATCTCCGAGCTAATGCAGCAGCGAATTAGGGCTGGCCGTTTGCAGGTATCGGCCCAGCATCAGGATTTCCCGGCCATATTGGCCGAGGCGATGGATCATCTTTTGGCGACAGGTTGGGATTATCGGGTTGCCGCAATGCGACTAAACGTTAGTAGTTCGCAGTTTGCCAAGTTGCTCCGGGCTTACCCCCCTGCTCTGCTGGCTGTCAATCAGCATCGGGCAGCGCTTGGGTTGCCCGTAATCAAATAAGTGTCCGTTCGTAAATCAATTAGATTGTTGCATTCTTCCAGCCCGACTTGTTGTGACTGTACCATGCGCTTCTGCTATACTGAAGCCGCATGGTTAGGGGTGCCAGACTGCGGCCAAGTGTAACACATCTGCCTCACATCGTATCGAACCGTTTCCCGTTTTGAAGCTGCTGCGTAGTCAGTATCGCGTAGTCAAAGTAGTGATGAACGAACATTCGAACCAAACCGTCTCTGATGATCAACAGCCCGGCAGACTGCGTCTGATCGGATTATGGCCATTGGGACTCTATTTCGCGTTCTGCCTGGTCCTGGCGTCCAATCAAGAGGTGTGGATGCGGATTGTTGACGATTTGGAAAATTACACCCGAAACCATTTTAGGAGAGGATTATCGGGAAATCAGATTTTATCGGGAGTGCATTTCGGCCAGACGATGGGAGTGAGTAGTGTTTTGGCGCTAATTGCTGGACTGTGTGGGCTACATGCGATTCGGTCGATCGCAATTGCAAGTATCCTGGCGGTGGTTATATTCTTGACACTGATGGTTGACATGCTTAGCGATCAGGGATTTGGCCGCTATTCGGAGTTGTTCTACGCCTACAATCTGCCGCTAATGGTTTTTGGCGCAGCCATTCCGCTATTGGCTGCTCGCGCGGTCAGTGGTGCCGTGATCACACGACAGTCAAAAGTGGATGTGACTCGGCGTCTGAGCGTTGAATCGCTACTGCAAATGACAACGGTCGTGGCTTGTCTGATGTTCTTTTGCCGAGTGCCGATGCAGTTGCACCGCTTGACGTTGACTCAGGTGCTGCCCTATCTGCCTGGCCTGCTAGCTATGTCTGCGTTGGCGTCTTTGATCACCGTGTTGCCCTCGGTCAGATGGACGTTTCAAAGTAGACTTAATTGGCTGCGCTGGCTTCTGGTTATTGTGATCAGCGGCTTGGGAGTCTCTATCTTGTGCGGAGCCTATTCCGTGTTGCTGGGATCCTGGATGGGAGGTGGGGGATTTAGTTTTGGACCGATCGGTATGATGGTCTCAGTAATATTCTTCATGGCACTTTATTTGCCAGGGATCATCGCTTTGCGAGCGAGCGGATATCTTTGGCAGAAGCCGTTGGTAGCGAGCGACCAAAAGCTGTCAGACAGTTCCGAATGGTCTCAACGCCGAACCGAGTGGCTTTGGACTGGAGGTTTCCTGCTTGCGGCTGCCTCGACAACTATGCCGATCCAAGCCTTGAAGCGTTACGAAAAAATCCGATTTCAAGAGAGTATCCAGTGGTTGACTCAACTGCGAGCTGAGGGGGGGATGCCAGTTGGTTTGAGAGTATCATCAGCGCTGTGAGAGTACCTTCGAAAAATACAAAATACTGGTTGGATGAAGTTTCAAAAAATCCGAACCTTCACCATGTATCACTAGCCGGAACCAATGTTGGAGACCAGGAAGTTGAGCAATTAATCAGGAATTGCCCTAGTTTGGGTAGTATCGATCTTTCGGATACCAACGTTACTGATCGTTCCGTCGAGCTTCTGGAAGCCCTATCGATGTTGCAGAGCGTGAATTTTTCTAGAACCAAGCTATCACCGGCTGCCATAGGGAAGTTATTGGCCAAGAAAGGAAGATATTTACATTACGTCACTCTGGAAGATATGCAGCTTACCGATGAAAAATTCGCAAGCCTCTTTAGCCCGCAAGTGTCCTCCTGGCAACTCGCGGGAAACAATCTAACAGAAAAGTCTTTGATCAAAGCCTATCAAAATTCGTCTAGCAGTTTGGATGCTTCCAGAAACCCTGGCAGCCAAGCCATGTTCGCCAACCTGAAGCCACCGCTCTCAGCGACCTATATTACCATTGATCAAGTGGACATGGATGATGTGTTGCTCGATCAGTGGCTTGCCAAGGGGCCAAGCGGAAGTGTCACCCTTGGTCGTACCTCCATCACAGTAGCTGGTTTGGCAAAGCTGATGGACGTGTTTGATACGATTGGGTTTCTGCCCGGTAGTTTTGACGAAAAGACACTCAGCAAGCTTACTTCTACGATCGTACCCAAAGGTATCACGATTCGCGATCCAGCGCTGACCGGTGATTTCTTGATTCACTGGCCAGTCTTACCAGCTTGGTTGGATGTATCGGGTAGCTCTTTTTCGGATGCACAATTGTCCGAATTGGCCGAAAGAGTTGATTGGCGACCAGGGAGCTTGGTATTGCGAGGATGCAACATCACCGATGCAAGTTTACCGCTGCTTAGCAAGCTGAAAGTCAATCATTTAGATCTAAGAGATACACAGGTAACCTTTCAAGGTCTATTACAATTCTCTTTTCTCAACACTCAAGTTTTTTTAGAACCTGAAAAATTTACGTTCGACGAGATGGAGCAACTAAAAAACCGATCGATGTACATTTTTAACCGGCACCCGGAAAATTGGTAGAAATGAGCCTTATGTTGAGAAATAAAGCAATTTTGGTTGTCTTGTTAGTCTTATCGAGATCTCCATTGCACTCTGCTCAACACGCAACGCCAAAATGTCCTGTCTCTCAAGGGCTGATCGCGTGGTTTGATGCGTTGACGCCTTGCCCTGATTGTACGATTGCAGCCGATGAGGCAATACTCACGAGGTGGTCAAGTTTAGGCACGGTTCCGATGAATGCCACCGCGCCAAGTGATCCGAGTACACCCAAGCTCGTCAAAGTGGGCGATGGATGGCTGGTTCGTTTTGATGGTCAGGACGATGTGCTGCGAGTGACCGGAACAGGACTGCACAGCCAATCTATCATGCTGTTCGTCGTCGCCGCACCTCACAGCAACCAGGGGGATTTTCGTGGAATGGTGGCTGCTAACGCGGCTGGTCAGCGGGACTACCAGTCGGGATGGACCGTGGATCTTGGCGCGGCACCTTCGGGCGCTTTTGAACAATTAAATGTCGAAGGTCGGGGCTTCGAAGGCGTTCAAAATCTTAAACAAAAGAAGACAGAGTTTGGGCAGTTACACGTCTTGGAAGTGTCGATGAACTCGAACGATTCAAAGGTATCGCTAAGTGTCGACGGTGATGCAGCGGGTAGCCGCCCCTTTGATTCTACGATGCTCTCGCTAGACGAGCTGACTTTGGGGGCTCGTTACTTTACCAACGGACCAGGTCAGCAGCAGGTACGAGGCCATTTTCACGGCGATGTGGCGGCGGTATTGATTTATGACCGAGTCTTGGAAGAAGAGGAATCGAAGCTGGTTCGAGAATTTCTTCAGCATCGATTTCTAGGGATGAACGAAGCCTTGCGCACATCGCTGCCTGCAAAGACATCATCCGGAGTACCACTGGTCAAAGTCCCCGATCCGCCTTTGGTCAAGATGTTGATTCCGGGTTTTCGGGTTCAAGAGCTGCCAGTGAATCTCACCAACGTGAACAACGTCCGTTATCGGCGAGATGGCAAGCTGGTTGCTCTAGGCTACAACGGTGACATTCACCTGCTAAGTGATCGCGATGGAGACGGCCTTGAAGAGACTATCGCTCTGTACTGGAAGAATCGCGGGGCCATTCGCGGTCCTATCGGTATGGTGTTAACGCCTGAAGGCTATCCGCACGGTCAAGGTGTCATTTTGGCCTCCAAGGGCAAAGTTTCCATGATCGTCGATCGCGATGGTGATGACGTGGGCGACGAAGAACTGATCGTGGCTTCAGGCTGGCAGGAAATACCACAAAATGTGGACGCTGTCGGCCTGGCTATGGCTGATGATGGAACTCTTTATTTTGGTTTGGGGACAGCCAACTATGCCAACGCCTTTTTGGTCGATGATGCGGGACTGGCACATTACGAACTAAACGGCGAGCGTGGAACGGTGCAACGTATCTCGCCGGACTGGACAAAGCGAGAGACGGTCTGTACGGGTATTCGGTTTCCAATCGCATTTGACTTTAGCAGTGACGGCGATCTTTTTTGCACCGAGCAGGAGGGCGCGACATGGCTGCCCAATGGCAATACGCTGGACGAATTACTGCATATTCGGCTGGACGGCCAGGCACCAGCAGCCAATCCAACGGGCAAACAACACTTTGGATTTCCTCCAAGGCATCCCAGACACAATCCTCTTGTGGTCGACGAACCCAGCGTCTTTGACTACGGACCGCAACATCAGTCGACTTGTGGCTTTTTCTTTAATCGAGCCAAATACACGGCAAGCGATCATGCAGCAAACTTTGGTCCGCATTGGTGGCATGGTGATGTAATCGTGTGCGGCCAGTCGCGTGGCAAGTTGTGGCGCACTAAGCTGGTAAAGACTAAATCGGGTTACGTTGCTCAAACCCAGTTGATCGCTTGCCTGCAGATGCTGACAGTTGATGCCTGTCTATCGCCCGCAGGAGATTTGATTGTGGCATGCCACAGTGGCCCGCCAGATTGGGGAACTGGTCCCGAAGGTGTTGGAAAGTTGTTTCGAATCCACATGGAAGATGCAAAAGCATCGCGGCCAGTAGCTGCGTGGTGGTCGGGAATAGATGAGTTACAAATCGCTTTTGACCAGCCGCTCAATCCGGAGCATCTGCGCGGATTGGTCGATCGGACAAAAATTGAATATGGGGTCCATGTTCGAGCCGGTGATCGCTGGGAGAATCTAAAGCCACCCTATGCCGTCGTGCAGCAGCAGGACCTACAGCCCAGGCAGGCTCTGAAAGTACACTCGGTTGGACTGACCCCAGATCATCAGATTTTGACGCTGAACACTCAGGCATTGGCTCAAGCCGTCCATCACAGCATCCATTTGACCATCGATGGCCAAGACTACGAAATTGATGCCATGCCTAATGGGGTAACTGCCACTTGGGTCGCGGCGGGTGCCAACATCCCGACATGGCAGGGATACCTCCCCCATATCGATCTGCAAGTATGTAAGTCCCTGTTGTCAGGATCGTCGCATCATGCTGCTTTGTGGGATCTGCTTACCAAGCCGGGAATGCTGATACTTGAAACCGTAATAGATTGTCATCAAATGTTGCGGCCTGAAGTCCAGGTTGGTGCGAAGATCGATCACCAGTGGCCGATGGAACAGGTCACGCTAAATTTCACGGCTTCAGCGCAACTTAAGCTACGCACATCAGAAAATTCCGAAGATGTAAAAATGAATGAAGATAGTGTCAGAGCCGAAGGGGCAGAATTAGCCATTCCATTCGCGGCCGGTCAAGAATTGGTAAGACTGCAAATGGAGTTTCCGACGCAGCAGGGAGTCGAGGCGGTGCTGACAGCCGGCTATGTGACCGCCGAGGATTCGACGCTTCGCGCGTTGCCCATTCGACGTTTTTTTCAACCATTTCTTTCTAATCAATCGATACGCAATGCTGCAGATCATGAGTTGGCGCGTGAGGCCAGCGTCGAACTGGCCGGTGGCAATTGGGGGCAAGGCCGCAAGTTGTTTTATGATCAGCGGACGATGTGTTCAAAGTGTCATGCGGTCGGCGGTCAGGGTGGCAAGATCGGACCTGATTTAAGCCACCTCGTGCAGCGAGATTACGCTTCGGTTCTGAGGGACATCGTGCAGCCCAGCCGAGCGATCAATCCGGACTACTTGAGTCATGCCGTTACAACTGTAGATGGGCAAGTTCTAACAGGAGTCGTAAGTTCCGATGACCATCACCTGCTGGTGGCCGATGCGTCTGGCGAGGTGAAGCGGCTGCATAATTCGGATGTGGAATCGATGACTGCTACGGGAACCTCTATTATGCCTCAAGATCTTCTGAGCAAGCTTACCGATCCACAGCGGCGAGATCTGCTGACCTATCTGTTGACTCCGGCACCCAGCATGCCAGAGGACGCTCCTTTGCCGGCTCCGCCTGTTCGTACGAAGGCAGATGTCGCCGCCGTGCTTCAAGGAAGCCAGCCATTAGTCGAACCACTTCGACCGCTAACAATGGTCCTGATCGATGGAGTCAAAGATCATGGGCCTGGCGAGCATGACTATCCAGCTTGGCAAAGAAGTTGGTTGCAACTGTTATCAGGCGCAGACGAAGTTGAAGCGACTGCGGCTCGGGAATTTCCTGATGAGCAGCAATTGAAGAACGCCGATCTGCTGATCTTCTTCCAGAAAGGTAGCTTTTCCTTTAAGCGGGAGGTGGAACTGGACCAATTCCTCAAGCGCGGCGGAGGAGCCGTGTTTATTCATTGGGCTGTCAATGGAAATGACCGGGTGGAAGCGTTTGCCCAGCGGATCGGTTTGGCCTCTTGGGGTGGTCGCATAAGCTATCGGCATGGTCCGTTGACATTAGACGTGGTTAATCGCCAGCATCCGATCATGCGTAACGTGGAACGGTTGGAGTTGTATGACGAATCGTACTGGAAGCTGTCCGGGGACCCAAGCCAAATCACGCTTTTGGCCACCAGTCAAGAAGAGGGGCAAGCGACTCCACAGATCTGGATTCGAGATCACAATCCAGGGCGAGTGTTCGTGAGTATTCCAGGGCATTATAGCTGGACCTTTGACGATCCCCTGTTCCGCACAGTACTTTTACGTGGCATTGCGTGGGCAGCGGACCAACCCGTAGACCGCTTTAATTACTTGGTAACACCTGGGGCTCGAATAGGTGATTGATACAATGTTTGTTACCTGTCGAAGGACAATTGACTGGATCGAAGGCGTGCCCGCCTGTTGTCGAGGCCGTGGCAGGCTGCTTGTGATGATTGTCGCCCTGTCTGCTTGCATGTACATCGATTCATCAAGCTGCTTTGCTCAGTCGTTCACTCAAGCATCTGTCGAATCGCAGAAAGGTCAGACAGCTTCTCGGGCGGCCGAAATTCAGCGTGGCTCAAGAACCGCAAAAGCCGGTTTTGAGAACGAAGACCAGATTCGCGAAAAGTTTAACGCATGGCGCTCCGACCAAGACGCTCAGGCATGGCTTTCGGCTCTTGGCTATGATTATCAGGAGTTGGTAAGCGTTGAAGTACATAAGCCGCACGGTCAGAAAGCAGATCTCATGCTGAAAATCGACTCTAGCATTCGCGGAGATTGTAATGAAGGGATCTCGATCAAGCTGGTCAGCAACCCAGACGGCTTTAATCAAATCGACAAACGCTGGCTGCACGATTATGCCGAAAAATGGCAGATGCCGGACGATGTGCATGCAGCACTCAGGCTTTTTGTTGGCGAACATCGCCCCGAGCAAGTTGGGCGAGATGCTAGGCGGACATTTTTGGACGAAATGCCAAAAGAGACTCAGCTGGCAATTCTACAATTCTTTAGCACCAATCGTCAGCGAATCGTCAACTATCTTTTTGAAGGTTCCGGTGATTATTCGGCTGATTGGCTGATGGTGACGATCAAGCCGCCCAGGGGGGAAGCGGCACAGAAGAAGCTGCCTAGCTTTCAGTGGATCATCGTTCCCACCGCGAAAGCCGCCGAGTTCTATGGTCAAGGCGAAGTGGTGATCAGCCGCGAGGGAAGCTTAAAGATAGGTAGAATCACGATGCAACGCAAAGGTGGTGACAACGGGCGTCAGTCGGCTAATATGTTGCAGTTCAAACTCAATCCGGTAGAAATTTTCGATGTTGATCACTGACCATCGCTAAAAAGGACCAAGGCTATGATACGAGCGGCAATCTTGGTGAGCCTTTCGTTGTCGATTGGTTGGGGAGTGCGCGGAAATTTTGGGCATGAGTACGGTGCCATGTTGCCTGGCGCGTTAGCAGCGTTAGCTGGCGTTTTGGTCTTTGGGCAGCGTGACTGGGTGATCCGATTGGGCTACTTTCCAATGTTTGGAGTACTTGGCTGGGCCTTCGGCGGTTCTATTTCCTACATGCAAGTGATCGCTTATACCCATTCTGGACATTGGCCTAGCGTAGTCTATGGCTTTAGCGGGTTATTTGTCATTGGATTTTTGTGGGCCGCCATGGGTGGACTTGGTACGGTTTGGCCCGCCGAGGCGTCGGGACGAAGATTGTCCAGCCTGTTTCGTCCTCTAGCCTGGGTGGTGGCTACGTGGATCTTTCTCCACTTCTTTTTGATTTGGTTGTCCAACCTGGAAGCTAGTTACATCGACGACCGTACGTGGCAGCGGCAAGCCAGCGCCTTGTATTGGATGGACAGCGACTGGATTCAAACTTTGGCGGCGGGGCTTGGTATCGTCCTTTTTGAATTGTGGGACAGTCGATTTCGGCACTGCGGCAAATTGTTCCTGATCGCCGGATCGAGTGCTTTGGTCGGATGGGTGCTGCAACTGCTGCTGACCTGGACTGGGCTATTGCAGCACCTATTGGCGTGGCCACTGGTTCAGTATCAAGCTGATGCAAGCCAGTTTTCGCAGTGGGCCCAGCAGCGTGGTCAAACTGTCCAAGAGTTGCAGTCGGATTTGCTGACCAATTGGCCAAACTGGTTTACTCTCTTTCCTCAGCACGTGGGGTGGGTCGTTGGTCTACTGGCTGGACTGGTTATTTTTATGTCGCGTTACGGACGATTTCGAAGCGGTTCGGGCCTGTTGACAAGTATGGTTATTGGCTGGATGGTCGGTTTCCTGTTGATGCCGGTTCTGCTGGGATTGGGAGGCGCTGGGTTGAGAATGACGCCTCCGCGAGGCGACAACTGGGCTGGAATTGTCGGAGTAGTCGGTGGAACCGTTTGGTGGCTGCTGCGTCATGGATACACGCGAGCCGCCTACGCAGGGCTTCTATGCGGAATTGTGGGTGGGCTGGGATTTGCGGGTGCCGCGTTTCTGAAGTTGTTGTTGGTGGCACCGGGCAATCCTAACTTGTCCAGAGATACCGAAATGATTGAGCGATGGAAGTTTTGGCAGCACAGCAACTGGCACAGTTTTCTGGAGCAGTCGTACGGCTTGATCAACGGCCTGGGAGTTTTCCTGGCGCTTTACTGGTTGAGCAAATCTGCTGGACGATTTGCCCGAGATACCAGTTCGGAGCCCACCGCGAAGAAACACATCGTAGCTATTGCCAGCGTGCTGTTTGGTGTGATCTTCTTAAACATGTTTAAGAACGTGCGCGTCTGGGTCGAACATCAGGCGGTGCCTCGTACAATGCGGTTGCCTGGTTTTGACAGTTTGGAATTTTCGGCCGAGGTTTGGTTCTGTTTAGCCTTCTGTGCGTTGGCCATTTGTGGCGTGACGATGATGCACCGCCATCTGCGAGACCCCTTGGCATGGCTGCCCGCAAGCTGGATTGGGCGTGGGCAACTGTACTATTTGGTTTTGTTGTGGGTGATCGTTGTGATGAACTTCGAGCGTGCTCTGGTGCGATTTTCAGAAGGTCGCATGTTGACTGAAGGAGCGATTTTTTTGAATGCGGTACTTGTGACCTGGTTGGTTGGCACCTTCAAGCCGCTATCCGCACAGTCGGTAAGCCAGGCCAACGGGATCGGTGCGCGCGCTGATTCCCAGCCTTCATGGCTCAGGCTATCAGCATGGGCCGCGGTGGTGATAGCCGTGTGTACTCTGGGGATGCCCGCAATGATTCGAAAAGTCTACGGCGATGCCCATGCGGGGCATTCGGGATTGCAAAAGCGGTTTGGCCCTGATGCACTTTGGCGAACAACACCGATTTTCAAAAGTAAAAAACACAGTTGAGCGATCAGCGGTGGGATGCGAGTGTCTGAGCTTGAGAACCTGTTCGGTTGCAAATCCAATCGGTGCATGCTGATAACAAAAATAATATTCCGGGAACCGCCCAGAGCAGAAACGCTAGGCCTAGCAACCGATCGTTGTGTAAATATTCGACCAGGTTCATGAACGCTAGTGCCAACATTACAAGGGCACCTCCCATTGCCGGATATCGCCAGCCCAACAGATAACCTAAGAAGATAATTGCCCAGCCCATGAAAATCAGTTGGACGCTCAAGGGCTCTTGCAATAGATCCGGGCGTGGCTCGCCGCTCATTAAGAACGAAAGAAATAGACCAGCCATGGCCAGCGAAGAAATTCGAGCTAGCCAAGTCAATATTTTGTAAAGAACATTTGTTTGCGTTGTCAACTTGTTTTCGTCCATTTGGATGCTCCCTATTTGTCTATTCGAGTCGAACCGAAAAAGTATTGCACGAACCTCCATAGAAAGGTGAAAAACGTAACCGTTCACACAATTTGTAGGGTGGGACAAGCGGGGCCGTTGCAAATCGACGCTCAATTTGCCAGTTTGTTGATTTGAGACAAGCTCATTTCCTCAACAAACCATTGCTCCGCGCCGGCCCACCACGGGGCGCGAACTGTTACAATAAAGCATGTTATGATGGTAGGCATCGAATTTATCGATATTCTGTCAGGACCTTTCGCTGGGTTACAGGCCACCAGTGTTGCAATTTGTCGGCTAAGCGTTTGACCAATGCTGGATGTTGAGCAGCCAAGTTATCATTCTCGCTGGGATCACTCAGCAGGTCATATAACTGGGGACGCAGGTCCGTGCGCGGATGATTTTCTGCGTGACGTCCCACCTTCCCATCATAGGTGAGTATCAACTTCCAACGATCATCGATTACCCATCGATAGAGCAGTGATGCCTCAGGTTGTTCGATGTCGGCAACATCATGAGCGAACGTCTCACCGAATACTTCGGTGCGCGGCGTGGGCTTACTCGATTTTAGGATTGGTAGAAGGTTGTGACCGGGCAGATCGTTTGGGACCTCCAGGCCAGCAGCAGCCAGAACTGTTGGTGCGATGTCAACACTGGAGCATAACTGTAGTCCACGATCTCCAGGGACAATGTTTCCAGGCCAGTAGAACATGATTGGCTGCCGCGTACCGCCTTCGTTGGCGGATTGCTTAGAACGAGCAGCGAAACCTGGAGCGTCGGTGCGTTGTATCCAGCCGTTGTCGGCGATGTAGACTATGAGTGTATTTGGGGCGACTCCCTTTTGATCGAGATGATCGAGCAACTGCCCGCAGGTCTCATCAAACCACTCGACCATCGCGTAGTACCTGGCCACATGGTCGGAAGCAATGCCCTTGTCCTTGTATTTTTGAAACAGTCGATCGGGTGGATTATGCGGAGTGTGCGGTAGGAATGGTGCATACCAAACGAAAAAGGGCTTGTGATTACCCGTTTGTCGATCGATGAAATCGAGAATCGGCTGCATCCCTTCGCGGCCAATTCTAAGACCATCATCGCCGTGCCTACCACCCGGTTTGGGAAAACCTCTTGTCATGCCTTCGGTAAATCCACCGCGCGAGAAAGCGCCTTCCCACCACTTGCCTGACTGATGACTGAAATAGCCTTGACCAGCTAACAGCTTAGGCAGCGTTGATTGCCTATCAATATGCGAAATTAGTTGTTCGCGAAGCTGACGATACTCTGCGGACTCTTGTTGTTGCTCGGCAGGCCCCGAGCCTGACTGCGGAAGTGCAGGATCATTACCGCTGATCATGTGTTGATGTGCGTACTTGCCAGTGATCAAAGTTGCCAACGAGGGGCGGCATAAAGCGGTTGGGACATATCCACGTCTAAAGACAGCACTTTGTTTGGCCAGTCGGTCCAGGCAAGGGGTTTCGATGTGCGAGTGCCCCATGAACCCGTAGTCTGTCCAGGCTTGATCATCTGAGACAATAAAAACGACGTTCGGTGGCTGCTCACCAACAGCGGCTGCTGCCATAGGGAGGTACAGGAGAAAAATGAAAAGGCGATTCATGTTAGAAATGTCGATCATTGTTTTTTGGCAGTACGGGAAAATTGGTAATAGTTGGAAGACATAAAACTAATAGCCGGGTCCTTAGTCCTTAGTCCTTAGTCCTTAGTCCTTAGTCCTTAGTACTGAGTACTGAGTACTGAGCCTAAAGCCTATCCAACTTATTTTGTCAGTTACAGACTACTCGCTAGGCGGTCCGGACATGGGAGGTGTCTCAAAAAAACGTCCATCGTCGATCATCCTGGGATCGCCAGTGGTCGTCAGCACTTCTAGTAGCCTTTGTTCTAGTTCAGCTTGCGGATGTGCGTAAGCTGGATCGCCAGCCACGTTTTTGGTTTGATGCGGATCGGTCCTCAAGTCGTACATCTCTTCGCGTGGACGCCGGCCGTAGACCCAATCAAAATGTCTTTTCCACTGGGGGGCATTGCGCATGCCAACTAGCCAAGCTTTGGTAGGACCGGCGTCTTCATCAGGTAGAGTCGCGCGAGTTGAATTGGTCAATTCTTCGATCGAGGGTGAAGAATCATCCTGCAGTTGGAATGGATCTCCCAGCGGCCATCGGTCCGGTCGGAAGTTGATGATGTACAAAAAATCATGAGTTCGGATGGCGCGTTGTGGATACGGCATATAATCGGCACGAGCGCTGGCGACATGTCGCTCGCGGCCTATAAACACTTCATTCCAGTTTGGTTCGATCTGGCCGGACCGTTCTGATCGCAGATGACCAACCAAGCTTCGTCCGGTCATCGACTCAGGAATCCTCTGGCCGCTCAATTCAATCAACGTAGGAGCCAAATCGGCCAGACTCACTAGGTCGTCGATCACTCGACCGGGCTTTGATCCACCCCAGCGAATCGCCAGTGATACGCGCGAGCCGAAGTCATACAGATTGCACTTGCCATGCGGAAATCCAGGCGCACCATGATCGCCGCTGACGATCACTAACGTGTTATCCAGCTCGCCGATTTCCTCCAACCGTTTCAGTAGCACACCAACAGCGGCATCAAAGGCAGCCACTTCCCCAAAGTAGTCTGCCAGATCCTGACGAACTACGGGAACATCCGGCAGGAATGCAGGCATCTTGCCCTGGAGGTCGTCAGGATTGATATTCCATAGCGATTTGCCGGAACCCTGGACCCATTTGCGATGCACATTGGTGGGGCCAAACCAGTAGCAAAACGGTTGATCGTCGTTGCGATCATCAAGAAACGAATTAAAGTTTCCTAAGATTTCGTCGTACAGTTCCTGCTTGGCTTGCTGAAGCGATATTCCCTTTTCCACTTGAAGAGTTACGTTTTGAGAAAATTGATTAAAACGTCTCCCCGATTTTTCGTAGTAGGAACTTTTGTCGCCGAAAGGGTCTACAAGTGCAATTCCGGGGCTCCATACCTTGTAAGACTTTCCGATGTGGTAGCCAGCTTCTCTCAACAGAAGTGGAAACGACGGCTGGGAGCCATCCCACAGAGCGCCATTGAGTATCGCACCGCGCCCAGTTCTCCAGAAATGTTGCCCGGACAGTAGCGCGCTGCGACACGGTGTGCAGCTTGGCGACGAGACAAACGCGCTACGAAATAAGACACCCTCGTTGGCGATACGATCGATGTGTGGCGTGCGAACGCAATCGTTGATAGTGCCTGCGCCGTCAATCTGTGCGTAAGCCCCTGCATGACGGCCCCAGTCGTCTGCAAAAACGAAAAGAATATTGGGTTGCTTGGAATGGGTGGAGCCTGAATCGTCGGACGCTGAGGCTTGCGCTTGAAGCTGACTGTCGTTGCATAAGCACAAGATGGATAGCGGACCAGTTAGAGCTACCCTAATGATTCGGTAGAGAGAAAAATTGTATCGCATGGCCGATTCTTTCGAGTACAAGTTATTCAACAGGAATCGTCTTCACTTCCGGAAAAATGCCAAACAGTTGCAGTAGCCAGGGCAGCAGCATCACGACGATCAGTACGATGGCTGCCGCACGCCAGACACTGTGCAGTCCTGAACGTTTTTCGCCAAATTCTTGTTCCAGGAACTCATCGTAGTCAAAATCTTTTTGGTCGCCATAACCGCCTTGGGCGTGTTCGGGTGAGCCGATCACATCGTCGGGGTGCTGGTTGATCGTTGAGCCGCAATGGTGACATTTGGCGGCCAACGCGCGAACACGTTTTCCGCAATTGGGGCATTCGGTAAACTCAATCATGCAACCGTTCCAGTTAAAGTATTGGTTCCGTTTGATAAAATTCGAGTAGGAGGTCCAAGTCAAGCTATTATCAGCCTAAACCATGAACAGGCCAGAGAGGTTCCAGTTGTAGGCATGTCCAGTGGCCGAAAAAGGAGCCTGAAAGATGAACACAGACGGATGGCGTCGACTGAAAGTTCCCATTGAATTCTGCATGGCACCTGGACAAAATGCCTTTCAGTGGTTGGAATCTTGCGGCAGTTGGATTAACGGTGCTTGTGCGGAGTCTGCGTTAGGGTGGGTGTAGAATGAAACTGCTGATCGCGAAGCTGGGGCTAGCGCTGACCGCATCTGGGACGGCTGTGGTGTTGGCCGCATCGATCAAGACAGGTTATTCCACCTCGGTTGTTATCACCGCTGTGATATCGGTGACCGTAGCCCTTCTGTACATCGTTTGGGTCTTATGGCCTTTGTGGTCTGTTGAAAAGGTTGTAGCAGAAGGGCGAATGGCCCAGCGGCTAAAGCCGACGACTTGGAATTTGCTTCGCAGTGTTGCGTTGCAACTTCGGCAGCAAGAGTTGCGAATTGAGAAGCAGGTTGTGAAATTTGCTGAGCATCAGGAACGCTTTGAGGCGGTTTTGAGCGGCATGGTGGAGGGTGTGATTGCAATCGACGAGACTGGCTGTGTACAGTTTCTGAATCGAGCAGCCAGGCGCATCTTATCTATCGATATTGATGCTGTTATCGGTAAGCCACTGCTCGGTTTAGTGCGATACGAGGCAGTTCAAAACGCGACTCGTCAGGCGCTGGCTCAGCACAAAACCGTCGACGTGACCTTTCAGACCTATGAACCTGATCGGCGGGAAGTGCGTCTGCGAGTGGCACCGATGGCTGGTGAGCCCATGCCGGGAATGACTCTGGTTTTCCATGATGTGACTGAACTGGTTCGGCTGGAGACGGTACGTCGTGATTTTGTTGCCAACGTAAGTCATGAACTCAAAACTCCCCTTTCGTCGATCAAAGCCTACGCAGAGACTCTGCTGATGGGTGCCGTTCACAAGAGTCCCGACAATATCAACTTTCTGCGTCAAATCGAACAACAGGCTGATACGCTCAATCAACAGATTCACGATCTCCTGCAGTTGGCTCGTATTGAATCGGGTCGCCAAGCATTTAAGTCCGAACCAGTTGATCTGATGAAGGCCGGTCTTGAATGCATGTCACGACACGCAGACGATGCTCAGCGAAAAGAGGTGCAGTTGACATTTAGTCCTTCCATCGACAGGAATCAGCAGAATATTTTTGTATGGGCCGACCGCGAAGCTATCCGCACCATTCTGGATAACTTGGTCACCAACGCTCTGCGCTATAGCCATCATCATGGTTCGGGCAGGCGACTGGCGATTGTGCAGCTAAACATTCGCAGCAGCGGTGGAAACGCCCTGATTGAAGTGATCGACAACGGCATTGGGATTGCGGCAGAGCATCATCATCGAATTTTTGAACGCTTCTTTCGAGTTGATCCAGCCCGCAGCCGAGACTTGGGAGGTACGGGGCTGGGGCTGTCGATCGTTAAACACCTGGCGCTTTCCTTCGGTGGTCGAGTGGACCTGCAAAGTAAGTTGGGATCGGGAAGTACCTTTCGCGTTCAATTGCCGCGTTACATCGGGCCGGTGAACAGGGAATCGGACGGATCTGTTGACGAGGCTGGCATGAAGCACTTCCCCCGATCGTCGACGGAGAATCTCTAAGCACGAATCGATTTTGGCCTACGCATGATCTTAACGAAATCTTCGTCAGTTCTACATGCTGTTGGCGGCAAGCCACCAGCCCAGGTTGGCTAGAATGCGTCAGTGGATTGAGCCTTCCACTTGGATTTTGACCACTCTAACAACGGATGGAGCCTATGAATACCCTTGCGCCGAAGCTGTTCGTGCTGGACACCAATGTCATATTACACGATGCCCGCTGCATCTTGGCTTTTGAAGAAAACGACATCGCTATACCCATTACCGTCTTGGAAGAATTGGATCGCTTCAAACGGGGCAATGAGGACATCCATTTTCAAGCTCGCGAGTTCCTGCGCATGTTGGACGAGTTGTCGGGGTGGGTCATGAATTGCCAAGGTGTGCCACTAGGTGATGGACTGGGATCAATTCGCGTCGTGCTGGATCAACAGAAGCATCCCAGTTTGGTGGATACGTTTTTATACGAACAGGCCGATCATAGGATTCTGAACTGCGCTCTGCAACTGTCCAGCGAACTTCGCTATCGACAGGTCGTTTTGGTTTCTAAAGATACCAACGTCCGTTTGAAGGCCAGATCGCTGGGCCTGGCTTCCGAAGACTACGAGGCGGATAAACTGGTTAGCATTAATCAATTGTATGCTGGCAAACGATTGATCGAAGGAGTCTCCTGTGAGGATATCGCTCACTTTCAAAACGCAGCAAGTCTGGTGGACCAATCGCTAGTTCCATTGATTGATAGTCCGACGGCCAACGAAAACTTCATCTATCGTAACGGCTCGCGATCGATCCTGCTAAACTACAAAGCGTCGGAACTTGGCTATCGGCGCATCGAGCGTCAGACCGCTTGCGGTATTCAGGCACGCAATGCTGAACAGGCGTTTGCGCTTCGGGCTTTGCTGGACGATGACATTCCACTGGTCACTTTGGCCGGCGCGGCTGGTACCGGGAAGACGCTGTTGGCTCTGGCTTCCGCTTTACAAAAACGCGCTCAATACAAACAGATCTTGTTAGCGCGGCCCATCGTGCCGCTGAGCAATCGAGATCTGGGATTCCTGCCAGGAGATATCGAAGCCAAGCTGGAACCCTATATGCAGCCTCTGTTTGACAATCTGAATGTGATTCGCAATCAGTTTGGCGATAAAGATCCGCTGGCACTTCAAATCCAGCGAATGCTGGAATGCAAGCAACTGATGATTACGCCACTTTCCTACATTCGCGGTCGCAGTATTCAAAAGACATTTTTTATTGTTGATGAAGCACAGAATTTGACGCCCCACGAGGTCAAGACGGTGATCACTCGAGCTGGAGAAGGCACCAAGATCGTTCTGACAGGGGACATACAACAGATCGACCATCCCTATCTAGACAAGTTATCCAATGGATTGACGCATTTGATCAACCGCATGCGTGGCCAGCAACTGTATGCGCATGTCAGTCTGGAAAAGGGTGAAAGATCCGAACTGGCCGATGTAGCTTCGAAGTTGCTTTAAGCGCGATCGATTGAAAAGTCCTACTTAGCCACCCCACAGATTTGGGGGAAATCGGTCCACTTGGGGTGCTTTGATACGCTATTGTGAGTAGATGCTAACATAAACTTCACATTAGATTAACACTCCGTTCCATTGCGTTTCATGATCGGCGGTTACCATGCTGACCAGTAACTTTTAGCGATCAGACGTTCTGAATCGCACGGTAAGAATGTTTCTCATTTGAGGAGAGAACGAGATGAAACGATTATTTATGGCGAGCCTGTTAGCGCTTGCCGCTGCTAGCTCGGTGCAGGCAGCGATCATTACCCAGTGGGACTTCGGCACGGGTACTCTTACACCTAACATTGGAGCGGGAACGGCCAATTATGTCGGTGGAGTCGCAGCCTCCGGTTCAGGCTTTGCTACGGGTGTTACTGGATCTGGCTGGAACACGACCACCTATGCGGCCCAAGGTGCCGGTAGTGGTACACGAGGCGTATTGTTTCTAACTAGCACTGTAGGGTACGAAGACATCACCGTGAGTCTTGATCATCGTGCAAGCGGAACCGCTTCGCGATGGGCGCGATTCGAGTACACCACCGATGGTGGAACTAGCTGGACAGCTCATTCTAACAATGCTGGCGGTTTGTCCCCTCACGATACATTTTACAACTTCAACATCGACCTGAGTTCGCTTTCGTCAGTTGACAATAACCCGAACTTTGGCTTCCGAGTTGTATCGATTTTCTCGCCGCAGGCATTTGACCAAAATGCGTCGCTCGCCGATTTTGGAGCGAATACTGCCTACATGCGTGCTAATGCTCAGGCTTCCTACACGCCCGGTGGTGGTGTTGGTACGAGCGATTACGGTGCCGGTGGAACCTGGCGATTCGACAACGTGACGATTAACGGAACGGCTGTCGTGCCCGAACCAAGTTCCATGATCTTGTTGCTAGCGGCTAGCACTGCCGGTTTGGTTGTTCGCAGCCGACGACGCAGTTAATCGAGCAATCGAGTTTGTCTCCCGTCGACATTCTTGATGTTACAGTCCGTTATGAAATTGAATCACGCATTTGGGTTACCCTTTCAATTGGCATCACCCACGACTTCATCGCATCAATCACCTTGAGGGTGATGCCAATGATTTACTTTGAATAGAAGAATTTGTGCGAGCTTCACAATCTGCGATAGGCCCATTGCAGAGTATGGAGACTCGTAAAATGCTCTACCGTGATTCTTGTCTCTGAATTCAGCCACTCCCGACCTTTTGGGGGTGGCTGATTCAACTTGACAGGTGGGAAATGGCCTCTCTCAGTGAAGGTTTATTCGATTCTTAACCCGTATTTCACATTTCCTACCAATCATCTTAACTTTCTAGCGATACCATACCCACTCAATGAAGGCAGGCATTCCGACGTATGGAGTCCCTGCAGTTTGTGATTTTACAACTCAAAAGGAGATACGAGATGAAACGACTGATGTTGGCCTTAGGCCTAGCGTTTGCAGCCGCTACTGGACTGCATGCAGACACGATTACGCAGTGGAATTTTCAAGATGGCGGTGGCATTGGAACCAATACCCCCAACATTGGAGCCGGAACGATCAGTCATTTAGGAGGCGTAACTCACCCGGGATTCAATTCCAGCAATAGTGCTACATCTGATCCTGTTCAGCCTGGCTTAGCTCACCAGACCGAAACCTACCCACTTCAAAGCACGGCCAGTGGTACTGCTGGAATTCAGTTTGCAGTGGACACGACTGGGTTTGAAAACGTGATTTGCAAGTACGATCATCGGACCAGCAACACCTCCAGCCGATGGTATCAAATCAAGTATACAACTGATGGTATCAACTTTGTTAATTTTGGTACGCCAGTTCGCTTGGAGCGATTTGACGCAAGCGATCCGCCGAACGAAATTGGCGTAGGAGACGTTTGGTTCAATCAAAGAACCGTTGACTTTAGCAGCGTACCTGCCGTCAACAATAATTCAAATTTTGCTTTTCAGGTCGTGTCTGTCTTTTCGCCTGTAGCATTCACCGAATTTGTATCGAGCACGAACTACTTAGAAAATGTAGCCTATGAGGCGGCTCGTAATCGCGGGCCTGGCTTGGGCACACAATCAGCGTATGCTGGAGGTACTTGGCGTTTTGACATGGTTACTGTCGAAGGCACGGTCATATCTGGAGCAGCACCTAGTTTGGTCAACGCTCGCCCCTATCACAACAGCTTCCCTGGGCCGGACAAGGTCGACAGCAGTGTCAGTCTGATTCAGCGTGGAGCCAATCCGCAAACGGCCGAGCTTGCCAATATCATTAGCAGCAGCCAGGGCATCAACGGTGTTGTGTTAGATTTCGACAATCTGGAAAATCTGAACGACATTAGTTTGGAGTATAAGTGGAGTCCAGAAAATGTGTTTGCCGATGCTATCGGAACCTGGGGTAATGCGATTGCCCCTGAGTCGGCAACGTTGCAGTCCAACGCTGGGCAGGCTGGCAGCGATCGCATTCTGCTGACCTGGGCCAATGGTGCGATCGCAAATCGCTACTTGTGCATCCGAGTCATCTATAACGGCAATACGATTGCTGAATTGTACCTTGGCCATCTGCGCGGAGAAATGACCGGCGCTTCGGGCGGTAAATTCACGGTTCTGGTCGGTGACATTCTGGCGGTTCGCCAAGAATTGACTCAGCCCAAAGATGCCACAGGACGCAACGATGTGGACAAATCAGGTACGATACTAGTTCAAGACATTTTGGACACGCGTTCCAACTTAGCCAAAGAGCTGACCCAGTTGACGGTTCCTGCCAATTAGTCAATTTGGTACGCATTCGAGTTGATTGGGCGGGCTTACCGCATTCCGTTAGCCCGCTCCAACTAACCTTTGGATTAGGTTAGAATAGAGAAGACTGCGAGCAAGTGCAAACAGCGCAACTGTCTGAAGCTGAGTTTCAAGAGGAAAACTTATCAAGTGACCAGTCATTTCAATCGCGAATATCTGTTGTTGCAAGAACGCCTGCTGACTTTGTTTGGCGTTGTTGAGCAGATGATCAACGATGCGACGCGAGCGCTTTGTAATCGGGAGACCGAGCGAGTGGCGAACGTCAAGGCTAGGGATCGTCGAGTCAATAATGAAGAGGTCTTGATTGAAGAAGAGTGCCTAAAGATTCTAGCCTTGTATCAGCCGGCTGCGGCGGCTCTGCGACAGATAACGGCCATTCTGAAAGTCAATGCAGACTTGGAACGAATCGCCGACCTGGCTGGAAACATTGCCGAACGAGCGATTGGTCTGCAGGACTATCCCTATTTTCCGGTACCCGATCAGTTGCCACTGTTAGCTCGTGAAGCGACCGAGATGGTGCGCAAAGCTCTGAATGCTTTTGTGGACCAGAATTTGAAACTAGCCAAACAGGTTATTTTAGACGATGTTTCGGTGGATCGGCTGAATCGCGAGATCATCACCGATCTGAAGAAGATCATGGTGACCGATCGTGAATTTGTCGAGCCGGCGCTTAATTGTTTTTCGGCTTCCAAGCACTTTGAGCGGATTGCCGATCATGCCGAAAATATCGCGGAAGATGTAATCTATATGATCAGCGGCGAAATCATTCGTCATAGGCACGGTCGGTTTAGCGTCGAGGTGGATCAAGATGTCGCGCCCTAAGATTTTGATTGTCGAGGATGATCGGTCGATTGCCGATGTATTGGCCTACAATCTACAGGAATTGGGTTACGAAGTTCTTTGTGCCTACAACGGTCTTGAAGGGCTTGAGAAAGCCAAATTGAATCAACCCGACGTTGTAGTCTTGGATGTCATGTTGCCCGGCATCGACGGACTTGAGGTTTGTCGCCGGATTCGGGCCACTTCTGAAACTTCAAATACCAAAATTCTTATGCTAACTGCCAAGTCCGAGGAGGGTGACCAATTGGTTGGCTTTAGCGTGGGAGCGGACGATTATGTCATCAAGCCGTTTAGCGTTCGCATTCTGATGGAGCGAGTCAAGGCACTGTATCGTCGAGTCAGTCAAGAGAGTACCGGAAGTGATGCAAGTTTGGTCTCGTGTGGAGACATAAGCGTCGATCGTATCAAGCACCGAGTCACTATGGATGGCGAGCTGGTTGAGCTAACGGCTTCGGAATTCAGGTTGCTAGATAGTCTGATTCGGCATCCTGGCCGAGTCTTTGACCGTCAGGAGTTGATCGAATTGGCTCTGGGAGCTGACACGCTGGTCTTAGAGCGAACGATCGACGTGCATATCCGCTCCATTCGGAAAAAGCTGGGGCGACTGGCGGACCGAATCGAAACTGTTCGCGGCGTAGGCTATCGTTTCTTTGAACCGTCCGAATAGACGAATATTTCTTTTGGGCTTAGCGGTTTGCCAAGCCATCAAGTGGTCTGGTAATGCGGCCCAGTAGCCTTAGGTTTAATATCCTCTTGGGAGCAGGATTTTGAATCAGCGACCGCAGTTATCGAGACTTCCGGTGATTCCCCTTCCGATTTTGCATCGTGCATCAACCGATCCAGAACTCCATTCACAAACTGGCCTGAATTCCGGTCTCCGTATTGTTTAGCCAACTGAATCGCCTCGTTGATGACAACGGGTCCAGGCGTAACGGTCATCAGAATCTCGTAGGCAGCAAGTCTTAAAATATTCCGATCGATTGCAGACATTCTGCGTACGGACCAGTTGGCTGCTTTGGCAGCTAGGGCGGCGTCGATCTGCTTGCGATGTTGCCGAATGTTGGTCAGTAAGTCGCGAGCAAACAAAATCAGAGCGTTGTGGCCAAGCAGACGTGAGACCAGAAATTGATCCGCAACTTGACGATTCTGTTCCTTGTTCAGATCGTCCTCGTACAAAAGCTGCAAAACAATTTCGCGGGCTCGGTGGCGTGTCGTCATGGATGGCTCGGTTGACAGGTCATGGAGAGGGGGCACTTTATTATTCAGACATGGTAACCAGAATTGTCAGTTCGTCCAGAGCGAAAAAGCGATCGACTCCCTGGGTCTAAGCTAGCGAGGCTGAAGTTTGAATTTCCAGCGGCAGCATTGCCAGAACGGCTTGAGCGGTTTCCTGGCCTTTGTTGCCAACGTTTCCTCCCGCACGGTGGATGGCTTGTTCCATCGAATTGCAGGTCAACAGGCCAAATCCAATCGGCTTACCCGTTTGCATCATCAGATCCATCAGAGCGCAGCTAACAGCGCGATTGATATGCTGATCGTGCGATGTTTCTCCACGGATCACGGCACCCAGAGTTACCACACCCAGAATTTCTGGTCGGGATGCCAGCCGTTTCGCGGCCAATGGCAGCTCCCAAGCTCCTGGCACCTCTGAAATGCAAACGCGGTCGCGACCAAAGCCGGCGTCTTGCAGCGTCTGCAGAGCGCCTTCCAAAAGGCGTCGAGTGATATTTGCGTTATAGGTGGACACGGCCACGCCCATCCTGCTGGCGATTTGTGAATCGATCATCGTTTTAGGTCCTTAGGCTGAGGAGAAATTCTGTGTTGGACTTGGTTTTTTTCAATCGTTCTACCAACTTTTCCATGGCATCCAGAGGGCTTAATTCGGCCAGCGCGCGTCGAAGCGAAGTGACTCGCCGATGTTCGTCCGAATCCATCAGAATTTCGTCGCGCCGCGTGGCGGTAGAGCTTATGTCGATGGCGGGCCATATTCGTCGGTCGACCAGGCTGCGATCCAAGACAATCTCCAAATTGCCAGTACCTTTGAATTCTTCGAAGATCACTTCATCCATCCGGCTGCCAGTATCTACCAGAGCGGTAGCGACAATCGTCAGCGAACCGCCTTCTTCGACCTTGCGAGCCGAGCCAAAAAAAGCTTTGGGCCGTTGTAACGCATTTGCGTCCAAGCCGCCAGAGAGTAATTTGCCGCTGGGAATGCACTCGCTGTTCCAGGCTCGGGCAAAACGGGTGATGCTGTCTAGAAAAATTACGACATCCACACCAAATTCCACCAGACGTTTAGCTTTCTCCAGCGCTAGGGATGCGATATGAGTATGTCGTGCTGCCTGTTCGTCAAAAGTACTGCTGATCACTTCGCACTGTGGGCCGCGAACTTCACGCTGCATGTCGGTTACCTCTTCCGGACGTTCGTCGATCAGCAGCATGATGACAAAAGCGCTAGGATAATTTTTCAATACGGCCCGAGCCATTTTTTGCATCAGCAACGTCTTGCCAGCACGTGGTGGACTGACGATTAAGCCCCGTTGTCCAAAACCGATAGGTGCTACCAAATCGATGATTCGCGTTTCCAATGTATCGGCCGACGTCTCCAGGATCATCCTATGGTTCGGGTGTAGCGGAGTCAGTTCTTCAAATCCTCGTCGACCAACGCGGTGTTCGGGGTCGTGGTAGTTGATCGCTTCGACTCGCAGCAGAGCAAAATAGCGTTCATTTTCTTTGGGAGGTCGGATCTGTCCTGCTACGGTTGATCCGGTTTGCAAGCCAAAGCGCCGAATTTGACTAGGGGACACATAGATATCATCGGGACAGGAAATGTACTGGTTTCGAGAACTGCGAAGGAATCCAAAGCCGCTGGGCAGTATCTCCAAAGTGCCCTCGCCGAACATCAAGCCGTTATTCTTGAGTCGCGACTTGAGGATTTGGAAAATCAACTCGCGACGCCCCAGTCCATCAGGCTGAACCTGCTCGGACGTGGCCACTTCAGCCAATTGCTGATCGCCCAGTCGTTGAAGCTGAGCAAAGGTCAACCGTGTAGGAGATTCTGAGCCTGTGGCAGCTTTTACCGGTTGTTTGGGACTGTGGTTGTGGTCCTTGGTGGACTCGCGAGAAATCTCTTCGGCCAGGGATAGCGGTTCTCGCTCCTGGTCCAATTCCTGCATACGCTGTTGGGCCTCCGGCGGGATCGAATGATTACGAGCCGAAGTCCAGTTTCGAGAGCGATAATTGCCGCGATGGCGCTGGGGACGCTGATCCGTCATAGTTGTGGACTCCTGCAGTGCAGGCGCGCTGCGACGATGCGAAGGCGTTGACAGAGTTGCCCATGCGGTTGGAATGAAAGTTCCAGGCCGCCTAGAATTGCTGCTGAGCCCAAGCAAAATGCCGACAGGACGACAAGTTTGGCTTCAGGAGAAGCCGAAAGGAGTGAAGTGGTTTAAGGAGGGAGTGTAGGAAAAGGCGTTCAACCAGGCAGACTAGGAAACCGTCCGTACGAACACATTTTTTGGTCACAGCCAGATGAACGTATCCCCAAGTATAAACAAAACTTCGCCAGCATTGAAGCTGTGCGCGACATAGATTTTGTCGCCAGATGAGGCTGCCCAATGGGCCAAAAGGCTGCCGATGGATAAGAAATCATGAATTCAGAGGCGTCGGTGGGAGTTGAACCCACGTATGGTGGATTTGCAATCCACTGCCTTAGCCACTTGGCTACGACGCCTTGAGGTTGATCAAACTGAACCACTTTCTACCGTAGTGAAAGTTTGGCGTCAAGGGCGAGTCTAGCGGTTGTATCGGCTAATTGGCAACTGTACTTTGACAAAAATTGGGGCTTTTCCGCGCCATGATACCTTGGTAGCTGACTCCAAGACATTTGGACAGTTAGGTGATTCATTGAGCTGGCCCCCGGTTTTCACCTGGATCGGCCAGTTTAAACTATTGACCAAGCATTTCCCCAATTTAACCCAAAGACGGCGTTAGATGCGTTGGTTCTCGAAGGCAAGGAGCGATTGATGAGCGGTAAAGCAGATTTTGGCTTGATTGGTTTGGCTGTAATGGGTGAGAACCTGGCACTGAATGTGGAAAGTCGAGGATACACAATCGCTGTTTACAATCGAACGACAGAGCGAGTCGATCAGTTAGTCGAAGGCCGTGCCAAAGGAAAGCGGTTCTTGGGCTGTCATTCCATAGCTGAACTGGTTCAGTCGCTCAAAAAGCCCAGACTGGTAATGACCCTGGTCAAGGCCGGCCCAGCAGTTGACGATCTGATCGAGCAGTTGTTGCCACATCTGGAGCCTGGCGATGTGATCATCGACGGTGGTAACGAACATTACACGAACACCGAGCGAAGAACCGGGTATGTCGAAAGTAAGGGGCTAAAATTCATTGGTACCGGTGTCTCTGGCGGCGAAGAAGGAGCCTTGAAGGGGCCCAGCCTGATGCCAGGCGGTTCACCCGAAGCATGGCCGCTGATCAAACCCATTTTCCAATCGATTTCGGCCAAAGTTGGCCCCAACGAAGATATCCCGTGTTGTGAATGGGTCGGGCCGCGTGGTGCCGGTCATTACGTCAAGATGGTGCATAACGGAATTGAATATGGTGACATGCAGTTGATTTGCGAAGCCTATCACATTCTGCGCGAAGTAGCCGGACTTAGCAATGATGAACTGTACGAAGTGTTTGCTCAGTGGAATGAAGGCGAACTTCAAAGTTACCTAATCGAGATTACTCGCGATATCTTTAGTGTCAAAGATGATCAACCCGGCGGCGATGGCCATCTGGTCGACAAAATCATGGACACGGCGGGTGCCAAGGGAACAGGTAAATGGATGAGCCAATTGGCACTGGACTTGGGAGTTCCAAGCACTCTAGTGACGACCGCTGTGTATGCGCGCGGATTGTCGGCCGTCAAGCAGGCGCGCGTTCGTGCCAGCAAAGTGCTGTCGGGGCCAAAGCCCACGGACAATGCGAGTTTCGAAAAACCGATCGCCGATCTGATTCGCGATAAGGCGGCATTTATCGAAGCGGTTCGCCGCGCGCTTTATGCTTCGAAGATTTGCAGCTACGCTCAAGGATTTGTGCAGTTGCAAGCCGCCAGCCAGGAGCATGACTGGGGGCTGAATTATGGCGACTGTGCCCTACTATGGCGCGGCGGGTGTATCATCCGCGCGCAGTTCTTGGATCGGATCAAGGAAGCCTTCGACCAGCAGCCAAATTTGGAAAACCTGCTGCTGTATCCTTACTTCACTAAGATTATCCACCAAAATCAGGCCGCTTGGCGAGCGGTCATCATCGCGGCTACGGCATTGGGCGTCCCCACGCCTGCCTTTTCAGCGGCTCTGGGTTACTACGACAGTTATCGCCGCGAGCGTCTGCCGGCTAACTTGCTGCAGGCTCAGCGCGACTACTTCGGTGCACATACCTACCAGCGAGTGGACAGAGAGGGAACATTCCATAGCGAGTGGTTAGAACTGCGCAAGCAGCCGAAATAGATCGGCAAGGAACAATCAGTTATTTTTGCGGACAGCGTATTTCGCGCGAAAGGTGGTCATGATGGCACACACAGTAGTAATCTTTGGAGCTTCCGGGGATCTTACCAGCCGCAAACTGATTCCGGCCTTGTACGGGCTGTTTCGTCGCGGCCGCTTGCCTAAGCAGACTCGAATCGTAGGTGCCTCGCGAAGTCCGTTTTCGGATCAGGCTTGGCGGCAGCAGCTTGCCGAATCGACCTGCAAATTTGTGGGCTCCAGTTTTGATGCGGAAACCTGGCAACAGTTTGCCGATGGCGTCCATTACTGCGAGCTGGATATCCAGCAAGGCGAGCATTTTCAGCGGTTAGGTCAAAGGCTGCAGGAATTGGAACAAGGCAGCCTGGCAGACCGCATCTATTATGTGGCTACGATGCCACAACTGTATCAATCGGTAGCCATGCACCTAGGTGCCGCTGGTTTGGCCGATGATTCGAAGGGCGCTCGGCGTGTCGTTATTGAAAAGCCGTTCGGTACCGACTTGGCTTCGGCAAAGGAGTTGAATCAGGCGATCAATCGCGTCTTTCGCGAGGACCAGGTCTATCGTATCGATCATTACCTGGGCAAAGAGACTGTTCAAAATATCATGGTCTTGCGCTTTGGTAATTCAATCTTTGAACCGCTGTGGAATCGCAACTATATCGATCATGTTCAGATAACGGTGGCTGAAGAAGTAGTTATCGGACGGCGCGCGGGCTACTATGACAAGTCAGGTGTTCTGCGTGACATGTTTCAGAATCATTTGTTTCAATTGATGATGGTCATTGGCATGGAAGCTCCAGTCAAGTACAACGCCACTTGTGTCCGAGATGAAAAAGTGAAAGTGCTGCGCGCGGTGCGTCCCTTGCAAGGCGGCGATTTTGCCAGTTGCGGAGTGCGCGGGCAGTATGAAGGCTACCTTCATGAAGAGGGCGTGGCGGAAGAAAGTCCTACAGAGACCTTTGCAGCCTTGAAGCTGCATGTCGATAATTGGCGTTGGAAAGGAGTGCCTTTCTATCTGCGCAGCGGCAAAGGGCTCAGTTGTCGAACGACTCAGATTGTCATCGAGTTCAAGGAGCCGCCGCACTTGGTTTTTAGCGGAGGTCGCGAGTCGACGCCGCAAGCCAATCGACTGGTGATCCAAATCCAGCCCGCCGAGGGAATTCAGATAGATTTTCAGTCCAAAGTGCCGGATCAAGGTATGCGACTGCGAACCAGTCAACTCGATTTCCGTTTCGATGATGCCTCGTCAGGCAAATTAGTACCCGATGCTTATCAGCGATTGCTTCAAGATGCCTTGCAGGGAGATGCCAGCTTGTTCGCTCGTAGCGACGAAGTGGAAATGGCTTGGCAGATCATCGACCCGATTATTGCCGCCTGGCGCAGTCCTGCGGCCCCCGAGATGTTTACTTACCCAGTTGGTGGCTGGGGTCCCGAGGATTCGAGTAGTTGGCTTCAAAAGCAAGGCCGCAATTGGTTTGACGTTTGTCCCGTGTTGAAATAGTTACGACCGTAGTTCACGAGGACATTGGGTATTTTTATCATGTCGGCAGTGCTCTTTGCAAACCTGATTCGTCTCCACTCCCTACCCCTCTCACCCGCAAAGTCTGTGGAGCCGGGACATAGCAAAGCCGGTCGACGGACAGGCTTTCTCAGCGGAATTCTATCAAGAGTTTGGTGCCTTTGCGGAGCGTTGAGCATTTTGGCGGGCTGCGTTCCAGTGCCCGAAAATGCGGTGGTCGTCTATTCGGCAGCCGATCGCGAGTATGCGCAGCCCATTCTGGATGCGTTTCAGCGGCAGCTTCCAGGCGTTGAAGTGACCAGCCAGTTTGATATCGAGTCGACGAAGACAGTGGGGTTGGCCAATCGAATTGTGGCCGAGGCAACCAAGACAAGGTGTGATGTCTTCTGGAACAACGAGATCATGCACACGTTGACACTGGAGAAGAAGGGTTTGTTGCAGCCGATTACTTGGGATGTTCCTAGCAATTGGCCAGGGGCGATGCGTAGTTCTAGAAATTGTTGGATGGGAATCGCAGCCCGGGCTCGAGTGTTGATTGTCAACCGACAACTGTTGCCACCCGACGCGACTAGGCCCAGTTCAGTTATGGATTTGGCTGATGCTCAGTGGGCCGGACGCTGTGGAATTGCCTTGCCGCTGTTTGGCACCACGGCCACTCATTTCACCGTGCTGATCCAACATCTGGGCGATGCGGCAGCCGAAACCTTTTTGCGTCAAGTTGCTCAGAATGCGGTGGTTTTGTCGGGTAACAAACAGGTGGCGATCCAAGTCGCGTCGGGACAATTGGCTTGGGGACTAACCGATACGGACGATGCGCTGGTCGAGATGGACGCGGGCATGCCGGTCGAAATCATCTATCCAGATCAGCGGCCCGAACAGATGGGGGCGCTACGCATCCCAAACACGGTCGCTGTCATCGCAGGTGGGCCGCACCCGGTTGCCGCAGCACAACTGGCCAACTACTTGGTCTCTGAAAAAACGGAAGGTCGGTTAGCGATGGGAGCCAGTGGACAGTTTCCAGTCCGCCCCGAGCATCCTGAAACTTCGCGTGCACAACAGGACCCTTCCGGAAAGAAGTTGCCGATTCGCTGGATGGACGTCGATTTCTCGGCTGCGGCGGATCGTTGGCCTCAGGCTAATCAGACGATCAGTTCTATCTTTCGCAAATGAATAGCATAGCCGCTACTCGCAAGCCCCTGAGTTTCGAGTACGAGTACCGCCCGAGGCTGAGTACGAGTACGAAAATACAATCTCTTCAAACTTTTTGGCATGAGTCGGCGGTGTCGATTAGCAGGAAGTGTCCTAAAAGTCTTGAATATCCGATTCTAGTTTCAGCGCACGACCTAACGCACCCACTGGCCGCGAATGGCTTTGGAGAAATCTGTGGAGCCATAATTCATGTTGGCTTCCCAGTTGATGCGGCTTGCCTGTTTGATCTGCTCGAATGGTCCCGGCATCGCGATCAAACCTCGGTCGTAAAGCAGTCTGTCGGAATGACCAGGTAGTAGAATTCGAATATCTTCTGGAATCGTTCCCGGTTGTAGTTGATTAATCAAGTCGACGATGTTGGTCGTACAATTGTTTTGAAGTGTGTCATAAAACTCTGGCTGACGAGAAATTTGATTGACTCGTGCCACACAAGCCATAAATACTTTTCGAACTTGATCAGGGTTAGCGACCGTACGATAGAGATAGACGTCTGAATTACGCACTTCAGTTCTCAAGCCGATCAGGTCGGGCTCGCTGCCGACTACCCACATCAGTTCGTACTGTTGCATCGCTCCTAACACGGGGCTATAGGTTTCACCTTGCTCCAGCCGGGCTTCTACTGAAAACACGATATATTGACCATCGAGCAATCCGAAACTGAGCATCGTGTGCGCCAGCGACGGTGTCTCTTTGAAAGGGACTACGATGAAATCCAAACTCGTCACTTCGCTAAGCCATACTTCACGGTCAAAATGACGAACATCATAGTCATCTTCGGAGCGATAGTGGCAGTCGCGGATATGATGCAGTTGAACTCGATCACTGAAGATTTCTGCATAGGGCAAAAGCATCAAATTGGAGCGCCAAGGGCGATCGTGTGAGGGGACTGGCACCGGCCGGCCTGCAGTTAGGATGGCTCGTAGCGGCTTTTCCCGAATTGGTGAAGTTAGTGCTTCCGGTCTCGCACCCGTCCAACGACCGCAACCGCTCAATAGAATTATGCCCACAACTAGCAGTAACGCTTGATTCATCGGGCTAGTCGCTTTGTAGATGCTGCCGATAGATGTTAGATGGCCAAGTACCCGGGCATAAAAAGCCGAGTACCTCGAATCGGTCAGGCCAAATAGGGTCGTTTGGTCCCGATCCGATCGGATTCTAGCGGAAGAACGGGCCAGATCCCAATAGCATTTGGGCGAGCAATGGGTAGCAATCCCAAGCAAAAAGAGTCAATCGTTGGCTAAGACAATTGCCCAGTTTCTGGATTGATGACCATGGTGGCACCCGTTAGGGGTATCGCATCAATAGGCAACGCAGGGTTATCTTTTTCGGGAATGTCCTGGTTCAAAGCCTGTTTCGAAGCTTGAGCTACCTCAAGGCGAGTATCAAACAACTTGGTAATAGGTGGCCATTCGACATCGACACGGGTCCGAAGGCGATCCGCGAGATTGAGTGTGGCCCCAGACGGACGCCAAAGGCCAGTGATGATCTGAGGCACATTCAGGTTGACGGCGTCACAGACAAGGTGTGTTCCCAGGCTGGGCGGTGCCGGAAGCAGGCTGGTCTGCTGACGAATTCCTTGACTTATCAATTGCCGATCCACGCCATTGAGTTGTTGTTGACCTGTGATGACCAATCGGTAAATGGTGCCACTGTTGGCTGCCAATACAGGTAACTGGCGAGCGAGTTCTTCGAACGTAACAGGGGTATGGTGGTAGTTGTCGCGGACTATGTCTTGTTCGCTGATGTCCATTTCCCGACATAAGGAGGCTAATTGAGATTCAGCAAATCGCAGCAATTGGCCTGGGTGCCTGATCGGTTCGGCCTGGGAATTTGTTGGCGGCGAAGATGGGTTTGCCTCTTCGCCATTAGAATGGTCGGGAGAAACCTTAGCTGAAGCGGAGCTTGTTGGTTCGGGTGGTACTGATTGTCGAAGTTCCTCTGGGATGTCTTGAAGGATGATCTGCAATAAGGCTTGCAGCTTTCCGTCGATCGCTCCGCTCATCCGCGCGCACAGCAATTGAACTTGATTGGGCAGCAACAATCGATCGACATCGCCCGGAATCTTCGATTTGAAGGCGCTATCCAATTCATTGTGCCAATTGACCAGACGTTCTGCAAATTGCTGGACGCCGATACTCACGTTGTTGTAGTATTTGCTGCAAAGGGCTGCTAGTTCCGATAGGTACTTGCGAACTCGGTGAATTATGTCGCTTGAATCCCCCATCATGTCCGGGAACTGCGCGAAAAGTTGAGACAATTGAGGAACGTGAGAATTTGCGTAGGACTCGAAGCCCTGAATCACCGTTTGTAGAATGCGCTCCATTTGACGCCAATTGTATAGTCGCATACGGGCAATGCGCAAAATGGATCGTTGCCAATGATTCAGGTCCTGCACGAACTGCTGCCGACGAACTGCATCATCCAGAGCCAGGCGTCTTGCCCACTGAGTAATGGAATCGGGATTGCTGAGCACTTGAGACATATCTTGGTGAAAGCCCATTTCCTGCAGCATCCGACGGGATAGCTCATCGCAGGCTTGATCAGTCAGGGGCAATTGGTCTTCAGGCAGAGAGCAGACCAGCTTTGCAGGTCGACTGGTTTCGACGATTTGGTTATCAGGTTTCGACAAGAAACAGCTCAGGGAGGCCAGAGATCGGATGCAGCTCCACTGGGCGATCATCTGGGGAGTCCATGAGTACTGCGGTTGAACCGATGCGGAAAATGCCGTTCTGAGCCAGCCGAATGCGGTTGGTTTGCATGTCGCTCGCGATTCGGAAAGAGCCGCAGCGGCAAGGCTTTGGCAGTCCAAAGCAACATGTCTGGCCATGTTTCGCGGATTCTGCTCGGCAGCCATGCGATCTTCGTACAGTCCGCCGTCAATCAGCGTTACCCAGTCGAAGGGCTGAGTGGTGGATGTACTGAAACTAGTCAAGTAGTCGATACTGGGTTTGTCCACGTCAGGGTCCATCCAATGAGATAGCTCCGACAGCGTCACCAGGGCGTTGGCGGCTGGTAGACCGCTACTGGCGCGGCTGTTGGAAGTGGTTGCTGCACTGACCACTCCGCACAGTCGGTAGTTGTTATAGGCTAACTGGGCAAATACCCTTCGCACAAGGAAACCCATTTCGCTGAGCAGGGCTGCCCCGGTGCCACCATGCAGCGAAGCGACTACGTAGACCCGAAGTGGAGCTTGCGCAATTGAGTCCTGCTGATGCAATTGAATCAGTTTGGTAACCTTTTGTTCCAAAATCGACGTCAACGGTTGATAATTGGCGATCAGACTTAGGGTGGCAATTGGTCTAACGCCTTCGGTTCTGAGCGATCGCGGGATGTTGTACATCCAGCGCCTGGACAACGGTGCAAATCGCACTGGGTCACATCGGCGATAAGCTTGAGGTGCGTGGATGGGAAGGCGAACCGCACTGTCGGTGGGTAAACGTTGAAGACCCGGTCCATCGGTGACGATTTCTAACTCAGAGGGACTGGTATCAATGGCCAGCCACTGGTGATCGTCGCAGGTCAGTCGATCGTCGACGTTGTGAATTAAGTCACTTCGCAATTCTGCCAACGACAGAACCCCTTGTCCTCCGAGACCAATAAACAGGCAGCGAGAATTAACCCATTGATCGGCCAATTGTTCAAGTGGGATGGCAGGTTGAAATAGGTTCTGCCCAACAGACGTTAGCCCCTGTGTCTCGTTGAATTGATGTGTGGGATTGACAGTTGACGTATTGGGAGTGGCTGCTTTCTCTAGCTTGCTAGCAGTCGGCAGAGCGGTGCTGCGGACCTTCAGCAATTGATCGACAAATTGTCGGCAGGAAGGATATCGGTCCAGTGGATTCTTCGAAAGCGCACGTCGGATGATATTGCGGTCAGCCGGTGGTAAGGCTTCTAGTTCAGGAGCTTGATTCAAGTGCTGTCTAGCCAATTCACCGGCAGTTCTACCGTTGAAAGGTACGCGGCCCGTCAAAAGTTCCATAAACACGATTGCTAACGAATACTGGTCGCTACGATAGTCGGGGCGACCATCAAAGACTTCAGGTGCCGAATAGGTTGGAGTGAGACCTCCGACCAGTGAGTCATCCACATCGTGAAGATCTTTAACCAGCCCAAAGTCGGCCACCTTGACTCGATTGGCAATGATCAGCAAATTACCAGGTTTGACATCCAGGTGTTGCAGTGAGTGCTTTTGAGCCAGAAAATCCAGCGCGTCAGCGGTGTCTCGCATGAAGTCTAATAACTCGGCTCGAGGCATTCCTGGCGAGCCTTGACGGCGGGCTTTTTCCAAGCGATCCAGAAGACTGCCTTCAGCCAGTTCCGTCACGATGGTCAAGCGACCGTCTACAATTTCGATACGCTCTAACGAGAGCAAAAACGGATGTTGAACCTGACGAATGCGTTCCAAGCTTCTCAGTTCAGTGGCTGCTCGTGATTCATCAATGTCTCCATAGATGAACTTGATCGCCTTTTGCAGTCCGCCTGGGGCATCGGATTGCCAAACTTCTCCGTACCCACCAGCGCCTAATCGCTTGCGCAGTGTGTAACCTAGGATTGGCTCCGCGCCTGCCGTGATTGTAGATGATCGGGTATTCATAGTTTTGGCTTCAGCGACTTATATGTGGTCTTAATTTGCTTGGGAAGCGTTAGGTGGAGTGCAGTTGCCGGTAGCGGGCGGTGACGGCTGTGCGTTAAGCGAATGAATGTTGCTAAAGTAGTTGCGGCAAGCATGCTTTAGGTAGTCGATACGAAGATCAAGAGGTTCGTTGCGATAGGTACACAGGGCTCGCACTTGATTGAGCAAGTCGCGGGGATGGCAACGACGAAGCGACAAGCGGTTAGCTTTGAAGAATCCTTCAAGCAACTGTTTGACGACTTCTGGACGCCATGGAAAGCCCATCGTGTCACAGGCTATCCGGAACAAATGCATGAACTCTTGTTCGCTGGGATCACGTATCTCAATCTTAAAGGGAACTCGGCGCAGAAATGCCTCGTCGACCAAATCGCCAGGCTTTAGGTTGGTTGAAAACAAGACAATCTGTTCAAATGGCACTGAGATCTTTTTTCCGGTTGGCAAAGTCAAGTAATCTAGTTTGCTCTCCAGCGGGATGATCCAGCGATTGAGCAAATCCTCAGGGGCAACACGCTGGCGCCCAAAGTCGTCGATTAGCAAGCTGCCACAATTGCTCTTCAATTGAAGGGGGGCCTCGCACGTGTTGCTGCGGTTGTCGTGTCGCATTTCCAGGTTGTCTAGAGTCAGCTCACCACCGACAACGACGGTTGGTCGCTGAATTCGAATCCAGCGGCGATCGAAACTCTGAATATTGACAAGCGAGCCCGACGACGAGCTATCCAGAGGCTTGTGGTAAGCTGCGTCAAATAGTTTGATGATCATGCCATCATCAATAATCGCATGAGGAATCCAAATACTCTCTCCTCTCAAAATCGTCAAACATTTGGCAATGGTAGTCTTACCATTGCCGGGCGGACCCCATAAGAAGATACCGCCGTTACTATTGACCGCTGGTCCTAAGAAGTCCAGCCAACTGGGATCCACTGAGATGTTCTGCAAAGCCTCGGTAAGATGGTCGCGCTGAATGGGAGAGTATTGATTGGCCTGGGCTTCAACGCTTAGCACATAATCCGCAAGAGTCACTGGGGCTACGCCTGTGTATTTGAATACTTGCTGATGCTGTATTGTGCGTCGCTGACCTTGTTCAGTGAGCGAATAATAGTAGTCGTTTAGCGGAGCCGAGCGAGCATGCGCGATCAATTGGCGGGCACGCATGGTGGCCAGCAGTGATTCTAGGGTTCCAAATGGTAGGCCAAGTTGTTCGGCAAGTTTTCGACCGCTTTGAGTACCAACGGCCATCAAGTTCTGGCACAACAAGGATTCCACCAGCGTGGTACTCAGGCCGCTATCCTCAAGTGAAGTAGGTTCGGCTGGCCAATAATGGTCGTCGTGCAAAATTCCCGGAAGCTGGTCGGCACCGGAATACATATTTTCCGTATGTGCGTTTGGAATCTGCAAAGTGTTAAGGATTGCCATGTTTTCCTGCTCTCCCAAGCAGCAAGCGCGGTTGGGAATCAAAAGGGGCGAACGCGTTGTCTGAAATTTGTCGGTAAACCGGTAGTATCTGTTTGCGACAACAATCCGCGTAACTGTGCGTTATGGAATCGAGTTTGTCCTGGTTTTTTACTATTACGGAAGAAATAACGTCTGCAGAAAGTGGTTCAAGCTTCGGATTAGATTGAGTGTGAGGGCTGTAACCGACGGATTGGTTGTGTCGATATTGTTGGGAGATCGGAAAACGGTACGAGTAGAATACTGTTGATTTTGTCATCACGCTTGCTTTCGATGACCTAATGTACACAGAGGCTGGAACTGTACCGCCCAAATCCTGTTAGCAATGATAGGCCCGAGTTTCTATGCAATCGCTAATGAATAACGAAAACAGATTGTCCGTATTGGTGGCAGAAACAGCGGCAGAAAGCTGCGAGTGGACCCTTGTGCGCGGGGATGCTGCCGACGGTAGCCAGCAAATCCCCATTAGTCCCCTGCCCTTCACGGTCGGTCGTCGGCCTGGCGCAGGGTTGCAGATCAATTCCAGGACCGTCTCTGGTTCACATGCCACTATCAGTTACGAACAGGGTCGTTTGTGGGTGGAAGACATCAAGAGTACTAATGGCACCTATGTCAACGGGCAGCGGATTACCAAGAAGACAGCCCTGAGCGATGAAGACCTTCTGCAATTTGCTGACGTGGTTTATCGCGTTCGAAATACGCGTCGCGCCACAACTTGTCACACCATGCAAGAAGACATGTGTGACAATGCGTTGGCACTGGTTCAATTTGATCGCCTAATGCAGAACAGGTTGGTCAATCCGTATTTCCAGCCCATTGTGGACCTTAAGACAGGTAACTTTGTGGGTTACGAAGTCCTTGCCCGCAGCCGGTTATTTGGTCTCGAGTCTTGCCAAGCGATGTTTGAAGCTGCTTCCCGACTGAACTTGGAAGTAGAATTGAGCCAAATGTTACGCTGGGAAGGACTGCGTCTGGCGATGGCATTACCTAATGACAAACGCATCTTTCTGAACACTCATCCATTAGAGATCTCTCGCGATGGTCTCATTGATTCGCTAGTCTCAGTTAGGCAGTTGGCCTCTGAAGTTCCCATCGTATTGGAGGTGCATGAAGCGTCAGTGACTGACCCAGCGGCTATGCGCCAGTTGCGAGCGCAACTGAGAGATATCAATATTGGCTTAGCCTACGATGACTTTGGTGCGGGACAAACAAGATTGTCAGAACTGATCGAGGCTCCACCCGACTATTTGAAGTTCGATATGTCGATGATACGTGGTATCGACAAGGCGACCCCCGAAAGGCTCAAAATGCTTGGATCGCTGGTTGGTATCGTTCTGGATCTGGGAATCAATCCGCTAGCCGAAGGTGTGGAGACTCCTGAAGAGGCGGATGCCTGCCGAAGTTTGGGATTCCTGACTTCACAAGGCTATCACTTCGGCCGCCCGGCCCCGGTTCATAGCTTTCAATAAGCCTAAAACCTTTGTTGGAAGTATCCCATTCAACGGGGCTAGAGCAAGTCGCTAGCCGACAGGGCCTCTTCGTATGTCCGTCCCGTTATTTCTGACTGGCCGGAATTCTTTAGAGCGATACCGTACAATCGCTGTCCATTTTCCGTGGGATACTGGCCCGTGATACATGCCTGGCAAAGTTGCTCCTGATCTAAATTGATGGCTCGAGCGATCGAGCTGACAGGCAAATATCGTAGAGAATCGCACCCAAGCTCCTTTGCCATCTGCTCCTGAGCATGATCGGTGATGATCTTTCCGTCCATAAAACCGGGAGCGAACAGTTCTTCGACCGTCGACATGTCGATTCCGTAAAAACAGGGAGCAATAATCGGCGGGCAGGCTACTCGAACATGGATCTCACGAGCACAGCCCAGATCTCGAATGCGATCCAACAGGACTTTCATGGTGGTTGCTCTAACGATCGAGTCCTCGACCAGGATAATCCGCTTGCCTTCAAGCACTTCTCGCAGCGGAGTGTACTTGATCGACGCCTTGGCCAGTCGGGCTCGTCCGCCTTCGATAAAGGTGCGCCCGCTGTAGCGATTTCGAATCAGGCCTTCACGGCTAGGTATGCCCAGTTCAAAGGCCATTGCATCGGCAGCCGCTTTACTGGTGTCCGGTACGGGTACCACCACTGTGTCTGAATCCAACGGGAAACGCTTGTCAGCAAGTTCCAGCTTGGCCAATTCCACACCCAATCGAGTTCTGGTCAAGTAGACGCTCCGTTGGTCCAGCGTACTGGCGACGTTCGCAAAATAGATCCATTCAAAGAAGCAGTGGGCGGTCCGTCTGCTGTCGGCGAATCGCTGTATTCTAATTCCTTCAGGACTAACCACAATCAAGTGACCGGGAGCCAATGAATGGATATTGTCTGGCTGAAAACCCAGGTTCAGCAGTGCAACGCTTTCGCTGGCGGCGGCAAATAATGGTCCTTCGTGCGCGTAGCACATCGGTTTGATGCCCAAGGGGTCACGGGCTATCAACAACTGGCCTCGAGCGTTTAACAGCGCTAGGCTGTAAGCACCATCAAACTGCTTGGCAACTTCGGCAAACGTCGATGCGATGTCGCGCCCCGCAGGACTGGCGGAAAGCTCTCGGCCCAGTTCATGCATGATGATCTCAGTGTCGGTGTCTCGTGCCAAATGATGCTCGCCTTCGCGCAGTAGCTTGGCTCGCAATTGAGCGTAATTGGCCAGTTGACCGTTAAAGCAGAAGCTGAACCACTTGTGCTTGTGGATATGCTGACGTTCGAAGGGTTGAGCATAGTTGCGATCGTCCTTGCCACAAGTTGCATACCGAACGTGCCCAATAGCTGCTGATCCGGCGTATTCGGCCATTAGGGCTTCGCTTTTCCCTCGGTGAGACAGACGAAAAACCTCGGACACGGTTCCAATGTCTTTCATCGTATCCAGGATGTTTGCTCGGTTGGCACTGAAGGTACTCATGCCTGCCGCCAATTGGCCACGATTCTGTATGTCCTGCAGCATGCGTGGCAGAAGGCGAGAGATCTCGCCGGGACCATGCTCGGTACACAGTGGGCTCGGGTCGGCGCTGGGCAGGTGATAAATGGCTGCTACGCCGCACTCGTGATGTAATTCGCTCATGGTTCTTCTTTTAGGTGTTTTAACAAATCGAGTGCTTTGAACGGCTATTGGAAACGTGAGTGTCCATTGGAGCTCCGTCCTTACACGTAACTTCATTGGAACTTCAAGTTTAACCATTTCAGCAGCTTCAGCAAATCGAAGACGAAATGGTGGCCCAGAAATTGAACTCAAAAATAGATGACCTGGGCTTATCGCAAGTGAATATTCGTTAGATAATGCCGATCATCCAGCGATACTGGCTGGTTTGGTTTACCCCACGATTGGAGTTAACGGCCGTTATCTGCCACTATGAAACATGAAACCTCGCAACGATGCTTGTTGAAACAGGCCGAGACAATTGTCGTCAAAGTGGGTTCCCGAGTACTCTCATTGAACGGACGCCTGGACGAACAGCGAGTCAGCTCGATATCGGCTCAGCTTGTACAATTGGCTGACCTGGGTAAGCAGGTGATCTTGGTCAGTAGCGGGGCTGTTGCATCTGGCGTCGGTAAGCTGGGGCTTTCCAAGCGTCCAGCCGATTTGGCACAGTTGCAAGCGGTAGCCGCCGTTGGGCAGGCGCATTTGATTCAAGCATACGAGCGCTATTTGACTCAGCTTGGAAGGCATGCCGCCCAAATCCTTTTGATTGCAGATGACCTGGATGATCGGACGCGATATCTGAACGTCAGAAATACGCTTTTAGCCTGTTTGCAACTGAATCTGATACCTATCATCAACGAAAACGATACGGTAGCGGTAGAAGAGTTGCAGACAACCTTTGGGGACAATGATCGTCTGGCTGCCATGGTCGCTGGTCTATTTTCCAAGACGGCTCTGATCATTCTTAGCGATGTGGAAGGTGTTTACGACAAAAATCCTACTGATCCTGATGCCCAAGTCATTCCGCAGATCGCTAAAGTAGATCGCGATGTTTTTGGCCTGGCCACCACCCACCAGTCTACGGTCAGCAAAGGTGGAATGGCCAGCAAATTGCGGGTTGCCCAGTTTGTTACACAAAGCGGAGCACCGGTCGTCATTGCCGGGGGACGCACCGACAACGTACTTCCGCGACTGATGGCCGGTGAGGAACTAGGGACCCTGTTTCTGCCAGACCCTACCGGCTTGGTACCGAAGAAACGTTGGCTCGGGTTTTCTACTCAGCCCAGCGGCAAATTGGTGGTCGATGACGGGGCTGCCCAAGCGCTGCGGGAAAGCGCCTCCAGCCTGCTGCCCATTGGTATCGTGAGGGTTGATGGAGAGTTCAATAAAGGCGAGGTGGTAGCGGTTCACACATCAGATGGCGGTCAGGTGGCCAAGGGCCTAAGCAATTATTCTGCCAGCGATCTGATGAAGATTTGTGGCCTGAGAACCCCTCAGATTGCCGAGATTTTGGGCCATTGCCCCTATGCCGAGGCGATCCATCGCGACAATTTAACGCTGATTTGAGCTAGCGATAACGCAAGAGGTCAAGGTTCAAATAATCGGTCCTTGACGAACGTAACATGGCAAACGACTGCCACAGGTTAGGAAACGCTTTGTGGATCGCTTGCAAACACTTCACTCGGCCACCCTATTTGTTATACTTACAGAAGTGAATTTTGGCCGTCAGCTCAGTTACTTACTTCGAATCGCTTTTTGCGAGGATCATCATGTCGTCGCCTAATCACCTCGACTTCCTGCTAAAATCATGGACATACGACGCCAACGAGCCCGGCGTGCGGCTGGTTAAGGGTTGCGATGGTCGAGATGTAATTCAGGTGCGACTTGATTTGGGTATATTGCAGATGGAAGTCAGTGGCAGGCCAGATGGTTCCCGCCCAGAAGGGTATCCTACTTTGCTGGACTGGCTGACTCACAAAGAGCTGAATGATCCGGACTTGGAGTTGGAAGCGGAGATTTGCGACGAAATCGACCGGGAATTTGTCCAGTATTACCATCGTCGCGTGGCTTGGCTAAGGCTCCAACGCTTTGAATTGGCCATCAAAGATGCCGATCACACGCTGGCCTTGATGGATTTTTGCCGTGAACATTCTCCGGGAGAAGATTGGACTTTGCAGCACGAGCAGCACCGAGCATTTGTGCTTTTTCATCGTACCCAAGCTGCCTCTTTGGTGGCGATTGAGAATCAGCAGCCCGAAAAGGCTGTCGAACTGATCGATGCGGGGCTGGAAGAAATCAAAGACAGCTTCGAAGAACTGGGTTGGGAGGATTTTTATGAATCTGACGAATTGGTGGAAAGATTGAACGAACTACGCGATAGCCTTTGCAATGACTTTTGTATCCCCGGTTCGTTGCAGGAACAGCTAAACGAAGCGATTAAAGCAGAGCAGTACGAACTGGCTGCGCAGATTCGTGATCGTTTGGCGCGGCGTGATTGTTGATCGCTGCAGGTTTAGTTTTTGAATTTGTTGTTATGGTTTTAGTGGCCAGCTTCTTCGCCTAGAAGCCTATTTGCTGGCACCATCTTGCCGCCTTCTGCGGCTTTGGCAGCACGGTTGCTGGACAACAAGGTAAGTTGGTTTTCAAGATGTTTTGGACTTCGGTTCTAGTGTGGATTAGCCCTTTTGGGTGGCTTGTGCGGCTCGTTGGGGTTGTTTAAGTCTTCACTTCGGGTTGGATTTGACAGGTCTGGCAGCCTACCTTAGCTCTCTTTTGGGGGGGATGGCCAGGAAAGTCTGAAATCGATTTGCGGAAGGACTAGGGTTAAAGCAGACTAGAAAGGCCCCTGGCACGGGTCAGGAGCCCGGTAGTTTTGATCGGATTTGGCTTATTCTCATTCAAGCTTTGCTATTACACATTTCAATTCAATTCAACATGGCAAACGTTGATCGATCCTATAACCAAGTGCGCAGCGAGCTAGCTCAAGTTGGGCTGCTGGCTGATGGTGTCTACCTGGACAAGGTGGAATTGTGCATATCCGACGAAAAGAGTGGCGACGGAGTGTGGGGATATGTCTTCGAGCGTGTGGGACATTTCGCAGAACAGGGGTATCGCGAGGGGGTCATCTATCTGCCGCGTGACCTTCCAAACCGTCCTTATGTGCCAGGGTTGACGCTGACCGATACGATTCGTCACGAATACGCTCATGCTTGGTTTTGTATGGATTCAGGACTATTCAAGCGGGATTGGTTTGCCCGAACCTTTGGAGCCGCCTATTCGAACCAGGAGCCTGTGCCGTACCTGAACTGCCGAAAGAAAATCGTGCGAAGCACCGAATTTCAGGCTGATCAGGAGAGTCGCGCGACTGAAGCAGCGCGACAGGAGTTGTATAACCGATATCTGCGTATGCACTTTATTTCGGACTATGCAACCACTAATTCAAGTGAAGACTTTGCCGAGACATTTATGTATTACCTAAAGTATCGACGCACTCTTGGGCGGTTTGCTAGTCGCCCGTTGGTTTACCAAAAGCTGAAAATGGTCCAGCAGATCGTAGGGGCCACTGCCCGTCGGCTTCGTCTTTCTGGCAGCAGATCGATCCGTTATCGGTCCGCCTAGGCCAAAGTTCGTGGCTATCGCCAGACAGATTTCCAGTTACAATGGGACGCTTCTGTTAAGCCACCGGAGGTCGAATTGGCGACCTGGGCTGTGATATAAGCTTCTTGGTAAACCCGTTTCTTAGTTTAACTTGGTGAGGACCATTCTGTGACTTCTGGTAAGTATCTTTTCACAAGTGAATCTGTCAGCATGGGGCATCCTGACAAGCTGGCCGACCGTATTTCGGACAGCGTATTGGATGCGATCTTCGAACAAGACCCTAGCAGTCGCGTGGCATGCGAGACGTTGGTGACCACAGGCTTGGCACTAATTGCTGGCGAGATCTCCACCAAGGCAAATGTCAATTACGCCAGAGTCGTACGGCAAGCTATTCGAGAAGTGGGTTACACCGACGATGAAATGGGGATCAGCGCTGATACCTGTAACGTGATGGTCGCCTTGGATGAACAGAGTCCGGACATCGCAATGGGAGTCAACGCGGATGCCACTGCGGGCAAGGAGATAGGTGCTGGTGACCAGGGGCTGATGTTTGGATTTGCCTGCAACGACACGGCTGAACTGATGCCGATGCCGATCGCACTCAGTCACCGCATTACCAATCGTTTGACGGACGCCCGGTTTTCCAAAGAGGTGAATTGGCTACGGCCCGACAGTAAGAGCCAAGTAACGGTTGAATACGATGGATACAAGCCAGTGCGGATCGACACGGTGGTTGTCTCGACTCAGCATAGTCCCGACGTTAGTCAAAGTGAAATTCGCGACTATGTGATCAATCAAGTGATCAAGCAATGTCTGCCGTCTGAACTGGTCAAGGGAGACATCAAATACCATATCAACCCAACTGGAAAATTTGTTGTCGGTGGTCCCCATGGTGACTGTGGATTGACCGGTCGTAAGATCATCGTGGATACTTACGGCGGCTGGGGCCGGCATGGAGGCGGTGCTTTTAGTGGTAAAGATCCAACGAAAGTGGACCGCAGCGCGGCTTATATGGCTCGTCATGTTGCCAAGTGCCTTGTTGCCGCTGGTCTAGCCGATCGTTGCGAAGTGCAATTGGCTTACGCGATTGGCGTTACCGATCCGGTCAGTGTTCACGTAGACACTCAAGGTTCCGGTAAAGCTTCTGACGAAAAGATCTGTCATTTAGTGCGTGACCTATTTCCGCTGTCACCTGGAGGCATTATCGACTATCTGCAATTGCGCCGCCCAATTTACCGAGCGACCAGCGCCGGTGGACACTTTGGGCGATCAGAGCCAGGATTCACCTGGGAAGCCACTGACAAGAAGGTTGCTGAACTGAAGAAAGCCCTTGCCTAAAGCGTATCATGAGTTTTTATCGTAGCTGCGTTCGCCAGAACGCGGACTGCCTTACGGAATCCCCCACGTTCTGGCGAACGTAGCTACGTAATATGCTTGATGGCATTGGGTGAGGGGGGGCGGTAAAGGACTTCATGCGATGGACCGAAGGCTACAAACCAAACTTTGGATAGCTCTCGCAGTCGTCTGGTGGCTCAGCGGCCTGATCTTGTGGCTGGTGAATTGGATAATTGTCCGAGAGTCGTATAGTTCGCTAGTCACATTGCTATCGACAATTTTCATTTTGTCGATCTCCAGCCTCCTGCGACTGCCCTCTGTTTTGCGTGTTCTTGGCGCATCTGAATCGGAAAAGCACTTGGTATGGCTGTTGTGCTTGGGTGCCAATGTCAACTGGCTGGGCGCTATGGCACTATGCAGCGGTAATGTATGGTGGCTGGTCTTGATCGCGGGCTGCGGGCTGTTGGCCGAGTGGTTACATTACCGACAGAGCGCTGAAGGTCCAGAATTTTGGCGATCATTTTTTACGGCAACGGTTCGACAAGCCCAAAGTCTGGCTGGACGATCGGCAGTTCCAACAGCACCGATGGAACGAACAGAAGATGCGACAGCCCAACAGGATAGAGGTATATTCGGGGTCGTTCAAGAGCAGGCAGTTGCAGCAGAATGCGGCACACTAGACGCCTCGCCCTGCCAAGTCCGGCGCACCATGCAAGACGGCACAGATGAAGACGGCCATCGTTATCTTTCGGGCGAGATTTTTGTTGACTGGCAGGCCGGTCAAAGGATACTGAATCTCACGGTAGCCTTTGTTCCAGCTTTTGCAGAAGTTCCTCGATTCGAATTCGAAATAGACGCTGATCTATGTGAAGTCCGCTGCATTCATTGCTCTCAGTCCGGAATGCGTTTGACGCTTAGGCGCAAAGGGCAACTGGACGCTAGCCAGGTCTGCTTGGCCTGGTATGCGAGTCAAGGCGAAGACAACGCTGAGTCTAGCACCAATCGCCAAAAAAGGATGAATAGTTTGGCGTAGTCGCAAAAATTGAAGCAGCATGTCGCCATTAAACATGGGAGCCATAGATTGACACCGGGATTTACCCACAGGTTGCAGTGAGCAAGGCGGGTTGGTAGAGGTGATCGTCGTTTGTAGCAATCGACTAGAAAACAACTATAATGTCTGTCAGTTCGAGTTCGATTGACTAGGTGTGCGTGGGAGTGGTCCCAGACCTTAATTTAGTGTTGTAAGCTAGTTGGGCTGTGTGGGGAGTTAATATGAAAGTTCTCGATCAGTTGTTTGTCCTTCGAGTTTGGAGTTTGGTCATATACTTATTTTGCAGCGTGAACTTGCTAGCTCAGGATTCGGAGACGCAGGAGTGGACCAGCTTTGACGGTAAGTCGCTTAAGGGGCAGTTTGTTCGGATGGATGGCAAGTCGGTTGTACTGAAACTGCCGACGGGCAAAGAGGTCAACGTCAAGCTATCGAGTCTCAGTTTTGAAAGTCATCTACAAGCGCTCAAGTTATCCCAACCCGAAGCGTTCGGTAAAGATCCGCTGAAGGTTCCAGAGAGAACTGAAGCTGCTCAGTCGGCAACAAGCGTTACACTGGAAGCGGCTTTGGCCAATCCATTTGGTGAGAACCCGACGATCGATTCCTTCTTGCAGGTTGCCACAAGTCAGTGGAAGCGTGGCAATCCATTTATCAGTTGGCACATGTTGCCGACCAACATTCGTGAAGAGATTGCGCAGCAGAGTCTACGAAATATGGAAGCCCTGGGGCCGCCCGGGCGCGGTCAACTAAGCCAATTGATTTCATCTTTGGCAAAAATTGCGGCCGAAAAACGAGAATGGATTCTGGGGGCCCAGGGTAGTCAATTCCCGTTTCTGGCTGGCGCAGTGGATGATCCTCAGAAGCAGTGGCCGTACCTTGTCGGTTTTTTGCAGAAGTTGTCTGAAGCCAAGTTGTGGCAAGACGACAATTTTAATCAAGCCAATATCGAAAAATGGTTAGCGTCCATGTCGCTGGTTATGGGCTATTTGAATCAAATGCATCCAGAGAAATCGAACGTCGCTTATGAAGTGGTTAGTCAATCCGCCGATAGTGCCGATGTCGAAGTCACCGTGGCGGATCAGAAGCCGGTAAAGGTTACTTTCCAAAAGCAGGGCAATCTATGGATCGTGCCGGAAGCCATTCAGGAAATTGAGTCGCAGTTGCAAGAAGAAAAGCAGACCAATGCCAAGTCGCAAGGGCTGACGATGATGTCTGCCGGCATGTCTTTTGTTGCTCCTGTGATGAAGAAGCTGGCCGAAGCAAGAACTCGTCAGGAGTTTGATCAGGCGCTAGCCAGTTCTGGCTTGCAGCAAATGATGGGGGCGGGGGCTCGGTCAGGCGCAGGCGGTGCTGGCGATATGACTCTGTTGCCAGCCATGTTAACGGGCTTGCCCTGGGGTTTGCCAGGATTCCCGAAAGTTGGTTCGGGCAAGTAGCTTCAAGGGTATATTGGACCAACGACTGTTATGCATTTGGATCTGGATCGAACCATCGTTGCCGTTAGCAGTCCGTTGGTACCGGCTGCCAGGGCCATTGTTCGGATCAGCGGTAGGCTAACACGCAGTCTGCTGGCTGCGGTGCTGTGCGGGGAGAGGTCCGGTGCAGCGGCAGCAATAGCCGGAAACGCAGGGTCGCCCCCTCACCCTAGCCCTCTCCCCCGCAAAGCCGGTGGAGAGGGGACTATTGCTGTTGGAAACGGAACTCTGATTGCGGAGCATGTACTGCATTGCGTCGTGGGTCAAGGTATAGGCCATCAAATTGGATTCGATTGCCAAGGTACAGGTCCAGAAATACAGCGTTTGTTGGCTTCGAGCGAGCCTACCTATTTCTTAGCGGACTTCGATTTGAATTGGTGCAATCGACAAATTGAAGTGGGTGTCTACTACTGGCCAACGCAGCGCAGTTTTACGGGTGAGCCCTGCGCTGAACTGCATTTGGTAGGAAGTTCCCCCATTGTGCAGCGGATTCTAGATCGACTGCATCAGTTGGGGGCCTATCCGGCGGACCGCGGTGAGTTTGCACTGCGAAGTTTTTTGGCTGGCAAATTGGACTTGGTGCAGGCCGAAGCGGTGCTGGGTGTGATTCAGTCGGTGCATGGCCAGCAGTTGCATTGGGCGCTATCTCAGTTAGGTGGCAACTTGAGCCGAGCGGTTCAAGGGTTACGAAACGAAATCGTTGAACTGCTTGCAAGACTGGAGGCCGTTCTGGATTTTGTCGATGAAGACATTGAATTCATTACATCAGCAGAATTGCTCCAGCGAACCGAGAAAATATCAGGCCAGATTGCGGCATTGGCCGAGCAGCTAGAGGCACGCGGCGGAGCAAACCGGCAACTGGAATTGGTGTTAGTCGGGTTGCCCAACGCAGGCAAGAGTTCACTGTTTAACGCTCTGCTGGGGCAGGAACGATCGATCACCACAGCGCAGGCTGGTACGACTCGCGATGCGGTAGCTGCCGCGTTAGATATTCCCGGTGTGAAGGTAACGCTGGTGGACACGGCTGGAATGGAAGAACTGGAGGACGACACGCCGCGATCCGCCGCCCAAGGTGTACTCAAACAGCGGATCGAAACGGCAGATATCCTGCTTTTGTGCGTCGATGCCAGCGATCCGCCCAGACCCGAGTGGCTACGAGATCAACGAGGCCAGTTGGCCGCAGAGCATCGCGTAGTGTGGGTGATTGGTACTAAAGCGGATCAGTTGCAAGAAGTCTCGAAAGATTTACCACTGGACCAAATCGTTTCTATCCATTGGCCAGATTCGATCCAATCGCTGCGCAGCGGACTGCAGCGGTTGATTGAATCGCATCAACATTCAAAATTTACCGAGGCCACCTACCACACGGCGGTCAGGTGTCGCGACGCTCTGCATCGTGCTGGTTCGGGACTGGAACGAGCCATGGGCCTGTTGCAATCCGACGAGGGTGAAGAATTGGTGGCAAGCGAATTGCATTGCGTTCTGGACGACTTGGCGTCGATCATTGGCCAGGTACACAACGACGATATCTTAGGAGAAATTTTCAGCCGCTTCTGCATCGGCAAGTAGCCCCAAAATGTCGCTGACCGCTCCGCCGGTCAGTTGGCGTATAACGAAACCGCTGTGCTATTCATGCGTCCTTGATGGTTGTACGATTTTGTGAATTGATTGGAAGAAATTGGACCGGCGAAGCGATCCACGACTATTATTTGGACCGGCGGAGTGATCCACTGCAGAGGTTGTAAAATTGATTGTCATGAAAAGTGAGAATACAAAGTCATTTATCCACCGCACGCGAATCGGCTTGCGCTTCACTGGTTGCCAGAGCTTGCATGGTTGCCGAAAAATCATTGGCACTTTTGTCCTTGGGATGATTTGTGCAGGGACCTTGTCTGCGGATTCTCCGATAGATAACTCACCAACACCTGCTTCGGCGCTAGATGGCGCACAGCATTCGACTCGCCTGCTGGACTTAGACAACTTAGTTGCGTGGTGCATTGTTCCGTTTGATGCTCAGCGCCGCACTCCGGCTCAGCGAGCGGAAATGCTGGTCGAACTCGGGATTCGCAGCTTGGCATACGACTGGCGCGAAGAGCATGTTTCGACCTTTGAAGACGAGATCTTGCAATGCCAAGAGCACGGTATCGAACTGTTGGCGTTTTGGGGACAGCACGATCATGCCTTCCAGCTCTTTCAGCAGTACGATCTCCATCCACAAATCTGGCAAATCATTGGCGATCCAGGTGGCGAGAGCGACACAAAAGTTCAGAGAGCAGCCGAAGCGCTGGTGCCGCTCGCTCAGCGAACTGAAGCTTTGAAGTTGCCGCTGGGTCTATACAACCACATGGGATGGGACGGTCAGCCGGAGAATATGGTGGCCGTGTGTCAGCGATTGCATGCCTGGGGGTATCCGCATGTGGGGATCGTCTACAACTTTCATCATGGGCATGATCATATTCAGGGCTGGTCTGAATCCTTGCGGGTCATGTTGCCCTACTTGATGTGCGTCAACATCAACGGAATGAATCCTGGAGCCGAGCCAAAAATTTTGGCGGTCGGTAAGGGTCAGCATGAGCGAGAGATGATTGAGACCCTTCTGCGAAGTAACTACCGAGGTCCGATAGGAATTATCGATCATCAGCCTGAGGTCGATGCTCGGCAAGCACTGCAGGAAAATTTGGCTGGACTTACTGAACTGAAAAAACATTTGCCTACCAATCTTGGCAATACGAGTGCTGCATTTTCCAGTGATCGGTTTGAGCCGCAGTATCGCAGCGACTTCGTTAGTCGACAGCTTGCTGCGGCTGGTCGCCTGGGAGATGCGCGTCGAGGTGCAGCGGTTTTTGGCAGCGATCAAACCGCCTGCGTTTCTTGTCATGCTGTGAAACGGCCTGAACTGCAGTTGTCAAATGCCGAGGAGGCACCAGTGCTACCCGAGCAAGTCGGTGGTCAAGTAGGTCCGGATCTTCAGCGGATACTTAGGTCACGTACGCCGGAGCAAATCGTTGAGTCGCTGTATTGGCCTGAGCGTGAAATTGATGCCAAATATCGACTGTGGCAAGTGCTGACAGTAGACGGCGCGGCTCATAGTGGTTACTGGACTAACAGCGATGATCAGAACGCTTCGATTCAGTTGAAGGAAATCTCAACGGGTTTGAGTATCGAGCTGGACCGCCAAGAAGTCGAGCTTGTGCGACCGATGGGAACTGCGATGCCTACCGGACTTTGTGATCGACTGTCGCCGCTAAGGCAATTGGATTTAATTCGCTTTTTGCTAGAACTTCGCGAGAAGGGTGGTGTATCGCCTCAGGACTACCAGACCATCGCCAGCGCTCCACAGCATGGCGTGGCCAAGTTTCCTTTTGAGTTGGAGCCCGTAGATCCTGACCGCTGGCCCGATCACCGAGCATCGGTCAATCGAGATCGAATTTACGATTTTTATACCAAGCAAGCCGAGTACTTCCGATCGCTGCCTTCCGCTCCGCTGTTGCTGCAGACCCATCCCGGTCTAGACAGTGGGCGCTATGGGCATTGGGGCAATCAGAACGAAGCGACATGGGCAAGCGATGCTTGGAACGCAACCATGCTTGGCAGCATGCAATCGGGTGTCTTTCGCGCGGGGCAAACCACGGTCCCTCGCGGCATCTGTGTTCAGCTTGGCAGCCCGGCAGAACTAAACTGCTGTTACGATCCCGATACGCTGACCTATCCAGCGATTTGGAAAGGTGGATTTGTTAAATTTTCCAGCGTTCGGCATGGCTTCCTAGATGGTTTGCAAATGGCTGGTGAACTGGTGGAATCGAATCAGGTCAATGGATTGCCTGAAGACCAATCCGGGTTGCCAAGGCGTTATCTGGGTATGATGCGAATTGGTGATCGAGTTGTTTTTGTGTCTTCAATCGGACATCAAATATATTGGGATTCGCCCTGGGTCGAAAATGGGAAGTTTGTAAACGAGCTGGCGTTGGCTGAGAATCATTCGCTGAGAGATGCGGTAAGCCTGGGAGGTCCCGATTCTTGGCCTGATCCGATCCGTACTCGCATCGAGAGTCAGTCGTTTGGTCCTTTTGAAATCGACACGATCCAATTGCCGGAGCAAAACCCATGGAGGTCGCTGATGTACATAAGCGGCCACGCTATGGATGCTGATGGAAGTGCTTGGGTTTGCACCATGCAAGGCGATGTTTGGCATGTCACTGGGCTGCAGCCGGGTTCGACAGAAACTCGCTGGAAGCGATTTGCTTCAGGCCTTCATCAACCGTTAGGGCTGTGGGTGGATCAGGATGGGCTATTTGTTCAGTGTCGTGATCAATTAGTGATGCTTTTAGACTTCAATGTTGATGATCACGCTGACTACTATTTGTGTTTGAGCAACGCATTTCAGACCTCGCCGGCAGGTCATGATTTTATTTGTGGGCTTCAGCGAGATTCTGAGGGAAATTTCTACACCGCGTCAGGCAATCAAGGGTTGTTGAAGATTGCTTCCCACGGGAGAAGCGTGGAAGTGATTGCGACAGGTTTTCGAAACCCGGATGGACTGGGTATCTTGCAGGATCAGACCCTGACGGTTCCGTGTTCCGAGGGTGATTGGTCGCCAGCGTCGATGATTTGTGCGGTTCCTTCCAAACTTGCTGCTGGGCAAACGACTCCACCCCACTTTGGATATCCCGGCCGTGGTGGTTCCCTGGTCCCCGAATTGCCACTGTGCTATTTGCCACGCGGTTTGGATAACTCAAGCGGCGATCAAACCGTGGTACCCGATAAAAACTGGGGACCGTTGGAAGGCAAGATGCTGCACTTGTCCTTTGGTACGGGCAGTTGGTTTGTGGTGTTGATTGACCAGGTGGAGGGCCAACGTCAAGGTGCCGTCGTGCCGATGGCTGGAGAGTTCTTATCGGGAGCACATCGCGGAAGATTTAGTCCTGCGGATGGACATTTCTATGTTTCGGGCATGACCGGTTGGGGAACTTACACGAGCCAAGTCGGATGCTTCCAGCGAGTTCGCTGTGTGAATACAAATTATCAACAGCCGGTTGGCTTCCATGTGCATCGCAACGGCATTGTCGTCAACTTTGCTATGCCTGTTGACTCGCAGGTGGCGCTGAAGCGTTCAAGTCATTTTGCTCAGAGCTGGAACTATCGATATAGCGGAGCCTACGGTTCACCCGAGTTCTCCCCATCGCATCCGGGAGTGGAAGGTCACGATGTCCTGGCGGTTACGTCGGTGCATCAAGTCGACTCGAAGTCAATTTTCTTGGAAGTGCCAGATCTGCAATCCGTCAGCCAACTGCATCTTCGCATGCACGTCAATGAATCCACCGAAATTCCGTCAGCCAGTCCGGTTGGCAGTGGTCACGATATGTACTTGACCGTCCATCGATTGGATAGTGATTTTACTCAGTACCCGAACTATCACGAATTGCAAAAAGCGATCAACCCGCATCCGATACTGAGAGACTTGGCCAACCAGCAACCGAAGCAGCAGAATCGATGGTCCAGGCCAATCAAAGGTGCCAGGCAAATCGAAGTGCGAACCGGGAAGAATTTAACCTATGAAACTTCGGAGCTACGTGTCGTGGCAGGGGAAGCGATTCAAATAAAACTGGAAAATGTGGACGTCGTACCTCACAACTGGGTTTTGATCGAACCTGGCAGGCTATCCGTCGTGGGCGATCTGGCCAATCGTCTGATCGCAAGTCCTGACGCCTACGCACGCCAATACATTCCCGATAGCCCCGACGTGTTAGCCTATACCGACATCGTGCCCGCAGGAGCTTCCCAGTCGATCTATTTTCACGCCCCCACAAAGCCTGGACGCTATCCGTTTTTATGTACTTTCCCAGGGCACTGGATGGTCATGAACGGGGTGATGGTGGTTGATTAGCCGAAATTGCTGAGGCGTTATGGACGTAACATGTAGCCGTGGATTGCCAAGAAGATGGCGGTTTCTACCCTATGGCTTGTTGAAATCAATTGAACTTGCAGTTAACTTAGCGGCGTTTCGAAAAGCGTTAGAGGTTGCGCAGCGAGATTCTGCGCAGCCTTTATTTGGAATGGATCAATCAACATTAGACTTGCGAGAGGAATGAATGAGTACAAGACAGACGACCAGTGGTGATCATGCTGTGGCACCCAACGCTCAGCGGCTCCTGTGGGCAGGCTTTATGGCTATCTTGGCCAGTGGCGTTGGTTTTTCGGTGCGCAGCGGAATTCTTACGCAGTGGTCCGAACAATTTGGCTTCACCATGACGGAGTTGGGAGCGATTACCGGCGGAGGACTGACCGGGTTTGGAATCATCATCATTCTTGCAAGTCTACTAGCGGACACCGTGGGATATGGCAAGCTGATGTCTGCCGCATTTGTATTACACGTGATTTCAGCCGCTATCACCTTAGCAGCGCCAGCAGCTTTCGCAGCCGGCGGTAAAGATGCCGCCTTTCAGTGCCTTTTTTGGGGGATGTTTTTGTTCGCAGTCGGCAATGGCGTCTGTGAGGCGGTAGTTAATCCGTTGACGGCTACTTTGTTTCCCAAGCAGAAGACGCACTACTTAAATATTCTGCATGCTGGCTGGCCAGCAGGTCTGGTGGTTGGTGGATTGGCCTCTGCTTTGATGGCTGCCAAGCTGGATGATGCTGGTAGTGTTGTAGCTAAGGCAGTGGATTGGAAAATACAGATGTCTCTGTTTCTGATACCGGTTGCCCTGTATGGGATCATGTTGTTAGGACAAAAATTCCCGAAGTCGGAAGTGGCATCGGCTGGCATATCCGTTGTCGATATGCTGAAGGCTTGTATTGCACCGCTCTTCTTTTTATTGCTAGTACTACATGCTCTGGTTGGATACGTCGAATTGGGAACGGATTCGTGGATTTCGAAGATCACCGGTTCCATTATGGATTCGCCCCAAAAGGGTTTGGTCCTGTTCGTCTACACTTCGATGCTCATGTTTATTCTGCGATTTGTAGCCGGGCCGATCGTTCATAAGATCTCTCCCTTGGGGTTGTTGGCGATCAGCGGTGTTCTGGGAGCTATCGGGCTAACGATGCTTGGTGCTGCAACAAGCGTAACCGCTTGTGTTGTGGCTGCCACGGTTTATGCCTGCGGAAAGACGTTCCTTTGGCCTACCATGTTGGCGGTAGGTTCCGAACGCTTCCCACGTGGTGGTGCCGTGGCTATTGGTCTGATGGGTGGTGTAGGCATGCTATCGGCAGGTCTGCTGGGTGGTCCAGCTATTGGCTACAAGCAGGACTATTACGCGACCGAGAATCTGAAAAGTAGCGCACCCGAAACCTACGAACGATATGCAGTTAGTGAGCCAAAAGGATTTTTGTTTTTTCCAGAGATCAAAGGATTGGACGGAGCCAAGGTAGGCGTCCTGGGTGATAAGGGTAAAGAGCTTGCCGCTATTGGCGTCACGTTGCAGAAGGAAGGAAAGCAGGATGCGAATTACGACAAATTGAATCAGTGGTGGCAAGCGTCGCAAGCCACCGCATCTCAAGATGATCAACCTGTCAAACAAGCAGGTCTGGAAGGTGGGCGAATGGCACTCAAGATCACTGCGATTGTGCCAGCAATTATGGCGGTCCTCTATACTTTGGTTTTGTTGTACTTTAAGTCGATTGGTGGTTACAAGGCGATTCACGTAGATGGGCAGCACTAGAGCGACGAAAAGCCTGCGAGTTTTTAGGTAGGCTAACCAGAGGCAGCGGTTTGAGATATAATGGATGCTCCCGCCTTGTACTGGAAAATCAGCCTACCATGAAGCTTTGCTTTTTGCTGTCACTATTGTGCCGCTGTTGGAATCGCTCAGGAATTGAGTTAAAGCGACCACTTTCACTAAGTCGATTTAAGGTCGCTTGGTTTTGCCTCTGCTTTATGGCGCATGGCTGGATGGTACTAGGCCAGGCTTTGACGGATTCGCAATCGGCTGTCGATTTCGCAACAGAAGTTCGGCCTATTCTTTCGGACCGCTGTTTTACATGCCACGGTCCCGACGCGGCTACGCGCGCTACTGAGTTGCGGCTGGATCAGGAGGATTCGGTGCATCGCTTGGCCGTCGTGCCAGGAAACGCTAGTCAAAGTGAGTTGATGCGGCGTGTTGAATCGGATGATCCCGATTTGGTTATGCCCCCGGCAGATACCAATGCTCAACTGACCGTGCAGGAGCGCGAGGTGCTACGCCGATGGATCGACTCGGGAGCTAAATTCTCCAAGCATTGGTCGTTTGAGCCCTTGAAGCCGGTAGCGCTTCCCTCGCTTCCAGCCACACATCCTTGGCACACCAGCGATAATGCGGTGGATGCCTTGGTTGGGAATCGTCTGTTGGAAATGGGGATTCAGCCATCCAGTCAGGCTGATCGTGCGGCGATTCTGCGCCGCGCTACGCTGGATTTGATCGGATTGTTGCCAACGATAGTAGAGCTCCAGCAGTTTGAACAATCGACAGATCCACGCGCCTACGAGTCGATGCTGGAGCATTTGCTGAGCAGTCCACACTTTGGAGAGAAATGGGCGGTGGACTGGCTGGACGTCTCTCGCTATGCAGACACCTACGGATACCAGGCCGATGTTTATCGCGAGACTTGGCCCTGGCGCGATTGGGTCGTTGAAGCGCTTAACCAAAACCTGCCTTATGATCAATTTATTACTTGGCAGTTGGCGGGCGATTTGTTACCCAGTCCAACTCGCCAGCAAATTGTAGCGACCGCTTTTAATCGCCATCATCGACAGACGAACGAAGGTGGTAGCGTTGAAGAGGAATTTCGATCTGAGTATGTCGCAGATCGCGTTAATACTTTCGGAGCGGCCTTTCTGGGGCTGACCCTGGAATGTGCAAGGTGCCACGATCATAAGTACGATCCGATCTCGCAGCGAGAGTATTATCAACTGGCAGCCTACTTTAACAGCATCGATGAATCCGGTTTGTACTCACACTTCACCAGTGCGACACCTACGCCTGCACTGGCCTTGTCGACGGCAGAGCAAGAGAGTCGTATCGCACAGCTTGCGGCAGAGATAACTGCCAAAGAACAGCGATTGGAAAACGTACTAGCCAGCGATGCGAGCGAATTGTCGAATCAAGCCGCCTCGCCATTGGCATCCCAGCCTGCGGCAGGCGATTCGGGTGATGCAGCAGACGCCGTCCATTCGAATCAGCAGTTGCGTGAGCAGGTTGAGCAGAGCTTGCAGGAAAAATTGATCGGACATTATCGCTTTGAGAACATGGAAGGCGACAAAACCGTCAACCAAGTCGGCGGACAGGCCAGTGGAAAACTGTTTGACGGACCGCAGTTGATTGACGCAGTGGTAGGAAAGGGGCTGCTGCTGAGCGGTGAAAATAACGTGAGTGTCCCAGAGGGCGGTTTATGGAATCGCCATCAGCCATTCACGCTGTCGTTGTGGCTTAAGGCACCTCGAGTGTTCAAACGTAGTGTGCTGCTGCACCGCTCGCGAGCCTGGACCGATGCCGGAAGTCGGGGGTATGAGCTGTTAGTGGAGGACGGGCGTCTAAGTGCAGCGCTGGTTCACTTCTGGCCTGGTGATGCTGTTCGCGTTGTTGCCAAAGAGCCGCTACCGGTGGATCGCTGGTGTCAGGTTACCTGGGTCTACGACGGGTCCAGCCGAGCGTCGGGAATGCGCTTGTATTTGGATGGTCAGCCACTGGAAGCGGAATTTGTTCGAGATAATTTGAATTTGGCGATCCATGGAGATGAAGCCAAAGAACTGACCATTGGCCAGCGGTTTCGTGACGTAGGTTTTAAGGATGGCCAAATCGACGAATTGCGGATTTTTGAAACCAATTTGACCCCGTTGCAAGTCAAGTTCTTGCACTGGTTGGATTCGACGCCCGATACGCTTGAGCAAAAAATGGCCGAAGTTGATCATTCGATGTGGCAGCAGTTTCAGTTGCAGCGCTCTGCAAAAATTTTAGAACTGAAGGATCAGTTGTACCAACTTCGTCAAGAGTTGTCGCAGATCAACGAGTCGATTCCGAGATTGATGGTGATGCAGGAATTGCCGCAACGTCGACCAACCTACGTTCTGAATCGCGGCCAGTATGACTCGCCTGGAGACCAAGTGTCGCGCGGTGTTCTGGAAAATATTATGCCGCTACGGACTGTCATGCGATCTGCCAGTCATTCTGACTTATCATCTGACTCCACGCAGGCTATCAACCCAGACGTCACTACGCGTTTAGACCTAGCGAATTGGCTGACCGATTCTCGTCATCCGCTGACTGCGCGTGTTGCTGTGAACCGAATTTGGCAGTCGCTCTTTGGCCGAGGGCTTGTTCAAACGACGGAGGACTTTGGCTTTCAGGGTGCCTGGCCGACGCATCCGCGGTTGCTGGATTGGTTGGCCGGTTACTACATTCAGTCTGGCTGGGATACCAAGGGGCTGATCAAATTGCTAATGATGTCTCAGGTTTATCGGCAGAGTTCGGATTGGACGCAGCCCCATCATCGCGAGGACCCGGAGAATATCTTGCTGGCGCGTGGACCATCAGTGCGCCTTACGGCGGAAATGGTACGTGATGCCGCATTGCAGGCCAGTGGACTGTTGGTGACAAAGCTTGGAGGCCCTCCGGTCAAGCCATATCAACCGGATGGATTGTGGGAAGAGAAGTCAGGGACAGCTTATGTCCGCGATAGTGGCGAAGGAAGCCGCCGACGCAGTCTCTACACGTTTTGGAAGCGGACCTCTCCGCACCCAATGATGATGACTTTTGACGCGGCTAGTCGTGAAGTTTGTGTGGTTCGTCGTCAAGCGACCATGACTCCGCTGCAGGTCTTGGTGCTGCTGAACGATCCGCAGTTTGTCGAAGCGGCAAGGGCTTTGGCTCAGACGGCCATCCAGCAGCAGTCAACAGATCAAGAACGCGTTGGTTTTATGTTTCGCCGGTTGACCAGTCGATCACCCCGGCCTGCTGAACTAGCCACGCTTCAGAAATTGTACTCCCAGCAGTTGTCCTATTTTCAAGGCAACGCCCAGGCGGCCAAGGAATTGTTGGATGTTGGCGATCATCGCTTTGATTCTAACCTGGATTCGGCACAACTGGCCGCGCTAAGCGTCGTGGCTCAGGGCCTGATGAGCTACGATGAGTTTGTAATGAAGAGGTGATTCGATGACCGTTGGCAATTCGTGGTGGGCTATGCGATCTGCATATTCAGAGACCTTGGCGGCGAAGCTTACTCGCAGGCACTTCTTTAGCCGTGCTGGCCTGGGCGTCTCGACGGCCGCTTTAGCCAATCTGTTTGCAATCGAACTGAAGTCGCAGGATAGTGCGGTTGCCAACTCAGGCGCAGGTGGAATTCTGAAAACATTTCATCAACCTCCCCGTGCCAAGCGGATTATCTACCTTTTCATGAGTGGAGGTCCTTCGCAGATTGACTTGTTTGACTACAAGCCTCGGTTGAATCAAGACAACGGAGTCGAGTTGCCAGAATCGATACGTATGGGGCAACGACTGACGGCGATGTCCGGCAATCAGGCTTCATTGCCACTTACCGGATCGGTTTTCAAATTTGCTCAGCACGGCCAATGTGGAGCGTGGGTCAGTGAGTTGTTACCGCATACGGCCGGAGTGGTCGATCATCTCTGCTTTGTCAAATCGTTGTACACGGAGGCGATCAATCATGACCCAGCAGTCACCTTGATTCAAACGGGATCTCAGATCGCTGGACGTCCATCGCTAGGGGCTTGGCTGGACTATGGACTGGGCAGCACGAATCAAAATCTACCTGCCTTTTGCGTGCTGGTGACCAAAAACAAAGGTGGGCAACCGCTTTACTCGCGATTATGGGGCAGCGGGTTCTTGCCGGCGAATCATCAGGGAGTGCAACTGCGTGCGGGCGGCAATCCTGTGCTTTACTTGGACAACCCGCCAGGGGTATCACGCGAATCTCGCCGCGTTATGTTGGATCGCGTCAATGAACTGCATCAGTTGGAGTTGCAGGAGCGACTGGATCCGCTGATTGAGCAGCGAATTGCTCAAAGCGAAATGGCTTTCCGAATGCAGGCGTCCATTCCGGAAGTGGCTGACTTAAGTGATGAGCCGGAGAGTACTTTTGAGCTTTACGGCCAGGACGCCGCGAAACCTGGGACCTTTGCAGCAAATTGTTTATTGGCCAGAAGACTTATCGAACGGGATGTTCGCTGCGTGCAGTTGTTTCACAAAGACTGGGATCATCATGGCGGTTTGCCTGGAGCCATTCGCAATGAGTGCAAACAAGTGGATCAGGCTTCGGCAGCCCTGGTTCAAGACCTGAAGCAGCGCGGATTGTTGGATGATACCCTGATTGTGTGGGGTGGAGAATTTGGTCGTACAGCTTATAGTCAAGGAAAGATGACCGCCAATGACTACGGTCGTGATCACCACCCGCGCTGTTTCACGATGTGGATGGCCGGAGGTGGTGTTCAACCAGGGATATCCTATGGGACCACGGACGACTATAGTTACAATATTGCAGAGAATCCCGTACACATCCACGATTTGAACGCTACGATACTGCACTTGCTGGGAATTGATCATGAAAAGCTGACCTTTAAGTATCAGGGACGTCATTACCGATTAACTGACGTTCACGGTGAAGTGATCAGTTCGATCTTAACCTGACGATAGTTCGAAGAGAATTTGTTATGCCTGCGAAAAATGTGTTGGGTGACGAGCTGGAATCTTGCAGTACGCAGCCCATGACGGGATTTTACCGTGATGGCTGTTGCAACACGGGGCGCGACGATGCTGGGCTGCACTTGGTATGTGCCGAAATGACCGATGAGTTTCTGGCCTTTTCCAAATCACGCGGCAATGATCTGTCGACTCCGATGCCGCATTATGATTTTCCTGGCTTGGTTGAAGGAGATCGCTGGTGCTTGTGCGTCATGCGTTGGAAAGAGGCTTACGAAGCTGGGATGGCACCGCTGGTTAATCTGCGTGCGACTCATATCAGTGCCTTGGAGTTCGTTGACTTGGAAGTTCTGCGTGAGTATGCTACCGGCGACTCGCTGGACGACTAGACGAAAGCTGGGCTTGGCGTCGAACCCTGGACGGTTGACGATACATTCGCTAGAAAGTGACGAAGTCTATGCTCTCTTCTGCGACATGGCCTGAGGCTTTTGACGGAGTGGTGAAACTTTTTCCGCTGCCAAATTTGGTGCTGTTTCCAAGTATTGCTCAACCGTTGCACATTTTTGAACCTCGCTATTGTGCTATGCTGACGGATGCCTTGGCATCCGACGGGCTGATTGCCATGGCGACTTTGGAACCAGACTGGGAAGGCCAGTACGATCAAAAGCCGCCGATGGCTGGCACCGTCTGCATAGGCAAGGTCGTTGCTCATTCGGATTGCGAACGAGGGACGCATAACATTCTGCTGATCGGGATGAAGCGAGCGAGAATTGTACGGGAATTGGATAGCGGAAAGCCCTATCGAACTGCGGAAGTGGAATTGCTAGAAGACCAGTATCCGACTGAGGACGCTGGGCATCGCCCTGGTATGATCCGAAGATTGCAGGAGTTGTTTCTGCAGTTTATTCAAGACAGCGCGTCGACCCGAGAAGGTTTCCAACGGTTGATTGCCAAACAGATTCCACTGGGTAGACTAACCGATACGATTGCCTACTCCATGGATTTGCCGATGGCAATCAAATTCCAGTTATTGTCTGAGAACAACGTCGACATTCGGTGTCGGATTCTGACGCGATGCTTGGAACAGAAAATCAAAATGGAAAGTGAATCCAACAGCGACCTGGCAACGGATAAAAGTTTTGTAGATAAATTTCCTCCTCCATTTTCAGAGAATTAAGTAGACTCACACCATTTAGGAAGTTCGCGCATGTTTTGGATCGATGTTGTTTCCCGAGTGCTCCATGTCACCACGGCGATTGTTCTCTTGGGTGGGACTCTGTATGTAACTTGGGTGCTAGTGCCTGCCCTTCAGCTATTAAACTCCGATGCGCGTGCCACGTTGGCCACTGAAACTCGGCGGCGTTGGAAAAAATTTGTTCATGGCGGAATCGCACTTTTTCTGTTGAGTGGATTCTACAACTACTTCAAAGCTATGCCCAATCATCAGGGCGACAAGCTGTATCATGCCTTGATCGGCACCAAGATCCTATTAGCGCTCGGATTATTCTTTCTAGCCTCGGTGCTGGTTGGACGCAGCAGCAAATTTGCGGGCATGCGAGACAACGCGGCGGGATGGTCCAAACTGGTTTGCTTGATTGGAATCATCATTGTGGCAATGTCTGGGTTTCTCAAGGTCAGTTCGGGTGTCGCCCAGTAAGTCTGTTGCTATTGAGGGAAATATCGGTTGATGCGGCGCAGTGCCGGATTATGATATTGATTCAATCGTTGTGCCGAGTGGGCTAGTTTGATATCCGTTTTTTCAATCAAGGTGGAAACCATGCGAAAAATTGAACTTATGGCTGTGTTGGTTGTGCTGCTGAGCTGGTGTCCATGTGTGCTGGCGGAGGAGAAGCCCGGCAAGCCATATACTCAGGTCAAGGACGTGGTCTATGGCGAGGTGCATGGCACCGGTTTGCTGATGGACGTGTTCACGCCGGCAGGAAAGGCCAACGGTCGAGCAATTGTGGATGTAGCCAGTGGAGCGTGGTTCTCGGATCGGGGAAAAATTCGAGATCACGAAAAAGCGCAGGTTTATGACATCTTATGTGGACGTGGTTATTGTGTGTTTGCCATTCGTCCGGGATCACGCACCAAGTATACGTTTCAGGAGATGGATGAAAATGTAAAGCTGGGTATTCGATACGTAAAAGATGTAGCCGAGCAATACGGATTTGATCACACCAAGTTGGGTTTAACTGGCGCTTCAGCCGGCGGACATTTGGCCACGTTGGCAGCCTTGACTCCAGTGGAATCCGATCCGCGAGCCAAGAACGAATTGGAGCGAAAGTTTGATACTCATGTGGCTGCAGTCGCTGTGTTCTTTCCTCCCACCGATTTTCTAGAATGGAAGCCAGGTGACAAAGTCAACCGTGCAATACTAGGTTACATGTTGACAGGACGTGGTCAGGGGGAGACTATGCAGGTGAAAGACATGTCGATGGAGGAGCTAACGAATTTAGCACGCGAAGTCTCACCGCTTCATCGAGTTGAAAAACCAAAAATTCCCTTTCTAACAATTCATGGTGATGCCGATCCGGTGGTGCACGTTTCACAGTCTGAAAAGCTGGTCAGTGCCATTCGAGCCGCTGGCGGATCGGCCGATTTGATCATTAAGGCTGGCGGCGGGCACCCTTGGCCAACGATTGCAGAAGAGGTGACAGTGACCGCTGACTGGTTCGACAAGACGTTAAAATAGTCCAGTTAAGTGTCGGGCTGATGTGAAGAATTCCTCAGATGATTTATGGCATGCGTAATCTGCTGGTTTTGTTTTGGTTGTTGGTCACCAGCAGTTCTCTCATCGTTGCCCATGCCGACGAACCATCGAAGGTTACTGTGGGGGCCTACATCAATGATATCCAAGCGATTGATCTAAGAGAACATAGTTATGCGGTGGATATCTACATCTGGTTTCGCTGGCAAGACAGGCAGTTAAGTCCGCACGAGAGTGTGGAGATGGTCAATCCTAACGAATTGTGGGGACATGTCAGTCGCGCACTCTACGATCAGCCGGTTGAAATGAGCAGCGGCGAGTTGTACCAAGTGATTCGCGTGCAAGGCAGATTTAGCCGAAAATTCTTTTTTGACAATTTTCCCTTTGACCGTCAAGAGCTTGTGGTCGTTCTGGAAGATTCCACGGCAGAAACCAATCGCCTTCGATATCAGGCTGACGACTCGGCAATTCAATTCAACCCAGAACTACGATTGCCGGGATTTCGGGTTTTTGAGCCGAAAATCAAGATCGAAGATTTTTGTTATCCCACTTCGTTTGGGGACACTCGACGATCCGAGCCAGGTTGCTATTCCAGAGTGACCTTGAGCGTGCCCATTCGGCGGCCAATGTTGGCGTCCAGCATCAAGCTATTACTACCGGTGTTTTGCGTGGTATTCGGCGCGTCACTGATGCTTCAATTGCGAGTGACTTATGTGGATGCTCGGTTAGGCGTTGGCATTACAGCGCTACTGACCGTAGTTGCCATCCAACTGGCTTCTAATGACACCATGCCCAACGTGGATTATCTAGTGTTGATGGACAAGGTCCACTTGTGCGCCTACGGCTATGTTTTAGCTGGATTGGCTGTGGTCCTGGCTACCATCGGACTGACCGATCGTGGGCAAGTTGACATGGCCATACGTTTGCAAAGTCGAGGGTTGTTTGTGATTTCAGCACTGTTCCTCGCTATCGTAGCTTCATTGATCGCGATTGCCATTCGAACCGGTTGAGTGCGGTGGTGTGAGTGGCTAGGGCGGGCAACGGTAGTCTGATATCTTCTTTCAACTACCGTGCAGGCAAAGAGATGCCGTCGCGCTTTAGTGTCTCGGGAGATAGCTTTTGATGTTGAAGCGCCATCCAGAGCAATAAACCTTTTTGAGCGTGCATGCGATTGCCCGCTTGAGAGACCACCTTGCTGTTGGGGCTGTCGATCACTTCATCGGTGATCTCTTGACCACGACGGGCAGGCAGGCAGTGCAAAACTTTGCAATGTGTAGGAGCCAGCGACATCAGTTTAGAATTGACTTGATAGGCAGAAAACGCCTGAATTCGCTCATCCGATTCGGATTCCTGGCCCATGCTGGTCCACACGTCGGTATAGACAAAGTCGGCTGATGGCAACATCTTTCTGGGGTCAGTGCCTTGATCAAAGTCCGCTCCAGGATACTTGCCCAGTATTTGTTTCACAATCGAATCTTCGATCTCGTATTCTTTTGGGCCCAGCAGTCGAAATCGGACTCCCAGCATGGCACAGGCCAGAGCCAGCGATTGTGAGACGTTGTTGCCATCGCCAACAAACACTAAGGTTTTTCCAGCGAGGTTAGGTTGCAATTCTTGCAAAGTCATCAGATCACCCAAAGCTTGGCACGGGTGAGCGCGGTCTGTTAGGCCGTTGATGACGGGGACACAATCAAAGCTAGCCAGTTCCTCGACGGACTGATGAGATTTCATTCGGCAGACGACCAAATCGACAAATTCAGCCAGAACTCGAATAAAATCGGCTGAAGATTCGCGGTTAGGCCAACCCACGTCTTTGCCCAAGTACATGCCGACACCGCCCATTTGTGCGATTCCAGCTTCAAAGCTAACTCGAGTTCTCAAGCTGGGTTTCTCGAAAATCATGGCTAGTACAAACTGAGGCAACCAGACAGGTCGGACGCCTTGGTTGAGCAGCGATTTGACCTGCCGGCCCAGGTTTAGGATATCTTCCAACTCAAAATGGTTAATGTCATAAAGTGATACTAGATGCCTCATCGAACAACCTCACCCAATCAGCCCTTTCGGCGCACGTCGCCGACAACCTTGATCATCCGTTGCACACACAATGTTAGTCCTTATCAACTTGGTATTTTCACCAGTTGCATTTCACAGTCTGCCTAATCAGGTTCTACTAGCTAACCGATGATTCGGATGGAACCAATTGATCAGCGATCTCGGCCACCGTTGGCACCAGTATCTCCATGGCTTGATCGATTTGATCCAGTTCGATGTTCAAGGCTGGGAGCAATCTTAAAACATTGCCCTGAGTGCAGTTGATCAGCAGCCCCTGTTCCAAGCACTTGGCAACGATCGGTGCGCCTTCACAGCTCAGTTCAATACCGATCATCATGCCTGCCTGTCGGATTTCTTTGATGTGAGGGCACTTGTCCTGGAGTGACTTTAGGTGCTGAGCAAAGCGCTGGCTTCGCGATTCGCATTGCTCAAGCAAACCGTCCTGTTCGATCGTTTCGATCATGGCAATACCAGCGGCGGCAGCGATCGGATTTCCGCCAAACGTGCTTGCGTGAGTTCCCGGCTTCAGGCTTGCAGCCAAATTGCGCCGTGCAATCAGTGCTCCGCCCGCAATGCCTCCGCACAAGCTTTTGGCCAGGGTCATTAGGTCGGGCTGAACGTCGAAGTACTGGTAGCCGAACCAATGCCCCGTTCGCCCACATCCGGTTTGCACTTCGTCAAAAATCAGCAACAGATGATGCTGGTCGCACAATTGACGCAAGCCCTGCAAGAACTCCCGGTTGGGGATGCGAACACCGCCTTCGCCTTGAATGGGTTCGATCATGATAGCGGCGGTCGACGAATCGATCCGTTGTTCGACTTGGCTTAGATCTCCGTAGGAAACGTAGGTAAAACCAGGCACCATCGGACCTAGCCCAGCGTGATACTTTGGCTGCGCGGTCGCAGTCAGCGCTCCATAAGTTCTGCCATGGAAGCCGCCTTGGAAGGTAATGATCTTATGACGTTCGGGGCCTTGGTGTAGTCGCGTCAATTTAATGGCAGCTTCGTTGGCTTCCGCACCGCTATTGCAGAAGAAAGCCATCGCTTCAAAGCTGCGCTCGACCAGCAATTTGGCCCACATCCCTTGCAAGTCGATATACCACGAGTTGGGAATATGAATCAATTGAGCAACCTGTCGCTGGACCGCTTGGACGATACGTGGAGGGCAGTGTCCAAGCAGGTTGCAGCCCCATCCGGGAAAAAGATCTAGGTACTTGCGACCTTCACTGTCCCAAATCCATGATCCTTCGCCACGAACCATGTTGACCGGATAGCGCACATAGTTCGGAATGACGTACTGGCTGAATAATTCCGAGGTAGCCTGAGAACTGAGATGCTTCATGGCTGATAACTCCATTTCAGTAAATAATTGCTTCGATATGGTCGCGTTGGATACTATTTGTCGTTGGTAATTTCGGTACCAACACCGCTGGTGGTGTAAATCTCTAGCAACAGTGAATGTCGTAAACGTCCGTCGATGATGTGGACTTTGCGGACGCCGCGTTGCAGCGTGGATAGGCAAGCTTCGATCTTGGGGATCATTCCCGAATCGATCACGCCATTGGCAATCAGTTCTTTGGCTTGTGATGCAGTCAATGAGTGGATGATGGATTCGGCGTCCCGTTTGTCGCGGCGAACTCCATTAACGTCGCTCAGAAAGACCAGCTTCTCTGCACCCAGTGCCTGAGCGACCGCCATGGCTGCTGTGTCCGCATTGACATTATATTTCTGACCTTCTTGATCGATGCACATCGAGGGGATTACTGGGACTTGATTGGCATAGGTGATGCTCTCGATGACCGTCCGGTCGACGCGTGTGACTTGGCCTACGAAGCCCAAGTCAATCTTCTCGTCACCCTCCTCTAATAGCAATCTTTCGCCATAAAGGACATTGGAATTTCCGACAAAGTTCAAGTTAACCGCTCGACCACCCAGTCGCTCGATCTCACTGGTCAGGAAACCAGTCACTTCGCCAGCCAGCACTCGTTCGACTACATTCAAAGTGGCCTGATCCGTAACGCGTCGTCCTTTGATCCACTGCGGAGTTATCCCCGCTTGCTCCATCGCCTTGTTGATGCTGGAACCTCCTCCATGCACGATGACGGGTTTCATGCCCACCGTTTCCATGAAGATCACGTCCAGCAGTAGGTGGCGTATGGCTTCGATATCCTCCATCAGACTTCCACCCAGTTTAATGACTGTCGTCTTTCCTCGGAATTTACGAATCCAGCCCATGGCTTCGATCAGAGTGTCGGCTTTGGTAATAGCATCATTCACGGGACGAAGGCTGCCTTTCAAGATTGGGATCACAACTGGGGAAATCGGACTCGAACCAAATGGAAAACCCACAATCGTACTAAAGGGGGAAGGCTATCGTCAATCTTAAGCAAGCCTAGTTGGAAGATTTTTATCGTAGTACCGATCTAAGAGGCTATCCGGAAAGATCAGCCACTGGCGCGTTAGCGTCCGGTTCCGCACCGATAACCGTTTGCTAAAGTTCTACGGCTGATTGTTGGATGGGTTTCCGGATAGCCTCTAACATTTGTTCAAAGATCAGAACGGGGAAAGGCGTGAGATCGCGTTGGAGGGCTAGCTATTCCTGCCAGTTTCTGGAGCGTTTTTTGTCTGAGCTTTGCTTCTTGTCGGTCAGACGCCGCTGGTTGGAGGCCTTTGAGCGTTTGGTGGGAATACGCTTCTTTGGGGGGGTAAGTGAGGAATTTAGAAGTGATTGAAGCTTATCGCGACATGCCTGGACATTTTGAGGCCGGTCGCGATGCTCCTGGGACTGGATGACCACCTGCCCTTCAGTGGTCAGGTACCTCTTGGCCTTCCTGGCAAATATTCTCCAGGCTACTGGAGCTAAAAAACCATCGGGTGGGGTCCAGCGGAGCGTGGCTTTGGAGCTTACCTTGTTGACATTCTGCCCACCTGGTCCGCCACTTCGCGAAAAGCTCCACACAAGATCAGACTCGGGAATGAATAGGTCGCGAGTCAGTTGGATGCCAGACATGGCGGATGCCGTAAAAAGGTCAAATGGGCAGTCGAGGACTGGAAAGAAGCCTGGAAGTCCCAGTTTAACGACACGCTTATCAGATTCAACTGCGTCGAGCGTTTTTGACCAGCGAACTAGCGGCCAATTTGCGACTGCGAGCCGTAATTTCAGACGCATACCGCACTTCCAGCTCGTCCAGTTGCTGGCATAACCATTCGGAGTATTCACTGGAAGCGGTCGCAGTGCTTTCCAGTCGAGTTTGTAGCCATTGCCAAGGTCCGGCTGCCTTCTTGCTACGCCCGTTACCCTGGGACGGCGAGTTCTGGTTTTTCATGGCTTGGTCCTGTCGCAGGTGTTGCCAGTGGCTACTAATCTTTCTATGTCGACCAATTCGATAAAGCGAATCAGCCGTTCTTTCGATAATTCTTAGATGCAATTCTAGCAAATCGGTTCACACGTTTTTCAAAACTATTCACACTGGTTTGGTCCATGCACGGTATCCAATCATCAAGAGGCGTCGAAATTCCACCGAAAAATAGCCCTGGCGGACGTGCATCCACCAGGGCTTAAGTGCTTGATCCCGGCTAAAAGTGGGTACAAGCTTCTAGCTTATACAGAAAACTTTGCTTCTATCTTGTCCAAGGATTTAGCCGGAACGATTCGCAACCTGGAAAGTCGCGATCACAATTCTCGAACTCCACGCAAATTCGAAGGCTTCTAGTAGCGGTAGTGTTCGCTCTTGTAAGGGCCGTCCACGGGAACACCGATGTACTCGGCCTGATCAGCCGTCAAACGAGTCAGTTTGACTCCCAGCTTCTCCAGGTGCAGACGGGCAACTTCTTCGTCCAGCTTCTTAGGCAACATGTACACCTTGTTGGCATAGTCACCTGAGTCGCGTTTGGTCCAAAGTTCCAATTGGGCCAATACTTGGTTCGTGAAACTGGAACTCATCACAAAGCTTGGGTGGCCGGTGGCGCAGCCAAGGTTTAGTAGCCGACCTTCGGCCAAGATCAGGACGCTGCGTCCGGTAGCCTTAAATCGGTACTGATCGTACTGAGGCTTGATTCGGATGCGTTCTACTTGTCCCGACTTCTCCAGCTTGGACAATCCAGCCATGTCGATTTCGTTATCAAAGTGGCCGATGTTGCCGATGATGGCTTTGTCCTTCATCTGCCGCATGTGATCGACGGTGATGATATCTTTGTTGCCGGTCGTCGTGATAAAGAAGTCGGCGATACCAATGACATCCTCCAGCGTCTTGACTTCGTATCCTTCCATTACGGCCTGAAGCGCGCAGATGGGGTCGATTTCGGTCACGATCACTCGGCAGCCTTGGCCGCGCAGCGATTGGCAGCTTCCCTTGCCAACTTCGCCATAGCCACACACGACCGCCACCTTGCCGCCCATCATCACATCGCTAGCGCGATTCAGTCCGTCAACCAGCGAGTGACGGCAGCCGTAGCTGTTGTCGAACTTGCTCTTGGTTACCGAATCGTTCACGTTGATAGCCGGGAACAGCAGCGTACCGCTCTTGGCCATGTCGTACAGACGAGCCACTCCGGTGGTGGTTTCTTCGCTCACGCCGCGAATCGACTTGGCCATTAGAGTCCACTTGCCTGGGTTCAATTCCAGTTCGCTTCGCAGCAGTTGCAGAACCACTCCCCACTCCTCGGAGTCGGTTTCGGGGTTAAAATCTGCCACTCTGCCGGCAGCTTCATACTCAACACCTTTGTGGATCAGCATGGTTGCATCGCCACCGTCGTCCACAATCATGTCAGGGCCAGAACCATCGGGCCATACCAGAGCTTCGTTGGTACACCACCAGTATTCTTCCAGGGTTTCACCTTTCCAAGCGTAAACTGCGGAACCCTTGGGATCTTCCAGAGTGCCGCCACGCCCGACAACCGCTGCCGCCGCCGCACTGTCCTGAGTCGAAAAAATATTGCAAGAAACCCAGCGCACTTCAGCGCCCAGGTCGACCAGCGTCTCGATCAATACGGCGGTTTGCACAGTCATGTGCAGGCTGCCCATGATCTTGACATCCTTAAGCGGCTTTTTGGCGGAATAACGCGCGCGTAAAGCCATCAGGCCAGGCATTTCATCCTCGGCCAAGGTAATCTCTTTGCGACCCAAATCGACCAGCGCCAGCGCTTCGTCGCGCTTGCCTTCGGCCAACAGGTCATACGCCTTTACTTTAAAAGGTACACGTTCAGTAGAAGTTGCTACAGCGCTCATTGGTTAGGAATCTCCTGTGTGAGCAAGTGAAACGAAAACATCACAACGATCGAATGCGTTGATCCATGTTCAACAAAAAACCACAAAATCTAATCGACAACAGCTCCCAGTCACTATTCGGTTCGGCTGCATGCCACAGCCGCAAACAAGGCTGGTCCCTTGGCGTGTTGGTCTGCAGGTAAACCGTGATACCTGACCAAACTTAAACCGGCATGATCAAACCACCCAGTCAACTCAGTTTGCTGAATACCTAAACGAACATGCCCCATCTCCTGTCGGTAAGACTGGCGATCATGAGGCAACAAATCCACTAACACCAGATTCGCACCTGGCTTTAAAACCCGTGCGGATTCCCTTAGCGCTTCGATCGGTGACTCCAAATAGGGTAGCACCATCACCATCCAAGCTGCATCCACAGACTGATCGGCCAGTGGTAGGTCGTCCAGCGTGGACTGTTCCAGCCGAACGTTGCTCAGGCCACTTAGCCGATGTCTTGCCGCAGCCAACATGGCCGCAGAGTTGTCAACAGCAACTACCTGGCGAACATAGGGAGCAACCAACTGTGCCAGTGGAGCCGATCCGCAACCCAATTCCGCGACCTGCCAGTCAGCAGAAAAGGTGGCTGCCAAGATAAAAGCGTCCAACTGAGCCCCAAAGTGTTCTACCCGCAACTTATCCCACTGCTCGGCAGCCGAATTAAAAAAAGCTTCGCTACGTGATCGTTGAGACAAAATATGCAGCATGCGATGTCGGTCATTGGACAAAGTGGCGGAGCCGTTCTGCTGCTCAATGATCCAATGCCACAACTGTTGCCTTGCCTGGCACCACTGCGACTGGGAACCCCAGTAAAGCTGATTGGTGCCATCTCTACGACATCCTACCCAACCATCGGCAGTAAGCAGTTTCAAATGTCGACTGACCGTGCTTTGCGGCAATTGGAGGATCGAACAGAGTTCCGAAACAGACAGCTCCTGATGGCTAAGCACCGCCAGCAAACGAACTCGTGTTCCGTCAGCTAAAGTTTGCAGCCATTCCAGCGACCCGTTTTGTGTCATCACTCGAAAACCCTAACAATTCCAATCTGCCGGCCAGCCGCTCAAATCATCCGAAACTTTGTCCCATATCCAGCCCCGGGCTAACAATCCACCATTAGATCCATCCGTTCATCCGGATGGTTAGATTATTATGCAGATGTGTCAACTGGTCAAGGCTTTAGGCTGCTAAAGGGAGGATCGAAACTGCCGTTGGAGTTCAGATTATGACGATTTAACCTCAAATTCATGTTTCAGCTTCATACACACTGGACGACAGTGAACGACTTCGAAATCGATAGCTTCTTTCCCTTAGTAGCCCTCTGTTCCAGAATCGTCCAGATCGTCTGCTCCGGACTTGGAATGGAATCTAACGGCTGCTTCACAAGTCTAGCCAGTTGAAGGGAACTCTACAGAAGCAAACCAAGGCAACCAAGACAGGAGGATCTTATGCCTAACAGGCTAATCGGCAATGATTGTTATCTTCCATTTTGACATTTACTCACCAGCGGCTGGAAACTCGCGGAGTATTTCGTTAGAATACCTGCATTCTGATTGAGCATACTGAATGTTCTAGCTAACTTAAATTATGAAAAACGCAGAACAACTGGCGTTGTTGCCGGACGACGGATTCCGCTACGAGTTAATCGAGGGAGCACTGACAATGATGTCGCCGGCTGGTGGTAGACACGGGCGAGTTGCCGTTCGTGTCAATAAACTGCTTGCAATCCAAGTCGATGATAACGAATTGGGTGCTACTTTTGCCGCCGAAACTGGTTTTAAAATCGGGGTGAATCCGGACACCGTTCGTGCCCCAGATGGGGCGTTCGTCTGTCAAGAAAAGATGGACTCTTTGGAAGACGATACCGGATATTTGCCGTTTGCTCCTGATTTGGCCGTAGAAGTAATCTCTCCCAACGATTCCTTTGCCGCTGTTGAAAGTAAATCGTTTGCTTGGCTGGATGCTGGAACAATTATAGTTTTGCTGCTGGAACCAGATTCAAAAACGGTCCATGTTTATCGCTCACGCTCAGACATTGCGATTTATCGAACGGGAGAAATGGTCGACGTGTCAGATGTCGTGAAAGATTGGCGTTTTAGCGTGGACGAGATTTTCCCTTAGGGGAGCTAAATGCGATTCGACAGAACCATGGCGGGCAGTTCAGCACCCGGGCAGTTCAGCACCCGGGGACAGTCCTTCAGTTCAGCACCCTGGGGACAGTCCTTCAGAGTTCAGCACCCTGGGGACAGTGCTGCTTGCCAAGGGGGCAGCACCCGGGGACAGTCCTTCAGTTCAGCACCCGGCAGTTCAGCACCCGGGGACAGTCCTTCAGTTCAGCACCCTGGGGACAGTGTTGCTTGCCAAGGGGTAGTCGTAATTGCGTCTGGCTGTGGCCGGTCGGACGATAGATTCTCTTCTTCAGGACCGCCTGCCAAGAGACTTTCGGGTAGAAACCCGCTATTTGCCGAGTACGCGAGACGTCAGCGTATTGGGATGACGGTAGATTCGCCTAGGATAGAGTTACAACCATTCGTTCAGTTATAAAGAACGTTTCATCACGCGCCGGATAGCAGTTCGCGAGCCCGGCTGCTTAGCTTGAATCGCTTGGGATGCTTCACCCCGCGATGTTGGTCGACGGCATGCGGCTTGCCAGCCACTAGTTTGAATAGCTTGCCAAAGTTGGCTACTAGCTCCAGCCACGCTTCAGACGACAGGCCCAGCGAAAGCCGCTGCCAAACGTGCGGAGCATCGCCTGGAGTCGCTCCGTTCTTGCCTGCGGCCAGTGTTCTGGCCGTCCAGTCCAGTAGCTCGATGTACTGGCGACTGGTTATATTCAAAAAACCTCGATCGCTACAACGATATCCGGACTGGCTGGGTAGTACCTGAAGCGCGTCGCGCAGTTCGTCCAGGTGGATTGGTGCCAAGCAGCGATCGGCTGGTTTTTCTGTAGTCTTCTGATCGATTTCACTCGGGCCGCCTAGACAGGCTACCTCCACCTGCTGCTTGAAAGCCTGAATACGACGCTGTACTGAAGTGTAATCGCTCTGCTCCAGCGTCTGAGCCATAGCCGCTCGGATCGGATTCAAGTCCACATAGGCCGCACAGGCCAGCAAAGCCGATTCATCAAGCAATCGGACGGCACGGTATCTGGCCTCCCACACATGCCCCGTAGCCTCATCCTCCCGATTGATCCGCTGAGCGATCGTTTGGCACATCAGCCGCATCCACCACGAGATATCGCTCAATCGACTGCGAATCTCCTTGAGCTTCACGCTGTCACCTCGGATCGAATTCAACTGCGCCACTGTCGGCTCGCACGGCGAGCCGTCCGCATTGCGCTTCTGCGGACACAGCATCAGCCATCGCCGAGCCACCTCGGTATCATCCCAGGACTGCACCAGGTCGGGGCGCTGGCGTAATATCAAGTGGACGTGGTTAGAGAGTATCGAAAAGCAAAGTAGATCAATCCCGAAGCAAGCGGCTAGCTGTTCAATCCGCCGCTCGATCCACGCCTTGCGGTCCTCGTAGTTTTTACCCGAGATGCGATCCTCGCCCATCAGGAAGACTCGGCGTACCGAGCGATTGACTACATGCACGATAGCCATCTCACTTGGCGCAAACTGAGAGTCACGAGCGATCCTAGCCATT
>JBIIJD010000126.1:0-7594 GCA_044234105.1 Aureliella sp. | reverse complement strand
AATATCACCCAAACACAAAATCTGCGTACAGCCTTGAGCGCGAATGTCTGCCAGCACCGCCTTAAGCGCTTCCAGATTACCGTGAATATCACTTAGAATAGCGCGACGCACTGGTATCTGCCCTCTAGCAAAGCGAATGTTGAAAAGCTCTAGTGATTTTCGATCAGACCAGTTATTGTTGTGGCTATCGGCCAGTCCTGAGCCGATCGCCTAACATGTTATCCAGGTCGGGAATATCGTAGATCTTCTTAGCTGTCTTATCGATGTCGTACTCGACCCGATGAAACTCAATTTGTTTTTTGTCAGTATCCAAAATGGTATAACACGACCTACGATCCTCGTCCCGTGGCTGGCCTACCGATCCCACATTGACCATCACTTTCTGGTCATCCAACTGGTAAAGATAGTTGCAGGCACGAGGTGTTACAAAATTCAGATCGGTTGTGAAAACGCCAGGCATGTGGGTGTGCCCCTGAAAGCATAACCAATTGACTCGGTCAAACAACACTCGCATTCGGGCCTGGTCATAAATGGTCTCTGGAAAGACGTATTCGTCGGTCGGGTCCCGTGGAGAGCCATGGACGTACATGACATTGCTTTCACGATGCAGCTTTGGCAACTCGCTTAGAAAATCCCAACGACCGTTGACGACCGACGGCGAACCAGGTCCACGATCCAATTCATCTCTGGTCCAATAAATAGCGCGCAGGGCAACCGGGTTGAAGCCCTCTGGATCAAATAGGGCAGCCTGATCGTGATTTCCTAAGATGGTCAAACTGCTTTTCTGCATCACCAGGTCCAGACATTGACAAGGGTTGGGTCCGTAGCCAATGATGTCCCCTAGACAGACAATGCGATCAATCTGTCGAGCACTCAAATCGGCCAGCACCGCCGTGAGAGCTTCTAGATTTCCGTGAATGTCACTGATCAGTGCCTGTCGCACGAGGCTCTCCGCCAGAGTGTGGTGGGAAAAACAACCCATTTTCAATGCTTTTGCCGAATTGTAAATACCTGCCAGTAATGTAGTAAGGCCTCACCCCAATCGCAGGCCAACGGTCTAGCTGGAGAACAGGCAAGCCTCACAGAAGTGATAATTCTCGATACAGCCTAAACAAAAATGATAACATACCAGAACTAAACCCGAGTTAGAATTGACTGCCAGCAGGCTGCGACAAAAATGCTCGAAAGCGGCTGGCCGAACTAAATACTGAGTCGTTCGGGTACTTTTCCTTCTCGCTCAAACGGTCTTAATATGCTGAATTTATCTATTGAATGCTCTGGCCTGTACGGCAGCGTCGCGCTATCTGACCAGCACGAGGTTCTGGGCGTTCAAGATCTGCCGCGAACGACCAGCAGCGGCCAATCGTTGGCTAGCGCTATCCAGACTTTAATTGCAAAGCACGGCTCTCGACCAAAGCTGATCAGCGTGACCTGCGGGCCGGGCTCTTTCACTGGTCTTCGAGTCGGCCTGACGGTTGCCAAGATGTTGGGATGGGCATGGCAAATCCCCATCGTACCGGTCGACACTCTGCAAGTCATCGCTCAACAAGCCCTTGAGAATGTTCCACGCGGACAAGCCGTGATTGTGGTCCCGGCCATCAATGCGTTTCGCAAGCAGGTGTTCACCAGCGCGTGGCAGTTGTCATCTGACGGGCAAATGCTGCAACTGGCACAGTCTCAAGTGGTCGACGCAGCTATCTGGATGTTATCGCCTTTGGTTGCCCAGCCTCAGGCGGTACCCACTTGTGATGATTCATGGGAGATTTGGGTTGCAGGGCCTGGTTTGACACGGTATCCCACCGCTAACAAAGACCAACGCTGGGGCGCTGCGATCCGACAATGGCCCGAAATGGAACCACATGCCCGGTGGGTTGCCCAAATAGGCTGGCATCGCTATCTACAAGGCTTTCAAGTTGAAGCCCATGAACTTGCAGCAAACTATATTCGAGCCAGTGCTGCGGAAGAATCAAGTAAGATTTGATGCTCAAGAAATCTAGCCCTTCAATGTAGCAGTAAGATCGCACCTACTGAATGCGTTAGTCAATGCGTCAAGCTAGCTTCTACAGCACGAACCCATAAAATGGCTTGACCAGCAAATCGAATTTCAAACCAGCCTGCTGATAGGCAACGATGTCATCCCATCTGGGTTGAGTCAAACCCAACCAAAGTCGCGTGCTCGAATGACGATCAACAACGGTTTGCAACTGCTCGATCGCCGCCTGACGAGCCTGTTGGACTCCTCGGCTGGTACACAAGCAACTGTCATCCCAAATGATCCAGTCGAGCTGTTTCAATGCGGCTGCTTGATGGTCTTGCGATTTGCTGAATAAGTCCTGCACTCTAATCGCGACACCTCCAACTGCCGATACCCACGACTGAGCTGTGATTGAACAATCAGCCAACACAAGCCCTGGAACCGCTGCTGATCGATCCGTTTGACAAGACAAAGTCTCCGTATTTTTGAGGCGACCAGAATTTAATGTGCCAAGGTCTTGCACCGCCATTTGACAGGCCGTTCGAATTCCCGAGATCAGACTGGGAAATGGTCCGTACATCTCTGCGTGGCGACCACACAACCAAGCTGCCCAGCCATCCCACCAGCGATACCAGGGGAGACTCAAATGTGGCAAAGTCTGTAGGTGGCCAACACCGGTTCGGTTCCATCCCAACCACCAATCGCTAGTGGCTAGCGCCAATGGCACATCACAGCGCTCAGCAGCCAACCTGCGCATATCTAGTTCCGGATAGTCCCAACGATTGCGACATGCCACGATCAGTCGATCTGTCTGAGTCAACGCGAATCGATGATACAGGCTCAGACCGTCGGGCGACTGGAGCCCATGGCAATGCAAGACACCGCCCACCGCCGCTAAACACGCTTGGATACGCTCAACTAGCCAACTGAATTCGCCGTCGGTGGGACCTATCCATGTGACACTTGCAGGCAGATTCGTTTGGCCTGCCCAAGCGGTCAAACCGCTGGTTGTTGGCAATGAGAGTAGGTGACTAACGCACGTCATTGGACATCCAATGTGGCTTCGAAGTGTTCCAGTAGTTCATGTGCCTGCAGACCAGTCTGACACTTGCGAAGTTCCAGCAGAAAGTTCGTCGCGGACAATAACCGAGACAGCTTAGCCAACACCTGGAGATGTACGCGATCATCGGTAGAACAGATCAGAAAAAAGACGTCTGTCAAATGGCCACTATCGTTTCCAAACGGCAGCGGTTGCCAGGAGACCCCCAACGCCAATAGCGGCTCGGCCAAGATGCTTGATTGTGGCCTGCGTGGGTGCAGCAGGGCTACGCCGATATCCAGCGCAGTGGTGTGTAGTTGTTCACGAGCCTGTACGGCTTCGGCCATTCGACCTGCATCCCACAGCAGTCCGGTGCGTTCGGCCAACAAACACATGCGCCGCACTACAGAACCCGCCGTGCGCGCTTCAAGCGGAATCTCGATGGCTTGCGGATGCAACAATCTACCTAGCTCACCTTCATCGCTAGTACGATCACTCCACCGATCCACCACGCCCTGGATTCTGGGTAGCTCTTCTGCGCTACTGGCTCCAATTCGTGACTCAAGCCAGACATGAACTTCGGCTTCCGAGAAACGCCATTGACCTGCGATGCGACGCCCCGGCAATTCTCCTCGATCGGCCAACTTACGTACTTGAGCTGGCGTAATATGCAAATACACGGCCAGTTGATCTTCGTCCAAATCCTGAGCAGACATGTTGAATTCCTTTGCTATTGGAGATCTAGCAGCGAAGGGCACAGCGCAGGACACTTTTGCTAGCGTAAGGCGAGTCCGGTATTTGTAGATAACAATGTACCCAAGTTCCATCGGGTTGCCACCCAAATTCTTTTCTTTTCGTATTGACCCAAATCCGTTTTCGGTACAACTTGTAGCAACATCAGCGGCCTTTGTTCAGAGAGCAAGCATCGCTGGAATGCAAGCAAAGGATGCTTGCTAGGCGCTTTTCGTCGGAACCCGGAGCGGTTCACTAGAGACGAATCAAGCACCAAGACAAATCGAAACAACCTACGACTTTGGAGGCAGGGAGGCCACTTATGTCAGCTTCGTTTCCAGCTCGGGACGACGAAAATCAGTCCTGCGAGCGTTCAACCGTATCGCGAGTTATCAGCTTACGACAATTCTTAGAGGAAGCTGTATTTGTCGGAGCCACAGACATTCAGGTGCGTGGCTGTGCCAATCGAGCCGATCAGTGCCGCCCAGGCGACGTGTTTGTTCCAGCACATAATGCCGCCGGTGACGAAGCAGAAAAAGCCGAAGAGGCGATCCGCCGGGGTGCTGTAGCTATCGTCTCAGAGAGAATGCTACCTGTCAGCGTTCCTCAGTGCCTGGTCGAAGACACTCGCGTGGTCTATTCGCGGCTTCGCCACGCACTGATTGGCAATCCATCACAGCGGATGCTGACTGTGGCTGTCGTGGGGACACACGGCAAAACAACCACTTCGCTATTTCTGGCTGCTATGCTCAAACGCATGGCCGGAGCTGTAGCCTACTACACCTCGCTGGGCTCCAGCGATTCCGTGACCTGCGACCGCTCTACGGTAAGGGCTCCCGGCACGAACAAGCTGGCTCACTGGCTGAAACAAGCCGACAGTCAAGGAGCGCCGTCGGCTGTGATCGAGGTGACCCCTGCCATGCTGTACAACCATGTGACGGCAGGAATCGAATTTGATTTAGTGGTTCTCACCAGCCTGCGACCGGGCCAATTCGCTGGTAGCCCGACCAGTCAGCAACTGGCCAATCTAACGCAGAATTGTTTAAAAAACCTGAAGCCTCACGGTGTGGTCCTGGCCAATAATGATGACGCACACGTCGCCAGCTTCTGCGAAACGCTCGACAGCCCAGTAGCCGCCTACGGACTGGACGCAGGCAAACAGGTACGAGGCAAGCGATTGGATCGCGCCGGTGGCCAACAACAGGTCCTGGCTATTGCTGGCAATTTGATGATGCCGCTGACGCTAAAGATCCCCGGCGACCACGTAGCCCGAGCCTCGCTTGCTGCACTAACCGCCAGTTGGGTCATGGACCTGTCCATTCCAGAAGCCATTGCAGCCATCGAATCGCTTGAGACCATTCCTGGGCGCATGCAGCGCATTGTCTCAGCGGTCGATGTGCCACTGTTTATCGACCAGGCGCAAACACCTGACCGGTTGGCCGTGGCCCTACACGCTTTGCGCTGCCATCATTTTGGACCCGCGACAGTTGTCATGGACATCGGCAATCATCTGCCCGGTCCATGGCGTCAAAGACTGGGCGAAGTACTCAGCAGGCACTCTCATCAGGTAATCCTGACCGCGTCGGACATCTGCCCAGAAGCGGCCCAAAGTCTTGCGATGGACGTCTTGGGCGGTTGCAATTCACCGGGTCGCGTGCAAGTAATTCCCGATCGGCAAGCAGCCATCCGCTGGGCCGTCCGCCACACTCAACAGGGATGTATCCTGCTGGCCGGTTGCGGCGTCAATAACTGGGTCAACCGAGATGGAGAAGAGATTTCTGATGAATCGGTTGCAAAACAGGCTATCAGCCAATGCAATCAAGTCCCCTCCCTGCCAAAGCTGTCAATTTTCCCACCCAGTTCGGCTTCTGAGTTTTTTTCCCGTTAGCCACAGATCGCCATTGACCTGAGTTGAAGAAATTCGGTATCCCCAATCCATCAAACGAAAGACCTCGATTCAGGTGACCCCAAAACTGGCGTTCCCGAATGGCCGCAAGCCCTGAATCGAAGCCAACGGAATGCACCAAGGATGGGTGCTGTCCCAAGTTTGGTAAAGACAGGAAGTCGATTCATTGGAAGTTCTGTCGAAAGCTATGGTTTTGCGGGAAAACATAGCTGGCCTCCCTCCTGGGTCGGAGCATACAGATGTCGAAAAGTGAATACTGGGTCAATCACTTCTTGGCACCGCTTCTCGGCAGAGCTTAAGTCTGCGCACCGGAGCGTTCTTGAGTAACCAGGAACGCTCTGGTGCCAGGGAACACCAGCCCCGGCAGTCCTCCCAGAACTGCCGGGGCTTTTTTGTTGCCTCCACTTCTAGGTGTGAGAGTTCTCGGTTAGGCTTATTTTCGTCGGCCAAGGCAAATAACACTCACCGCTGGACTGTAACCCCATGAAATCACTTCTCGTGCGATCGACGCTGGTAGCAGCGTTTCTGGCCTTGCTTCCCACGCTCGTTGCTCAAACCACGTCAACGACTGGCAGCACAAGTGCCCGAAACGCGGGTGGCGTCTACCTGACGACTACCGAGTCCCCTACGACCAGGTCCGAGCAGCAGACTGCGGCCAATGAAGGACCTACGGCCAAAGCAAACACCTTTTTGGACAGCTTGAATCAGCAGCAGAAGGACAAAGCCCTGTTGCCCTATGATTCTGAGAATCGAGTTCAGTGGCATTTCATTCCCATGGCAACCCGCAAAGGGTTGCCTTTGATGGAAATGAGTCCATCCCAGCAGGCGACGGCGCTAGAGTTGCTCAAATCTTGCGTCAGCCCTGATGGCTTTCAAAAGGCTCAAGAAATCATGGAGTTGGAAAAATTGCTCAAAGCATTGGAAGGGCAGGGGGGCCGAATGGAACGCAACCCGGTAAAGTACTACTTCACAGTATTCGGTCGGCCAGCGTCTGATTCTCGTTGGGCACTCAGCATCGAAGGACACCACCTTTCGTTGAACTTTGTGTTTCAAGGTGACCGGGTGGTCGACTCGACTCCACAATTCTTTGCAGCCAATCCAGCTCGGATTCAGTCCGACCAGGGCAATTGGAAAAAGGGCAACGAGGTCCTGGAAGCCGAGCAACGGTTGGGACGGCAATTGGCAGAGAGCCTCACGGATCAGCAGAAATCAATGGCTCTGCTGCCGGGTGAAACCCCGACAGAGATTCTATCTGCCGCCACCGCTCAACCGCCCCACCGGGATCCGGTAGGCTTACCGGTAGACAAATTAAGCCCCGCGCAGAAAGACCTGCTAGTCCAGTTGTTAACTGCCTACACATCCAAGATGAATCCTTGGGTGGCGCAGCATCGCTGGGAACTGATCCAGGCCGAGGGCTGGCAAAACGTTTATTTTGGTTGGTCCGGAGGTCTCCAGCCGGGACACGGGCACTACTACGTGATCCAAGGGCCAACGTTTTTAGTCGAATTCATCAACGTTCAGCCCGACGCTGCGGGCAATCCTGCCAACCACATCCATTGTGTTTGGCGCGATATGACAGGTGACTTCGACTTGCCTATTCGCTAACGGATTGCAACTGGAAACTTTTCCGCAGCGCATCACTTCAAATGTAAATGATTGGTTAGTGCCCCTATCCAGTAAGCGCCGGAAATGAATAAGCTGTAGCTACCGTCGCCAGACGGTGGGCGAACTGCGTTACCACTGCCTTTTCCACGGCCGTTCCCACCGTCTGGCGACGGTAGCTACGATAAACGTTCAGCAGCCACAGGTCTGAATGTCAACAGCGGATAGAAAATTTGGCCCTAAAGTCCAGGGCATAGGGTTCTCTTCTGACTGAAAAGCTCGATAATTGCATTTCCGCTCGGTACCCTGGCGGTAAACCTAGAAACTACTCTTCTTCTGA
>JBIIJD010000125.1:0-7629 GCA_044234105.1 Aureliella sp. | reverse complement strand
CGAGCAAATTTGTATTCAGTTGCTTTGTTCTTAGCTTGCTTGAAGTATCGATCTCATTCGATAACGCAGTAGTTAATGCCACTGTACTGAAAAACATGACTCCGCTGTGGCAAAAGCGGTTCGTCACTTGGGGAATCTTGATCGCTGTTTTTGGAATGCGATTGGTTTTCCCCATCATGATTGTTGCGATTTCTGTCTGGATCGGACCTATCGAAACGTTAAAGATGGCGATATTGGAACCAGACCGTTATTCAGAAATAATGGGGGCAGTACACGCGGAAGTAGCGGCTTTTGGCGGTACGTTTTTGGCTCTGGTAGCCATGAAATTTTTTGTCGACACTGACAAAGTCATTCACTGGTGGCGTTGGATTGAGGAACCGCTCACTAAGGTTGGCCGATTTCAGGCAATTGAGACCGCGATCATGCTTGCTTTCCTGTGGATTTTTTCAAAGACCCTTCCTCCGGAAAAATGTTATTCTGTCCTAGTCTCAGGAGTCTGTGGAGTTATTACGTTTCTACTTGTGGAAGGCCTTGGAGAAGTCCTGAAAGTTCCCGATTCCAACAGTGTTGACTTAAATAAAGCAAGTGCTGGAATGTTTCTTTACTTAGAGGTCTTAGATGCTTCATTCAGCTTCGATGGCGTCATTGGCGCTTTTGCAATTACCAATAACCTTTTCATTATCATGATCGGTCTTGGTATTGGCGCACTTTTCGTTCGAAGCCTGACGATCATGATGGTCGACCGCGGCACGCTTGAAGCCTTCGTTTACCTTGAACATGGAGCATTTTGGGCGGTTGGTGCCTTGGCCATCATCATGTTCGCTGGCGTTCACTATCATATTCACGAAGGTCTGGCAGGTGGAATTGGCTTAGTCCTGATTGGCTGGTCGGTATGGGCCAGTTTTGTCACAAAAAAAAGAATGTCAATCGAGCCCCCTCCGCCCTACCGTAACAACCCTGAAGACTAGCTTCCTCAAAATCTACCCACTAAACTCGATTTTCACCTTTCCATAAAGAAGTGAACCCTTACTCCAACTCGGAAGCCCAAACGGTTTCGAGTACGAGTACCGCACAGGCTGAGTACGAGTACGATAATGCAGTCATTCCAGACTTTGGGCAGCACTTGTTGGTGGCGATCAGCGAGAAGTGTCAAAAATACCTTGCAAACTGTAAACGTAGTATCGCAGGCAGTTTATCAGAAACTTGAGTGGGCTCAAACAAGCTGCAATGCGGTTGCAAACTCTTGAGATGCTGGAATCTTCGCCGCTATCGTTGCACCCAGCCTCCGCAGACTGGAAAGACTTGACCGACGAAACAATTTGCTGCATCGCTGCAAAGATAAGCAGCGAACAGAGCGTCTTCACGAGCCGCGACCAGTCTACCTAGTGGAACCTCGCGTGCAAGTCGCTCCTGAAATCGGGGGTTGGCTTGGACCTCGGCGGAGAAGTATGTCGGGTTGTCGACGAAGTTTTGGGCGATGGCGTTTACTTGAACGTTGTGTGCCGCCAACTCCACCCCTACAGCCTGGACGTAAGCAAGCTGGGCACCACGCGCGGCGCTATAGGTCGACGCACGTTTCATCCCGCGAAGTGCAGAGGCACTACCTACGACAAGCACTTTGCCGGAACGGCGCGCAATCATGGCTGGCGTCACTGCGCGTATCAGTCGGGGTAGAGGATCGACTAAGGCAGCAAAGACCGATCGCCATTCATCGTCCTGCACCTCTGTTGCGGGCGTCGCGGGGGCCTTGATAGACAGATTGGCGACCAGCACGTCGACTGAGCCTGCTGCTGCAGCTAGTCTTTCGACTGAACCCGATTCCTGCAAAGGGTCGTCGGAAGCGTAAACACTTGCCCCTTGCTCAGATAGAACCTCGCGAAGTATGGGCCCCATAAACTCTGTAGCTTGCGTAAGGAGAATTCGCTTCCCTGCCAGATTGGTGATCACTAATTCAGTACCTTATGTTAACGACATGAATATTGAATGACATGGCGATGCCTAGACAACGTATTGCAAAGAAGCTATTAACCCGACCGATCCGACGAATCGCTTTTTAGTATTTCACGGATTTACACGTTTGCCCAGGATGGAAAGGCTGTGCTGCTGACCGTCCATAGTGGCCACATCTGGAAGCATACCCCATTCCGAAAATCCGAGCGACTTAAGCAGCCGGATACTTGGTTCATTGTGTGAGAACACAAAGCCCAAAACCGTCTTGATCCCAAGGCGCTGCGTCATGCCCAGCGCTTCCGTGAGAAGCTTGCGTCCAAGTCCTCGCCCTTGGTGTTCTAGTGAAACGTAGACACTAACCTCGGCAGTGTGAACATAAGCTGGCCGACCATAGAAAGACTGAAAACTCACCCAAGCTACGATCGAGCCATCCTGTTCATAGACAAGCAGAGGCCGATGGTTAGGAGTATGCTGCTGAAACCACTCCATACGTGATGCAACGCTAACCTCCACCGTATCGGCCGTCGACTGCCGTGTCGGCACTGTTGAGTTGTAAATGGCAACTATTGCTGGCATATCAGCCTCCACAGCAAATCTCATCATGCCAACTTCCTTTGCCATTCGCAAATCTTCTGATATTTTCGATACGAGTACATTCAAGGCACTTTCAGCCTTTGGGCTGACAAATTAAGCTCATGACGAACAAGGTCACGATGACACTAGAATGAACATTGTTTTGCAAACGCATTTGATTTCTAAGGACTAAAGCTAACTACTGAAATCTAAGAGGTAGCAACTGAAATTATCTTGGAGATAATCGAAGAATTGGCCCGTACTGGCGCATTGATTGTGAATTGAAGTGAGTAGACCAGCGGGACCAAAGGATTGACTGGTTGCAGCCTGTATGCGCATTCCATTCAAGTTCGGCTCTCCAGACAGCTCGGACTCTAAGTCCTGTTCTTTTACTGCAAACTCGACCTGAAACTGGCGGTCAATGGCTGCCACTTAATTGCGTGAAGATCCAGCCTTTTCAGGGCCTTCGTATGCTGATTTTGACTTGCTTCAGTCGGCCGGAGAAAGCGTTTTCTGAACCCTCGCCGTAAACAGGATCAACCGCCGTCCCCGTGTCGATTCCAGTATCCGCAGTGTCATCTAACGAGAACGTATTGGCTTGGGTCTTCTCAACCTGACCTTCCCCAACTTTCTTACCGTCGATAAACAAGTTTACTTTGCCGCCAGCCCCGCGTGCTCCCCCTTGCCCGTCGTACTCAAACCCGACTTTCAATGTATGCTGGCCAGCTTCAACCGCTTGCGTCCCTTCGACCTTATACAACTCCAATCCCAGAAAGTTATAGCTGAAGACAGGCTTGCCATGGTTCATCCAAAGAGCCCAACCCCCGAACCGTCCCCCTTGAGCCATCAACACCCCGTGGTTACCGCCACCCTTAACTTCAACTTCAGCTTCCAGATCGAACGATGTGTTCTTCACATTGATAAACGCATTCTCTGTCATGTAGACCATCCCTGGGTAAACGGTCAATTCCATTCGGCCATTCATCAAGTCAGGTCGCCCAGCGATCTTTGGGTCAAAGCGCTCGATTGTCCGATCATCAATGGGAAGCACATGATATTGAATCGCTTCCTGCGTAAACAACTGCTGCATTTCCTTCAACTTGGCCGGATTCTCAGCAACCAAATTGCGAGCCATACTAAAATCCTGATCGACGTTGTAAAGCTCCCAAACGTCCTCAGCAAGCGGATGGCGCGGCACGACTTCCCAAGGTGCTTTATGCACCGTCCCGGCAAACCAACCATCATGATACACTGCCCGATTTCCAGCGATCTCGAAGTATTGCGTCTTGCGTCGCTCTGGGGCCTGAGGTGAATCAAAGCTGTAAGCCATGCTTGCACCCTCGATCGGACGTTGCGGCACGCCGTTTACCTCCTTGGGAGCAGGCACCTTCGCTGCTTCGAAAACAGTCGGGGCCAAATCAACTACATGATGAAATTGGCTTCGGACTTCCCCCTTCGCCTTGATACCCTGCGGCCAGTGAAACACAATTCCATTTCGGGTCCCGCCGAAATTGCTGGCGACTTGCTTTGTCCAAGTGAACGGTGTGTTGCCGGCAACAGCCCAGCCCGCAGCGAAGTGATTAAAGCACTCCGGCCCGCCCCACTGGTCCAGCTTCTGCAGCATGAACTCAGTCGTCTCCGGCACACCATTGAAGTAAGTCATCTCGTTGAACATTCCGAGCATTCCACCTTCGGCGCTTGCTCCATTATCTCCGACCACGTAGATAATCAACGTGTTATCAAGCTCGCCCATTTCTTTGATACTATCGATCAACCGCCCAACTTCATGATCGGTATGCGAGGCAAATCCGGCAAAAACTTCCATCTGGCGGGCGAACAGTCGCTGTTCTTCTTTGCTCAGCTTGTCCCAGTCTTTGATCGCCCCGGGCTTGGGTGCCAACCGGGTCCCGCGCGGTACAACCCCAAGTTCAATTTGACGGGCCAACGTCTGCTCGCGCAGTTTGTCCCACCCCATGTCAAACTTACCTTTGTAATTTTCGATCCACTCTTTGGGAGCGTGGTGTGGCGCATGGGTTGCCCCGGTCGCAAAATACATGAAGAAAGGTTTGTCGGGTGTCAACGACTGCTGTGCTCGCATCCAGTCAATCGCCCGAGTTGTCATGTCGGTTGTGAAATGGTACTCGTGATCGCTTTCAGGCTTACGCTTGAATGTCGTTCCGTGAGTGATCATCGGATCCCATTGATTTGTCTCGCCACCGACAAATCCATAAAACTCATCGAACCCAGAGTGCGTTGGCCAGCGATCGAATGGTCCGCTGACACTGACTTCCCAAGGAGGCGTCTCGTGGTACTTGCCCCAAGCAGAAGTGGAGTAACCGTTCTGCCTCAAAACTTCAGCCATCGGTGTAATCGACTGCGGCCGCACTCCAGTATTGCCTGGAAATGCAGTGGCAACTTCCATGATCGCACCGGCATTATTGCTATGGTGGTTGTAACCAGTAAGCAGCGCTGTGCGAGTTGGACTGCAAAGTGCTGTCGTATGGAAGCGATTGTATTTCAATCCATTCCGAGCCAATCCATCCAGGGTCGGCATTTTGCATGGGCCGCCAAAAGCGCTCGAATGCCCAAATCCGATGTCATCTAGCAGGATGACCACGACATTCGGAGCATCTGCCGGAGCGGTTACTTGCCAGCGCGAAGGGGGCGTCGCATTGCGTGCATCGAGTTCTTTATAAACGGGTACCGTGGGTTCACGCACAGGCAACACCGTGCGATCGATTTCTTGCTGAGCGAAAGCGAAGGATGTTGTCGAGAAAAACAACAGCACGCAGACCAAGACTCGCGGTAAAAAAAGCCATCTTTGTAAAATCATGGATAAAAGCATCTCGTCACCTATAACTGGGCCGAACTAGTTATGCACTCCTTTAATTTTCCGCGGACATTGTAGCAATTTCTACGACGATCGTGAAACAATTACTTAACTTCCACAACAACTTTTTCGATTTCGCCTATAAACTTGAATGGAGCTTTGTAGTCGGGTGTCACAGGTTGGCGAATTCCTCGAAGTATTGCCAATCACTTGACCGTCAACGATGGCCACAAAGATTACGTTAGCATGGTTACTCAGGTACTGGCCCAGCAGAGTAGGACTGATCGGGTGGTCGAAGACATCGGCGTCCACGTTGTCAAGCAGCGACGCAGTCGCCTGAGTGACCTGAAAGATGTTGACTAAAGAAAGGTTCACAATATTGTCGACCTACCCGCTCGGCTCCCTTCTTGATTGCCGATCAATAAATTTCGCGAATTGAAGTTGCAGAAAATGAACGTCAATCAAATCAGACTACTTCGCCTGCCGGGCATTCTCCGGTTCCTTTGTTGCCTTCTGTAGACATTGTATTTCACCGAATCCGTTTACGGAGTAAATCGGGTAGAGTCAGAATTTACAGACAGGAGGATCAGTTCGAAACAGTTCGATATTTAGGAGGAATCCTAAAAGAACCGCCGTTGGAGTGAAACATTGTAGTTACCTCGCCTTGAGGCGTTAGTAACGGAAGCTCATTTTGTACCCATTCGACGATGCTTCCTCGGTAGCTTCTCACCGTCCAGCCTGCTTGCGCAAGCCGTCGCGAGAACTCTCCGCACCTGCCGCCAATGGTACAATAGGGAATAACTACTTTACCACTATACGTCTTCTGATTCTTCTCGAATTCGGCTTGAGAGATGGCACCAGGGATCACCGAAACAGAACGTTCCCGATCGGATCTTACATCGATGAGAATGAACCCCTGTGGCGGCGCAGTCATGCCAGCAGATTCAAATTTCTTTGGCTCAGCTATGCGATCGAGAACCAGCTTGCTTAATTCTGAAGTTTCAATGACGCCCACTTTCTGAGGCGAACCTGTGCGAACTTCCTGGGATAACAGAAGTGTTGTGCCATTCAAGTTGGTTGCACAAACGAGTAGTAGCATTCCCAATAATTTGTGGCGGTGTGGCAATCTGGACATCAAAATACTCCTTTGAATGAAACGAACACAACGATTTCGACAGGCAAGTTACACAAGTCAAACGTTTGACCCGAACTTCACTTCCCATCGTGATTTTAAAGTCTGCTGCAGTCGTTCTTGGAATGCCCTGGGCATCTCGTACGGCTGACCATCACGATAAAGCGAAATCGTCTGACGAATATTGTCGACAACGACTTGGCAGGGATTACAGCCAGCCAAATGTTGTGAGAACTCTTCGCAGATCTCGGTTAACTCCTCGCCATCGACATAGTCGTTCAGGGCTTTCAGAAGTTCTTCGCAGGTCATATTGGTCTTCCTCGTAAACGTTGCGTAAAGCTTTGATCCAGGGAGCTAAAAAAAGTTACACAAATTCTCTAAGTATGGTTGTGGTCGGGTCTCATGACCTGCGTTTGGTCGCCAAATTTCTGTGTCAGTCGCTCGCGAAGGGCTAGCCGAGCCCTCAGCAATCGAACCTTGACGGTCGATTCGGTCAGATCTAACGCCTGGGCCGTTTCACGTACTGAAAGTCCCTCGACGTCTCGCAATACGAAAACTAAGCGGTATTTGTCATCGAGTTCCAACAATGCCTGCTCAAGTTCCGCATGAACTTCAGCCTGTTGAACGATTTCGTCCGCAGTTTGGCTCCATGGTGCAATAAACTCCGGATGCGGAATGTCGCTATAGCTGTCTTCGGGCGTCAAGTCCGTCATAGACACCATCTTCACGGTTCGTTTCTTTCGCAGGATTTTGAGTGCATTATTGGTCGCAATCTTCAGAACCCATGTTGCGACCGACGAATCCTCACGAAAATCCGCCATGTGCTCGATCAGTGCCAAAAATGTTTGCTGGGTGGCATCTTCGGCATCTTGAGCATGTTGAAGAATTCGGAAAGTCAAGCCGTACACTCGTGGTTGAAGCCGAGTAGCTAACTGCTGGAACGCAGCAAAATCACCACCTTTTGCTAGTTGCAGCAGCATAGACTCTGTAGGTTCACGTAGTATTTGATTCCCCATGTTTACTTCTCTATCAAGTTGGCGGAAATTTCGGCTCCAACAAATTGTAAATTTTGAATGAGAATCATTGTAACCTTTTCCCCTTTTGTGGCTCTACCCTATCATGACGGTTCATTAACCACTTGAGG
>JBIIJD010000059.1:0-34164 GCA_044234105.1 Aureliella sp. | reverse complement strand
AATGCAAGTGGTAACGAATCGATACCAATCGCCGTTTATCGCTTGTTAGCCGAGCAGTCCGCTGAGGTGGAGCGTCGAGCTGAATCGATGCAGTTGCAACCTGCGTGGAGCAAACATCCAGACGCAACGTCACGATTCTTATTCCTTTCCGAAGCGGAGCGTCAGCAGCTTTTCCCCCAAACGGAAACCGTGTCTGGCAAGGAGATATTCTGGGTCAACCCCATCGACCGGTCTTCGTCGACGGATCTTCGGATCATCATACTGAATAAGGACTGACAGAAAACTGACGTAACGTCACGTGGCAGAAATTCGTCTAAGCGTCAACCAAAAGTATCTGCTGGTTACTCACGAAGCTGAGCCTTAACTTTTGACTTTTGAGGAAAAATCTCAAATGCTTCGGCGGCCTGAATCAGCAGTCGCTTACTTTCTTCAGGTCGCTGGCTCTTCATAAATTCAGCCAAATAATATCCGCTTACAGCGGTCATCTGGCCGCGATTAGCAAGTTCCGTGAATAGTAGGTTGGCCTCATCCTTGGAGCCTCGACGATGTTTGACCCACGCTGCAGTGGCGACAATATTGCTTGACTGCTGAAACCTCTCCAAGTTCTGCATCGCAATTTTCTCTGCCTGCGCCTGCTTCTCGACATCCTCACTTTCGATCAGTACTTGTACCAATTGATCAGAAACCTCAAGATCTTCGGGATTGTCATCGTGCATTTCCTGAAGCAGCGTTTCTGCCGCAGTTAAATCATCCAAGTAGCGCGAAGCCACGCAGCGCATCAACTTGATATCGCGCTGCTGCTGAAGTGATTGCTCAAGCTTGTCATATTGTTGGATCAATTCCGCTGCACGATCGTGAATCAAAAGCCAGCGAAACATCCCTGACCAAGCTCTGGCCTGGTCCGGATGTTCGGTAGTGGCCCGTTGTAGCCATTTTTCAACACGTCCAGCAGCTTCCTTGTCACTGGTCCAAGCGGTTGTGTCCTGCAACACCTGCGCGACAGTCATTGCCGCCAAGGGCAATTCTGGATGGCTGGTCTGAGCTTCTTGCAAGAGGGTGTAGCCGGTCTTTAGGTCTCCAGCCTGAACTTTCAACCGACCGATACGCCACTTAGGAAAGATGAGATCTGGTTTCAACTCTTGTAGTTTTGTGAAAAGCTGCTCGGACTCTGTCCACTGCCCTCGACGCTCTGCAATCTCTGCTCGCAATTCCGTCAGTCCCGGCAACAAGTAAGGGATTCGTTCTGCAGGAACAGATTCTCGATCGACCAGTCGCTGGGCAAAAAGGGTTTGAAGCCACGCATCGCTAACTCGATTGGTTCGCAAGGCAATTACCGCCAAAGCCTGATGCGCTTCGGCATCGTTTTGAACCTTCAGTACATAGCTCTCAAGTACGTTGAGTGCAGGTCCCAGTTGATTGGTAGCGATCAGCAGCTTACCAAGGAACACGTCGGCACTTGGCATGGTTGGACTCTGGTTAATCGCCGACGCGTAGGAGGCTCGAAACGCTTCCAAGTCGCCAATTCGATAGGCGCTGATCGCCGCGTTCAGGCGATCCTTGTAGGCTGGGTCAATCTGGTCCCCTAGCGCATCTAGCAACGCAGCCGGATTGTCTTGAGAGCCCTTGGGTGCCAGCAGGTCGGCATGTACCGTCTGAGCCGCTGATGCCAGTAGGAGAAAAACCCCAAGAACCGCTCTGAAGAGAAATTGTTGTGTCTGTTTCACGATCGATCCTATTGACGAGTTGTGCTGGATTGGAAACGGACTCAGGGGAACCCGTCAGTCAGGGAAAACCGCATCATTGTATGGTAAGAAAACTTTCAGCGAACGCAATAATTAACATAAGGTTAAACAAGGATTTTAAGTTTGTAAAACATTTCATGTTGGGCTTTGCAACTCCGAAATCGTACTCGTATTTCAATGCACTTTAGGCCATAGTCCGAGCAACATGGCAATAAAACGGCTACACTAAGACGTTTTAGTTGGCACACTTTCCGTTACGGCTTGTCCCCGTAGAGAGACATCTCATGAACGCATCCCCTAAGCAACCGCGTTTGGTAACGCATCAGGTCTTCAATCAGTCACCAGACTTTTCAGGCTACAACGCCTTCAGCCAAGATCGTATGCTGGTGCGAATTTGCGAGAGATTACCGCAGGTCGTTCAGGCTGAATTGGCTGAGCTGGGACAATGGGCTGGTAGCCTTGACGCGCAGGAGGCAGCCAAGCTGGCAAATCTTCATGGGCCGGTGCTAAAGCAGTTCGACACCAAAGGCAATCGAATTGATCTGGTGGAGTTTCATCCAGCATGGCACGAACTGATGCGTCGATCTGTGGGATTGGGCATGCACTGTTCGATATGGCAGGAAGATCGCGCCGAGCTAGGGCAGCGGCACTTGGCACGCGCCGCTCGTTATTACCTTACTGCTGCGGTCGAGATGGGCCACCTGTGTCCTATCACAATGACCAACGCTTGTGTTGCGGCCCTGGGTGCTTCACCTGAGATCTCCAAGCAGTGGTTGCCCTTGATCTTGTCGCGACAATACGATCCCTCCAATGCTGCACCACTCTCCAAGCGACAGGTCATACTGGGCATGGGTATGACTGAAAAGCAGGGAGGCACCGACGTCCGCGCTAACACGACTCGGGCGCAGAAAGTAGATGCTCATTGGTGGCAGATAACGGGGCACAAGTGGTTTATGTCGGCACCGCAGTCGGATGCTTTTTTGGTATTGGCTCAGATGCCCGAAGGCCTGGGTTGTTTCCTGGTGCCTCGCCTATTACCAGATTCCTCGGACAATGGACTGCGGTTTCAGCGGCTGAAAGACAAATTAGGCAATCGCTCCAACGCTTCGTCGGAAGTCGAGTTCCATCAGAGTCTTGCTCAGTTGATTGGGCAGCCCGGCAAAGGCGTGCAAACCATTATTGAGATGGTGACTCTCACACGGCTTGATTGTGCCATTGCTTCAGCAGGCATGATGCGAGCTGCTCTGGGCGAAGCGGTCCACCACTGTAGGCATCGCAGTGTGATGGGCAAGCTGTTGATCGATCAGCCGTTGATGCGCAACGTGCTGGCCGACATGTCGGTTGATCTGGCCGCAGCCACTGTGCTATCGTTTCGATTGGCTCAGACTTTTGATGCAGCCCAACATGATCCTAGTCAGGCCGCGTACGCAAGGTTGATGACCCCAGTAATCAAATACTGGACTTGCAAGATGGTTCCAGGTTTTGTCTATGAGGCCATGGAATGTTTGGGAGGAAACGGTTACGTCGAGGATGGGAACTTGGCCAGATACTACCGCGAGGCACCGCTGAATGCTATCTGGGAAGGCTCTGGCAACGTCATGTGTCTTGACATTCTGCGAGTGCTAGAAAAGAACAGCCAAGCTTTGGATCAGGTCATTGAATCGCTGCGAAGTGACTTAGCCGACTTGATATCAGAAAGTGCGTTGACCGAACTGCTCTCGGCGATCGATTCAGCTCACAGCGATCCTGGGACTACTCGCGCTGCAGCCGAACGACTGGCCATTCTGGCCGCTGCCGCAGAACTACGACGCAGCGGATGGGACGAAGTTGCTCAAGCGCTCATCGCAACTCGCCTGCACGGACGCTGGCGTTGCACCTACGGGATGCTACCAAGCCAATGGGTGACTCCGGTACTGACGGCGGTCTTCGGCTCAGCCGAGGGTTCGTGAGTGACGATCGCCGCCGGCTTTAGCTCCTGTTCTGGATCAGCCTAGCCGCATCGCGGGCAAAATAGGTCAGAATCATGTCTGCCCCTGCACGTCGAAATGCCAGTAGGCTTTCCATCATGACGGCCTGGCGATCCAGCCAACCGTTTTCGGCAGCCGCGCACAGCATGGCATATTCGCCGCTAACCTGATACACAGCCGTCGGTACTTGGAACTCGCTACGAATTCGACGCACGATATCCAGGTATGGCATTCCCGGCTTGACCATGACGATGTCAGCTCCTTCGCGTAGATCTAACGCCACTTCATGCAGCGCTTCATCGGTAGCGGAAGGCTGCATTTGATAGGTCAGTTTGTCGCCTTTGCCCAAGCTGCCTTTGGAGCCAACCGCATCTCGAAAGGGGCCGTAAAATGCTGAAGCGTATTTGGCTGCATAGCTCATCAAACAAACATCTTCAAATGCCGCTTCATCTAGCGCTCGACGAATGCCGCCGATGCGACCGTCCATCATGTCCGATGGTGCGATGATGCTAGCGCCGGCCGCGGCTTGCAGCGTTGCTTGCTGCTGCAAGATATCTATCGTTTTGTCATTTAAGATCACTCCGTCGCGCAGCAAGCCATCGTGGCCGTGGCTGGTGTATGGATCCAAGGCTACATCGCATACGATACCGATCGCGTTTCCAAAACGTTGCCTGACCGCTCGGGTGGCTGTACACATCAAATTGTCAGGATTCAAGGCTTCGCGGCCATCATCGCTCTTCAGTTCAGCGGGTGTCACAGGGAACAGTGCTATGGCCGGTATTCCAAGCTGAACAGCCTCCTCGACGCACACCAACAGCCGATCGATGCTCAACCGCGACACGCCTGGCAAGCTGGCCACCGGTTGTTCAGTCTTTGTGCCTGGTACCACAAAAAGCGGCCAGATCAAGTCCGAAACCGACAACTGCGTCTCGCTGACCAACGATCGAAGCCATGGTTGCTGGCGCAGTCGGCGCAGGCGAGTGCTTGGATAGTCTCCGCGTGATGCGATAAAGTTCATGATGTTTTCACCGATCTGTTTGTCCGCCACGCAGGGCACGTTCTTTTTCAGTAGGCCAATCTTCAACTGCTGGCCGGCGCTTCATTGTCGATTTGCAGGCGACTGCGCCAATGGGGACTGATGGTTGGGTAGTGACCGTAGAACCGTTTGATAAAATGCCTGCCACGCCAGTGCAGGCAGTGCGATTGCCAGCCCCACCGCTGCATCAACCGATCTGATATACGCCCGTTGGTGACATGGCATACCAGAGCCAGACTGCCGCGCAGGCTAGCGATTTGGTCCAGGGCCAACATGGCTACATACAGTGTGCTTAGTGAGGCATCCTCACCGGTGTGAACATAGCTTAGGCTGAGAAATTGGCGGCCGCCTAGCGGTTGATGGTAGTACAACTGGCACCAGTCTCCACGCCCAGTACCCCAGTGCTGATCCACCAATACCCTCAGCCAGTTGCCCTGGTAAGGCCACCAGCGACCCTGAACGTGAACAAGCCGCCCATCCTGCGTCATGATCCGACCGCAACGGTAGGCGGCGGTGCGCAAAATCGCATTGGGTTCAGTGCTGTCGGCTATCCGCTCTTGTCGACTGAATCGATATCGTTCTAGCCAGCCCCCAGGACCGCGCGTTTGATCGTTTGCCAGATCCATAACATGACTCCTATCAATACGACACAAGTTGCCAAACCACCCATAATGAAACCAGCCCCCAACTCAAACAGCGGTGCCGATCGTCGAGTCCACAATGAGTCCCAGCCGACTAGCAGGACCGCTGCGGCAGCGCATAGGTAGGGGCCATAGGGCGTCGCCGTATCTCGCGTGACAACCCAGCGGGCTATCACAAACAGCAGCGCCAGCATGGGAGCCAAGAAGAAAATGATAAGACTCGGCTGCCAGCCCACGTAAGCTCCAATCATGGCCATCAGGGTAACATCGCCAAAGCCAAGCGCCTCGGCACCAAATCCGTAGCTTGCCGATAGCCGCACACCCCACGTCATGCCACCCGCTACTGCCATGCCAATCAGGCTGGATAGCAGGTAGGGCCAGCGTCCGTTTTGTGTCCAGAAGACTAAGACAACAAATGCCATTAGCGAAATGGTGGTCGCCGTCACTGTGGCAACCAGCGCGCGATTGCGCAGGGCTCTGGCCCAGAAATAGACCCAGGCTTTCGCCATACCGCGACGCGTGATCAGTCGGCGGTCCAGCAGCGCAAATCCCCAAGCCAGCAAGATTGCCAATGCTAACCCAAGGCCCCACCATGAATTCATCCACAACGCCCAACCATCGGGCCATGATGCCTTCAATTCAGCGATTCCCGTCATCGCACCAGCGCCAAACTCTGGCGTCAAGGGCAACCAAACAGGCGCTAGTCCCGCTCCCAAAAGTCCGATGACGGTACCAGGTATGGTAACCAGATCCGGAATCGTCTGTTCGTCAAAGTCGATGAAGGTCGCAATGATCATAAGGCTCAATAGTACCCAATGCCCTAGGAACTGCCAATGTAGCTGGCTTGCCAACGGTGCCAAGAAACGGGCTGTCCCAGGTGGCAATGAGCCGCCTGAGATGTGAAATCGATAATACCACGCCAAAATCAGAGGGTAACAAAGTTCGATTAACAACGGGCGAACCCAGTACCATCGCCCGTGCACCACCTGTTCGTGTCGCAGGCGATACCATCCCCAGATCGGTAAATGATCCCACCAAGAACGTGAAGCTGCCAAGTTCTTGACTGCCGACTTCTTGGTCTTGCTCTTAGTTTTAGAAGTGGCCAGCGGAGCGCTCCAAGGACCCAACTGCCTTGGAAAATAGGCCCAAGTGTAAATGGCCCAGTTGATCAAGCGAGCAGCCAATAGCCCAAGCGTCAGGACTATCAATACCCGAACAGGCAAGGGGAAGTCTAAGATAAATGCCATTGGCGTCGACTCGATATGGAACACTAATTTGGACGAAAATCGGGCAGACTACGCCCTGGGCAAGCTACTGGCTGGGCCTATCTCGCGCCAGCTAACGTCCATGTAGAAAGCCTGTCCCCTTACAGTGCGGCGAGCTTGGGGGCAACTTCAGACCGTGATCTTTAGTTATAGGCTTATGAGTTCATTCCATTGATCCACACCAGGATCTCATCCGCTATTTGATCGGGCGTTCGATCATCGGTATGAATAGTCAATTCAGCCATCGAAGAGTAAATTGGGCGTCGACACGCCAAAATCTCGGTCACTTCCTCAAGACCGCCACGATCCGTAAGATCCGGACGACGCTGCTGGCTGGTGCCGTCGCTACAAATGCGCCGATAAAGAAGCTCAGGCGAGGCGTCCAGCCAAACTCGCCTTCCGGTCGCACGGATAACCTGCTGATTAGCCGGTCGCAGCACCGCACCACCTCCTAACGCCACAACGGTTGGCATTGAAATACTGGACACCTGGGCCACAGCAGTCTGCTCGAGATCTCGAAACCCATCTTCGCCCCTCTCCGAAAAGATTTGGCGGATGGTTTGGCCGTGGTTGGATTCAATCCAATCGTCGGTATCAACCATTGGCTGGTCCAAGGCCTGAGCCAACAGATGTGCCACTGTGGTCTTGCCAGAGCCACGGTAGCCGAGCAAATAGAGGTGCATAGAAGATCGATTCGACAATTAAAATAGGGCAGTCCCAAGGCACTGCCAATATGCAATAGACACCGCTGCAGCCTATTCCACAATTGCCAATGGCATTACGAAGTGCCGGGGGCAAACCCCGCCTAACGGAACCCTATTCTACCGCAAATTTCTGAAAATTGGCTATGCAACCGTCAGTCATTCATTCGGATTTGGCTGGTGTTGACTTCCTGAGCCAAAATCCTTGCAACGGCTCCCGACCCACGGCGAGAACCGAACTGCGGCCAACTGCTGACTTCTTTCAATTCGGGCATGAGATCCAGCAACTGTTCACGAAGCATTTCAGCCAACCGCATCGCTCGTGAGGTGAGCTTGCATTCTTTAATGGCGGCAGCCGTCTTCATGACCTTGACCAGCTTGGCTCGCTCCTGGACCGGGCGAGAAAGCGAGTTGCTGTCCTCAAGCAGGTCAACTAAAGGTACCTCAAGAGCAACTTGCACCGCGACCAACTGCGAGATCGACAAATCGTTACAGGGTTCTTCGAGCCGCTGTAGTTGTTCAGTCGTTATGTTCAGCCGTTTTGCAAGAGTTCGTTCACTTAACCCTTGGCTTTTTCGCACCTCGGCAATGCGATTGAGTACCGGCTTGGCACCAAGGGCGTGGACGGACTTGGCCGCGTCGGAAGAAGAAATGTCGTCGGCAGCCGATTTGGGCTGCACTGCAGTCGAGGCATCCGGCACAATTCCGGATTCCAAATTACCAGAGGCAACCATCGCCGAAGCATTGACACAGGTACCACCGGAAGGAAGACCTGCCGCTAAATCATGCGACGATGCAATCTGATTGCTGACACTAACACTCAAAAAACCAAGATCGCTACCCCGAGCGGAGTTTGGTAAAAGCGACATGATAAGGCTCCAGCGCCAAAAACAGACTCTCTCACCGCCTGAGAGTGATCCGTGGGCGTCGGCACGGTTCATTTGAACCCTTCGATGGAAGTATAAGCCTCAAGGTTCCCTAAGCCAAGCCTTAATCTTCAAGAATCTCACATTTCTGTCAATTTACATCGAAACCTGAAGTGGGGTATCGGTGTTGCCGTCCGGAGTCAACAAAGGTTTCAGTCACAGCCTCGTCGCGTCTTGCATCACACGAACAGTTTCATTGCAGTTTGGCTCCGCGCCGGCCCATCATAAAGAGTTCATAGCCGCAGAGTCCACCAAGAGCACGGAGGGGGATGCCCGTCAGAGCCCTCCGTGGCTATAGGTTTCTATTTTATTATTTTGGTTCTTCGGGGAATTTAGTTGCTAAACTATTTTCCTTTTGATCCGTGCTCGTGCTCGTAATCAGACGATGTAAGTTCTCCCGTTTCCAGGTCTAAGATGTTTTCGAATTTCATCGCAAGTGAGGACATCTGCCAAACGATTCGCACCAGTTTGATCGTCAGTTCCTTATTCATCTCGACGGCAAATGCTTAGAGGTGTTTCCCTGGAAGGAATGTTCCGTAGGGTTCCTCGCCAAAACTGGGGGAAAAGTCGCCGGCTTCCCACGCGATTTTGCCTCCGACCATCACCAGTGTGACCGCTTGGTCATTTCGGTTGACCAGTCTCTGTGTTCCGCCCAAGAATTCGGCATAGTGGTAATCGTGTACCAGGTCGCTCAGGTTGTCGAAGTCGATCACAACGATATCTGCTCGCCGACCCGGTTCTATCACTCCGGCATCAATGTTGAAGAAGTCGGCATTTTCTTTAGTAAGGCGCCAGATCAGTTTTTCGTAAGTCATATACGGATCGTTGCGCTCGTGAGAGTCTTTCAGGTACTTAATGGCTCGTATTGGAAAATTGTATAAGGCCAAGTTATCGATGTGCGCTCCGGAATCGGCGAAACCAAAAATGCCATTTGGGTTGTTGTATAGCTTTTTGTATCGAAGCGGATCGTGATTGCCGATGGTAGTCTTCCACTGGATCTGAGTATCCATGTCCACAATGACATCTAGAAATGCGTCGACTGGATGTTGATTTCGCTGACGTGCAATTTCTACGAATGACTTGCCAATCCAGTATGGATCCGGTGCGCTGGTCACATAGGCATCGCCAAAATCTTTTTGCCAGACTTTGGGGGCTAGCTTATTTGCATAGTGACGCTTGAACTTTCGCCGATATTCGGGATCCTTCAGCAGAGCATCCCGCTTGGGACGATCTTTGGCCAAGTGACGAGCCATGGCACCCGTGGGGAATTCTTCAAAGACCACCAGTTCCATGCCTTTGACCATGACGGTAAACGGGACAGGCAAGGCCTGAAGCCGAAAATCAGCTCGCAGCACTCGGTTGTAGAAAGTGGCGATTGCAGACAGGACAGACAGGATGTACGGGTCGCCCTTCAGATCCATCATAGCTACCATCGAAGTGCGTAGCGGCTTGCGCCAAAAGAAGGCTGCGCTTTGTGTCATGTACCAAAAAGCGTTCACACGGTTCACCAAGTTTGGCACACCTTGCAGATGTCCTTCGCGACGCCTAGCCACAGCGGTTAGTGCGTTCCGCTCTTTGAATTTGGCATACGCGGCCGGCAGCAATTTGGACCAGTGGCGACCATCCATCTTGTCCCATGGATTGTGCTGCATGGAGATGCCCAGAAAGCCAGCGTCCATAGCCTGTTCCAGATAGTCAGCCATCTGAGCAATCTCCTGGCGCGTGGGCCGCTGAGCTGGCTCTAAGGATCGATCGATGCCCATCACTCGGGCTCGAATGTCCGAATGTCCCAGAAGCGAAGCGTAGTTGGGCCCAACCGGCAAGCTTTTCATGTGGTCCAGCCAGCCGCGAACGTCATTCCAAGTCTTTTGATTCTGTAAGATGGGCAGCAACACATCGCGAGGAAACGCTTCGACGCGAGTGAACATGTCCGCGCAGTCCTGCACATCGGAATAGACAAAGGACAGCGAGCAAGAACCAAGCATGACAGTGGTCACACCGTGTCGCACCGATTCGCTTAGCGTAGGTGCCACCAAGACCTCTCCGTCGTAGTGCGTGTGGTTGTCGATAAACCCAGGCACGATCCATTTTCCGGAAGCCTCGACAATCTTCGTATCATCCCCGACAGTCATGGACTGCTGAGTAACTTCAGCCACCTTTCCCTGCCGCACCAACACGTTGGCAATCTGTGATGGCCGGTCGTAACCAGAGAAGACTCGCCCGCCTCGAATCAATATGTCTTGCATGGTCCGCTCCCAAAAATGATTTCCTGATGGAACTAGTTTGATCCGAAAAGCAAAATGGCCCGGTGCTTCATGCTCCAGTAAAACTTGCCGATCTTCCAGCCAAAGCAAAACAGACTAGCGATCCGGCCAACACATAGTGGAAAACGTCGATCCCCATTGCTTGGCTTGGCATGTTGCCCAGGGACCATTGAGCGGCTGCGGATAGACCTATCCCCAACAACAACCAGTAACCAACACTCGCTTTCCTGGTAAAAATAGCTGCCAAACCAAGTACTATCATCAGTAGCATAGCAGCTATGGGAAGCAGAGTCCGTATCTTGTCCACTTGCTGAAAACGGATTAGGAAAAAAAGCAAAATGCCTGCCGCAGCAAAGAACAAGTAGTTGCGAGTCGAAACCGGTTTGGATGAAACCAAAGCATAGGTACCCAGGATCAGGCCGCAAGAACCCAAAGTGGTCGCCACTAGCTGAAAAAATTCTGAGATCGTCTTCATGCTGTCATGGATGCCAGCAAATCGCAGCGCTCCGAAAAGTGCTGCCGATGAAACCGGAATCAAAAACATGGCCCACAAACTTGCGACTCGCGATGAAAGAAACTCAAAGCAGATCCAGACCGCCACAAGCCCGGCAGTGCTGAGAACCAAGTCCGATAAGACATGTGACCATTGCATCATGTAGCTTCCGTCAGACGTATAGATCGTTAAAGAAATTGATTAGGAACTGATTGCACAAATGGCTTGGCAGCGAATCTAAAATCTCGTTGATCATTGCAAATTCGGTCGGAAGCTCCGTTCCCGACAGGCCAGCCTGGGAGGCCAGCGCGTCGAAGGCCGCTGCCGGGTCAGGACTTTGAAGCGCTCCGTCGACCAACTGCCGCACGACAGCCGTGTCAATCTGAGGATTTTGCTTGACGATCTGGACACACTGCTGTAAATCGGTCAGCATTGCATCCACCGCACCACATGTGCCGTAGTTGACCGAAATGTGCAGGTTGCGAGCGGTTCGCGGCGTGGAGAATTGTGGCTGCAGGAACCAGCCCCGCTTGGCCATTTGGTCGGCCAACATGTAGACATTCACGCTATCTGACGCAAACGAGAACATGCACATGGCCGGCTTGCCCAGTACATACAATCCATCGATAGCGTTGATCCCCTGAATCAATCGCTCGGTAGCTTGCTGGACCGTGTCCACGATGCGGCCATAGCCTTGGTTGCCAAGATAATTCAGCAGCGCCCAAGCAGCCGCCATGGGACCACCACTTTTGCTGCTGAGTACCGTCGTGTTGATCAACGTATAGCAGGTAGTTTCGGTGCATGCGAAAAGCTGATATTTGCGGATGTCCTTGTCGCGATACATGATTACCGAGCAGCCCTTGGCTGCGTATCCATACTTGTGTAGATCGGTAGAGATCGACGTAACGCCGGGAACAGAAAAATCAAACGCGGGGATCTTGTGTCCGCGCTGTCGCATGTACGAAAGGTGAACCCCACCCACACAGGCGTCCACGTGCAGCAGGATGCCAGCCTGCTCTGCGATCTGGCCGATCTCCGCAATGGGATCGATCACCCCTTGCGAGTAGCTGGGGGCGGAAGCAACCATCAGAACTGTATTTTGAGTAATAGCCGCTTGTATGTCCTCCGGCCTTACCTGAAACGTATCAGGATCGATCTCAACCATGACCGGTTTCACATTCAAGTAGTGCGCCGCTTTATGGAAGGCTCCGTGCGCTGACCGTGGCAGGATCATCTCTGGCTGTGAGATTTCGGGCCGCAAGGTTCGCGCTCGGTCGCGTGCCGTCTTGACCGCCAAGATGATGCTTTCGGTTCCGCCAGATGTCAGATGCCCGACGGCTCGCTGATCCCCTCGCAGCAGGTTGATGATCGCTCGTACCACATCCGTTTCCAGCTTCAGCATCGAAGGAAACACCGAGGGGTCTAGCCCGTTCTCGGTAAGATAAGACATGTAGGCTTGTTTGGTCACCTCCTGGCTGTCATCTCCCGAGTTATAAACATAGCACCAGACTCGCCCTGATTTCCAATCCATATCGCGAGCCTTAAACGCATGTAGCGTGGCCGCGATTTCTTCTTTACTTAATCCGGTCTCGGGAATGTGCATCGTGAATTCTCGCAAACTTTCAAAATATGTAGTGAACGGTCATAGAACTTCATTCGGGTACGGCTGGCTTAAGTTTTAGCAAGTAAATGCTATTCGTGGACTGCAATTTCACAGGCTGTCGGTGAATATCTGCGTCCCAAGGGGTATCTCCACAGGCAAAAAGCTGAGAACAATGCAGCCACGATCGTACTGCCACCAATCAAAAAACGAATACCCGTCGCCGCGCTCTCTGGCTGCACCATCTGGCCCTCGATATATCCTGACAATGGCATCACTGTCGCGAACAACAATCCTTGAATAGGGAATGAAAATTTGGCTATCCCAGCATTCATGCCAAAGAAGACGCCGTCTCGTCGATAACCGTTCTGCTGGCTAGCGTCGAAATCGATCACCTCCGTAATCATTGGATAGGGCATGATCATTGATCCGGCCAGACCCGGTGCGGTCAGTAGAGTACCAAGCAATCCAGAGTAAAAATCGGTGGCGATCATCATCAGCGCCAAGCCGGGTATAAATGCAAGTGAGGCTATCAGCCAAGCATAACGATACCCCAAGCGATGTACGATTGGCCGCCAAATCAACAAGCAAGGAATCGCTGCCACGATGGATAACCCTAGCAATATCGCCTCAGCATCACCTGGACTCAGTGTTTGTCCAAGTATCTCAACGGGCTCATGGATACCGATGGCGTATTTGCGCCAAAATGGCAACATAGCAGCCAGCGACAACCAGATATACTCTTTGGCGATATTGGCTCCCAAAAAATATCGGAAGGGTTTCGAGGACATGACGACTACAAACGATGCGAGAAGACTCTCGTTTGTTTCTTCTGTGGTGACGGGTCGTTCTCGCACTCCAATCATCGAGATCATGTAGCCGCCAGCGATCAGCAAACCCATCAACGCTCCCATCCAAACATACCCTAGCTTTTCGGCCATCACCGGAGCAAGAATAAAGGAGGCCAGTAAGGCGATTGTGGCTACAATTTCGCGCACCATCGCCAAATCAATGCGATCTCGTACCGTTGGGGCAACCTCTACATAAAGCGAGTTGTAACAGATCAACAGAAGACTATAGAGCGTATCAAAGAAAAAGAGAATCGTTAGGAAATAGGCCGCCAACATCCACGCGGGTTGCTCAACGGGAGTCCAAAGCAAGAAGAAAGACAGCCCTAAAGGAATGGCCCCAAACCATACGTAGGGCACTCGGCGGCCAAGTCGAGTTCGCGTACGGTCGGACAGTTGCCCCATCAGTGGATCGTTGACCATGTTCCACACACCGTAGATGGCCCACACGCTACCGGCCACCGCCGCGCTCAGTCCCATCACGTCCACGTAGTAGAATTGAGCCCGATTGCTAAACACATTGTAGGCAATGGTGTTTGCAAAATTGCCCATCGAATAGCGAACGTGTTTAATCAGGTTGCCCATAGCGTACCATTATCTTTCCTAATTCGGCTGCGCCAAGTTCACTGGTTCCAGTTCGACATCTGCGGCCTAACATTAGAAGTAGTGGTGGCAAGCTTCCAGCTTGTCCAAGGCATAGCCTAAGTTGTGGGGACAAGCTTCCAGCTTGTCGATGGCATTTGGCCTGATCATTTTGCAACCTGGAAGGTCGCAACCACAGGTGCTTGGAACTTGGAGCTAGGCCGCTTTGGGGAGCTTCTTGCCTTTCAGTTGATAGACGTAGCGCAGGACTTCTGCTACAGCAGCATATTGTTCGGTGGGAATCATCGAACCAACGTCCACGGTCTTAAAAAGGGCCTGCGCTAGTGGTTTGCGCTCGATCACCGGTACGCCTGCTTCTAGAGCCGATTTTCGGATTCGAGCGGCCACATGACCAGCTCCCTTGGCAACCACGATGGGGGCTGGCATCGTTTCTGCATCGAACTTGATCGCAATGGCAAGTTCCGTTGGGTTCGTGATGACGACGTCTGCCGAGGGCACCGCGTTTTGCATTCGATTCATGACCAATTGACGCTGTACGGCACGACGTCTGGCCACTAACTGCGGATCGCCGTTCATCATCTTGATCTCTTCACGCATTTCTTCGTCGGTCATGCGAATGTCTTGCTCGTGTTTCCACCACTGAAAACCAAAATCCAAGATAGCCAGAATCACTAACAAGACGGCTACGCGTAGGCTTAGGTCCAATATCGTTTTCCAAACCAGCACTCCAATCTCGCCGACGGTCAGAAGCTGCGATCCTTGAATCGTGTCCCAGTGACTCCAAAATCCCAAACCTATCACCAAACCGACCAGCGTAATCTTGATCACACCAAACGTCGTCCGGACCGCATTGGGAAGGTCAAACAGTCGCTTGATACCGCCGAGGGGATTAACGCGCTGAAGATCGAAGCCCAATTTCTCGGGCAAGAACATGATGCCACTTTGTCCCCAGTGATTCAGGACGATGATCATGCAGACGCCTGCCAGGAGTGGCGACATGGCCCAAAGACAGTTTAGGACTGAAGCTGCAACCAGACCAGACGCAGACTGAGGTCCCAAGTCCCAGTAGCGATCTTGAGACAATCCGGCCTTCATCAATTCTGCCAGTGTAGATCCGATATCGGGCCCTGCCCACCAGAGAAGCCCCACGGCAACCAGCAAAAGCAAAGCAGAGCCCAAGTCCTGGCTGCGCGCGACCTGCCCTTGCTCGCGAGCCTGCTGGCGGCGATGCGCGGTGGCCTCGTGTTTCTTTTCTCCAGCTTGATCGGCCACGAATTAGCCACTCCTGCGACTTGCTTGAACTGACTTTATCTGGCTACCGTGACGATCTGACGGCAGGCGTCCATCCAATAGGCCAGTTCATTTTGGAAGATCCACGAAACACTGCCCAGAGAAATAAACAGCACCATCATCATGGCGCTAACATTTAAGTTAAAACCGATCGACAGCACATTCAGTTGCGGCAAAGTGCGAGCCAATAATCCGGTCGTGATATTTGATAGCAGCAATGCGACGCCAAGTGGCGCGGCAGCTCGGACGCCTACGACAAAAGCATGCTGCACCACCTGCTGGAACTCGTCTAACCAATGACCACTAAACACAACTCCACCCGCCGGATAGGCCGCAAAGCTGTCCAGCGCACATTGCATCAGTTGCCGGTGTCCGCCAAGTATCAACAGAAGTGCCATGGCAAGTAGACCTAACAGGTTCGAGACGACCGGCATTTCCTCACTGGAGCTTGGATCCAGCGATACGGCGATATCCATGCCGCCTAGGTTACCGACCAGTTGACCAGCGATTTGCAGGCTGATAATGGCCAGCATGACGATGCTTCCCAGCAATACCCCCAGCAGTACTTCGCCAGCCATCCCAATCAACAGGTGAGGCAGGTCGACGGGCATGCGCGTGGCTGAATTGGCAGCCACCGGATAAAGCAGAACCGCGATGGCTATGACCAGCAGCGCTCGCATTCGGATGGGAACGCCACCCGAATTTCCAGGCGGAACCAACATGACTGCTGGGCTAATACGGGCCAAAACCGTCAGAAAGACCCACAACGGTTGGCTTAAAATTTCAACCAGTGCGTCACCCACGATAATTGTCCTCTAGTTTTTTTGAGCCTAACGCCAGCTAGCGACTGACAACCGTGGGGATATTGATAAACGCAGTTCGCGTGTACTCAACCATTCGGTCTGCTATCCAGGGAAGACAAAAAACCAATGCCAAGATCATGGCTACGATCTTAGGTACAGCATTGAGTGTTTGATCCTGAATCTGTGTAACGGCTTGAAGCAGGCTTATGACCAGTCCCACCAGCATGCCAATCACCAGCAACGGGGCTCCGATCAACATGGCGGTCAAGACCGCTGATCTGACTAATTCAACTGCATGGCCAGTATCCATCGTGTATCTATCTCCCTATTTGAGTCTCGTCAGGCATAAGTTCCAAAACTCTCCAGCAACATGGCCACTACCAAATGCCAACCATCGATCAGTACGAACAGCAGCAGCTTGAATGGCAACGAAATCATGGCTGGCGGCAACATCATCATACCCATGGATATCGTTACCGATGCGACCACCAGATCGATCAGCAGAAAGGGTAAGAATATCTGAAAGCCCATCAAAAACGCCGTCTTTAATTCACTAAGCATATAGGCGGGCAGCAGTACCTGTAGCGGTACCTCTTCAAAGTGCTTTGGTGCCTGAGCACCTGGATCGTTGTAAGCATAAAACAGATGCACATCGTCGTGATTGCCAGCCATGTCGATTTGACGACTCATGAACTCCCGAAGTGGCTGCACACCAGCCTCCCATGCCTGCTGCATGGTCATCGTCGAATTTTCTGCCGTGTAGGGCACGATCGCCTTATCGTAGACCTGGTTCCAAACGGGGGCCATGATAAACATGGTCATGAACAGTGAGATCGAAGTGATCACTTGAGCCGGTGGTAACTGGCCCGTGCCCAACGCCTGCTTCAGTAGTCCCAAAACAACGATGATGCGCACGTAACAAGTCGTCATCAGCAGAATGGCAGGTGCCAGACTTAGCACGGTTAGCAGCAATACGATTTGCAGGCTGCTGGACAGTCCTTCTCGACTGGTCCATTTTTCGGGGCCTCCCATCAAAAAGCTCTGGCTGTCTGCGCTGTCCCCTAAAGAAGCACTGTCCCCAAGTGATGCCGTCTGCTGACCGGGAGAGGCCTGCTGTTGTTGAAACGTCTGCGAAACCTGGTCGAGCAGCCGGCCCGCTTCCGAGGTCCATGCCGTGGCGGATGTATCGGCTGATTGTGATTGCCCCAAGGCCGACGAGTGCAGCGCAGAAATGATAATCCAACTGAACACAATCAGTCCCAGAAGTCTGGCAGCCTGACGAGAATTCATAATCTGATACTTTAGGCAACAGCAAGTGGCCTGCGATGGGAGCATGCGACGCATCACGCCTTCACTCCTTGCGCCAAGATCTCACGGAACGAATGAGTCACACTGGTTGATTGCTGGCTTTCACACATCCCGGCCAATTGGTCGACTTCCAATGGATCTGTAATTTCGCTGATCGTTCTGGCTTCGCCCTGTACCATGCTGACCAGAACGAGCTTCGATCCGAATCGCAGCAATACCAGGTGCTGGCGAGGGGCGACTGGCGTTCGTCCCAGTATCTGCACGACATTTTTGGGCAGTCCGCCTCCGCCACGGGCTCCCATGGACTTGCGGTAGAACCAGATAAATCCAAAGAACAGACCCATGACTATCACCAGACTGGAACCTACCGAGACCAGCATCTGTGATGTGCTTCCGGTACGCTGTTTGGTTTGTTGATTGCCAGGTGTGGGCGGTTGCAGTGGGGTCCGTGCTGGACTGGCAGAGGCCGCTGGTGTGTAGGCTGGCAGAGAGCTGACGGGACCGTTGGCCGAAGCGGTTATCACAGCCAGGTCGCTGGATCCTTGGGTAGCTGATGTAGCGACTGCCATAGGTGCGCCAGAGCGGATAAGCGTTCCTCCGGACGCAGGCGTGACGGGCAACTGCATGTTGCCCTGCTGCGATGAGCGCTGAAACTGGCTGTCGCGCAATGTCCCGCTGGGAGGCTGAGTTAGCAGAGGCTGTGCGCGATGATCATTGGCCACATCTCCGTGTTGAGATTGGGGGGAGGAGGGCTGAGTGTCAAAAGTTCCCTGCGCTGGGGCTCCCTGCGTTGGTTGAAGCGGCTCCAAGCGGCCTTGCCAGGAGGCGTTGGGCAGACCAACCTGCTGGCTGGATTCTGGCTGAGCCGTAGAGCTGCGTGAGGATAAGATAGATGGTTCGCGAGAGGCTTGCTCTTGGGTCAATTGTCGTTGAGTTTGCTGCCCCGATTGTATTTGTCCCTCCGCAACCGCAGATAGACAGACCGCAACCAGTAGACCCAGTGGTTGTAAGGAGGCGAAGGGCTGCTGAAGCGGGGCCAGCAGGTTCCTAAGAAAAATGTTTCTGGATCTCATGTTCGACGTCCTTGTCGACCGGGTTGGTTGAGGTCAATCAAACAGATCTGAACCAACCAGTTCAGCCACGCGGACACAGAAATTGTCGTTCAAGACCATGATTTCGCCGCGAGCCACCAGACGTCCATTGGCATAAAGGTCTACTGGATCTCCAGCCAGCTTGTCCAAAGTCACCACCGAACCGCGACGCAGTTTCAACACGTCTTCCAGCAGCATGTGGGTTCGCCCCAATTCGATCCTTAAGTCCAGATCGACGTCGCGCAACAAATCGATCGAACACTTCTCAGGAGGGCCTTCGCTACCAACCAGATCCTCCAACTGAAATGGGGCAGCCTGTGGTTGATCGCCTGCATCCAGTTGGTCGATGGCTCGCTCGGCATCCTGAAGCAATTGCGAAGCCTGATCGATCACTCGATCGCTTCGGCCAGCACCGCCGGCAGATTGCACACCAGTTGAATTGGTGCTTGTAGAATCGTTGCTATTGGCAGCCATTTCGGGAGCCTCCTTGCCGCCCAGCGCGAATACATGCTTTGCTAGCTTTTCTCAACTACTCTTCGATTAAATCATAGTTGTAGAAGACTACGCCCAGCAGAATGGGAGTTTCAAACACTTCATTACTTGTCGCAAGTATGCGTCGTTGGATCAAGCCCAACTGAGTTTCCTTCAGTTCATCTAAAGTTGTATTCCGAAGTTCCAACGTCATCCGGTGTCTAAATCGGCCCTCTCGCTCCGCAAATAGCTTTTCAATGGTACTTAGATCGCCCTTTTTGACAGTTCCACGTAGATCGAATTCGACGCGAAAGCTGCGATCGCTACCACTTGGTGTGAAGGACAAGCCGAAAAGTCCCAGTTTGAATTCTTCGATGCTATCAGTGTCTTCAACTACTGGAGTTTCGCTAGCCTTCAGGCGTGCCTTAATCTTTTCGATAAGGCGACTTTCCGCCAATGCGGCCACATCTTCCGCGCTGGGTACCATGAAGAAGTAGATAAACGACTCAAACAGGATGACCACAGTGATAAATCCACCCATGATCAATTTGGGCATCATGGATGGTTTGGCATTTTGAGGCTCTGGCGAAGTGGGTTCAGCGGCCATGGCTAATCGACTTTCTGCTTTACTTGTCATTCCGCGTACTTGCAAGCGCGGATCCATTGTATTTAAAAATAAACTATTTCAATTGAAAGCGGGCTCAGCCATCACTAGGCTGTACTATCATCTCTTTTCGTTCTGCGTCGGTACCGGTCAGCGTGTCGACCGTTTCATCCAACAGGAACACTTCCACCCGAGGGTTCAACTTCGATTTTTCGATGTCGCCGGACAAAAACATGGGTTCCCAGGCACCGGCTGAGGACAACCGTAGTCGTTCAGGCGGCATTTGGTGTTGGTCGATCAGATACTGCATCACTACCCGACAGCGTCGGTAGGAAAGGTCCATGGCTTTTTGGGGCGGAGTTCCTGGCAGGGCTAACTGCTGCGAGGTATGTCCTCGGATTTCAATTTTCTGAGGCTTGCCTACCATCTCAGAGATCTGTCGATCCAGTGCCGCTTTGTTCTCTGCATCCAGTTCGTATCCATCGTTCGTGAAAAACAGTACGGTTCCAATGGCCGTACTGCTTCCTGGCCTGATAATGCGGACGCGAGGCTCTTCACCGACTGGAGCCTTCTCGGGTGTGCCACCGCGATGTGTGTCTTTCTTCTTGGCGCGTCCCATCGTAGACATAATCCGAAACTCACTGTCGCGCGGGCGACTGTCGCCGGGTGAGACACTGGCAATGGAAAGTTGATGGCCGAACTGTTTTTGAATCGACTCGACCATCGCTTGGTACTTCTCTTCCTCTTTGATTTCGCTCATCGAAACCAACATGATGAAGAATGTCAACAATAGACTCATCATATCGCCAAAGGTCACCACCCATTCCGGTACACCCATTGGTGGATCATCTTCAATCATCTTACGACTACTCCTTGATTGGACGTTTCTTGGGATGAATGAAGGTTAGAAGCCGTTGCTCCAAAGCGCGTGGGCTTTCTCCAGACTGGATCGCCAGTACTCCACGAACTACCAATTCCATGGCGGTAAGTTCACGCTTGCTGAGCAGCCCTAGTTTTTCTGCAAAAGGTTGACAAATAATGTTAGCAACGATTGCGCCATACAAAGTGGTGATCAAGGCCACGGCCATACCCTTACCAATGTTGGAAGGGTCGGACATGTCGGCCAACATCATGATCAGTCCAAGAAGCGTTCCAATCATCCCGTAGGCTGGTGCAAATCGGCCTAACTGGTCCATGATCGCCTTGCCGTCTTTATGGCGGCGACTGAGAGACTCCATGTCGTTGCGCATCACGGCTTCAATAGTGTCTGCATCGCAACCATCGACAGCCATTTGAATTCCTGTTCGAACGACTGGGTTTTTGACCTCGACCAGTTTGCCCTCTAGGGCCAGCAGGCCATCACGACGAGCCACCTCGGCTAGCGAAACCAACTGCTGAATGATTTCCAATAGATTGGCTTCTTTGTTTAAGAACGCTTTCTTCATCACCAGCGGAAGTGTTAACATGGATTTCAGAGGGAAAGCCATCATAGCCGCCGCTGCTGCACCACCAAAAACCACCAACACCGATGGGATATCAATGAATGCACTAAACGGGGCGCTTCCGATCATGATGGACCCAAAAATGAGAGCCCAAGCCAGAATGAATCCTACGATTGACGTGATATCCATGTGGTTTACTCTTGCGTTGCATTGTGCTTATTGGTGTGGCGAAACGAGGGTAACATCGCCTTACGTTGCTGGTAATCAATCGCCAATTCGACGACGTGATCCATCGATTCCGAAACAACGACACGATCCCCAGATACCAGGGTGACAAAGGTGTCAGGCTTCTGTTCGACGTAGCGTATCAAGTCGGCATTTAGGATAAACGCCTGACCATCCAAACGCGTCAGCTTGATCATTTTGGTACCTCGGCTATTGTGCCCAAACGCTGAATAACCAGCCCTTGCTTTCGATAGTCCGTGCGACTAACCGAAGAAACTCTACAGCCCAGCGTCCGGAAAAGCTTAGATTACAGCTTAGCTAAGACCAGTTTTGGCGACATTCTTCAAGCATCTCTTCATCGCTTGTCAGCCGCAAAGCACATCTAATCGTTGCAATCGATCCAAGTGCCAACGATTCGGACGTAGGGGCAAGCTGTTTCGACCCAGGCCGACCGCAACAGAGGTCCGAATGCGCAGAGAATTGCTTGCGATGGGGATCTGCAAAAGTCTAACGATTGTTCCGATTATTCTTTTGATATCATTATAACTTATTGCAAGGCTAGCATCACTTAATCGATTTTTAAGGGAAATAGGTCCGATACTCGACTGCAGTGGACTGCCTGCTCGCGAAGAAACTTAGGTCCTTTGCGGTAAGCCTTCAATTGCCAACTTAAAGAGTTCGACTGATGCGCAACCAACGAATTCGATTTGCCGTTTGCTGGGTCTGCCTGACAATCACGACATTGACCGGCTGTAACCCGAAGCGTCCTTTCAGCTTCAGGGACAAGTGGGATGCCACCCCCAGCTACTTCCAAACCGTAGCAACTCAGATCGAATATCCCAATGTTCAATCCTATTTGCAGCCTCAGTCTACTGAAATTCCAGAACCTTTAAGACTGGAGAACCCGGCCGAGCTGCCCAGTCGCGACCTTCTACTGCCCGAAGCAATACAAACCGCTCTGTCTAACAGCGATATCTTGCGATCGCTCAATGCCAGTGTTGTTCAGATCAACCCACTTGGTGTTCTCACCAAAATGAACCCAGCCATTGCTGAATCGGACCCCAGGTTTGGTGTCGAAGCTGCACTTTCCGCATTTGATGCCCAAGCGGTAGGTCGGTTCTTTTGGCAGACTCAAGATTTTCCAGTAAACATCAATATCTCGAATCCGGTCATTGGCTTTTTTCAGGTGGCTAATGCGTTTGGCGATGCAGCCAACTTCAGTTACGAAATCAACAAGTTCACTGCTACAGGTGCTCGGTTTGCAGCCAGGCACAACGTGGGTTACGACTTCAATAACTCACCGAACCGGTTGTATGCCGGAGCCTTTACGGGCTGGTTCGAAGCCGAATGGCGGCAACCGCTGTTACGAGGGGCTGGCGTTGAGTACAATCGCATAGCGGGACCTGGGGCTCCCAATGGAGTCTATGGTGGCGTGCTGATCGCACGCATCAATACCGATATCTCGTTGGCCGATTTTGAAGCTGGAGTCATTGACTATATCAACGAGATCGAGTCGGCCTATTGGGAACTTTACTTCGCATACCATAATCTTGAGGCTCTGGTAGGCGCGCGAAACAGCGCTCTTTTGACTTGGCAACGTGTGAAAGAGCTGGAGCGAGTGGGCGCGCGAGGTGGCGATGCGGCCTCGGAAGCTCAAGCTCGTTCGCAATATTATAATTTTGACGTCCAAGTTCGAGAGATCTTGACTGGCCCGCGAGGCTTGTACGCGATCGAACAGAATTTGCGATACCTGTTGGGCATGCCAGCTACGGATGGGTCGTTATTGAAGCCGGTTAGCCCGCCTATGGAAGGATCGGTCGTTTATGACTGGCAGTCTTCTTTGCAGGACGCCTTGACCACTCGTGTCGAAATTCGGCGGCAGAAATGGGGAGTCAAGCGCCGAGAGCTAGAACTTGTCGCCGCGCGACTCAATCAACGTCCCACGCTGGACATGATCGGCCAGTATCGCTGGAGAGGTTTTGGTGACCGGCTGATCGATGGCTATGCGGCTGAATCGTCCAACAGCATGTATCAAGATCTGTTCAGTGGTAAATATCAAGAGTGGCTAGCTGGGTTGGAGTTAGGTTATCCGATCGGCCTTCGACAGGCTGGAGCCGCTTTGGCCAACGCGCGTCTGAATCTGGCTCGCGAACAGGCCATCTTGGAGGAATCGGAGCTTCGGATTTCGCACGATCTGAGCGCTGCATCGCGTTCCATTGCTCGAGCCTACACGCTGATGGAAGCCAATTACTATCGACAGCAGTCAGACCGCGATCAAGTAGCAGCGCTACAGGCTAGGTACGAAGGTGGCTTGGATAACATCAATTTCCTTTTGCAGGCTCAGCAGCAACAGGCAGCCAGTCAGGCCGCATACTTCCGCTCGCTAGTGGATTATCAGCTCGCCCTACGAGATTTTCATCGCGAAAAGGGTTCCCTGCTGCAATACAATCAAGTTGCTATGAACGAAGGCGGTTGGGCCAGCGATGCCTATGAAGATGCTCAGCAGCGCGGCAGGTTCCTGGCACCGCGAACTGGATCGCAGGCAACCGTACCTTCATCGGTCAGCGGTGGTCGTTTCAACCCATCTGCGGTTGGGGCCATGCCAGTCGCCCCCTTGACTGAAGAGGGAGTGTCGCTGAGCACCGAAGCGACGGCTACTGGCTTGATTGAATAGCCGAGTGGCTCGGGGTCTGCGTTTTATATCCGGGAAACAACTCGGCAAGTTGTTGGTTTGAACAGCGCTGGCCATACTCGCTGATCTCGTAGGTTTCTAATTTAAGCGACGGTTCAGGGGGTATTTGTGCTGCAGCCAGTTCCTCCGCAAAATGCTGACAGCGCTGTCGATGCAGTCCACTGATCCAATTCGCCAGCCAGGTTATCTGCTGACTCTCCTGGTTAGGGACTTGCAAATCGTCGTGGTAAGGCAACCACTGAAAGAATTGAGATCGGTGACAGGCCAGCATCTGGACAACCGATGGAAATTCAGCGGATACGTCCAATAGTACATCGGCTCGAAGCTTGTTGGGCCTGGTGAATAGATCGGCCATAAAGGCTACAGTCGGATCTCGCCGCAAGGCTGGCTGGTCAGGGCAGACGTGTGGCACGGTGACCAGATAACAGGCATCCTGGACGGCTAAGCTAACCGCCCGGTGGTCCGGGTGATAGTCGACTAGCCGATGTGTCAACAACAGGTCGGGTTCAAACTTGCGCACCTGTCTGATGATCGCTTCTCGGACTTGCAGATTGGCTTGTAAACTGCCATCAGGAAAATCCCAAGTTTCATATTCGGCACCAATCGACGCGCCGGCCGTATGAGCCTCGGATCGTCGAATGGCCACTAACCGATCTGGGGCGATCTGATGATGGCCGCAACGACCGTCCGTCACAGAAACAATTTTCACAGTCGATCCCAATCGACAATGCCTAACCAAAAGTCCACCTGCGTAGAAATCTGCATCATCCGGATGCGCGGCAATTACCAATATGCGAAGGGGCATTGCTTGACCTTTTTCCTATTCGTCGTGTTAGCTCAAGTTGATTCGATTCCTAAGGTGATCGATCTGCACTCGGAATGGCTCCCTACTGGCCAGTCCGCGTTTCCAATCGATAGACGACCGCAAAAGGCAGGACCAGCGCCGCCATCATCCAAAAGACGCTGGAGATGGGCCATCCGAACTGGCCACTAAGCCATTCGAACAATTGATAAAGTGGTCCGGCCAAAAGAATGCCCATGAAGTTAGCTTGATTCATGGTGGCAATCAGTCGACCTTTCAATTCTCGTGGTGGTCTGGATTGCAAAAAGACCATCACGGGAATTGAGAAAATGGAAGCGAAAACCCCCACGCCGATCAAGCATACAAAACTACCCCAGTAGCCGAGCCAGTGGTGTTGGTCTTGCCAGATTCCCAGTAGCAACAATGCAGCCGCGATGCCTCCCAGTCCAATATTGACTGCAGAGTTCCCCCAGCGAGAGCGACAAATCATGCTAGAAATCGGCGAACCCAACATGATACCAAGTCCAACACAGGCGGTTAGTATGCTGGTGCGTGCCTCACCGACTGCCAATTGTTCCATGCCCAGACGATTGACTGTCGGGACCGCCATGCCCGATACTAACCAAAAAATACTGGAAACGAAAATGGCGGCTAACAGGGGACGATCGCTTCGAAACAACTGACTCATGTCGCGACTGATTCCCAGGCAGTCCATGCTAAGCGGCAATTGAGGATGAGCTGCCGGCACGTAACGGATCATTTTGGCGGTAATCGTGCCTATGACGGCGATTGCTATACACATCAACAATCCAGACCAGAGTTGCTGTGCCGATTCTCCACCCAGGAACTCCTTGACGACACCAGCCGATACAATTCCAAGAATGATGGCCAGAAAAGTACTCATCAACATCAAGGCATTGGCTCTTGCCAGATCATACTCCCGGAACAGTTCGGGCAGCACGCCGTACTTGCCGGGACCAAAAAAGGCGCTCTGAGTGGCCATGAGAAACAGGACCAGCCACGTACCGGTCTGGCCAAACAGATCGTAGTACCAGAAGGCGATCAACCCGAGGGCCATCACCAAGATCTCAGCATACTTGCACAAGACAATAATCGGTGTCTTGCTGTATCGATCGGACAGGTAGCCAGCAAACCCGCTGAATAGAACAAATGGCAATGCAAATACCAGTCCCGCCCAACCCTGTACGTCGGTCACAGGAGTGTCGGAAGAAACCTGGGCGGCGGCACTTGCTGCGGGTATGGCCAGCAGCAACATCAGTTGTTTGTAGAGGTTGTCGTTGAACGCGCCCAAGAACTGAGTTGTAATGATACCCCAGAAAGATCGGTCTCGAAATAGCTTCGGCCGCCCATCGGGGGCGTTGTGGTCAGCGTCTGCTCCCGTTTTCTGCTGGCCAGACGCATGATCAGATGTCGACCGATGATCAAACTCCTGCAACATTTCTTGAAACTCCTTCTTCTAAACGCCAAGCGACGTTTCGTTCATTTCCTGTGAACCAATCCTTCAGCCGACGTATCGATGCCTTTGAGCAGAGAGGATAGCGCTTCGGCGTTGGGCGAGTACTCCATGGCTGTCTTATGCGAGATGCATTCTTGGTGTATCAGTTCGAACAGGGAGTGGTTGAAGTCTCGCATTCCCTCGGCTCGACAAACCGACAAAATTGCGGGAATGTCACTATCCTGCTCGTTTAAAATCCGTTCGCGCACCAGCGCATTATTTAACAGTACTTCCGTGGCCGGATAGCGAATACCCGCTTTAACCCCTGGAACAAGGCGCTGACACATAATCGCTCGCAGGCTATTGGCCATCGAAGATCGTATGAAGGCGTGATCCTCTCTGGGAAAAAACTCAAGAATTCGACTAAACGTTTGCTCGGCATCGATGCAGTGCAACGAGGCCATGACCAAGTGGCCTGTTTCTGACGCCTGAATGGCCGCCTGAATCGTTTCACGATCGCGCAATTCGCCTACTAAAATGCAATCAGGATCTTGCCGCACGACATAGCGCAAGGCTAGCGCAAAGGTAGGAACATCCAGGCCAATTTCACGCTGGGAAATAATCGACTTCTTAGACGTAAAGTGAAATTCGATCGGATCTTCAATTGTAACCACATGCAGACAACGATTCTGGTTGATATATTCTAGCATGGCTGCCAGGGTCGAACTTTTTCCCGACCCAGTGATACCACTGACGATAATCAGTCCATCATGGGAATGAGCGATTGTCTGTCGGTAGACGTCAGGTAAATGCAATTGTTGAAAATCGGGGATTTTATGCTGAACTCTTCGAAGCGCGGCATGCATTTGGCCGTTCGAGCGAAAAGCATTGACTCGAAAGCGATCCCCGGAAGTGGCAGCATACGCGAAATCCGCCCCACCTTGTTGCTGATATTCTGCGCGGCGTTGCTCGGGAATCAATTGCCCAATCATCGCCTCTATGTACGCAGAATCCGGAATTGGCGGTGAGTCTGTTGCCACCAATTCTCCTCCCTTGCGAACGTAGGGTGGTAGGCCAACCTTCAAGTGCAGGTCCGATCCGCCGACAGCCGTGATTAAGGCCAAAAGTTTTTGGATTTCTTCCTGTGGAGGAAATAGCTTGGACATAAGCACACTTGAAAAGGTAAATGACTCTGTGGAACGATGCAAAACCGAACCGTCTGGGAAAGATCGATTGCATCTGGCCCGACGACTAAGATTCTAGCAGTCAATCGCGACTTTGCATCCAGGCTCAACATGGCCGATCTAAAAAACATCGCATGTCCTACGATCGGTTGGGCTACAACAATTTCTTTTCCGTTGATAGGATTCAATGCAGGTAACCACCCTTCACCGCTAAAAAAGTGGAACAATCCTAGATGCCTGATTCTTGTCATGTCACCTTAACTTGGGGTCACACCATTGCCGCTGTGGCCTTTGATATGGATGGTCTGCTGGTTAACACCGAGGAGCTTTATACGCAGGTCGGACAGGCGCTACTGCAGCGACGTGGACGAGTCTTCAGTCATGATCTGAAGAACGCAATGACGGGATTGCCTGGGCCACAAGCCTTTGCTCTGATGATTGAACGTGAGAAACTGACCGATTCGGTCGAGATTCTTGAAGCCGAATCTGAGGCCATCTTTGTTGATTTATTGCCGAAGCAGGTAAGACTTCTGGCTGGTGTCGAGCAGCTATTGGACCGGTTGGATCAGCTTCGCTTTCCGCGTTGTGTAGCCACCAGCAGTTCGCCAGAGTTTGCAGAGACGGTGCTGACACTGGTCGAAATTATTTCAAGGTTCGACTTTGTGATCACAGCTCGCGATGTGGCTCACGGCAAACCCAAGCCGGATATCTATCTTGCAGCCGCTCAACGAATGAATGTCTTGCCTGAAAACATGTTAGTATTGGAAGACAGTCACCACGGGTGTCGCGCTGGCGTGACCAGTGGTGCATGTACCATCGCGGTTCCCGGCGATCACAGCCAGGATCATGACTTTACCGGAGTTCACGCACGAGCAGAATCGCTTTTGGATTCGAAAATATCCCGGTTGCTGCAAGTGTGATACTTATGCTGCAGCCGCTCGCAAACAAAGCCTTGTGGCTTCGGATGAACACCAGCAGCCCAACAAAAAAGGCGGATCAACCTAAGTGGATCCGCCTACACTGATGTGTCGCTGGCTAATTGCTCGATCGAACTAGAATCTAATCGAAAAACGCTTATACCATTTCCTTCAGCTTCTTTAGCGGTCGTACGCGAACGACTACCGAAGCTGGCTTGGGAGCCGCCCAAATCATTTCACCAGTGGCAGGATTACGAACTTGTCGCTTGGGCAGAGCAGGCTTGTCGACCGCTACGATCTTGCACAAATTGGGAATCTGGAACACTCGTGGACCCTTCTTACCAATTTGTTGCTCGATCTCTTGTGACAGAGCGTCAAAGAACTCCGCAACTTGCTTCTTGGTCAATCCTGTGCGTTCGGCCAATCGATTGAAGATCTCTGTCTTCGTTGCTGGCTTCTTCTTGGCTGAGGCTTTCGCCATACTTTCAATCCCTTTCAAAAAATGGAACGTCAGTGAGAGGTTAAAGTGTAACAGTGGACATGATTAAAAGCCGCTTTGAACAAATTTCAACCGGTGAAAAGCCGAAATTCGCCAAAAAACGTCTGATTTTCTGAGGTTTTTCGGCATTTCGTACCCAAAACAGGCAGAAATCCTCTGGTTTCTCTCAGAAATCTCGAAAAAACCAGGGATTCACTTGAGATAAATTCCTGGTTGCCGGCTTCTACTTGTGGCATTCAGGCTATCGACGCTCCTCCGAGGCCAGTAGGTCCAGAAGTCCATCATCCAGCAATTCGCTTACGCTTTGTTGATCCAAATCGCCGGCCTGTGTGGAGGTAGACGCCTGAGTTGTTCCAGCGGTTTGCCCGTTGGTTCGATGGCTAGAGCCCAACATCTGTCGTAGAGCTTGCTGTGGGGACAGAGTAGTTGGCTGAGACGGTGATTGACCAGAGGTGCCTGCACTGGCCGACGATGAAACCTGATTGCCCGATTGGCTTGGGGACGCCGTTGGAACTTGAGATTGAGCTTGAATCGAACTTCCAGGCGTGACCGCATTGCTTGTCTGGACTGAACTGCTGTCCGCCGATTCGCCTTCAGCACCATTGGCTGTCGAACTGGACGCAGCAGCAGGTGCGAGATTGAACTTGGTGGAATCACCGTACAGCTTCAACAGTTGATGGTCACTGCTGCTGGTTCGGCTAAGCAGAGCATGATTCAGCGGCACACTAGCGGTCACATTCTGCTGGGAACTATTGACAGCGTTGATGACTAGATTGCTGGTATTGACCTGGAAACTAATTCCGGTCAAACCGGCCCAACTTCCACGTACAGCCTGCCACTTGGTAGCGTTGCTAGTATCGATGACTGCGGTTAGCGATTTCAGGAAAGATGATCCTAAAAAGTCGCGAACACCAAAGTGGCTAGGGCTCAAACTACCCGTAACCTGCATGTTGCGAGATACGTTCCCGTCGTTGGCCGCCGAGTTAATTGTGATCTCTTCCCCCGCATCGTTCATGAATGGCAACGGCTGACGCTTGAGGCGATATTCGCCAGGAGCCAAGTTATCAAAGCTGAATCCACCATTGGCACCTACGTTAACACGTGTATTGACGGCAGCCCCAGTCACATCGGTGCCCGTCAAATCGACCGACAATCCACGCAGTGATTGATTAACGTCCGTATTTAAAAACTGAAGTGAGCCAGAGATCTTGCGAGGAGTGTAGTTCCGCACCGTTAAGTTGACGGTGGCAGTATCGGTCAGTCCAGCGATGTCCGAAACGGTATAAGAGAACGAAACGCTGCCAGTAAAATTGTTGGACGGCGGCGTATAACTGATCGATTTACCGTTGTTGGTAATGGCCACAGATCCCGAACCGCTGGGCGGCTGAGTCACTGCGGTAATAGTCATGACATCGCCAGGATCTACCTCTGTGTCATTTGCCAGTACATTCACCGAACTGACACCCGCAGTCGACAAGACATTAAACGCATCATCAACAGCGTTGGGAGCATCGTTGGTGTTGGTCATCGTGAATGTCACACGACCAGTGGCAATGCCTCCGTTGCTTCCCTCGACCGTATAAGTGATGACCTCTGGTCCGGCCAGGTTTGCCGCAGGACGATAGAGCAATCGAGTCTTTTCTGCATTGATACTGATGGTACTGCCTTGAGACGATTTACCCACGGAACGAATACGTAGCGTGTCGCCATTGGTTGCAGGACTGTCATTGGCCAGTACGTCAAAAGTAGCCTGGGCGGCATCCTCTTGCAGAGAAAAGGTATCGTCCCGAACAACAGGTGGTGGTACGGCTGGACGAACAGTCACAGTGACCGAGGCTGTGTCGGTACCGCCGCGTCCATCGCTAAGCGTGTAGTTGAATGTCTCGGTGCCTACAAATCCAGTAGCCGGAGTGTAGCGAATATTAGCACCGCTTGATCCGATCTGAATTGTGCCTCCGGCTGATCCTGTACCCACATTGGTCACCGCCAGCGTCTCAACCACTCCGGTATCATTGCCTTGAGTGTCATTGGTCAGGACGCTCAGGACATTCTGAGAGCTATTCTGAATGACTTCAACGATATCATCGACTGCATTGGGCGGATCATTGACTTCGGTCAATTGGACCGTGACGGTGGCAACCTGAGAAAGCCCCTGAGCATTGGCGGCCGTGTAGGTAAAGGTTCCTGCGCCACTAAAATTAGCCGCTGGAGTGAATCGTAGCGAACGACCGTCTGGGGCAATGGTAACGGTGCCGCCAGCGGTAGGCGTCGACACCTGAGTGATGTTTAGAACAACTCCTGTCCCAACAGTGTCGTTAGCCAACACGTTTAGAGTCTGAGTCCCCGAATCTTCATCAAAATTGAAGACATCAGTGTTCAAAGTGAAATTTAGTCCAACTGCAAAATTGCTAGTTCCAAAATTGATTTCACCCGGCTGAAGCTTGACGCTCTCGGAATACAGAGCTGTGTCGTCCACCGTAGTTGATTCTGTTCGCAGGCCAGCATTACCTGACCCGAGGGCCGTAAAGCTGACTTCGGCCAACAACGCCTCGTTGCCGCCCAAGGGACTATTCTGAGAGGAGATTGCACCAAGCCCGTTGATTCTGCCATTGGCCACGGTTCCTTTCATACCCGATTGATACGGGGCTAGGTGGTTGATTGGTGAATTGGCGATGGGTTGAATCACTGCCGGATCAAAGGTGAGATTCATGAAGGCAGAGAATACGCCTTGTCGGTTTGCTATCGCCCGCTGATCTTGGACATAGACCTGTACCTTGAATTCCTGACCCGTCTGAATGGTGCTGATCGGTGCCCCTGAGGTTGATACGGTCGCTAGCCGGATATTCAATCGCGGCTCCTGGCCAACAGTAATATTAAAAGTCTGGCGTTGTGCGTTACCAGCCAAATCGGTAAGCACCAACGTAAAGCTGCGAGCACCCAATTGAGCCAACTGAGGCGTCCAGGCCAGTCGACCATCGGTCGCTCCAATCGTCATGCCAGCAGGCGCATTCTCTAGCGCGTAACGCAGATTCGAAGACTCCTCGGCGTGGTTCAGGTCTACGTTCAGTACAGTTCCCACAAAAGCGGTTGCCGGTATGACACCTGAAGTGAGCTGAACCGGAGCGGTTCGGTCCAGGGTCGCAGTTAATACTGGAGAAGTGCCGGTAACTTCATTGCCGACGCGTTGCCGAGCGGTGAATTGAACGTTGCCTTCCGCAATTGCTCCAGCGTTTTGCACATTCACCTGCGTCGTAGAGCCGTTGGCGGTTGCCGTTCCAACAACCGTAGCGCCAGCCAAGACCTCAACAGTGCCCCCCGATGTGGTCCCCGTGACGCTGAAGGACAATGCGGTTGCATTGGTGACTCGATCCGAATTCGATAAACCCGAGTCGCTGGAAGACAAAAGGCTCAATCCCAGAGTCGTTGCCGAGTTGACTTGAACCGTTACTAACTGGGCATCAAATGTATCTTGAGTTGTCGCCTGGCTGGCTTGTCGCACTCTGGCCAAAAATTGTAACTGCCCGGTAAAGTTGCTGGGGGGAGTTAACGTCACAACCCCCGTTTGACTGTTGACACTCAAGTCGTACTGAATGTTACCTTGTCGCTCGACACTGTAGACCGGCGCATCGCCATCCTTGTCCTGGCTGGTCAATGTGTGCGTCAGCGTTGAGCCGCTGTTGACTTGTAGCGTGGGGATATCGTTTAGGAACGGTGCGGCATTAGCATTGTCCGCAGCCACCGTCGCCGTGAAGGTGCGCGTTGACGTATTGCCTTGGCTGTCTCGAGCAGTAACGGTAATGTTTGCCGTGCCCGTACCGTTGCCAACACGTTTTAGAAGAACTAGACCATTCTCTGTGTCATCCAGCACGGTCACTTGATTCATGCGAACCGGGTTGACGGGACGATCATTGGCACCGACTGCCGTTTTGTTGATGGCGTCTCGAACACTTTCGCCATCGACCAATTGCCCAAACACTGAGTGATTTGAGTCAAGGTGCCTTGTCGGTCCAGCGGTAATGAAAAACTGGGAGTTGTTCGTGTCGTCACCCGACTTTGCAAATGACAGAATGCCAGAACGGTTATGCTGCAGGTCTAGATGGAAATGATCGTCAAAATTGCCTAAATTGGAGCCGCCAGAACCATTTCCCTGAGGGTCACCACCCTGAATCATAAAGCCATCGATGACGCGATGGAAAATCAGATTGTTGTAAAAGCCGCTCTGCGCCAGTTGTATGACTCGACTGGTCGCTCGAGGTGCCTTGTCCTCAAACAGTTCAAAGACCATGTCGCCAAAGTCGGTGCTAATCCGCAAACTGCGATTACCACTTGGGACGGAAGCAGAAACTAGATTCGGATTGTCGGAGGTCACAGTAATAGTCAGTGGCGCGGCGCCCGGATGATAGGCGTCCACAGGTACGTGCAATGGAGATCCGGTTCGCACGGTGACATTGGAAATCGGTGATAGGTATGGCGTAGAGGACGGGCCTATGGCGATACCCGTCTTCTGACTGATCGTAGCCAGAGTCTGAACGCCTTCCAATCGACTGCCATCGGCAAAGACCCAAGTTGGATAGGTCGTAATGTTGTTGGTTGTTGCTATCGAGTTGGGAGTGCGATCTGGATTGGTCACATCCACAAACGGCAGGTACTTTCCGCCATCTTCAAATAGGTTCTTTTGCTGAGTGCAAAAGGCACACCAAGCTCCGCCGTAGAACTTGGTATTGGTCGCGGCAATAGCCTTGGCAAAAGCTACCAGGTCATTGCCTGCCTCACCTTCGCCAGTCTGTTCGCCTTCTCCAACTGAATTTGCTGAGACGGTAGTGACCGGATTGGCGGAACCCACGATGGCTGCGGGAGCACCAGATGAAGTGTCAAGTCGTTGAGCCGATCCAAGCAGGTAACGCAAAGCATCACCGGCCATCAGTCTGCGGCCTTCCAGCGTCTCCAAGCGAATCGCTCGGCTTGAGTAGCTAGCAATAGATCGTTCGTTGACAAACAACTGCCTAAACCAACGTGATAGCTGTCTTCGTTTCTTTTGTCGCTTCATTTCAATCTCGGTACCCTGTTTACCAGCACGACCATTAACCCAACCAATAGTCTGCTTACTAGCACTCATCGATTCCACTACTTGAGGACCACCCAGCATTGATTCGGCAGCCCGACCACATCATTTTCAACTTAAACGTTGTAATCGGCTTTTGAAGCCCATACAGTCGTTTCAACGATTGTTGGCACAGCCCATTTGGGGGGGGGGGGGGGGGGGGGGGGTTTCAAAACAATTGGTATTTGGCATG
>JBIIJD010000048.1:0-43283 GCA_044234105.1 Aureliella sp. | reverse complement strand
CCCCACTCCTATCCATTGGTAGTAGCGATGCGAACCATGGAACTTAGGTGAAGATCCGCTGAATTGCTAGTAAAGCCTGACCTATTCCAGCCATGTTCTATCAGCTCGACCCAACGTAAAAAGGCCCAGTCTTGCCGGGTTTATCACTTGCTAGCTCAGATGGCCAGACTAGCTGTCAGGTTCCCTATTAGTGAACATAAATCTACTAAGATCGAGAGGCGTGTTCTGCTTTGGGTAGAGTCACTAAACTAGGAACCTGAATTATTGGAATTGAAGACCTTCGAATTATCGAAGCTCTTCGGGCAAGAAGAGGACGAATTTGCTAAGCAAGAAGCTAGACGATGAACAAGAATGAATTGCTAGGGTCAGATAATTCCACTCAGGACATCGACGCTCAAAAGCACACCCTAGCGACCGAGATTGTGACCCTGGGGCCTAAGGCAGCGCTAGAAAAGCTGGAACAGTTTTCGGCAACCGAATTGGTTGAATTTCTTGCGACGTTGAGTCCCGCTGTCTCTGAAGAAATCCTGATGGAGATGGACGACCAGCAACGTGATGCCATCTTTCAGGCGGCTCCCTCGGGCGTATCGAAGCAATGGGCCTACAATTTGACCTTTGACGAAGATTCCATCGGTAGAATTCTGGAGTCGCCACATGCGGTCTTCCGAGAGAATTTGACCGTTTCAGACGCTACCGAGCGGATTCGCAAGCTGGTTCGCAATGTTTTTATCACTTACGGATTTATCGTTGATGGTACTGGAAAACTGATCGGTGTCATTACGATGCGAGACCTGTTGCTTTCGCAGCCCAGTGCGATACTGTCAAGCATCATGCTGACCGATCCATTTCACCTGAAAATCACGGACACCGTTTTGGATGCCATGAAACAGGTGGTCGATAAGCACTTTCCAGTCTATCCGGTTTGTGATGAGAAAGGACTTCTGGTGGGGACAGTGCGTGGTCGAGCCCTATTCGAAATGCAGGCGATTGAAATTAGCGCTCAAGCTGGAACGATGGTGGGCGTTGAAAAGGAGGAGCGGCTTTCAACTCCAGTGTCTCGCAGCCTTCGCTTTCGCCACCCCTGGTTGCAACTGAACCTTCTGACCGCATTTGTGGCCGCTGGAGTAGTTGGCTTCTTCCAATCGACGATCGACAAGATGGTTGTGCTGGCTGTGTTCCTGCCTGTGCTAGCTGGACAATCGGGCAATACCGGTTGCCAGTCCTTAGCCGTAACGCTTCGAGGTCTCACGCTGGGAGAAATGAAACGAGGTGGCGAGAGGAATCTAATCTTGCGAGAAGGAGTTTTGGGGCTATTCAACGGAGCCCTGGTGGGTGTCTCGGCGGGACTAGGCATGTTTATTCTGGCCTATTGGCAATCCAACGATCGTGCCTTGGCCTTGGCATTGATCGTGTTTCTTGCGATGATCGGCAGTTGCATCGTCAGTGGAGTCTCTGGAGCAACTATCCCGCTGATCTTACGAAAGTTAGGTGCCGACCCCGCTACCGCATCCAGCATCTTTCTAACAACAGCCACGGACGTAGCCAGCATGGGGATGTTCCTTGGACTGGCTAGATGGCTCGTTGTATAAGCCTGAAGACATTAGGAAAAAAGCACTTAAACAAATTTAAGCTGATGTCAGTACAATTGGAGGTAGGGTGTCGTGAAGCGGTTTTGGCAGCCAGTGGTTCATGTTGGTTCGAATGACAAAGCGCGACAAGATATTTTGCCAGCACCAAAGTCAAACCGCGAAACGCACCTTCGTAGTGCTACTGGTCTGTGAACGATTGCGAAATCTCTTGCTCCGTTCCCTCTGTTTCCTTCTGTAAATGTTTTGCTTTCTTTATGCTTCAATGCTCAAACGCTTTAACGGTAGGGAAAGTAGAATTGGAACAGAAGGCAACAACTCAAGTACGGTTTTGTCGATTCGATAATTCGCAGATCTACTTGAGACCTCGGGTGGACTGACTTGTTCAGAAAACGCTGATGGGTGGCTTTCGCTCTTTCCCGGGACTTGCTAACTCCAATTCATAGGCCAATGCCAATAACATGGCATCACCGCCACGCCACGCCGAAAAACGGCTGCCGATAGGTAGACCGCTCTTGGTCCATCCTAAAGGAACTGACATTCTCGCCGTCGAGTCAACTTCATTCCAAAAACGCCACACTGCGACGCAGGAATACGAATCGAGCCACCGCTATCACTGGCGTGGGCCAGCGAGGTGTCAAACAGACCCGGCAGCACAGCGTTGAGATGAGGATTGATCTGGTCGATACGCCGCAAGACATCGTCAACCAATTCGAAGGGTGTTATCTGTTTTTTACTGACCAGCTCTGCTAGAGCTGTAGCGTCATAGCTTGCCAGTTCGGACGGACGGATCTTCGATTGTGCAAACCCGGAGGAAGAAACGGCTACCGATGCAGCACAAGCCGAAAGAGCACTCAGCAACTGACGGCGTAACATGGTTAAAATTCCTCTTTGTTGGAAGCTCAAACAACTTCCAAGTGTTTCAACATGACAGACACTAATTCGCTGGTCAGCGCCTTTGTGTGAGGACGATCGATGCGACGCATCAGCACTCGAATAGCAATCACCGCGAAGCCAGCTTCTAACCCCATGCGAATCGCATCCTCAGGAGCCGGGTGGCGGTACTCTTGGGGGCGACTGAGTACCAATTGACAAACCTGTTGATGAAGAAAGTCTCCCTGCTCGGCCCACGCAGCGCGAAACGATTGATTCTCCGAAGCTTCTTCTAGGAACGCTCGTATCAGACCCTGTTCCTGACGATGGCTGTCAACGATCTGCATAAAGGCGAGACGCAGAATATCACCCAGTCCAGTATCCCGCCAACGCTCGATGGCAAACAACTGTTCATACAATTGCCGCTGTGAAATCGTGTGCCGTTCATAAAGCGCGCCAAGTAGTGCCGGCTTGTTCTCGAAGCGAGCATAGATCGATGGCGGGGAACATCGCGAAGCCTTGGCGATGTCGGCTACGGAAATTTCTCGAAAAGCTCGCTGAGCCAACAGCTTGCCAGTGGCATCCAGCACTCGTTCCAGCGTTTGTTGGCTACGCTGCTGAGTGGCTGGAGTGATCCATCGGGATTGCTTCAATGCGTTTTCTGGATGAACTTCGGCCATAATAGAAGAGATCTCTCAGACGCCTGTGGTCGGGTAGCTTGAAACCATCCAATTGCTAGGTAGCCAACCTGGCTGGTATCGATCTACTTTCCGCATGTCTACCAATTTTCAACAGTTCCGCTCGTCCCGACCTAAAATTCTTCCAGTCGAACAGGATTTTGATTCACAGCCCAGCACGACAGTCCCCGGCCGTCTCGCAATTGTAGTCATATTACAATACAATTCAAGATTTCCAGCGACCGAACTGCCACTTGTTCAGGCGAAGCAATAGCCAAAAGAATCCAGGAGGTTTTCCGATCATGTCACTTCCCACAACGGCACGCGACATCGTGCTCAACTTGCCAGCGCGATTTAAGCCCGAAGCGGCCAAGCATGAATGTGCCATTTTTCATTTTCAGTTGCAAGGCGACACTGGTGGGCAATTCACTGTACGAGTCAATAATGGACAGTGTGCCGTGGAAGAGGGCATTTCGGGCGATGCAGAATGTGTCATCACCGCAACGGCTGGCGACTTCGAAGATGCGGAGCTGGGACGAATCAATAAACAGATGGCTGTGATGACGGGCAAGATACGCATCAGCAACTTGGGCGCCATGTTGAAATTCTTAGGTGTGTTTGAAGAGTTAAAGACGGCCTGAGACGCCGTTGCTATAACATCCGCAACTATTCGTTTATCAGGAGTGAAGTCACTTGGATTTTGCACAATCAGATCGTTCGCGCGATTTTTTGTCCCGCGTTCAGGCATTCATGAAAGAGCATATCGACCCGATCGAGAGCGATTATCATCGCCAACTACAGAGCCTGGAAAATCGGTGGGTCGCCTTGCCATTGATTGACCAGTTGAAAGCCAAAGCCAAATCTGCCGGTTTGTGGAATATGTTTCTGCCGGATCCTGAATTGGGCGCAGGGCTGAAGGTGGTCGAATACGCTCCAATTGCTGAGGCCACCGGGAGATCCGCTATCGCTCCCGAGATTTTTAACTGCAATGCACCAGATACCGGCAACATGGAGGTGCTGTACCACTTCGGAAGCCCTGAGCAAAAGCAGCAGTGGTTGCAGCCACTGCTGGCCGGTGAAATCCGATCGGCATTCTGCATGACGGAGCCGGATGTGGCCAGCAGTGATGCTACCAACATGGCGGCAACCGCGACGCTGGATGGTGAGCATGTAGTGGTCAATGGAAGAAAGTGGTGGAGCACTGGAGTGGGACACCCACGCTGCAGGGTTGTCATCTTTATGGGGCTGACCGATCCAGCCGCACACCGTCACGGCCAACACTCGATGGTTCTAGTGCCTATGGATACGCCAGGCGTGCGCATTGCGCGAATGTTGCCGGTGATGAATACTTATGATGAACCCTACGGTCATGGCGAAGTGGTGTTCGATAATGTCCGACTTCCCAAAAGCTCAATCATCGCCGGGCCAGGTCGTGGATTCGAGATCGCTCAAGGACGTTTGGGGCCAGGCAGGATTCACCACTGCATGCGATTGATCGGACTGGCTGAACTGGCCCTAAAGCTGATGTGCCAACGGTCGCTCAGCCGCATCGCTTTTGGCAAGCCGTTGGCTAATTTGGGTGGCAATCGCGAGCGAATTGCTCAGGCACGCATCATGATCGAACAGGCCCGATTGTTGGTCATGAAGGCCGCCTGGATGATCGACAACCACGGAGTCTTCTCGGCCATGAGCGAGATATCTCAGATTAAAGTGGTCTGCCCTAACGTGGCTCAGCAAGTGATCGATATGGCCATTCAAATGCACGGTGGTGCGGGTCTATCAAACGACTTGCCGTTGGCGGCTGCCTGGAATTCGGCTCGCAGTCTGCGATTGGCCGATGGTCCCGATGAAGTCCATCGTGGACTGGTGGCCAAGCTTGAGCTAATGAAGTACCAGAAGTAAGCTAGAGGGAATTGCCGTGGCGGAATCGGACAAGCTGCTGGATCAACCGCGCGAGGTGCGTCAAGGGGAGAGCTTTGATGTGCATGCGGTTGACCAGTGGCTCAAACAGCAAGTTCCATCTCTATTAGACACGCCGCAAGTCAAGCAGTTTCCTGGCGGTGCGTCGAATCTGACTTTTCTACTCAGCTATAAAAATCGCGAGTTGATACTTCGCAAACCACCGGCTGGGCACAAAGCCAAAAGTGCGCATGACATGGCGCGAGAGTATCGAGTGCAAAGTGCGCTCAGGCCCGTTTACCCGGCGGTACCCACCATGGTGGCCTTGTGCCAAGATCCTGTCATCATGGGCTGCGATTTTTATGTCATGGATCGAATCCGAGGCATCATACCTCGATCGAACTTGCCCGGCGATTTGAAGTTGACCCCCGATCAGACTCGAACTTTGTGCCAAGGTGTCATCGACAAGCTGATTGAACTTCATCAAGTGGATGCTAGGGCGGCTGGACTGGAAAACTTGGGAAAGGGTGCCGGATACGTCAAGCGTCAGATTGAAGGTTGGTCAGATCGATACGATAAATCGAAAACATGGAACGTCCCAAGATGGCGTCGAGTTCGGCGCTGGCTGCGCGATCATCTACCCGACGATGTTGCGACGGTGATCATCCACAACGACTTTCGCTTTGACAACGTTGTGCTAGATGCCAACGACCCACTGAAGATCATTGGTGTACTGGATTGGGAGATGGCCACACTGGGTGATCCGCTGATGGACTTAGGCAACTCGCTAGCCTACTGGGTTCAGGCCGATGACGATCGCTTTCATCAAATGCTGCGCCGCCAGCCGACACATTTGCCCGGCATGTTGACCCGGCGCGAAGTGGTGGACTACTATTGTCAGCGAATGCAGCTCAGGCCCGACAACTGGACTTTCTATGAGGTGTACGGCATGTTTCGTCTGGCTGTGATAGTCCAGCAGATTTATTATCGCTACCATCATCGTCAAACTCGAAATCCAGCGTTTCGTAATTTCTGGTTGTTCAATCAATACCTCCACTGGCGCAGCGGACGCGCGATTCGAAGAGCATAATGGCGGCGATTTATCTGATTCGGCACGGCCAAGCATCGTGGGGCAAGGCCAATTATGACGAACTGTCGGAACTGGGCGTGCAGCAAGCTGTCGTATTGGGACAGGCCCTGCGGCAACGCATTGGCCAGCCCGATCACGTCATCTGCGGAGCCATGCGGCGGCATCAACAGACAGCTCTTCACACGCTGACAGCCATGGGGTTGTCGCCTGAGTGGCAGGAGGATCATCGATGGAACGAGTACGATCATATCCAATTGTTGGACAGTCAAATGAAATTGTTGGTCAGTCAGAATTCAAGTTCAACTGGAACGCCGCCGAATGAGACGCCAGCTACTTCGGCGATGCCACCCATGGAATCAAGTGATGCGCGTCGGCAATTTCAAGAGCTGTTCGACCGAGCGTTGCTGCGATGGATCAGTGGACAGCATGACGGCCAGTACGCTGAAAGCTGGCCTGATTTCAATAAACGCGTCGATGCAGCGCTTCAGACCGCGTTGGAGCGGCGGTGTGAAACTGTTGTTTTCACATCCGGAGGAACAATCAGCGTAATCGCCAGACTTCTTTGGCAGATACCGGACACAAGTTGGCCACAGGTCAATCGCGTGATTGCCAACGCCTCCATCACAAAGCTGGTGATTGGAAGAAGCGGGCTACACCTATCCACCTTCAACGATCATAGTCCGTTTGAAGGCTCCAGCCGCCACCTTTTAACTTACCGATAGATGTAGCGCCGCTATTCGAATAGCCACCTTCCAGCGTTTTCATCGAGAGGAACTCAGTGCAACGGCACATGGAATTTCCCTACTACATTGACTATCGTTGTCCGAGCCGGATCGGCAGGAGAATGGCTTCAAACTGGACAGTTTCCATTTTTTGGCCCACGTAACGAAGCGACTCCCAAGCTAGTAGCATCAGTAGATGCAGCCGAAGAAGGTTCAGGAGCCACATAATTGCCTAGGGTGGCAGAATTTTCTAAATTTTTTTCGGAGCCCCCCTTGGCACCCAAAGTTACCCGCGTACCATTGATGATACTAAGTCTCAATATTAACTGATGGGGCTTTAGTTTGTCGCTCGGGTTAAAGGGGCGGCGGAAACATGTTTCTAGTCAGCCAGCCAAGCGCAGATATCTGCCTCTAGCCAGCCAGCCAAGAAACGACGCTTTTATTGTCGTTTATTTGTGTTTTGGGTTGGTGGCTGACATGTGTAGGTATCTCAATTTTCTGGCAAATTTTTGCAGTCTTTTGGACTGCGGCCAATCTGATCTAGCGATTGAGCTGGCCGAGTCGATGGTTAATCAGTGCCCTGACTTGGTTGTTTATCGAGAGCATTGGGCGCAGGCGCTTTGGCATCAAGAGCGTTACACCGAAGTCAGGCGAGTTCTCGAACTAGCCCGAGCCATTGCTCTTCTGTCACCCTACGCTTTGTTGATGTTGGTTCACAGCTCAGCTTCTCTTGGCCACCGAAAAGTCGCTCTTGAACAAATGCGTGACTTCTGTTCATCAAACAAAACGAATACGAGGAGACTTAAGATGAAGATTTTTGCAACCGCAGCAATACTGACTGCCCTATTGAGTTCCATGACAAACCAGGCGCTGGCCCACTTTCCATTTCTCACGACCAACGATCAAGGTGAAGTCGTGTTGTTCTTCGGGGAAAATCTAGCCAATCGCACTTATAAGATTCCGCTTGCCCTTGAAAAAGCCGAAGTGCGGAGAATTGATCGAGATGGCCAGGCCACACCGATGGAAACAAAGGCCGTGGAAACTGAATCTTTTAAAGGCATGGCCACCGTAGCTTCACTTAAGCCGGGCGAAGCCGCAGTGACTCAGATTCGATACGGCGTGTACCACGGCTCGCTGCTAGATTACTACTGTATCCATTTGGCGTGCTTGATTCCGATCGGTGACCAGCCCAAGCCAACAAAAACCGATTTTCCCTTGGATGCTCAGGTTGTTTCAACAGATCAAGGCATCGAAGTGGTGGTGACCTTCCAGGGGACGCCCGTCAAATCAGCCAAGGTCTCGCTCAGTTGCAGTGAAGGTCACGTCGAGGCTGAAGAGAAAACGGATAGCCAGGGTGTTGTTCGATTTGCAAACAGCCAGGTTGAGACTGGCATGAACTCTCTGTTGATCGGCCATCAAGTAAAAGTGTCCGGCGAGTGGAAGGAGCAAAAGTACGAAACCGGTTCGCATTACCTAACGATCACCTTTCCGCAAGAGTCCCGCTGACCAACTTTCAACGGAGAGTTTCTATCAAGGAGTTTCCAAGTTGAAGGAGTTTCCAAGTGAGTATCTCTTTGGGAGAGTTCTGAGGAGGAATTCTGGCGAATACCACTACATGTTGAGCAGAATGGGCTGCCGGTTATTAAGTCCAATAGATTTTTTATGACACTCTGAAGGTATCAATGATGAATCAAGTAGTTTGTGCTTTATCTTCACTTATTTGGCTCGATCGTTTTGCGATCGTTTTTTGGTTCGGTTGCGTTTCTTGTACGTCAGCCTTGACTATGCTTCAGGCTTCGGAGTCTTCCAGTCCCGAGAAGCATCAGCTCCTTAAGCCACTCCCGGAATCATTAACCAGTTTTGGGGCGATGACTCAAGGAGAGTATCTTTACGTTTTTAGCGGCCACAACGGTGAAATGCACTCGTTTAGCCGGGATTCGCTGAATCATAAATTCCGTCGCATTCAGTTCGACAATCCTGAGGCGCAGTGGGAAGAGTTGTCGATGGACTCTCCGGCGCAGAGTGTTTCTCTGGTGAGTGATGGACGGCTTATTTACAGGATCGCGGGCCTGAGCTTTAACAACTCAGCGGCGGAAGCGCAGAGCTTCTGTTCCACTGACAATTTTGCCGCTTACGATCCTGCCAAGAATCATTGGAATCAGCTTGCCCCATTGCCCGAAGGCCGTTCGTCGATGGACGCTGCCATTTTGGGGCGATCCATTTACGTTGTCGGCGGATGGAACCTGCAGGGAGAATCTTCCAGTGATGCTCACTGGCATGAGGATATGTTGCGTTTCGACCTAGATAATCCGCAAGCCGGTTGGCAGACACTGCCCGGACCGGGCTACAAGCTTCGGGCGCTATCGGTCGCGGTAATGGATAATCGAATTGTAGCGCTCGGCGGTATGACTCCCCGTGGATTTACGAGGCAAGTGGCGATTTATGATACGGCCAGTCAGAGTTGGAGCCAAGGGCCCGAGTTGTTGGCCGACCACGCCGTAGCTGGATTTGCGGCCAGTGCCTTCGCCGTCGGCGGTCGTCTGTACCAAGCCGGAGCTTCAGGCATTCTTTATCGACTCAGCCAAGATAGTTCGAACTGGGAGGTAGCTGATCGATTGATCTATCCACGGAATTTTCTTAGGCTACTGCCCGCAGGTTCAGATCGTTTGTTGGCAGTGGGTGGTACAGGAGCGGTCGGAAGAACAGCGGCTGTCGAGTCCATCAAAGTAGGGTTAGACGACTCGCCACGCGCCAAATGGATTAGCTGGACAGTCGAGGCTCAACCGCCCAGGTCTGGACAAGCGGTTTGCCTACACCAGGGCAAATTATATTCGTTTGGAGGGACACTGGTAGATAGCTCCTCCGCAGATTCCCTCCAAAAACCGGTCAGCGATATGTTGGAGTATGATCTTAGTCTGCAGACGGTCCGTTCACTACCACCCGTCCCCAAACCCGTGGCCAATGCGGTTGCCATTTCTCATGCCAGCACCAGCTCGCACGGGTCTATCTTTCTTTTCGCCGCGATCGAAGAGAGTGCCTCAGGCTTGCCGCAGAATATCGTTTGGCAACTAGATCCGACTTCTGATTTATGGACTCAGGCGTCGATTTCTATGCCTCTGCAAATCAGCGGGTTTTCGGCAGTGCGGTACGACGATGCCTTTTGGATATTGGGTGGCAGTCGCGACAAGAAGTTTAACCATCAAATCTATCATTGGTGGGGAGACGAATCGGCGGTGGCACCACTGCCTAAAGTTGAATTACCAAATAGTCGCCGAGATTTTGCTAGTGGTCTGATCGAGCACGAAATCTACCTCTTGGGAGGTAGAGACGCTCAGGGCACGATGGTAGCAGACGTCGATGTGTTTGATACCAAGAGCCGAACATGGCGCAAGGCAGCACGACCATCGACGCTTCGATTGTTTCCGCAAGTTGCCAGTCATAATGGAAGATTGTTCCTATTCGGCGGTTATACTTACTTGGATGGTCAGCTTCAACCTGAACTCAGTTTAGAGGTTTATGACAAGCAGCAAGATCTCTGGACAACACTCAGCGAATCTTTGCCAAAATTCTCAGCGGATACAAAACTTCTTTCGCTTCAGGGGAGATTGTTATTCGTGGGAGCTCATACCGCTAGCCAAGCGAAAACACGACTATTGATCTACGATCCTGGCTTACCTGAACAGCCAGTGACTGTCAGTCCAATGTCCATGGCAGGCTTTGTTTCTCGCAACGTAGAGACTCCGGAACAAAGCGCTAAGAGTATCATGCGTAAGGACACTAACAAGGACGGCATCGTCTCCAAGGCCGAAATTGGACAGCGCATGACAAGATTTTTCGATTCTGCGGATCAAGATCGCGATGGCTTTCTGACCGAAGAAGAAGTGCTTTCCGCGATCAAGAACCAAAAAAGCGGTGATTCAAAACAGGGTGAAAGCAAAGGCAGCAAGGGCTCCGAGTGATGTTTGTTCGTTGTCGCTCATACTTGTTCCTATCCACTGTTTGTATAGCTTTCGGTTGCATTCGATCCACGTTTGCGGAACAACATAGTCTCTGGCGTGAGCATGTACTTGGAACGACGATGCAGTGGACGGTACAGACTCAAGAACAAGCTTTGGTAGCTACCAGTGAAGCATGGGCGGTGGCTGAGATTGAAAAGCTAGAATCGATATTCAGTCGTTACAAGTCGGACAGTGAATTGAATCTGTTGGCTGCGAAGCAGGGACAGACAGTTTCTATTTCTAGTGACCTGTTCAGAGTCTTAGAATGGTCCGAGGAGTTACGGCAGATGACTCAGGGCGCGTTTGATGTTCGAGTGCGGGCGTTGTTGAGTTCAGGCTCGGAAATTCAGACCGTCGTCTCTCGATTGAAGCAACCGCCCTATGAACTTCACCGTGTCAATTCCGCAGACCCCCAAGTGACCATATTAGACTGGCCCGAGCAAGGCTGGACATTGGACGCAGTCGCCAAAGGTTACATCATGGACCAAGTTGCCGTGTTGGCCCTTAAAGAGTTTCCTGGGCTGAAGGGGGTATGCATCAACATTGGCGGAGATGTGCGTATCGCTGGAGAATTGGTAGTGCCTATCCACGTTGAAGACCCGTTTCATGCTGCTGAAGGATCAAGGCCCATTGCCAGTTGGAAGCAGTTGGTAGCTACTGGCATTGCTACCAGCGGCGGATATCGGCGTTTTGAAAACAGCCTGACGGGTCGCAGGTCACACCTGATGGATGCTCGGACAGGTCGTAGTGCTGAGCAGTTGGCAAGTGTCACTGTGGTCGCACCTACTGCAATGCAGGCCGATGGACTGGCGACTGCTGTCAGTGTCCTGGGGATCAAGGCTGGCCTGGAGTTGATCGAATCTCAAGAGTTAGCATGTCTGTTGGTGGATGCCAGCGGGGCCAAACATGTTTCAACGCGGTGGAGCAAAGTCATAGGCAATCAGTCGCAGGTTTCGGGCAAAGCAAGGGCTGACCAGAGCAGCGAAAGTTCGACGATCGCTTCCACTCACGCCGCCACGGCTTTGACTTCACAGAAGCGTACCGGCCTGCATGTTCACTTTGAATTGGCTCGCCCCTCCGGAGCGGCCTATCGACGACCTTTCTTGGCGTTGTGGTTAGAAGACGCAGACGGTTTTCCGGTCAAAACAGCCTTGCTTTGGCTGCAGAATGATCAACCCGGACCGCGTTGGCACCGTGATTTGACTCGATGGTATCGAAACGATCGAGCCCGCAAGACGGCAGAGCAAAAAGAATTGATCGGTGTCATTTCCGGAGCGACACGAGGGCCCGGAAACTATCATGCCCATTTTGACGGTTCAGACAATGAAGGAAATCCACTGCCGCATGGCAAATACACCTTATTTCTGGAAGTGACTCGCGAACACGGGACTCATCAATTGATTCGGCAGTCCATCGACTGGAGTGACCAAGCGATTCCTACGACGAAGATTGAAGGCAACGTCGAGGTGTCCTCGTTTAGCTTCGAGTACCTGCCTAGTGAAACCACAATGGTGTCGGAGGATCGGTGATGGGTGACAGTCTTCACGCAAGTATTGGTCGCAAGTTTCGACTGGCAGGCCTGTTTCGGTGGCTGCACCTATATCTCTCGATGCTAGGTTTCGCAGCACTTCTGTTTTTTGCGTGGACCGGTATTACTCTCAATCATCCTGCATGGTTTGGTTCCACGCAGGCAAGGTTCCGAGAGTCGGATGGGCAGCTTGAGATTCAGAAAATTCAGCCTGAAATCGATCGAATGGAGGTGGTGGAATCACTGCGGGAAAAGCATTCGCTTCGCGGAAGGGTTACTCAGTTTGACTCCGATAGTAGTGAAGTTACTATTGTCTTCAAAGGTCCAGGTTATCTTGCCGACGTACTATTGGACCCAAGCAGCGGTCATTACACCATTTCGGAATCCACCTATGGCACGGCGGGACTGCTGAATGATCTTCACAAAGGTCGAGATGCCGGCAAGGCGTGGTCGCTACTGATTGACGTTTCAGCAATTGTCATGATCACGTTCAGCCTAACAGGCTTTGGTTTGATTCTCTTTCTCAGAAAACGTCGTACTCGAGGAGTGACCGTGGCACTGCTGGGGACGCTTGGTCTGTTTTTCGTGTGCTATTGGGCTTCGATTTAATTCTACTACTTGTCTTTAATACCTAATAAGGTTCGTGTCATGCATAGATTGACGATATTCGAATCCGCTGGCTTAGTCGGCATCGTCTTGGCTGCAAATCTGAATGCAGCCTTTCAGTTTCCCGACTTTCGAGGGCTTCCACAAACAACGTATCAGGAGTGGAATGTATTTAATTCGGCTAATAACCCTAATTTGCCTGACGTGGCTAATGGGAACCCCAATGGATCAGCCACGGTCCAAGAGCTGACTGGTGGCGCGTTTCTCACCAGTGGTGGAAACATCTATTCGTTTGCCATGGCAACAAGTTTTAATCTGATCGTGCCTGATTACGGGCTGGGTTCTCAGGCAAATACCCGAGTCGTACTTCAAATTCGCACGCTAGGTTCTACCGTGGACTTGGAAAGTATTACCTTCAATGGCCAAGCAGCCGATTCAGCGGAACTGCTCTACGAGGAACCATTGGGAGGCTTCGGTGGCATCCTTCGAGACTGGATGTTCGAGTGGTCCGCTGTGAGCGGGAATGTGGGGATCAATACAATCCACTTTAAAGCAGCGGGCTCGTCGATGGGCCTAGATCGAGTGTCTGTCGACACACAGGCGTTGGCAGTCGCAATGCCGGCTCCCCTGCTGGTACAAGCCAAACCCTACCACAACAGTTTTGCTGGAGTCGACAAAGTTGATCAGGCGGTCAATGTGCTTCAACGAGGATCTCAGCCCAAGACCGTAGAGCTTTCGAACCTAATCAGCAGCAGCCAAGGCATCAATGGTGTGGTGCTGGACTTTGATAACCTGACTGCTCTAGGCGATGTGACACTTGAGTACAAGATGAGTCCTCAAAACGTGTTTACTCTGCCGGTTCAAGATTGGACGACTGTCCCACCTACACCTTTAGCGACACTGCAACCTGATGGCGGTCAGGCAGGTAGCGACCGAGTTCTTCTGACTTGGCCAGATTTGATCTGCGTGGATCGTTATCTGTGCATCAAAGTTATTCACAATGGCAACACGATCGCCGAACTGTATTTGGGTCATCTGCGCGGCGAGATGACAGGTGCCAGCGGCGGAAAATTCACGGTATTGGTTAGTGATATCTTGGCGGTGCGAGCCAACCTTTCGCTGGTCAAAACGGCAAGCGGTCGAACCGATGTCGACAAGTCGGGCACTGTGCTTGTTCAAGACATCCTGGACACTCGGACCAATCTAAGTTGCGAGCTAACGCAGATTCAGATCCCCGCCTTATGATGACAAAATTGTTCAGCACTAGTTTCCTAGGAATTGTCTGTTGACAAGATCAATTGCCAATCTACAATTCCATTCATTTGAGACTGAGTCTCAGTAGCAGCCAGGCTATTACTGATTCGTACTCTCAGGTAATTTCAATGTAGCCAGCCAGCCTTTCGCCAGCCAGCAAGCAATTCAACCTGTTGAATGCCCAGTCGTTTGGGTATTCCCACAACTTTGGTTTTTGCGTAACTGGACTTCTTGCTGATGACGCATGTAGCGTACAGTCTCGCAGCACTCGCGAAAGGTTCTTTCGATGCGATGCACATTCCCATTCGGTTTGGCGCTCTTACTGGCCGTAGTTTTCCAGTGCAATGCCATGGCAAACTTTATCGTTCCAGGATTTCGTGGTAGTGGAAACTCCACCTATCAAGAATGGAACACGTTCACTTCAGCGCTGGGCGGCATCAATGTTCCCGATGTCGCAAGTAGTAATTCAAACGGCCTAGCGTCGCTTGTTCAAGCGATACCTGGTGCCTTCGTAACCAGTGGCGGCAACATCTACTCCCCTGGCTCTCAGGTCAGCTTTCAGGTCGCAGTACCTGATTACGGTCTCGGGGCCTCATTTTTGACCACTGCCATCCTACAGATTCGAACTCAGGGAACTCTGCCCGACGTTTCAGGTGCAACGTTCAACGGATTGTTGGCAGACAGTACAGAAATGCTCTCTGAGACGCCACTTGGAGGTTTTGGCGGTTTCCTGAGAGACTGGCGAATTCAGTGGAACGACGTAAGTGGCAATCTTGCAATTAACTCGATCGTGTTCTCCTCAGTTGAGACCTCAATGAGTCTGGACAGGATAGCCGTAGATACGATCACCAGTCCCATACCCGAACCAAGTAGCCTGTCACTAGTCCTATTGAGCGTATTACCATCGACTGGCCTATTTCGTTGGCGAGTTCGCTAGAAATAGGATGAATTCTAAGCGTGCGAACCGCCAGGCCATGGCGGTTCGCAATTTTCGGATGATCGATTTTTAAGGAACCAAATGCGATGAGAAATTCTAATCGAGCCGCCGGATTTACTCTGATTGAACTACTGGTAGTCATAGCCATCATAGGAATCTTAGTTGGTCTCTTGTTGCCAGCGGTTCAGGCTGCCAGGGAGGCAGCGCGGCGCATGCAGTGCTCAAACAATCTCAAGCAAATTGGTTTGGCTTTTCACAACTACCACGATAGCTTAAAGGCCCTGCCGCCATCGGCCCTTGGCATTCGAAAACAGTCGGGCGGCCAGGTAATCACAACACCCACATTAACTCCTTGGGTGTCCGTATTGCCCTACATCGAGCAAGAGATTTTACAACAAGAATTTGATTTAACTCGAGACGCTTGGCATGTGAACAATCAAGCGATTGCTCAAGAGACGCCTAGCACTTACCTGTGCCCATCGATGGCTTTAGCAGAATTGGGCGAAAATCTAGGCTTTTCAAGTTATGCGGTATCCACGGGCACGCGACGTTATCGAAATCAAATTCATGATGGAGCCATTGTGGATTACTTGGGCGTCTTCCGTGGTGAGCGAATGAATCTGGGAGTGCCCGCCGCGCAAGTCGACTTTGGCCAAACGACAATCGATGAGATTTCACGCTTCGACGGAACTAGCTCGACTCTACTGGCCGGAGAATTTGGAATCCAAGTCAGGAGGGCCACTGGCTCCACTGCGTTTCCTGGTTCAGCCGGTCCAACGGCTGCCAAATGGGCGGTCAGTTACCCATATTTCTCGACAGCTTCAACTTTTGGCACTTTTAATGCCAGACAGATCGATCTATTCGACATTCCTTCGTACGAATCATTCCGAGGACCTCATGCGGGCGGTGTCCTGTTTGTGATGTGCGACGGTTCGGTTCGAAACGTACAAAGCAAGGTTGATGCTACCATACTGGATCGGTTTGCTGCCAGAGCTGATGGTGGGGTTGTTTCTCACGAATAGATTTTGGTGGGTCTGATGCGTATCGATAATCTCTACGGGATATGCTTTCTGTTCTCGCTGCTGATGGTGAGCGGTTGTCGTAACGATGCTCAAACAACATCTGTGAGAGTAACCGGTGTTGTATTGGCCGATAGAAAACCGCTATCTGGAGCGGTCATCACCTTTGAGCCGATGTACCAGACGCCCGGCCCCAAGGCGTCTAGTCTGATCATGAATGGCCGATATCAGATCGATCTGGCTGCCGGTTTGCAACCCGGAACTCATCGCGTCAGAATTTCGATGCTTCCACCTGAGATCAACAAGCGGCTAGATCAGGCAATCGGCAGTCAAGCTGCTAATCACAAGAAGCCTACCGTCATTGCGACGAAGTACGATAGCGATAGCCACTTAACGGCAAAGCTATCGGCGGACAAAGAGAATCAATGTGACTTTTCGGTCGAATTCAGGCATTAGCCTGATCGAGATTTTTCGACGCTTCACGCCAATCGCCACCGTCAGACGATGCATCCTGCTTTGCGTGCTCAGTGACAGGTGTTCGATCTCAAGCCTAGAAAAATTGGCGGATCGAGCGCCAGTAGAGGTCTAGAGGTTGCCGGGAGATTTTGTTTTGGCAAGCTGCGATCGCTGATAAAGTGGCAGGTATCGATAATAGACTTCCAGACACAGGCAGCTCACGGCGGTCGAGTAGACTCGACCGCCGTATCCGCCCCATAGTGTATCCGGGTTCCAGCTCCCGGCTTGAGACTGATATGCGGGTACTTGGGTTTCTAGCAGTCGTGACTTCAAAGCCTGATTCCACTGCTGCCAGTTTTGATCTTGCAACTGAAAGAGCGCCAAAGTTGCGTAGTACCAGAAATAGACGTTGTCGGTGTCTGTTCCCGGTAGATGCTGCATGATCATTTGCAACGCCTCTTGCTGTGCATCCAAAGAAATTGGATGTTCCAATAGAACACGACAAGCCAACGCTTCTGCTGTCATCGTTTCCGAAGGCGCGCCTTCGCCGGGTCGGTAGCGTGCCAAGCCCCCCTTTCCTGCCGCGCATGAATCGAGAAAACGTCGCATGCGTTGATGCACCTGGTCGGGTACGGTCAAACCCGAGCGATGGATGCTGCCAAGGGCCATGGCCTTCCAGCCAAAGAGACTCAGGTCGCCGGGATCTCCTGGCTGATAACGCCAACCTCCACCGCGAGCATCTTGAGCGTTGATACTGAACTGAGCAGCGCGAAGCAGTGTGTCACGCAGCGCTGATTCGCGCGTCATGGCATACGCTTCAGCAAGTGATAACATAGCGATGCTGTGACAGTACATTCTCGCGTTCATCACACCGCGTTCGTTTCCAATCTGCTGCGGTCCTGAAAGATCTCCTGAAGGCATTTGAGCATTCATCAAGTAGGTTAGTCCTCGACGAACGTTATCGCGATAGGGTCCCTCGGTATGCGTATGGCCTGCCGAGAGCAGCGCTAACATAGCCAGACCGCTCACGCCGGTGTCGGCTCGACCACCCGTACCGTGGCGATCTTCGCCCAGAGCGCGAGTTTCCGTGCCAGCCCCGAACCTGGCCGCGTTCCAACTTCCGTCTGAAGATTGAGCGCCGGCCAGCCAATCTAGTCCGGCCGAAACGGCAGCTTCGGTGTCTTCATCGGCCCCGTAAGCTCGTGCAATTTCTAACCGATTGTGCTGCTTTCTCAGTTGATAATCGTTGGTTAGCTGCGGCTGAAAAGCCTGCTGTAGCTGAGCCGAAGTATCGACTTGGACCAGCTTGTGCGGCGTGGGTGGCTCGTTGGTTGCTTTTTCTGCAGCCGAAACTTCAGCCAACGTGGCCTCAGGCGTCGCTTGATTGCTTGGCATCGGATTGACCGTCTCGAGTTTTTGTTGATCAAGCAACTCCGGTGGCAAGTCGGGTAGCTGCGTCGAAGAAAATTCGCTCAACAACTCGGCTGGCGGATCGCTTTTCAACGTAGCCAACGATTCGAACTGACTAAGCGGCAACAGTTCGGCCAAATTTGCGGGCTGATCCCATACAGGGGCTGGTGCAGTCGGCTCTTGTGGATCGTCTGCCTCTTCCCAGACAACTTGCAGACTCTGCTGCTGCCTGCTGAGATCCCCCTGAGGCAGGATGCGTCGCTCACCCAGCGCGTACATCAACAGCCAAACGTGAGCCAGTATGCTCAGCACGATACACTTGGTGAGCGGTTTGCTGTGTCCCCAGCGAGTTCGTGCAGCTAACAGAAGAACTACGGCAAGCAGTGCAAACGCACTGCCGATCATCATGGCCAGCGCTCGGCCTGTGGTCAAATAGGCCCAGGCCTGCCAAAGTGTTTCAGAAATCGCTGCCAAGCATAACATTCTGGATTACCGCAATCGCTCATTCTGCAATCCAACTAAAGCCATATTGGCAACACCAGCCTTGTTGATCGCCCCAAGAACCGGCATCACATCTTTTTGTTTTGCCTGGGCGTCAGCTCGCACGGAAACGGCCAAGTCGGGAAAGCGTCGCCGCATCTCGGATAGTCGCGCGGTAATCTCGTAGGGTGATATTGGCCGACCATCCAGAAAAACGTTACCTGACGAGTCGATTTGAATTTCGCGTCGTTGTGGGGCCGCAACCAGCGCGTTCAAACTGCCCATACCTGGCAACTGCACATTGACTTGTCGTTCCTGTTTGTTGAACTGAGTGCCAACCATAAAAAAAATGATCAGCAAGAATACGACATCGATCATCGGTGTCAAATTGATCGAAGGTAGTTCTTCCAATGAACTGGTTTTTAGTGGCATTTTTCGATCAGTCCTACTCAGGCATCAGCCTGATGAACAACTTCCATTTAGGCGAGCGGCAATTGTGAACTTACCCGTAGCTACCCATTTCAGTCCGTGAATCGTTGTCATGTTCTTATGCGGCCTTCCGTGATCGGCTTCGAGAGCGGCTGTTTTGTTGCGACTCGGCGCTGGTTAGTTCAATCACATTGGCTACAAGCGCATCCATCTCTAAAATCAATTTGTCGGTTCGTCCCAGAAAATAGACATACGCTGCGTAAGCGGGGATGGCAACACATAGGCCAAAGGCTGTCGTTAGCAGAGCCGTGCCGATGCCGCCAGCTAATAGCTCGGGGCGTCCCATGGCATCCGCCTGGGCAATTGAGTTAAATGCGTCGATCATCCCTAATACGGTTCCTAGAAGACCCAGCAGCGGAGTCATGTTGCTGATGGCGTTAAATAGTCGAAGATATTTGCGCAGTCGACTGGTGATGTGTGCTCCAGCATCCATTGCCGCCTGCTCCATCTCTACCGCCGGACGATTCCATCGTTTAAGTGCTGCGGTGAATAGTTCTGCAACCGGACTGCCATTGGCCTCGCAAAGTTCTAAAGCTTCATCTTGCCCTAACTGTTGCTGTTCCAGTTGTTCGATGACGCCGCGTACAAATGGCTTGGGGATCACTCGACTACGACGCAAGTAGAGCAGACGTTCCAGTACAAAGACCATCAAAATAAACGAGCACAGTAGGATTGGGTACATCAGCACGCCGCCCTCACGCAAAATGCTCAGTAGGCCATTGGTGCGAATCGTAGCCTGTTGGGAAGCTTCGGATGCTAAGTTGCTAGCTTGATTGGTACTAGTCTGTCCCCCGGTAACACCAGTCTGTCCCCCGGTAACAGGCAAGCTAGCAATGCGGGCAGCAGGTTGTGATGCCATGGGAAGTCCAGTTCCTCCCGTGTTCGCATTGAGGTTGTAGCTGGGCTGAACACCATAGCCCGACGGAGGCGGAGCGCCGCGAGCGCCAGGATATCCTCCAACCTGTGCCAACGCAGGCTGGTACAAGGTGGCTAATAATAGAATTAGAATCGGAATGATGCGAAGATGAGACATGTGGAACCGGTAATCGTTAATCCGTTTTGGGAATCGAGCCTGCGGGGTCTGAATTAGCGTACTTCACTGGTGACTGGACTTTGATTTTGCTTGGTGGCTGTGGAAGACTTTGGTTGAGCGGCTTGCAACAGCGTTAATCGATGGTTGGCTTGATCAACCACATCGGACTGCGCGAATTCGTCTAAGATCCGACGGTAGGCCGCCATCGCTTCACCGCCCTGCCCGAGCATTTCACAACATTTGGCTTGTTGCAATAAGGCTCGTGCTTGCCACTGCGGCTGGCCAGATGATTCGATGACTTGGCGATAATATTGATAAGCTTGTTGGTAATTTCGTTGCAGCAACTCGATCTCGCCCAGCGTCCACAAAGCCCGCGACCTGTGCTCGGACCCCGGCTGGGACTGCTCCACGACTTGCTGCATCTGTTCTTTGGCCACCTGGAATTCAATATCGGCGATAGCACAGCGGGCCAGTAGAAAACGGAACTCATGAAGGGCTGGATAATCTGAATAGATCTTAAGCCCATTTGCTAGCAACTCGGCAGCGCCTCGGAAATTACTCTCGTGAACAAATAACTCGGCAGTCCGCAGGCATGCGGTAGCTTGCAAATCGGCGATTGTTCGGATCGGTTCCTTCTGGCCTTCGGCAGTGATGGTTGGTTTCGGTCGTTTAGTAGCGGCGTTCAATTGATCAGTGACTTGCTGCAGTTGTTTCTTAGCCAATTCGACTTCTCCCCATTGTCGATAGGCATCGGCCATTGCCAGACGCAGGACGGCCTGCTGGATTAACGAGCCAGTTGGGTGGCTCTCTAATCGTTGACTGAATTCATCGACCCATTGCCTCGAAGGTTTCTGTCTGAGAAGTCTTAGCGGCACTTGGAAATCGCGAAGCTCAAGCTCCTGATCTGTGGCAGTATCTCCGAGCAACTCCAGCCATCGAAGCGACTTGTCGAATTGCTGATCGGCCATGTATCGACCGGAGAGTTCTCGGATGGCAAAAACAGCGGCTGGCTGCGAACTGCCAGGTGACTTTGCTGGATTTTGCTTTTCGACCCACTGCTCTAACCACTCGATGTTTTCGTTGGGCATCTTTGCGAGTGCCGAGATCAACAATTTTTCACTGCGCTGTGCAACTCCTGGGTCCAGTTTTTCTAATGTTTCAGCGGCTTTCAGAACCTGCGTTGACCACTCGATAAGTAGTTCCAATCCCGATTGATGCTGGCCAGAAGATAATCTCAGTTCCGCTAATCGAATTGCTGCCAAGGCCGCTAGAGGTGACTGGGCGTGCTCTCGAACCAATTGCTCCAGCGCTTCGGCAGCTTTATCGCGTTGATCAGACCGCAGCGCCTTGGCGGCTTGTTGATAGAGTACAACGGCTTGCGACGATGTCGTCGCGTCAAGCTGTCCTGTGGTACTCCACAGGATAAATGGCAACCAAAACGTAAGCACTGGCTTGTTCCTTCGGAAAACTTTCCCCAAAAGGCACTTGGAAGGATCATGCCTAGTATTTGAGAATCGCAACCAAGTCCAAGTGACTTTTAGCTGGATCTTGTCACGGTGGCAAGTGAATCAGAATTACCGATCACGTCGTCATAGCCGGCCGAGTCACAGGCAGGCAGTTAGCTGTAATTCGGCTTAGTGAGAAATAGGTTGCTGCTAGCGAATGAGGGTAAGCTAGCAAAGAAAGCCACCTGAAAAAACCGGCAAGGATCGCTTCCAGAAACCGATGAGATAGAGGGCAGCCTCACCAATCCAACAGGATACGCCCGAGTTCCACGTCGGCGGTGAGGCTGACCCGTTCCATCAAAATGTTTCGCATGCCATAGTCAAAGTTTTGTAGAGCGTAAGAAGAACTTGACTTTTCACATCCTATCGCTACGGACTAGAGATGTCCATCGGTTTTCCACAACTGTAGCCGACAGATTTTATTATAAAATTCGGTTTGCCGCCGATTGTTGTTCGAATTCTATGGGTGATATAACATATTCCAATACTCAACTCGAGAAAATCTCTCATTTTGGGGGGATACCCTCATCGTTCGGCTGGCCTAGTGATATCTAAATTTCATCGTCTGTGCCCATCGCTTGGACCCTTCAGGCGTTAGTGATTACGCAATCAAATCGATGCGGTACATGTCGATACAAGATCTAGGAATAAAGGCAAATTTTGACGCTTCTGGCCCATCGCCGGCAAAGGGTTTCCATAAGTGCTTCCTGCGGACAACAACAGCGACCAAGTTCCCCCAAGCTCATTTGGGTTTATACGTGGACGGTCCGCGCTTTGGGAGCGTCGCAATTTTTTGAAAGCGATTGCCGGCGGAGGCTTAGCGACTGCTGCGTGCGACCAGGCTCGGGCGCAACCAGGCTGTGCGTCCCCTGCAGATGCGAAGTCGCTGGACTCGATACATAAGACCCGGGCTTCAGCCGACTATCATCAGAGTTTGAATTGCGTCGGCGGAGTTTTGAGTTCGCCCATTGAGCAACTGCACGCCAAACATCCCACTGGTCGGCCCTGGCAATTCGACATACTGGTCGTGGGCTCAGGCTACGGTGCATCTACTGTAGCAGCACGTTTGTCCCAACGGCGCTGGCCGGGAGTTCGACTTGCCATTTTCGAGCGAGGGCAGGAGTGGGTCCCGGGAACTTTTCCAGATCAACTAAAGCAGTGCATCGATCAGTCCAGACTGAAACTTCTGGGGCCCCGCGCTAGCAGTGTCAAGAACGCCACCGGCCTTTACAACATTCAGCAGTTCGATGAATTTACGGTGATGAGCGGCAGTGGCCTGGGCGGTTCATCGCTTATCAACGCTGGGGTGTCGATCCGGCCTGATCCTGAAGTATTCTTGCAGTCAGCTTGGCCAAGTGTTTTACAATCCAGGGAGGTTTGGGAACCCTACTTTCAATTGGCTGAGTATGAGCTTGGTGTGACCGCAGAACCGGTCGACTGGTCCAAGAAGATGATAGCCTCTCGCCAAGCGGGCCAGTGGCTCAGTCGTCGAGGAGCGCGCTGGGAACCGGCCAGACTGACATTAACACGTACTGGATGCCAACCAGCATCGCAACCACCGATTGTCAATCGCCAAGGTATGCTGCAGCGAGGCTGTATCGATTGTGGCGACTGTCTAACTGGTTGCAACGTAGGAGCAAAGAACTCACTAGCCATGAATTACTTGCCACTGGCCAAGTTTGCTGGTGCGGAGATCTACACAGGTGTCGAGGTACAGTTCCTGCGCAAAGTAGAGGACTGGTACGAAGTGCATTATGATTTGCACGTGCCTCAGGTGGATGGCAGTTTGGCTACACTTGCCTGCGTTACCACTGCACGCATGGTGGTGTTAGGGGCTGGCAGTTTAGGCAGCACCGAAATCCTACTTCGTTCACGATGTCAGGGACTATCCGTTTCGGAGCAATTAGGCTGTCGCTGGACTGGCAACGGTGACGCGCTGGGGTTTGTACGCAAGACCGAATGTCCAACCAGCGGTGCGGGATACTCTGCCTACGAAACGTGTCGCGCGCCGGTGGGCCCAACCATTCAAACCAATCTCTTCTATCCGGATCGACCACCGTCCGAACGCATTCTGATCCAGGAAGGAGCCGCCCCGCGCTCGTACGCCAAAGCACTTAGCCTATTGATGCGAGACGTGAATCTGGATAATACTCAAGTGCTGTTGGGGATGGGGCACGATGGAGCCCAAGGTCGCATCTCGCTGAACGAACGCGGCATGGGGCATGTCTATTGGCCAGGTTCGCTAGACAGTTCCTATCGTCGATACATTCGACAGGAGTTCGAACGAGTAGCTGCGGCCATGGGCGGTAAGTATGACTACTTGAGAGCCTTCGGAGATCGATTGATCTCTGTTCATCCACTGGGTGGCTGTGGCATGGCCGACGACATTGCCTGTGGAGTAGTCAATGATCGCTGCCAAGTGTTTGATGCCAGTTCTGGTGGTGTCTTTCAAAACCTGTACGTGATCGACGGTGCCAGCCTACCCACTTCACTGGCCTGTAATCCACTTTTGACCATTACGGCTCTGGCGGAACGCTGCAGTAACTGGATCGTCAATGATCCTGAACGCGCCGATTGGTTCACGCCAGCAGCTCCCAGCACACTTGCGGGCCGCTGATTAGGTCGGAAACGAAGACTCTCCAATCAGTCTGTATGCTATAGCTCATTCGACCTGGGAGCGGTCAATGGGTGGCTGCGGTCGGACGATCTCGTTAGTACCTGAATAATATTCTACGTGGCGCGCGTGATCCACTGGACCAAACTGATCTCGGGGATCGAGACTCGCAGCATGGGAGCGAAATCAGCAAAGGTCGCATCGCTGTCTTTTAGTAATGCGATGATCGAATCGTCGCTTAAATTGGCAATCTGCCGCAGAGCTGACAGGAAGGCATCGCGATCCCGCCAAGCATCACACTGGCAGTTTGGAAGTAGCGAAGCGATCGCTACGGCAATAGCGTCAACCGGCCGAGTCTTGGCTGCAAGTAACCGATCCAAGTGCGGATGGCTTTCGATCAATACCGCAAATTCATGAGGTAGTTTCCAATTGCGAACCAATGCGGCCGCGACCTGAGCATGATCCCAACCAAATTCTTCTCGCTCCAATTGTGACAATCTTAGCCCTTGGGCATTGCGGCGATGAATCAGAGTCTCGTACTGGCCGGGTAATTCTTTTAGAAGCAACGGGATAGCAATATCCTGCAGCAAGGTTGCCGCGAACAGATCTTCGGCATTGGGTAACTTCAGCTTGCGCCCCAGGCTGCGAGAAAAGACCGCGCGTCTTAGCGAATCTTGCCACAATCTTTTCAGGTCAAACGGGCCAAACTTGGGTTCGGGTACTAAACTAAAGACAGCGCTCCACAAAGCAAAGTTCTTAATCGTACGTACGCCAACCAGAGCCAATGCTTGCTGGACCGACGAGATCTCTCGGGAAAAGCCAAAGTAGCTCGAGTTCACAAACTTCAGTATCTGGCTCATCAAGCCGGGATCGGCTTCGATAGGCCGCGCGAACTCTACAGGTCCGTTGCTGGCATCCTGTGAAAGTTCCAGTAAAGTCATAGCCGTTTGTGGCAATGCCGGTAGTTGTGCAGCCGCCAGCAGTTGGTCCAGGTCGATCAGTTGTTTCTTGGCTACTGTGGGCATAATCGCATTTTCCCTCTCAAAAAGTAGTGACCTATTTTGCTTGGGCGATCAAAAGAGGCTATTCAGGTAGGCGAACGGCTTTTTGTGGACAACTTATCAGCACTCTCCAATTACATTCCTAGCTTGAAAGCTAGAGGTAGGCAAACTTTGGTTTGAAGTTTGCCACACTACTGACGAAGGAACGCCATGGCTTCCTGTTGCAATCGGAATTATCGGTGCAGCCCTTTTGGGTGGCCGGGGTCACAGTTTCAGTAAACGTCACAACTGCCGAATCGGTCTCAATTTGCGCCGATTTCAGGCTGCATTTGTTGGATTCGTTTTGCCTTAGCACCAAATTTCCGGCTACAATGAAGCGAACACGATTTGGTTTCGTTCCCGTACACTGAAGCGATCGCCGCTGATTGAACTGGGCCGGCACGGACCAAATGAAATGAACTGTGAGGGGAAATGAACACCAGTCAGCAACCTTCCGATTGGCCGTTGCCAGAGGTTGACTCCAAGGAACAGGAGTTTCCCAACGAGCCGCTGGAGCATATAGCTTCTCGAGCGGCTTCCAATCCATCACCCTCAAAAAACGCCAAGTCTCATCCAAGCACCTGGCAATTGGCCGGTTCGACACTGATCAGCTTGATGATGGTGCTGGTACTTTTTGGTGCCGCTCGACTGTTGGTACCGGCATTGGTCGAGGATGTGCGCTACCGATGGTACCGTGGGCAATTGCGAGCCGAATACGAATTGGCTGGCGAACGACTGCAGGCGGCTTCCCTGGATTCGCTGGTTGACGTATCACAACTGGTCAGCAAACGCTTGGGCGGCAGTGTGGTGCATATCAACATACTTCGCGACGAAGCATCCATCAGTCAGTTCCAGCGCGTGTTGGGACGGAACGATCCCAATCTGCGATACGAAGGCCAAGGCAGCGGGTTTGTGATCGACTCGCAAGGCTACATTCTGACAAATCACCATGTTATCACTGAAACCGACAGTCAAGGAAACGCCATAGCATCGCGTGTGGAGGTCACTCTAGCCGATGGGAAACACTTGCCTGCCGAGATCATTGGAACAGACCCCAAGACAGATTTAGCCGTACTGAAAGTTCATGCCAGCAACCTCATGCCAGTCGATTGGGGTGACAGCGATCAAGTTACGATTGGCACTCCTGTCTGGGCAGTAGGTAGCCCGTTTGGTTTGCAGCAATCAGTCACCTTTGGCATCATCAGCGGTACTCATCGGATTGATCTGAGCGGAACTCGCTATCAGGATAGCTTAAGCGCCGAGCCAGTTTATGGCGATCTGATGCAAAGTGATGTTGCGGTCAATCCAGGTAACAGCGGTGGCCCGCTGGTCAATTCTGTTGGACAAGTGGTGGGAGTCAATGCGGCGATTCTGGGCGAGAGTTATCGAGGAATCAGTTTTGCGATTCCCAGTCGTGTCGCAAAACGAGTCGCCGAACATCTAATTCAGTCCGGCGAGGTCCCACGCGGATGGCTTGGGGTTCGAATGGATGAACTGGCTTATGACCAGCGATATGGATCGGATGGGCAGATTCAGCCAGGCGTGCGAGTTGTTGGTTTTCCGGACAACGAACCCTCTCCCGCTCGCCAAGCGGGTCTGGAAGTGGGAGACATCATCGTCGAATTTCAAGACAAGCCGGTTCTAAGCCAAACCGAGCTAATGAAGTTGATTGGTGAGACTGAAGTGGGTGCTCCGACACGGATTGTTGTCCTTCGAAATGGCCAGAAGCAGGCGTTTGCAGTCACTTTGGGCAAACGCAATGTGAAGCTGTGATCCATCGCCAAGCGAATCAGTTGTTGACCATTTGGCTGATTGGGGCCGTTATGGTGATGGGGCTTAGCGTTGGCTGGCGGCAGGCAGGCTTTTCCGCTTCGCTGGCGTTTCTATGGTTTGTCATTGCCATGGTACTGCTTGTGCGACCACCGGCTGTGCCCGAAGTCAATCACAGCCAGTCGGATAATGCCGGGCCCATCGTGACTCGCAACGATTTGCTTCCCGTGCTGCCTACGAAGCTGAGGCTTCGAATTTCGTTAGTCGTTGCAAACGGAGTTTTCATGGCCATCTGGTTAATTCTGGGGCTGCGCTAGTTCAGTAAACTTGCCCTTTTCTCGGTTCAATGCTTGGATCAACTGGAGTCTGTTGTGCCAGTGGCCAATCCGACTTTAGTAAGTAGAATGGATGCAGAATTTGCAGTAACCGTTCGCGCCTGAGGTGGGCCGGCGCGAGGCCAAGCAACTTCCATTAGAATGTTACTAACATCTACAAGGGACAAACTTAGCCTGCATCTCTAATTCTCAACGGCCTCCTTCGTCCCACCCACCAATCGCGTGAACGGTTACAACACTCACCCCTCATATCTTACTCCTTACACCTTACTCCATTACCACTTCATGAAGACCTCTTTTCGTAACTTGATTCGTATTTTTCTGACATGTATCTGCCTAGCTGGACCGGCGCTGGCAGTCGAAAATGCTAATGTTCCATCGATGGGAATATCGGATCAACAGCCGGACGAAGGACCATCTGTCCAAGTGGATGGCAAGTACATGGTGCCTTATGACTTGGTGATTCCTGGTTCAGAAGTAGTCGTGCAGATGATTCCTGTGCCCGGAGGAGTCTTTCAAATGGGCTCACAGGCGGAAAGCGAAAGCCCTCAGGTGCAAGTTGAGGTCCCGCCGATGTGGGTTGCCAAGACGGAAACTAGTTGGCGCGAATACGAACTGTACATGTCGATGTATCGGTTGTTCAACTCCTTGGCCTCCAAGAAGCAGCGAGTTGCTGAAAAAGCAGGAGAGGTGGATGCGGTCACAGCACCGACGGAACTGTACGATTCGACATTCACTTACGAGCACGGTCAGGAACCTGAATTGCCTGCCGTGACTATGACTCAATATGCGGCCAAGCAGTATACCAAATGGCTCAGCAAACTGACTGGCCATCAATACCGATTGCCGACGGAAGCTGAATGGGAATATGCCTGTCGTGGTGGTTCGACATCGGCGTACTGTTTTGGCGACGATGAAGGGAAACTGGACCAATACGCTTGGTTTGCAGACAATTCAGATGAGAGTCCTCATCCCGTCGCTCAGAAGAAACCCAATGCTTATGGCCTGTACGACATGCACGGCAATGTGATGGAATGGACGGTTGATAACTTTGGTGACGATGGATATCAATCGCTGGCTGAATTGTCTCAGCCGCTTCCTGTGATGAAAACGGTGCGATGGCCAAGTCAGATCGAAGGGCGTGTTGTGCGCGGTGGAAGTTGGCAAGACTTCGCAGCCGATTGCCGCTGTGCATCGCGTTTGCCGTCTGGTGAAGATTCCCAGTGGAAGGAGGAGGACCCGAACCTTCCACTTAGTCCTTGGTGGTATACCAATGATCCAACTCGCGGATTGGGATTTCGAGTCTTCCGATCCTATCAGCCATTGTCCGATGAATTGATGGAAAAGTTCTGGGAGATCGATCATCAGTATCTGGCAGAGGATGTGGAGAGTCGATTGCGAGAAGGTCGCGGCATTGTCAGCAATGTAGATCCCGGTCTAGCACAGGATATCAAGGCTTCCAAGCCTTAATCACGATTGAAAAGTACAGCCAGTACCGATTGGCTGAAGAAACGACCATTTCAACGATCAAGGATTCCATCTGTGGAAGGCAGCAAGTCCAGGCAATTGCTCGAGGTCGACCAATTGCGATGGGGTCGCATGGCTGATTGGGCTCAGCTTGTGCGCTTGCCTAATCTGTTCACGTTGCTTTCCAACTGTGCCGCCGCGACAATTCTATCCGTTGGTGCCATCGGTCCTTGGACGGCAATCGTGCCGATATGGATGGTATCGGTGTTGGCTTACTGGGCTGGCATGCTACTGAACGACGTGGCCGATATCGAAGAAGACAAGCGTCATCGGCCAGATCGACCATTACCGTCCGGACGTGTCTCACCCGCTTTAGCTGGGCACGTGGCGACTGGCATGTTGATGCTAGGGCCGCTGATTCTGCTGATGGTGGCAGCCTACCATCGGACGATCGATCAACTGTGGATGATGATCTCGATTGCGGCCTGCTTGCTGCTATGGATCTCGATTCGTCTTTACAATTCACCAGTAAAAGCCACGCTGCTTGGACCAGGACTGATGGGAATCTGTCGCGCTTTGAATATTGCGATGGTAGGCTTTGCCGTTCTGGCCGTACATTGGGGAAACGAATTCTCGATGGCAGAAAGTTTTCCGCAGTCTTTAGTGGCTTATGCGGTGGCGATGGGCGTGTATATCTGTGGTGTCACCACCTATGCGCGGCGCGAAGAGCAGCTTAGCTCATCGGCAACTCTGGTGATTGGAACCATGTTGCAGGCTGCCGGTTTGGCGATGCTTGCCGGATTGACATTTTGGGAAACAGGCCGCCAGGTTCATTGGTTCCTAGATCCCAGGACCTATTATCCTATACTGATTGGGCTAGTTGGTCTGACCGTCTTGAATCGAGCCGTCTCTGGCGTCATGCGACCTGTTTCGCGACGCGTCCAATTGGCTGTTCGACATGCGCTTCTTTCACTGATTTTGCTGGACGCTTCAGTCGTCTTGATGTGGGCTGGCGCATGGTACGGTGTTGCTGTGGTGATTTTGATGCTGCCGGCCCTGTTGGGAGCGTTGAAATTCAGGACCACTTGATTGGTGAAATCTCCAAATAGCGATTAACCAAAAGTTAAATGAGGGGAATCCAAAATGTGGCATAGACGAACCGCTTATCTATTGAGCTTGCTGCTGGGATTGCAATGCTGGGCTGAAGCTTGGAGTTTTCAATCAGGCGACTTGGGAGCAAAGATCGCTCCCTTGGTACAGGCACATGCAGGACAAGTCAGCGTCGCGGTCAAGCATCTGACCAGCGGCGCGGAGTACTACTTGGAAGCCGATCGGCCGATGCCGACTGCCAGTTTGATCAAATTTCCGGTAATGGTTGAAGCTTATCGACAGAGGGCTGCAGGACTGGTGGACTTTAGTGCGCCAATCCAAGTGACTGAAGCGGACAAAGTCCCTGGCTCAGGCATCATCACTGATCATTTTGCAGACCTGACTTTAAGTCTGCGCGATGCCGTCCAACTGATGATGGCTTTTTCAGACAATACCGCGACCAATCTTGTCATAGACAAGATTGGCATCGCTTCGACCGGCCGAAGCATGGAGCAAATGGGATTTCCGAACACAAAGATCTACGCTAGGGTCTTCAGACACGACACGTCAATCGACCCTGAGCGGAGTAGGCGGTATGGACTTGGCAGTACGACCGCGCGCGAGATGATCCTGCTGTATGAGCAATTAGAAAAAGGACAGATTGTTTCCCCGGAAGCCTGTCAAGAGATGAAGAAACATCTGCTGGCTTGTGACGATAATACCAAACTGAAAAAACTCTTGCCACTCGGAACCAAAGTGGCGCACAAAACGGGAGCCGTTTCGGCGGTACGTACCGATTCCGGATTGATCTACTCGCCGTCTGGTCCCATCGCAGTTTGTGTACTGACTAGCGAGAACAAAGATCAAAGCTGGCAGGACGATAATGCCGCTCAGTTGTTATGCGCTCAACTGGGTCGGTTGATTTATGATCATTTTAATCAGGGTAGTATGAATGACACTGTGACACAGCCTCAAGCGTTACAAGTCGGATCTGTGGGCGAGATGGTGGTAGCTTTGCAGCGCACTTTGAATCACCGCCTGAAAGGAGTGTCGGTGATTTCGGTCGACGGTGATTTTGGTCCCGGTACCCAGGCGGCGGTAAAGACTTTTCAGCGACAAAACCAATTACCTGAAACGGGTGTTGTCGATGCGGGCACGTGGAGCCGACTGGGGCCGCTGGTCGGTGAGCAGGAGGTCCCTGAACCTCAAGTGGTCAACGCGATCAAGCTTCCTCTAGCGCCAGTCGACTCGTTGTATGGACCGCCTTGGGTCAGTTGCACGGCCTGGGCCATTGCTGATGCACAAAGCGGAGTCTTGCTGGCTGGTCATGCTCAGGATCAGCCTCTTGATCCGGCCAGCACCACCAAGATCATGACCGCACTTGTGGTCCTTGGAATGGCTCAGCAAAGTCCACAGTTACTAGATCAAATCGTTACATTCTCCAGCCGCGCGGACCAGATGACAGGTTCCACGGCGGATGTGCGTGCCGGTGAGCAGATCGCGGTACGCAATCTGCTGTTCGGATTGCTGCTTCCGTCGGGTAATGACGCCGCTGTCGCGTTGGCCGAACACTGTGGAGCGGTTCTGGTCCAATCGGCAAGTAATTCCGTGGATGGATATGAAGCCTTTATCGCTAAAATGAATGCTACGGCTTCCCAACTGTCGATGCAGCAATCCAAGTTTGCCAACCCTCATGGCCTAACCGATCCCGAGCACAAGATGAGTGCTGGGGACTTGGTTAAATTGGCTTGGGAAGCGTTGAAACATCCATTGATGCGTGAAATCGTTTCGACGCGTGTTTATGGCTGCACCGTTAGTAGTGTCAGTGGGTACACTCGCAACCTGAAGTGGGAAAACACCAATAAACTGCTGGACACACAGGGATATCTAGGCGTGAAAACCGGCACGACCAGCGCTGCGGGCGCCTGCTTGGTTAGTCTGGCTCAGCGAGAAGGCCAAAGCCGCCTCTGCGTCGTCTTAGGCTCTGGTAACTCGGCGGCCAGGTATGCCGACACTCGAAATTTGATTCGATGGTCGTGGAGTCATTCTGAGGGTGACTCCCGAACCCCTTCAAGCAATGGTATTCCTCTTGGTCAATAGTCTTGGCATAGGCTCTCAAAAAAAACTGACTTTCGAGTTATAATTACGATTGTCCGAAATTTGCAAATCAGGCGAAGGGCGATTGGCAAGTGTCATGACCAGCGGCACCCATGGAACTCGGCGGCATTTTTGTGAATGACTGATCAACATGCAAACAACGACAGGGCTTACCGGTGCCGAATTTGACGCGATGGTCGAATGTGGAGCGTTCGAGCGGATCGGGCCTAAAAAGATTGAATTGATTCAAGGAGAACGTCGCGTGATGAATCCTGCTGGACCGATTCACGATGATTACATTGACTATCTAACTGATTGGTCGTATCAATCTATCGATACGCGAGAATTCAGAATACGCGTTCAATCTGGAATTGTTTGTGACGATAGTCGCGATATTCGCATAGTCGTTCCCCCCAATCCGCTCGCCCCACTTTGCAAGCCCACCGCATTGCTTGATCTGGCAGTTCTCTTTTCTGTTCAGTAAGCGAGTACTCCTGTTGCTTTTGATCGAAGTCTCCTAGTCCGGCGTTACAACCGCTACGTTTCATAGGGTCAGTTGTTTCTTCTGCGTATCCTTTAATCTTCTGTGTCTCCGACTGCGCATAGGATCTAACTTTCGGGTAAGGTTCTTCGGTTTCTCGTCGTCTTCCGACTAGTGAATCTGCTTGGATCAAGCAGAGTGCTACAAAGGATCTGATCAAGGCACTCCTGAGAAGCCTTCACGCCCCCTACAATAGTGCGATCTTTGAAATCCAAAGGCTCTTAAAATGAGTTCAGATGATACCGAACTGCTTCGGGAATTCGCGGTAGAATCCCAAGAGCATTTGGCTGACATCGAAAACTAATTATTAACATTGGAATCGCAAGGCGATGCCATGGATGTCGCCTTGGTGAACACGGTATTTCGTGCCATCCACTCGATCAAAGGTGCGGCTGGCTTTATGGGCTTGGACACCCTAGGCGGATTGGCGCACCGAGCTGAGGAAGTACTCGGTCGACTGCGTAGCAAAGATCTGCGTCCAACTTCGGTTGTGATCAATACACTGCTTCGAGCTACGGACCGGTTGAAGGAGTTAATCGACGAAGTAGAAAATTCCAATGGACAGGATGTCTCCAATCACATCGTAGCTTTGGAAGACATTCTGCAGGGACGGATCGATCTGGACGCAGCTTTTGTCGAGACACCGATCTTAGAACATGAAGCTGCGCTGGTTGCCGAAGCTGCCGATGATTCCGATGTTCTACGTCAGTTCCTGGTTGAAAGTTTTGATCAGCTAGATCAAATCGAGCGAGATCTGGCGACCCTGGACAGCAAAGCCCAAGAGACTTCTTCACTAGCGAATTTGCTAAACAATATTCAGGCCATGCGCACCAACTGCCAGTCGCTTTATTTCCAAAAGCTGGAGCAGGTGGCAGGGGCTGCTGAAAATCTGGTTGCCGGAATTGTCGCGCAGTGGTATGCCTATGATGCTCAGATCAGCGAGTCGCTGTCGGGTGCAGTAGAGGTCGTCCGTAAGATGCTGTTTTCTATCGAGAATGCAGGCAGCGAAGGTGCGGAAGACCATCGGTTTACAGTTGATTTTCTTGGTGCTATCCACTCTGTGAAATTTCCTGCCGTTAGTAGCGATACCAACAATGCTGCTCAGAAACCAAATTCAACCCCAATCGCTTCGCCTCAAACTAAGTCGGCTTTGAATAACGACCAGGCACCAACCGCCAAGCCAGTCAAGTCCACAAACTCTATTGCAGCCTCAGTAGCATCTAGCCCTGTAACCGAAGTCACTGACTTCGTGGCCAAGTCGGCAAAACCAACAGAGACCAAAGCATCTCAAGCCAACTCAGAGAAACCTACTGAAAGCAAGCAAGCACCAACCGCTGAGGCTTCCGCAGCCGATACTACTATTCGGGTCGATGTCGCGTTACTCGACAAGCTAATGACTCGCGTTGGTGAGCTAGTTCTGGCTAGAAATCAAATCCTCCAATTCAATAGCACGATCGAGGATACCGGTCTGCAAAACGCTGTGCAGCGTTTGAACTTGATCACTTCCGAACTGCAAGAAGGTGTCATGAAGACACGCATGCAGCCGATCGGAAATGTCTGGACCAAGTTTCCACGGCTGGTTCGCGACTTGGCGGCCATGTGTGAAAAGCAGTGCCGCATCGAAATGGAAGGTAAGGAAACCGAACTTGACAAGACCATTATCGAGGCCATCAAAGACCCACTTACCCACAGGGTTCGTCGATCGCATTAACGATTCCGAAGAAATTGTGGTCAAGCCGCTAGGCAAACAATTGAAGGATGTCCCGATCTATTCAGGCACAACGATCATGGGTGATGGCCGAGTGGCTTTGATATTGGACGTGATGGGATTGGCTCATTCTGCCAAGGTCATCTCGGGCAGTAGAGACCGATGCTCTGCGGAGTCTCACGACACTGCCAATGGACGCCGATCAACGCGTCAATCACTGCTGGTCTTGTCCGCCGGACACGATCGAAGATTCGCATTGCCACTCAGCCAGGTGACTCGGCTTGAGAAGGTGGAAGCTCAGTCGATCGAACATTCTCGCAATCGTGATGTAGTCCAATACCGTGGCGAAATTATGCCACTAGTCCGGCTAAGCGAAACAGTGGGAGTCGCGTCGACTTCGTATGACTCTGTTGTCCTGGATGTAGTAGTCTACACACAGGATGACCGCAGTGTTGGACTTATAGTCGACCGCATTTTGGACATCGTCGAAAGTGACCTGGCTACAACTGCTAGCCAGCCAGCAGGCAACGACTTACAACCAGGCCAGTTAGGTTCGATTGTGGTCCATGACCATGTGACCGATTTGTTAGATTTGCCGACGCTGGTGGGAGGATTGTAATCCAACTCCCTCAGCCTACAGCGAGTTTGCGATCTAAGCGTAGGTCTCGAGCGCTGCGCCAGCCTGGCAAGTCACCGTAACTGAACGAATAATTGAGAAAGCATGAATAACACCAAACAGCTTTGCACCTTTAAGCTGGGCGACCAGTCCTATGCGGTCGATGCACTGACCGTACAAGAATTGATTCGCCAACAACCTATGACACGCGTTCCGAAAGCACCGGCTTGTGTTCGTGGCTTGATCAATTTACGTGGTCAAATCGTAACAGCTATTGACCTGCGAAACAGACTCGGAACCAGGCCCATGGAAGGTGACTGTAGTCCGATGAACGTGGTCATTCGCGGAGACGATGGGGCGGTCAGCTTGCTAGTGGATCAAATTGGCGATGTCATCGAAGTGGACGACTCGAACTTCGAAGAGCCGCCAGATACGCTCAGCAGCGCTGAAAGGGAACTGATCCTTGGTGCATACAAGCTGGAGGATCGATTACTGTTGTTACTTGACTGGCAGGAGGCTGTGTTATTAGCAGAGAAATATTGAAGTCCCGAGAAAACGCCCCTGGTTAATCAGTATCCAAAACATTGAACCCAATCCCATTCATCACTCTCAAACAGGTAGTCATCCGCCATGAATCTTAAGTCCTTTTTCGAATTCAAATCAGTTCGATCGAAGCTGATAGCCAGCTTTTTAGCGGCCTCCGCAATTCCTCTGCTGGTCGTCAGTGTAATCGCCTATCGCAATACCAGTCAACAAGCCATCTCTGGGTCTGCGACAACCCTGCAGGAAAAGTCCACTCAGACGCTCGACAAGATCTACCGCAACTTGTTTGAGCGTTATGGAGATGTTCAAGCTTTTGCTTTCAACGAAAAGGCTCTAGGCTCTGCCGAAGAACTGACGTCGGCTTTGGACTTTTATACTAAGACCTATGGCTGCTATGACCTGATGATTGTGGCTGACAGTGAGGGACGTGTCCTAGCTGCCAACACTGTAGATTATGGTGGACAACCGCTGGATACTCAGTCGCTCATTGGACGAAGCGTACGTGGCGAGGCTTGGTTTGAAAACTGTATTAAGGGTGACGTTAAGCAAGGTCAGAGTTACTACAGTGATGCCGAGCAAGATAAGCTGGTAGCCGAAGTATTGCCTAATGCTGGGCTGACACTCAACTTTTCCGCGCCCGTTTTTGATGCTTCAGACCGTCCAGTTCGTGTTTGGTCCAATCGCGCGTCGTTCCAACGCACCGCCGGTCAGATTCTGGATGAGACTCGCAAACTGGCAAGTGACAACGGTCAGAATTTGGAAGCTCAATTGATCAGCCGCAGTGGATTAGTTTTAAACGATGCGGATCAGACTTCAGTGTTCAAGGTAAATCTGGCAGAGGGCGGGCTTCTATGCGCTCGTGCGACTACCTTGGGCAAGAGTGGATTTACCATTGAAAAGAACCTGCAAAGCGGTGTGAATCAAGTGAATGGTTACGCTTCTTCAGAGGGAGCATTGGGATTCCCAGGTTATGGTTGGGGGGTACTGATAAGACAAGATTACTCGATTGCCAATAGTGAAGCCGTCTCACTACGAAATAACCTTCTTCTGATTGGCTCGATGGCTATCGCAATTGCAGCAGCCGCCGGAATATGGTTGGCAGGTCGAGTCAGCAAGCCACTTGTTCAAGTCACTAATGTGCTCAGCAAGCTGGCAACAGGAGATCTGTCCCAAAAGGTTAAGCATAGCGGTCAAGATGAGGTCGGTCAGTTGGCTCAGGCACTGAACCAAACAGTAGAAGAAATGTCGAATGCACTTCAAACCAATCAAGCTGATTGGGGCGAGTTGCGTGCACGAACCGAAATTATGAATATGACGAATATTGTGTCAGTTGCAGACCTGCGCGGCGATATCATTGAATGCAATGACAAGTTCTGCGAGATATCTCAATACAGTCGTGAAGAAGCTGTCGGACAGCCTCACAGTCTGACTCGACATCCCGATATGCCTAAAGAACTCTTCAAAGAAATGTGGGCTACCATCGGCAAAGGCAAGACATTCCGGGGTATCATCAAGAACCGCAAGAAGGACGGAAATCCCTATTATGTTGATGCTGTGATCGCTCCTGTCATGGGCAAGAACGGTAAGCCTCGCAAATACTTGGGGGTTCGATACGACATCACTGAAAGTGAGATCGAGAGACAAAATGCTCGCGGCGTGGTAGACGCCATCGACAAGGTCTTTGCATACATTGAATTCGAACCAAGCGGCAAGATACTATCTGCCAATGAGAATTTCCTCTCAGCCATGGGCTATCGGAAAGAAGAAGTCGTCGGTCAGCACCACCGAATGTTCGCTGATGCGAATTTTGCTAATTCGCGAGAGTATCAGCAGTTCTGGGAAGACCTTCGCAGCGGCAAGTCGTTCTCCGGCATCTTTTCTCGTGTAGGTAAGAACGGCAAGACGGTCTGGATCCAAGCCGCTTATGGGTCGGTGAAAGATGAAGCTGGCCGCGTATGCAAGGTAATTAAGATCGCTATGGATATCACACAAGCCGAGACTGCTAACATTGATCTGAAAACCAAGGTTGGCCAGATTCTTCATGTAGTTCAAGCCGCTTCTCAAGGCGATTTAACAAACGATGTACCAGTTAGCGGCCCGGACCCGATCGGGCAATTGGGAGATGGGCTGTGTACGTTCTTCTCGAACCTGCGAACGAATATCGCCACCATCGGAGAAAACGCGACCGCTTTGGCCGGCGCTTCAGAAGAGTTGTCTGCTGTGAGCTCTCAAATGAGCGCCAATGCGACACAAACCGCTTCGCAAGCCATGATTGTTTCGACAGCGACCGAAGAGGTGAATGCGAATGTGGCCGTCGTTTCAACCGGCGTAGAAGAACTGAACGCTGCAATTCGTGAAATCGCCAAGAATGCTTCGGATGCCGCGCGCGTTTCCCAACAAGCGGTTACAATCGCGGGAGAAACCAATAGCACAATATCTAAATTGGGCGAAAGCTCGACGGAGATCGGTAAGGTCGTCAAGGTGATCACTTCGATTGCCGAGCAGACTAACCTACTGGCACTTAATGCCACCATTGAGGCAGCTCGTGCCGGTGAAGCTGGTAAAGGTTTTGCAGTGGTTGCAAATGAAGTCAAAGAACTGGCCAAAGAAACTGCCAAAGCCACCGAGGACATCAGTCGCAAGATCGAAACGATCCAGTCCGATACCAACGGGGCCATCGAGGCCATTCAGCAGATCAGCGAAGTGATCAATCAGATCAATGACATCTCTAACACGATAGCCAGCGCCGTGGAAGAGCAAACAGCAACTGCGAATGAAATGGGACGCAATGTCTCCGAAGCTGCTCGCGGTTCGGCTGAAATTGCACAGAATATCACCTCGGTGGCCGATGCAACACAGTCCACAACCGAAGGTGCTAACAACTCGATGCAAGCAGCTTCAGAGCTGAGCCGGATGGCAGGAGATTTGCAACGGTTGGTCGCTCAGTTCAAGTACCATCGCGATTCAGCTAGCACGCGACGCAGTTCGTTGGCCCCAACCTTTGATCTGCCAAGTGTAGGTTCACACCAGCGAGCATAAAAATCTATCAAAGCGATTGACGTCGATTTCTGTGCAGGGCGGATGGATTTTTCCATCCGCCCTTTTATTTATCGGTGATGATCATTCATCACAACTCAAGACTCTTCGAGACTACAGATCAGCCAGGAACTTCAGCAGGTCGGTTGAGGTGACGATGCCTACCAAATTTTCTCCGTCGACTACTGGCAGTGCGTGAAAATTGGCTTCGGCCAGGATGCGTGCGGCGTCGCGCACAGTGGCTGAGCCGGAAATCGACTTTGGATTGGCCACCATGATGTCGGTTAACTTGTAAGTGTGGTCTAGGATGGTATCCAATTGCTTGCCGTCCTGATTGCCGAACTCGCCAAACGATACGCGTAGCAAATCGGACCAACTAACAATGCCTACCAGCTTCTTTCCGCTGATGACTGGCACATGATGCACCTTGTGTTCGTCAAAGATCTTCCGCACTTTGGAAACTGGATCGTTGACGTGGACAGTAATCGGCGAAGTAGTGACTAGCTGGTTGATGGGTTCGTTCTTCTTCATTCTTTTCTTTCCAAGTTGATTCCTGAGGAGAAGCCTATCCGCATCCAAGGCACCAAAACTAAGGTGCTGCCAAAATAGGATGACAAAATCCAGTTTAGTGGTTTTGATTCAGCCTGCCAAGACCTGTCTAGCAAGTGACCGCTGGACCAACGTTTCTCGTAGCCCTGATGATTGAAACTGCTACAATGTTCGGTTTGAATCTCTCTTATGGTCCGTGCAGACTATGAATGCCGATTTCCAACCTCCCATTCAGCTTAGCGGTCCTTCGGCACCACGCTACTTGGTGGCCTTTGGTTCCAAGCGGATCGCACACTATTTCACCGATGTCTTGATCATCGGTGGCGGGCTGGCTGGACTGCGCGCCGCACTAGCGATCGACAAGAGCCTGGAAACAGTAGTTGTCTCGAAAGGTCCCTTGCAGGAAAGCAACAGCAGCTACGCTCAAGGGGGTATCGCCAGCGTCTGGGATCCCGAGGATCGTTTTGAGGATCATGTGAGCGATACACTGACAGCCGGGGCCAACTTCTGTGATCCGTCTGTGGTTGAAATGGTAGTTCGCGAAGCGCCGGGTCATATCAATCAACTGATTCAGTGGGGCACTCAGTTCGACAACCATCAAGGGCAATTGATGCTGGGCCAAGAAGGCGGCCATAGTCGTCAGCGAATTCTGCATGCCTTGGGAGACGCCACGGGCAAAGAGATCATGCGAGCGGTCATCCAGCGCACTAGGCAAAGCCCCAATATCAATATTTGGGAGCAAGCTTTCACGATCGACCTTCTGACCGATCACCAGCGATGTTGTGGTGCCATCATCGCCCGAGCAGGTTCGCCACCGCTGCTGTTGTGGGCTCGCGAGACGATCCTGTGTACAGGTGGATGTGGTCAAGTATATCGCGAGACAACCAATCCGCGAGTTGCTACCGGTGATGGTCATGCGCTGGCCTACCGTGCCGGGGCTCGCCTGCGCGACATGGAGTTCATGCAGTTTCATCCAACCGTGCTTTATATCGCGGGCAGCTCGAGAACTCTTGTGACTGAAGCGATCCGTGGTGCGGGAGCGCATTTGGTAGACTGCAATCAGTATCGGTTTATGCCCGATTACGATTCACGATTAGAACTAGCCCCGCGCGACGTGGTCAGTCAATCGATCGTCTCTCAAATGGGAAAAACGCAGCATCCTTGCGTCTACCTCTCGTTAAAGCACTTGTCCGCCGAAAAAGTCCACAGCGAGTTTCCTGGCTTTACGGCGGCATGTAAGAAATTCGGATTGGAACCCTCCATCGATTTGATACCGGTTCGACCAGGCGCTCACTACATGATCGGTGGCGTAGAAGTGGACTGCGAAGGTCGATCTAGCCTGCCCGGCCTTTGGGCTGCTGGCGAAGTGACCAGTTCGGGCTTGCACGGAGCGAATCGATTGGCATCCAATAGCCTACTGGAAGGATTGGTCTACGGAGCCAGAGCTGGACAGGCCGTTAGCAGCCAGTTGATTGCTGCACCGGACAGCCGACCTTTGCAGTTGCCTCAAATCAGTTCCAATCGGCCATCAAACGCCAATCAACTGGATGTTGCCGACATCCGCAATTCCGTTCAAAGTTTGATGTGGCGATGGGTCGGTGTGCAGCGAAGCGACAAGAAACTCGTTGAAGCGCTCGACGAACTGCGCACTTACTCACGATATGTTTTGCCGCATGTTTTTGAGCATGAGCAGGGATGGGAATTGCAAAATCTGTTGACTACCGCTCTTCTGATGGCAGAAGCGGCTTGGCAGCGGAAAGAATCGCGAGGAGTGCATCTGCGGGTTGACTTCCCAGAACTCAGCCAGCAGTGGCATCGCCATTTGTATTTTCAACGCACAGATGATTGACTTGGCAGTTTGTCGAATTTGAACGAGCCCATTTCCTGGAAAAAGACCGTTGCCCCGCGCCGGCCCACCACGGGGCGTGAAAGGCTACGGATTTTTTCTGCCTGACCTCCACCTTGGGAACTCCTTGATATAATATCACTTCGCGAGCAGTTTAATTCAAACCATTTCACCTAAAGGGTCCGATCATGAAGTACCGTATTGCAGCCATCGTAATTTGTTGTTGCGGAGTTCTCCTGGGAGCTAACCAGAACGCCTTTGCACAGGAGCCGGCCAAAGCTGCGGCTGAAGAGAAAAAGGCACCGGTCAAGATCGAACTTGCAGGCGGAACGCTGGTACTGACCGCACCAGCCCAGTGGAAACAGGTGCAGCCACGATTCCCTCAAATGGTTCAGTACGAATTTAATGCTCCCGCAGACGCGAAAGGTGAAGCCCCGGTGCGCATCACTGTCATGATCTCTGGTGGCGGACTGGAAGGCAACCTGGCTCGATGGTACGGGCAATTTACTCAGCCCGACGGTAAAGCCACCCAGGACATCGCTCAGATTGAGGACTTGAAAATTGAAGGGCAGAAGGTTCACCTAGTTTCCATCACTGGTACTTACTCGGGTGGCATGATGGGTGGTGGACGGCCCGCGCCCAAAAAGGAGAACTACCAACTGATGAGTGGTATTATCGAAACGGAAAAAATGGGAACCTATTTTATTACAGCCACTGGTCCCATCGACGAATGTCAAAAGCTCGCTGATGGCTTCCGTGAGATGCTCAAGGGCATGCAAGTTAAGAAGCCTTAGGCTGGCTTTGGCAAGGCGGTTCAGGTGTTCTCGTCGTGGAAGAATTTTCGTCGTGGGATAATTCTTGCATTGGGAGAATTCCTGTAGTGGAACTCGCAAGAGTTCCAATTTGCCAGAGTTCCTGTTCTTCAGAGTTCCTAGTTATGGCGATGCGGTCTGGAACTCTGGCGAGTCCCCCCACTACAGGATGGCCAGCGGATTTCTGGGTTGCTCTAAAGTGCCTCGCGTGACGCCGATGCGATTGTCGGCTTTTAGCTCCCGCCATACTTCCTGGCCCTGGATCTGCCCAGCGATAAGCTTCTGGTACAGGCCAATCAGGTGAAGCGTCTGCAGGCGCGGATAGTCTCGCAATAATTCGATGCGGAATTGACGCACGCCCAACTGGATCAGCGATGCAGTCGCTTCGGCTCCACTTTGCGCATTGGCGTTGTAAAGCGTGTTTCGGCAACCGATGTCGGCGTGCAGCACGTGCTGAGCCCCTAAGCGATCGGCTAGCTTTACGTCATGCCGATCGCAGGGCCGACCGCAGTCGCTTTTGTTTTTTCCAGGACTAAGCACGCTGCAAAATACACAATGCTCCATGTGAAACATAGGCATGTGCTGATGAATCACCACTTCCAGGAAACTTGGCTGACTATCGCGGACCAGTTCAAAAAGCTGATCGCGATTCAGATCGTAGGATGCGGTGACGCGGCAGGCACCCCACATGATCAGTTGATCGACGGTTAGCGGATTCGTGGCGTTCAGCGAGAAATCGGCTGCAAAAGGTATCTTGTGCTGCTGACAGTATCGCAGTGCAGCCAAGCTGCGCACCAGCCAACCGACCTGAGCAGTTTTGTCGGTGTTAGCGTGAGTGGCTTCCGTTTGGCTGTACTTTCGCAGCGAGTGAAAAAGACCATCTTCACCCGGCTTGTGAATCCTCAAAGTGGCTAATTCAATTTTGGCCGAGGCCTGGCCTGCCATATCGACGGCTTGCCGGTACTGCCGCAGATCATGAAAGTCGGCAATAACATTCGTAGCGCCCGACTCCAGAGCCAAATCCAATTGTTGAAGCGATCGACATAAGATCCGCAAGGTAGGTTTTTGAATATCGCCGCCTAACTGCTCTGATGACTCTTGCCCTTCCGATTCACTCCGCGAATGTCTGGCTAAGCGGCACTGCTCAATCAACTGATCGGCCTGGCCGAGCGGTCGGCATGGATAGGGACGAATCAACGACAGTGACTTCAGTTTTTCGACCAGCGATTTTCGCAATGCTCCCAGGGCACTTAGCGGCACCATGGGCTGCCCTTGGAGTTCGGCGCTTAGTTCGCGGAGATAAAATGTGGTATCACCCAAACGCGAAAACTGCTCTCGCAGTTGTTGCTCGCTGAGCGGATGCTTGATGGCTTGCTGAGGCATCAGGTCACTCGGCAAACTGATCTCGATCGCATCGCCATGACGAGATGTCTGAGTCTGTGAAGATGACTCGGGTGGCTCTTGGGCAATCAGAAGCGGCACCTTTACCTTGATTTCGACCGGTTGTCCAACGATGGCAGTGACCTGCAGGTCGACTGGCAGGCGCGCAGCGGTACGCGAAGAACTAAAGGTACTATTGAGGCGCTTGGTCAACTGAGGATCGTCCGTCTTGAAAATCCGCAAACCGGGCGAAAGTTGTTGCCCTTTCAGCAGGCCAT
>JBIIJD010000071.1:0-25582 GCA_044234105.1 Aureliella sp. | reverse complement strand
CTTTTACTTGCCATTCGCTGTCCAAACCGAGTAGTTTACTGTAGTGTTTTGTTAGCTCGCTCATGCACATCAGTGTAGCGAACTTCAATTTCCCGACCTAGACTCCCACTAAAATTCCTGATTAACCATTGAGCTTAATCCTGTTTGACCATCAATACACCACTGGTTCAGGCAAAAATCGGTCGACACACCGGCAGTCGGTGGCATGGGTTTACAGCGGGAGTTTGAGCCTGCCTACTTTTTATGTCGCTCCCGAGACGTGGCTCAATCGGTTGGGCGATCAATTCTTCAAACGGGATATCGATTTCGACGATGATCCTGAATTCTCGCGTCGCATAGCCCTTTCAGGACCTGATCGCAACGCCGTGAGCCACTTTTTTGATCGTTCACGTCGCCAGAAATTGTTGGCGATCGACTTGCCCACGATCGAAGCCACAACCAACGGATTTCTCTTCTATAGACCTGGCAAGCTGATCGCAACAGAATCCCTGAAATCGCTGATGAATGAAGCGTTTACACTCTATCAGGCTTTCGCATCAGACCAAACTTCGTAGCAGGAACAAATCCGAAAAAGGGGCCAGGAATCACTGGAGACCCCTGGCCCGCTAACTTGCGTAGCAGAACTACGTTTTCTCAGTAGCTAAATATTGAGTACAGGTGCTTAACTGCCACAGACGCACTGCGAACAGCAAAGGCATGTGTCGCAGCGATCGCATAGTGGACACTCTGCACAGCATTCAGCCAACTGGCAGTCACAACAGCACTGGCAATTGCCTGTGCAGTCGCAATTGTCGCATGAGCATGTGCTTGTTCCGCTCGGATTGGTCGTGCTAGACGATTGAGCATTACCAGTAACGGTCATGCCCAGAACCAGCATGAAAAACAGAGCGCCTAGAGCTAGGCATAGTTTCTTCGTATTCATCTTAATTTTCTCCGATGAATGGTTATAGAAGTCGTCGCCAAAAACGCTTTAGCGACTTAAAGTACACAACCATCTAACGGAAGAAATCATTTCAGCCAACAACCAAGCCAAGCCAGCCGCTGGCATGCGGTCTGAGCTAGCACGAGTGGTGCTGCAATCGAAAATCGATTTGGTGAGCTAAAAGAATCGATTATCCAGAACGGATAGAGGGAAGTCAGTTCAACTGAAAAAGACCGTTTAACAGCTTCTGCTTTCAGGGCGAAAAACGTACGCTGAATGCGGCATTCACAGGGATAGCAGGGTTTCTGCGGACAGTTCCCGGAAACTTTAGGACGAGGATCGGACTGAGAAGCATCAGAATCGCAGCAGCAGCTGGCCAAATTATGCTTGCTGACGCGCCGACAACGGCATTCGCAGTTAGATGTTTCGTATCCATCCTGCGGAGCGATGCCCAAGGCTGTTTTAGGGCAAACTCCCACCAAACAGCAACAAACGGGCAGACTCTGAACGGTAGCGACCAAACAGCACAGCAGTCCCGAGATTGATCTGGTGAGTTTCGTTCTAAATCGAAGTACTCGCATAACGGAAGTCTAGGAGGCTTGTAGGCTCAAGTCAAGTCTGTTCGCGGCTAAGCTAGTTGCAGCTTTTTAGAACAAACAGCACTGTCCCTTGGTGGCGATCCCCCCGCGGTGTTGTAACGCCCTTTCAGGGCTTTGACGTGTCATGCGGCACGTAACCCAGGGCGGCGCAGCGCTCTGCCCTGGGCTGTATTGTCATGCCCCTTCAGGGTGGAATTGGCAATCGCCAAGGCTTCGCTGTCGGAGGTGTGTACGCCTTCCGGCTCTCCAACCCGATCTGCGACGACGCGGACATCAGGGACGATGTTACGCAGAAACAGTCCGCCGTCTTCTTCAACTGATAGAGTCCCCCCGATGCGAGCCGATAGATCGTCGGGAAGCTGAGAGTTGAGTAGGGTGTTTGAGAGGTCTACTTCCTTAAGTTTTTAACAGCCTTTTCAAGGGCATGACAGGCTTGCTGAGCCTGCTGGCGAGAAATGTCCAAGTGAGTCACTAGTCGAATGTGATATGCGCCGACTTGTAATACGCCAACGCCTTGGTCTTTTAGGCTAGCGGCCAGCGCGGCGGCGGTTCCAAGTTCAGCCGAAATCTTTACGATAACGATGTTCGTTTGTGGTTCGGGATCCAATAGTAATCCATTGATGCCACGAACGGCCGCTGCGAGAATTTGCGCGTGCTGATGATCTTCACTCAGACGCTGCCGATTGTTCTCCAGTGCGTACATCGCACCGGCGGCAATGATGCCAGCTTGCCGCATGCCGCCGCCAAATAATCTTCTGGCCCTTCGCGCCTCTTTAATGAAATCGCGATGGCCAGCCAGTGCAGAGCCGATTGGGGCACCTAATCCTTTTGAAAAGCAGATACTGACCGAATCAAAGTTCTCCGCCCATACCTTAGCATCGATGCTTGTGGCTGCCACGGCATTGAACAAACGAGCACCGTCCAGGTGAGTGGACAGTCCATTTTGATGCGCCCAACGACAAATGGTTTGAATGTTTTCGAGTGGCTGTACGGTGCCGCCGCCTCGGTTATGTGTGTTTTCCAAGCTGATCAATTGCGTACGCACCATATTTTCGGCTGGCGGGCGTATCATTCCTAGCAACTGTTCCGGCTGGATGACTCCATGGATACCCTGAACGGTCCGGGCCACAATGCCGCTCAACTGCGCAAAAGCGGCTTGTTCGTAGTTGTAGACGTGACAATCGGCTTCGCACAAAAATTCATCGCCGCGACCGCAGTGCAAGCGAATCGCTACCTGATTGGTCATCGAACCGCTGGGCATAAAAACGGCCGCTTCTTTTCCTAGCAGATCGGCAACCCGCTCTTGCAGCGCCTGGGCGGTCGGGTCGACTCCGATGGCATCATCGTCCACCACGGCAGCAGCCATCGCCGTCCGCATCGCCGCTGAAGGCTTAGTGACGGTATCACTGCGAAGATCGATAGAAAAACTCATAGTTTCCTCAGGCCGTTAGAAAGTGTTCCAGCAGGTCTAGTCGGTTAAGCAAGTGTCGGCTAACGTGTTGCACTGCTTAAGTACCTGGGCATTTGCAGTTAGCTGGCTGATGGGTATCAATTGGTCCGTCGTTTATAATACCGCTAAAGAAGCCCTGGCATAAGTCATGCTGTTTGGGATGATGTTTTAAGACGCAACAAGTGATATATAAAGGAATAGTGCTAGGGCGAATGAGCCATACGCCGACTAGTGACGGTAGTTGCATTCACCATTTCCACCGTCTGGCGACGGTAGCTACAGTTGCCAGTAAAACCCCTTTCGCGAGTAACATTTATGAGTAGTCTTCAACTCAAACGCATCGACGCAAGATCGGCTGATGCCAATCAAGAATTGCAAGCCCTGCGCGATCAGCTTAGCCCGTCGGGCAATGTTGTTAGTCCCAAGGGAAAAGCCTTGACCGAACGAGTGTTTGGCCAGCCGCTTTTACCTACTCAGGTGGTCGAACGAATTTGCCAGGACGTTCGCAGTCGTGGAGTGGAAGCGCTCTTGCACTACAGCCAACAACTGGACGGTGCCACGTTGACGTCGGGTAGCCTGCGATTGCCGCTGGACAAATTGCAGCAGGCTCATCAGGCAGCGACGCCTGAGTTTTTGCGGTGCATTCGCAAGATTCGTTCGAACATCGATTCTTTTCAGCGGTCTATCCTACATCAAAACGTGAATCATCAGCCTGCACCAGGGATTCAGCTTCAGCATCGCTATCAGCCGCTGCGCCGAGTTGGCGTTTGTGTGCCCGGCGGTGCGGCGGCCTATCCGTCCACCGTGTTGATGACGGTGGTACCGGCTCAGGCTGCTGGAGTCGCGGAAATTGCTGTTGTTGCTCCTCCCACGCCTTTTGGCGCATATAACCCAGATGTCTTGGCAACCTGCTACGAACTGGGAATCACCCAGGTCTATCCGATCGGTGGTGCGCAGGCTGTGGCCGCGCTTGCCTACGGAGTCGACGGGCTGCCGGCCGTAGACAAGATCGTCGGTCCAGGTTCGCTTTTTGTGGCGCTGGCAAAGAAGTATGTGTACGGAGAAGTGGATATCGATTCAATTGCAGGTCCAAGCGAAGTGGTGGTGATCGCAGACCATAGCACTTCGCCCGCCTTTGCCGCAGCCGATATTCTTGCTCAGGCCGAGCACTCGCCGGGTGCGAGCCTGCTGATCACTTGGCACGGCGAATTGTTGGATCAAGTCGAGTCAGAATTGCAGCGGCAGCTTGAAGGGTTGAGTCGCGGACAATTGACTGTTGAAAGTCTAAACGCATTTGGGGCTCTGATTCTTGTCCGCGATTCCCAGCAGGCGGTGGAATTGACTAATTGGATCGCACCCGAGCATTTGCACATCGCCTGCAGCCAACCAGGCGAGTTGAGCACCAAAATACGAAACGCGGGTGCAACCTTTTTGGGACCGTTCAGTCCGGTTGCACTGGGCGACTATGCGGCCGGGCCATCCCACGTCTTGCCAACTGGAGGAACGGCGCGTTGGGCTGCCGGTCTGTCAAGCAATTCGTTTTTACGCAGCAACAGCGTCATTGAGTACTCAAAGGAGGCGTTGGCGGAAATCGCTGGTGAAATCGCGGTTTTGGCCGATAAAGAAGGACTGACGGCACATCGCGAAAGCGTTAACATACGACTGCGAACACCGTAGGCAGATCAAGTGTCTCCTATCACCGGAGACTCAGCCTAGTTTCACTACGAAATCCTGTAACCGTTCACCCAGGTTTGTAGGCCCACCTCGGGGTGTGGACAGTTACGAAATCTTGAACAGCGTAAAATCGCGAGGTAGTTCCCGTTCTGACTACAATAGAGCGCTTCCACAGCGCTTGACTGATACGATAGACTCATAAGATGCACATAAACGAAACCGATCTGCAAAATTACTTTCGCTCGGCTGTACGGCAGATGCAGGAGTACGTCCCTGGGGAGCAGCCTCAGGGCGGCAAATTCATCAAGCTCAATACCAACGAAAATCCGTATCCAGCTTCTCCCAAGGTGTTCGACGCGATTCAGCAGGCAGCGACGCGAGGTCTTGAGCGATATCCTGACCCGCTTGGCACGGCGTTTCGCTTGCAAGCAGCAGAAGTGCTGAATGTCGAACCGGACTGGATTCTTTGCGGCAATGGCAGCGACGATATTTTGACGATCGTGACAAGGGCATTTGTTGGGGAAGGGGATCGACTACGGCTACCGTACCCCAGTTACATCCTGTACCGTACTTTAGCACAGTTGCAAAATGCAGCCTACGAAGAGATTCGATTCGATCCGGATTTCAAATTGGGCAACGACTTTTCAGCTCCGGCATCGGACCTGAAATTAGCTTTTCTGCCAAATCCAAACAGCCCAAGTGGGACGGTGATCGATTCCGATTCTGTTGCCAGACTGGCGGAGCGTCTGCCATGTCCGCTGTTGGTCGATGAGGCTTATGTCGATTTTGCGGGCAGTCACTGTGTCGATTTGGTTCGACAAAATCCAAAAATCATGGTCTCCAGGACGCTCAGCAAGTCGTATGCTTTAGCGGGGTTGCGTTTCGGGTTTCTGATCGCACACCCATCGATCATTGCCATGCTGCGAAAAGTAAAAGACAGCTACAACTGCGATGCCCTTAGTTTAGCTGCAGCCACTGCGGCTATAGGCGATCAAGCTTGGTTGCGTGAAAACCGGGCTCGCGTGATTGCCACCCGCCATCGCATGACCACCGCTCTGCGATTGCTGGGCTTTGTGGTACCTGACAGTCAGGCCAATTTTGTATGGTGTACTTTGCCCGATCGTCCTGTTCAACCTCTGTACGAATCGCTGAAGCGAGACAAGGTTTTGGTGCGATATATGAAATATGCCGGTTGGGGCGAGGGCCTGCGCATTAGTGTTGGTACCGACGATCAGATCGATGCCTGTTTGCACCTGCTTTCGCATGGTCTTGGAAAAAATTGAGGGTCAGCAGAAGATTAAGCAAGCGAGAATAAGCTAAATATCTTATCAACTTAGTACAAAAAAGCGGTATGACTCGAACAGCCAATATTAATCGCAAGACGGCCGAAACCGATATTCGGTTATCGCTACAAATCGATGGAAGTGGTCGAACAGAGATTCAAACTGGCGTTGGCTTTTTGGATCACATGCTGACGTTGTTTGCCAAACATGGTCAATTTGATCTTTCAGTCACATGCCGCGGAGACACTCACGTCGACGCTCATCACACTACAGAAGATGTAGGGATCTGTTTAGGGCTGGCTTTCACCGAAGCGCTTGGCGATAAACGTGGTATCACGCGCTATGGGCACAGCGTGTTGCCCATGGAAGAAACGTTAGTGACCGTTGCCGTCGATCTGAGTGGACGCAATTACGTTGTCTTCAAGGCTCCGATGACCAGTCCCAAGATTGGCGACTTTGACAGTGAGTTGGTTGAAGACTTTTGGTATGCGCTGGCAAGCAATGCAAAGTGCAATTACCATGTGCTGCTGCACTACGGAAGAAACAGCCATCACATAGCCGAGGCGATATTTAAAGCGTCTGGCCGAGCATTGCGGACCGCCTGTCAAATAGATCCGCGTCAACAGGACATACCCAGCACCAAGGGCATCCTGTAATAGGTAGCCGTTCACGCAGTTTGTAGGGTGGGACAAGCGGGGCCGACGCAAATTGATGTTCAACTTGGCAGTTTGTCGATTTAGAACAAGCCCATTCATTTACCCGCATTTTGATTGGCGCGATTAAAGGCTGACATGAGTTCTCGAATGTCATCCAGGCGATATTGATCTAGAGCTGCCAACGGTAACAAATCGGCTGTCCAAGGGATTTCACGACCGGGAGGCATCTTTTCCATGGCAAAAGCCAGCGGACTGGGAATGCCTAACGTGAATTGAGTCTTGTCGATATGGATGGCTCGGTCTTCGATGGCATCATTATCAATCCAGCGTGGCGCTTGTTCGCCAAAAACGCTCAGGCCGCGTGTTTCGTCGGCGTTGACCAGCCAAACGATAGTCGCCAGTTTTCCGGTCTGACCGTCGATCCATACGAGATGCCGCATGTGAAACTCGCGATGTTGATTCGACTGAAGTAGATTGGCAACGGCGTCAAAAATCATCACGGTGGATGCTCGACCTACGGTGCGAATGTCCTCTAGGTGTCTGTAGTTTTGTGATAAAAGTTGTCGCTCTAGTAAAGACAGTGACACACCGGTGAAATCGTAGTTATCGGAACGTACTACAATCCATTGTTTTCCAACTAGAATGCTGTAACCAATGCCTACTTCGGCTAGCCGGTATTTGGGTGGTCCGTTGTTTGCCGCACCTTTGCCGTTGACACCGGGAAGCGCTTGATCCACTTTGGCCAGTACCGTTAGCATGAACTTCGGAACCGAAGTTTGGATGAATCCCGGCAATGAGTCCACGTCACCGCTGGCGATTCGCGGTTTAGATAGCATGACCGCACGATTCCAACCAGTTGTCGTCGATTGTCCAACCACCGTACCCGGTTCGACCCACTGCACGTTGCGTGGAGTTCCTACTTGAGCCCAAAGCGAGGCAAAGTTAAAGCTGGCAAATAAGAATGCCGCAGGGAGAAAGGGTCGTATCAATTCAATATCCCATACCTTTCCTGTTGTTTGGAATTGCCATTTCGAGTAAACCAGTACCTTGCAGGTGCTGCCCCGTCCAGTACTGATGGAGCATGCCGGCGATTCAGGTTTGCTTAGATGGCGTAAACGGTTCAGACTCAGCGGCGAACACAACATGATTTTAGGAAAGCCAGCACCAGAAACAAGCAGACTCAGCGAGCCCTTGATTCAATTAAAGGGCGTCCATAAGCACTATGCCGACGGCGACGTGCGGGCTTTGAGAGATATTTCCCTGTCGATCTTCCAGGGTCAGGCGCTAACCATCATGGGGCCCAGCGGCTGCGGTAAATCCACTTTGCTGCACATCCTGGGAGCCCTGGATCGGCCAACTGAGGGTCAGGTCTTGTTCAAAGGTGGTCCGATGTACGATCGCGACTTGAATCAATTGCGGTCTCAAGAAATCGGTTTTGTATTTCAGTCGTTTTATCTTTTGCCCAATTTAACAGCCATTGAAAATGTTCAATTGGCCATGTTTGGCGGACGTTTGTCGCCGACAGAACGAGTCTCAGCGGCCCGCCAGTTGCTGGTCACGGTCGGCTTGGAAAATCGAGTCAATCACCTGCCCAATCAGCTATCCATCGGTCAAAGGCAACGCGTCGCGATCGCGCGAGCGATGGCCAACCAGCCAGCACTTATTCTGGCAGATGAACCGACCGGCAGTTTGGATAGCGTTAGTGGTCGCGAGGTTATCGACCTGCTGTTGCAACTCAACCAACAACATGGCACCACCCTAGTGATCGTAACGCACGACGCCGACGTCGCGCAGCGCGGCAATCGGTTGATTCGCATGTTAGACGGTGCCATCGTATCGGATACTCAATCTACCTAACTCCTGATCACAAATTTAGCTATGGCAAATATTCGACTTTTCGGATTGGTACTAATCATCACTACGATGATGCTTGGCCTAGCCGCATTGACGACCCAGACGACTCAAATTCGATTTCGGCGTGATCTACTATCGGCAGCTACTAGGCAAGATCGGCCACAGCCCGATCCTTGGCGGTCATCCGACAACACTGGCCAATATGGAAATGATGGTCAGCAAAGGGGAGGGGCTCCAAATCCTTGGCAATTATCAAGACCGTCAGATAGTGAAGCGTACGGCGTCGAGTTCGTCAGTGTCCCCGTGCTGTTTCCGCTGATCGCAGCAGGACTACTTGGTATGGTCTTGTGGTTCGCACCTACCGTTGTCACTCCCAAACCCACAGCACGTCGTACGTCGGGAAAGGGTAGACGACGCAATAGGCTTTTCCCGCGACTCTAGCCAGCTACAGGCTGTATTGGCAAAGGACAAAAAAGCAGATAGAACAAAAGCAAGAAGGGCCATAGTGGGAGTAATTTCAAAACTTGATCCCACATCGGATTTTTCGCAATAATTCAAAGTGAGTTGTTTCATGGCTACATATTCTTTCCTTGAACCAGTGACAATATCGAAACTTTTTAGGGGCGATGCTGTCGATGAGTGACGCAAACTGTTGCAAGATTTTATGCGCGTCGGAGCCCTTTTTGATCGGGGGATATTCCGGTGGGATCTATCTTAGTTCGCTCAGCTCGGATGGTTCAATGACTCAGCCTGTTCAGGTTAACACTCAGGCAAATCCGTCATTCCTTTGTTTGCACCCATCGCTGGATGTAGCTTATGTAGTCACCGAAACGCAGCGGAATGATCAGGACCAGGCAGCATCAAGTTCCTTAGCGAGAAGTAGTGTTCGATTGCACATTTTGCCAACTGCGACTGGACCTCAGCTAGATGAAGGAGTAGCGAGCGAAAGGCGTTCAGCGGTGTTACGGCAATCCCCTCAAGTCCGGCAGGCACGGCAGAATTACAATTCTGATGAGTCATTGGCGATCGAGGCGACTGAAGAGTTCCGCAATGTTGACTTGCCAGCCCGGGAGCACCTCTCCACCGTCAATAGTTTTGTCTTCTAGATAAACCGTGGCATCCAGTGCAGAACGAAATACGGTAATCGTTCGAGTCCGATGATCGACCATCCACAGCAGCTCAACACCGGCATGAAAGTACTCGCGGCGCTTGCGAGACATTTCTGCGTAAGTGTTCCCGCTGCTGAGCACTTCGATAACAAAATTGGGCACCAATTCTGGAATCGGATCTGTAGGAATCTGTCCATTGGGCATTCGGTCCCAGGCAACAAATGCGACATCTGGGCCGCGAACTGTATCACCAAACAGACGCGTCATCCCGTCGGCTCCCGTGACCACACCGATTCGATGCACATCAAGATAGTTGTTGAGCCATTGAAGTAGTACTCCAGCTAGGAGTGATTCAGGCCAACCCATGCTTTTCTCCACCAACGTTCCATCGACAAGTTCATATAGTCGCCGTTCTGTGTTGCGTAGGCGAGTGACATCGTCCACAGTGGCCGATCCAGGAGCGGGTTCACTGCGAATGCGAGAAACGGGAATATTGCCGAGATCGTGCAGCCGATCTTCCCACGTTGTTGCCAATGCAATGCTCATCTTCCATTCCTCTAAATGCCTTCTTCTCAGGAGCGAACCGCTTCCTATTCTAACATGCTGTAGACGCTTTGACCAGTTTCTTCAGGACTACGTATCACGTGACTTTCAGGTAGAAACCTGCAATTTGCCGACTACGCGATTCGTAATCGCATCGGGATGAAAGTCCATTTGCTTTAGGTAGAGTTACAACCAATCTGGAGTTCGCGCAGCTTATAAAATTCGATCAACTGCTGCTTTCGGAAATTGGCTGTAGGTTGGTACCAGCGAGCCGATGAGGCAAGACGGTTTCAGGCATGCCATTGGTCGTTGGATCAACGGTAAACTTGGATCACACAAAAAATATCGGATCACGCCGGCCCACCACGGGCACTCAAAAGCCTTTCAACTGTGGCGATGGCGAGTTAGTAAACGCGTCCATGAAGTCCGAGTGCTCGTAGTCTCGGATCAACCATCGATCCTCCTTTTTCATCCAGAATACCTTCACCAGTCGACGCACATCGGCTTTCCCAACGAACATATCAAGACGCTGAGAAGATATTTCTACTGCCACTAGCATTTCTGATGCGGCTGTGGGCGGACGAGTGTGTAGATTGACTTCGACCTTTCTTAGACTAGTTACCCTTGCATCATGAAAGGTGTAGCGTGGCAGTTCGGACGTTGCTTGTTGCATGCCTTCTGCGGAATTTGGATGAATATAAGAAATGGCTAACGAATGATCATTGTTATGCAGTGCGGCTGCAACTTCGTAGATGGTACGTTGGATTTGTTCCTTGTCGGTCTCCACCCAAATGGATAGTCCGGAAAGTAGTCCAGTGAGAATCAATATGCCGGCGGCAGCAAACAGTGGCTTAGTCTCACCTTGATGCAAACCGGCGTAGGCCACCAGTGCCGAAACGATCAGTCCCACGATGGCGATGCCCAGTGGATTCTCATATAGCCAGCTCATGGCAAACCTCTTCCAGTGGTGGTTAATGAGTACAGGCTAGCCCTGGGGCAGGTGCAGTTACTATTTTTCGCCAATCGCAGACTGCCATCGAAAACCTTCAGCTTCGAAGTCAGCTTGACTTTCCGGAGAACGAATTTTTTGAAATAACCTACCAGCGGTCTGAGGGAATTTGCTGTCTTTATAAATCGCCCATGGCTGAACGGCAACAGAGCAGGGTAGTCCCTCAATGGCAACAGCATCCAGAATATCGGCCGCGCCCGCGGCGTTGCTCAGGTAGACAACTGCCGCATCCAGCGAACCGGCTCGCATTTGATTGACCAGCATATCCCCAGCGGGTACCTGTACGGTCACGTTGCTCATCACTTCGTTTTGAATGCCACCTTCGCGAAAAGTCACTTGAGTAATCCAGCCCATGGCACACTGCTTTTCGTGGCCAATGCCAACACGTAGACCGGGTCGAGTCAAGTCTTTGAGCGAACCGATTTGCTTGGGATTCCCCTTGGGTACCACAATCACCAGTTCATTCTGAGACACATCCACTGGATCGGGAAAATGATCTGCTACCTGCTTCATGAATTCTACGTCACAAGCAAAATAGGCATCAGGCAACTGACCACCACGCATTTGTCCGACTAAAATTCCACAGCCGTTGTAAACCGTCGAAACATCCACGCCCTCACGCTGTTTGAATTTTTCAATCGTATCAGCAATGGCAGGTCGCAACATCGAGCCAGCAAACAAGGTTAACTCTGGCCGATCAGCCCACTGGTCGCCTGTGGCCACTTGCAAACCGTATTTAGCAAACGTCTCAAGTCCCCGATCTTTGGCCGTCAGGTAGCGAGCCAGATGCAAGGCTGCAGACGGCTGAGTTGCAGAATTAAGCACACCGACTTGTACATGGCTAACCACATCACCTAATTCATCAATTTGGACTGCTTCCAGTTCGGGGTAGCTAGCCAGTACTGCGTCGTACACGATACCCACGTCGGCGGCACCCAGTTGAACGTCGTTGGCTACATCGGTCACCGTACCACGAAACGCAGCGGTAGTCTGATGAAGCTGATCCCACAGTCCTTTTTCAGTGAGTTTCTGTCGAGTGACCTTGCCGATCGCGGCCGCATCAGGGTCGGCCTGAACCAGTCGAACTTGGCCACCGACCAATTGCGACCAAGATTGGATCGACTTGGGATTGCCTTTGGGCACGACCAAGACAGCTCGCATCGCGCCTATCGGAATCCGTTCAGCTACCAAATTTTTCTCATGAGCTATTTGCAAAAAACTGTCGTCTGCAGGTAGAAAAAGATCTCCAGTGGCTCCGATTTCACAACGACTGAGAATTGTTTGGGATGGACCGTATTCGACGAGAACCTGTCTAGAATATTCCCTTCGGTAGCGGTCCAAAACTGCTTCTACGGCTACTCGATTTGCGGCAGCACAGTAAAGAACGATGGGGCTCGCTGTTGGATTGGCATCCCGCCGCAAATCTCTAAAGGATAAACTGGCGACCCCTGCCGCAGCCACCAGTAGCGAAGCTAAAATGATCCAAACGGGATTTTTCATTTTGCAAACCTTGCTGACTTAGTGGGCAATTATGATTTAAAAAAGAATTATTCGTTGATCACCATAATTTAGTTTGCCCACGAACATCAAGAAAGTCGCCATGCAGTCCAAATTTGTATTTTTTGATCTTGGAAATGTGTTGGTAACTCTACATCCCCACAAAGCGGCTGAGCATTTGGCTGAATTGGTTGGCTGCGATGTACAGAAGGTACTTAGCACCGTGTTTACGTCCGACTTGCAGAAACGTTACGAAACGGGTTTGATCAACGAAGATCAATACACTTTGGAGGTCAATCGCCTGCTGGAAAGCGATCTGACCACGCAGTCAGTGATGGAAGCGATCTGTAGCATCTTTCAACCGAACTGGCCCATACTGGCTGTGTTGGAGCTACTGCGGGACACTCAACTACCGATTGGAATTCTATCCAATACCTGTGATGCCCACTGGCAATGGCTCATGCGACAGGATTGGCCCATGCTTCATGGTTGGTTCCAGCATCATGTGCTTAGCTACGAAGTGCGAAGCATGAAACCCGATGGGGGAATATACGCCTTTTCTGAGCAGATCTGTGGGCTGAAAGGAGAGCAAATATTCTTTACCGATGATCGACCCGAGAACATTCAAGCTGCTGCCGATCGCGGATGGGTCACCTACCACTTCGGCCAGGCAAGCCAACTGGCTGAATCGCTGGAAAGGTGGCTAAAGCGATCGTGACGAGGTTTTGACGGCGATTTTTGGTAATTAGCGATAGCTTTTTGCCCATGTAGCCGCGCAAACCTCTATAATATTCCGTTGGTCTAACCGCTGCTGACCGCTGCGCGTGTTTCCGAAGTTCAGTCCCCAATAGTCCAAAAACGAGGATCGTGTCATGAATCGCCCCAAGCCGCTTGAGCTAGTTGAGTCCGATCGGCGACTATTTCTCAAAACAGGCGTTGGAATTGCAGCAGCAGCCGGAATGTCTCCGACGCTGGGTCTAGCCGACAACTCCACAGCGGGACCGAGTCAATCTGCTGAGTCTTTTGTAAAAATTTTGCATGGCACCTTAACAGACAGCCAGCGAAGCAAGATTTGTTATGACTGGAATCACATCGATCCCAAACGAGGGTTGCTGAGAACTCGTGTGTCCAACAACTGGATGATCAATGATGCTTCCATTCATGGAGATTACTATAACGCAGAGCAAAAAGATCTAATTCGCAAGATTTTTGAAAGCATCGTCAGTAGCGAATGGATCGGAAAATTTGACCAGCAGATGGAGGATGATTGTGGAGGATTTGGACGCGAACAAGCCATCGGAATTTTTGGCGATCCGGACGCTGGGCCTTTTGAATTGGTTCTAACCGGTCGCCACATGACGCTGCGTTGCGACGGCAATTCTGAACCCAGCGTGGCGTTTGGCGGTCCCATCTTTTATGGGCATGATCCGGGTTCGTTCGACGAGCAAAAAGATCATCCGGGCAACGTCTTTTGGCAGCAAGCGTTAAACGTCAATCGCATCTATGAGATGCTGGATGGTCGTCAGCGAAAAATAGCCGAAGTGGCTCAGACGCCACGGGAGCAGGCGGTAGCTTTTAAGGGTAAATCACAGGCTATCACCGGCATTCCTGTTACCGACTTGTCATCGGACCAGAAAGAGCAGTTGCAATTGTCGCTTGGTTCGTTGCTGGAACCGTTCCGAGTCACCGATCGGCAGGAGGCGCTCGAGTGCCTTTCCACCCAAGGTGGATTGGACGCCTGCCATCTGTCGTTTTACACCGACCACGATATCGGCAACGACCGAGTATGGGACAACTGGCGTCTGGAGGGCCCCAGTTTTGTTTGGCACTTCCGTGGTGCGCCTCACGTTCATGTCTGGGTGAATATCGCCGATCGACCAGATATCGAATTGAATGCATAAGGACCGCCTGGCTGCGCGGCCGGTCGGTTTTTTCTGATTATCATCTGTTTTTCGGGAATATTGCCCGGTGTTCCGCGATCTTCCCACTGGATCGATTCCTTGAACAAACAGCTTCAAACTACAGAGCATGATTCGATGTTGGTCTCGGCTGCTAACCCGGTATCTGTGGCTGAACCTAGGGTTTCAGTTAGCAATACGCCAATCGCTGGATCGTCAGTTGAAGCAAAGGGATGTGACGCCGTTTCGGTTGCTTCATCGACTTTGGTACAGAAGCAGCGGACCACGCTGACTGCTGCGCAGCGACAGGAGTTGACGGACCGCCTGTTGGATCAGTATTACGATCAGGTTTACAGCTATGCTTACCGACTGACGGGCTGCCCACATGCGGCTCAGGACGTATCGCAAGAAGCCTTCTTGAGGGCGTTCAGCGGCATCGAACAACTGCGCAGCAATGATGCTGCGGGGGGGTGGTTGCTAGCAATCGCCCGTAACGAAGCCTTTCGATGGTGCAACAAGCAATCCAACTGGGGCAGCTTGGAGCATGATCCGGCGGGACGATCAGACGACCAAGGTCGCTTGGACCAGCAGGATTGGGTACAGCAGGCCCTACAGCAGTTACCTGCCGATTTTCGAATCGTGGTCTTGATGTTTTACTTTGAACAAAAGAGTTACACCCAGATTGCAGACGAACTTAAGTTGCCGATCGGAACGGTGATGAGTCGCCTGAGTCGCGGCAAGAAACATTTAAAAGTACAGTTGATCCTGTTGGAAAAACCATCCAAGGATACCTCGCAGTTCTCAACGACAGACGATACCGCTTGTCACAACAGCCACTGCATGAATAAGGAGAATTCATGATGAATACTCACACACCAGCCAACTGGGATGCCGACGACTTGGCGCTTCAGCAACTGATATGTTCGGTTGCGGTTCCTTTGGAGGCTCGGCAGAGGGCCAAGCTAGCGGTGTCGCGACTAGTCATGGACGCAATGGTGACATCGGCTACCCGTCAGGCTGCCATCGTAACAGACAGTTTACCGGCCACAGGCATTGTTGATACTAACCAGCAGTCGGACACAGTTGACCAGACTGTCACTATGTCCGCTCCAGCGGCGGAACGTTCTTCTTCTGGCTCGATCGAGCGTCGCGCTTGGTTGGCTACGGCGGCCTTGGCCGCTACGCTGTTGTTAGGCTGGATGTCATTGACAGTTTGGCGATCGTTGTCGCCATTGCAGTTGTTGGCCTACTGCGCACAGCAACTTGACCAATCCCAATCATGGAAAGTTCTTGACGCAGGCAGCGACACGGTCAATAAAGCGGGGCTCAGTCAGCTCGTACAGAGCTACTTCAAAGTCTCACCTGCTGCCGGTATTGAATATCGTTCCTTGGGCGATTCGCCTTTCGCGCCCAGTGGCCGACTCTGGAAATTGCCGTTGGCAGGTGGTCGTGAAATGTATGTCTTTGAATTTTCCGCATCGCAAACCGTTGAAGGCATCAATCAGCACTTGCAGTTGCTGACCGATCGCAGTGCAGGATGGTCGACCGCAGCAGTTGTCCGCGATGGTCATCTGTTTGTACTAATGTCCAAAGACGACCTAACCCGCAGTCTAAAACTCACCCCGCTAGCCTAGATGCCTACGAGCCAAGATCGGAATTGCCCGTCGTGTCGCGGCTCAAATGAAGCAAATTTCTCGGAACTCGCTTTTCTAAGCGTCTACGCATAAGTTTTCGAACAAAATGAATGAACATGGATCGACAGGATGTGCAGGATGATTAAGTCGGATCGACGATCATCCTGTAAATCCATGTTCTTTTCTCTGGGTGCCTTGATGATACTGGCTGGGTAGTCTATGACGCCGGCGGCCGAATTATGCAACTGCGACCGGCAAAGCGTCGATGACGGAATTGGAGTCTTGTGGCTCCATCGAGATTTGGCGGATTTTAGGATCCCAATTCGCCAAGAACATTGCGCATGGATGTGTCCTCGCAGCGCAATAGGGTTTGAGATGTCACTAGAGTGGTTTCACGCAGTGCTGGGTTTGGTCTTTATCGGGATATGGCTTATCGTGGGCCAGATCATTGCTCGAGACCGCAGTGATGTTCGTCAGTCGTCTGGTGACGACTACGTTACACAAGGCACGGGTCGCCAATCAACTTTGGCTCAACGAAAGATTGGATTGACCTTCAAGTAGAATTGAAATTCAGTATGGAAAGCCAGCGTTTCACACTGTCTGCTCAACAAAAAAACCCAGGTGCAGCGATACACCTGGGTTTTTTGATTTCTAGAACATCAGACAAAGCTGTAGCTTCAGTCCTTGGCTGGTTCGAGCGCTTTGCCCGAGCAGTGATTGTTGCAACGGTCGCCGTCCAGCAGTGAACGATTTCGACTACTTGATTTCTACCGAGGCACCGGCTTCTTCCAGTTCCTTCTTGACCTTTTCGGCTTCTTCCTTGGATACCTGTTCCTTGATCTTGGCTGGAGTGCCTTCGACCATTTTCTTGGCGTCCATGAGAGAGGCACCGGTGATGTTCTTGACTACTTTGACGACGTTCAGTTTGGCATCGCCAAAACCGGTCAAGACCACATCGAATTCAGTCTGTTCTGGAGCGGCAGCAGCACCACCGCCGTCACCTGACGGAGCCATCATCATCACGCCGCCACCGGAGGCCGCTTCGATACCGTGCTCGTCTTTCAAATAATCGCTTAGTTCTTTAGCTTGCTTGAGCGTTAAACCGACGATCTTATCACCCAATTGCTTGATGTCATCTGCGTACATTGTGTCGGACATAATCTGTCACCCTTTTTTATTGTCGAAAGTGGAAAATTATCTGTTTAAACCTTGGAAATGGTAAGTGGTGCGAAACACCGGATGTTGACCACAAGCAGACTTTGTTTTTAGCTACAACAACCTACTGGCTTGCGGTGGGTGGGCAGTCGAAAAGACTTCAACGCCCCAAAGTCTCTCGTTATGCTTCGCCCTCCTTGTTTTCGATCAGCTTCTTAACTTGACCGGCTACTTTGGCTCCAGCGCCTAGCAGTTGAGCGGATAGCCCAGCTCCAGGACCAAGGATTTGGCCGACCAACAGAGAAATTTGCTCCAAGCGATTGGGCCACTTGCTGATCTCAAGAACCTTTTCGGCGGTCAAGGATTCACCATCCATCACGCCGCCTTTGAGTTCAAACTTCTCGAACTCTTTGCTCTTGACCAGTTCAGCCAGTTCTTTGGCCAAACTTACGAAGTCATCACAACCCCAAAGCACGGCGACTGAGCCATCTTGCTTGTCGAAAATAGGGCCAAGCCTAGAGTCGGCAACAGCTCGAGCTGCCAAACTGCGCTTGACAACGAGAACTGATATGCCTTTATCTCGCAACTTCTTGCGAATTCGGTAGGTGGAATCTGAGTCCATCCCAATCACATTGGCAACGACAGCATCGGAAACACCCTCAAGGCGATTCTTGATATCGCTGCTGATAAAGTTCTTAACGTATTTGCTCATGATTGATAGGAGGTCATTTCTGAATGTTTAAGGTCCAACCCCTGAAAAAACTAGGCGGCCACACGCACGCTAGGCGACATGGTGGCACACAGGGAGATCGTTCTAATGTAGGTTCCTTTGACGGTCGTCGGCTTCACCGTATTGACGTAGTCAATAAAGGCTTGAATGTTTTCGACCAGCTTGTCAGCGTCAAAACTGAGCTTACCCACCACGGCATGCACATTGGCTCCCTTGTCATTTCGGAACTCAACCTTTCCGGCCTTGTATTCTTGGATGACTTTAGCCACATCGTTAGTCACTGTCCCAGATCGAGGCGCAGGCATCAATCCACGAGGTCCAAGGACTTTGCCCAGTGGTCCTACCACGCCCATCATGTCGGGCGTAGCGATACATACATCAAATTCGGTCCAGCCTTCTTTGATTTTCTTGGCCAAATCTTCCTGGCCAACAAAATCGGCACCGGCCGCCGTAGCCGTATTGGCCAAATCGCCTTTAGCGAACACCAAGATCCGCTGCGTCTTTCCAATGCCGTGAGGTAGCACAACCGAGCCGCGAACGATCTGATCAGCCTGAGCGGGATCGACTCCCAGGTTCAGGTGAATTTCAACGCTTTGATCAAACTTCCGCGAGGGAAAACTCTTAAGAACGGCCACGGCCTCTTTTAGAGACAATGGAGTTTTGCCTTTGGGGTTCTTGGATACCATGGACTTCATTGCTTTGCTTAATCGTGCCATGTTTAACCCTCCACTTCCAGGCCCATACTGCGGGCTGTACCCTCAATCATTCGCTCGGCATGCGCCAAGTCGCGAGCATTCAGGTCTGCCATTTTCTTGGCGCAGATATCCTGGATTTGTGCTCGTGTCACTTTGCCGACCTTCTTCTTGTTGGGTTCACCTGAACCACTTGCGATTCCAGCAGCCTTTTTCAGCAAGGAAGCGGCTGGTGGACTCTTGGTGATGAATTCAAACGAGCGATCGTTGTATACCGTGACTACAACGGGAATCGGAGTTCCGTTGTATTCGCGAGTTCTTTCGTTGAAGGCAGAAACGAACTGCCCCAGGTTAATACCGTACTTGCCCAAGGACGTGCCCACAGGAGGCGCTGGAGTGGCTTGCCCACCCGGCACCTGAAATTTGGCTTGTCCAACCATCTGTTTAGCCATATCGAATTTGACTCCGCAAGTTGCGAAAAATTTTACAGTTCGAAAACGCGAGTGTTCATCAATGGCCGGCAGCTTGCTTGAAGCGTGCCTACCACTGTTCGCCAATATTGTTCTATGTGATCAGGGCTGGTCCCAAGTCAGATCTTTTCGATCTGCCAGTGATCCAGTTCTACTGGAGTGCTACGGCCAAAAATGCTGATGATTACGGTCACTCGACCGTTGGCTTCATCAACTTTTTCTACTTCGCCCTCCAGATTTTGGAAGTTACCTTCTTTGACACGAGCCCGATCGCCAGCGCGATAAGGGATCGATGTCTTCATCGGCTTACTGCCTTCCTCCTCGTCAGGAACATCCGGCTTGACGATTTTGGCAACGTCTGATGGATCCATAGGAGTCGGCTTGCCACCAGCACCGGTGAAGTCACCGACACCAGGGGTCTCCCTAACCAAGAACCAAGAGTCATCAGTAATGACCATGCGGGCCATTAGATAACCTGGGTAGAGCTTCCGCTTAACAACGCGGCGGGTACCGTTTCGAGTAAATGTGACAACGTCTTCAGTAGGAATCAATATCTCGCTGAAGCAGCTATCCAGCCCAGACAGCTTGATCCGCTTCAGGAGTGCATCCCGAATGCTGTCTTCACGATTAAACGCCACCTTAATGATGTACCAGTCCATAGATGGCACAGCACTCGGTGCGGCTGAATCAGATTTACTTGTGTCACTCACAGATGAGTACCCCCACGCCAGTACAAGCGATCGCGAAACCCTGGCAACTAAGCCAGCGTCCGCAGTCATCTCCTGGCTAGGAAGAAAAATGGATGTGAATCCCAGTAGGTTGCCGGGACCACGCGAAACAACAATGTAATCGCTAGCCCAGGTTTTGTTCAAGAGCTAATGAGCGATTTATCAACCGATATTTTTCAATTTGCTGCAGTCACACCTGCACGATTCCGCCTAGGCAATGCCTATAGCCTGAAACAGTAGCCGCCACAACGCATCATAGGTGAACAAAATAGCGGACATAAACAGGATCGTTAAAATGACTACTAACGACGCCTTGATCAGTTCTTTTTGAGTTGGCCAAGATACTTTGGCTAATTCGGCTTCGACGGAGATCAGAAAGTCAGCAAAACGAGGCCAATTTACTAGCCGATATCCGACCCAGGCTCCGGCTGCTGCCAAAATCAACGTCAGCAAGTAGCTGATCAATTGCCTATCCGGACCAAGCCACTTGCTCAGGAAAAACAGGTTGAATCGCCATGCCGAAACGGCAACCACCACCCATATCGAAAGGCAGGTGATCTGTCGGACCATTCGTCCCTGGTTGCGTTTGTACAGGTTTCCTGACAGCAGTTCCTGGAAGAAACTGTTACGATCGGACTCCGGAGATCGGCCGCCTATGACTGTGTCTTTAGTGCTCATTTTCTGTAGCGTAAGAGCTGTTTACAAAATTGTCTCAGGGACTATTTGCCCTGAGCATCAACCCAGGGCTATCATCATTCAAAGCCATGCGTCCAAGTTGCAACTCAAGCAGGGGCGGAGGGACTCGAACCCGCAACCGCTGGTTTTGGAAACCAGTGCTCTACCAATTGAGCTACACCCCTAGCGGATCGTGGAATGAAAGCGGCTGCCGCAATCACCAGAACTGCAGCAGCCACCAGACATTGTCTCCACTTGTGCGATCTGCTCGATCTTCAATTGGCAGGTAGGGGTGAGGCTACCCAGCCATTTCCAACGTTATTCCAAAATCTTGGTTACAACGCCCGAACCGACAGTCTTACCGCCTTCTCGAATCGCAAAACGAACGCCGTCGTCCATAGCGATTTTCTTTTGCAGTTCGACTTCGATCTTGACGTTATCGCCAGGCATGCACATTTCGGCGCTAACTAGTTTTGCCGAACCGGTAACGTCGGTGGTTCGGAAGTAAAATTGAGGTCGATAGCCGCTGAAGAATGGTGTGTGACGACCACCTTCGTCTTTGCTCAAGCAATAGATCTCGGCTTCAAACTTCTTGTGTGGAGTGATCGATCCGGGCTTGGCCAGAACCTGACCACGCTCGATGTCGTCACGCTTCATACCACGCAATAGGCAACCTACGTTATCGCCTGCACGGCCTTCGCCCATTTCTTTGCGGAACATTTCAACGCCGGTGACCGTCGTCTTGGTGGGCAGGTCCTTTAAGCCAATTAGTTCCACTTCTTCGCCAACCTTCACCACGCCACGTTCAACTCGGCCTGTTGCCACCGTTCCACGGCCTTCGATCGAGAACACGTCTTCGATCGCCATCAAGAACGGCTTGTCTTCTTCGCGAGTTGGTTGTGGAATGTAGCTGTCGACAGCGTCCAAAAGGTCGCTGATGCACTTGCTAGCTTGTGGATCAGCAGGGTTGTTATACGCTGCCAGCGCATTGCCACGGATGATAGGAATGTCGTCTCCAGGGAAATCGTACTTGTTCAGCAGCTCCCGGATTTCCAGTTCGACCAACTCCAGCAACTCTTCGTCGTCAACCAGGTCGCACTTGTTCAAGAACACGCAAATAGCGGGAACGTCAACCTGACGCGCCAGCAGAACGTGTTCCTTGGTTTGAGGCATCGGGCCGTCAGCCGCACTGACCACCAGAATTGCACCGTCCATCTGAGCGGCGCCAGTGATCATGTTCTTGATGAAGTCGGCGTGACCAGGGCAATCGATGTGCGCGTAGTGGCGATTTGCGGTCTCGTACTCGACGTGCGAAACTGCAATGGTAACTGTCTTGGTCGCATCGCGGACCGTTCCGCCCTTTGCGATATCAGAGTAAGCCTTGGCTTGCGCCAAGCCTTTAGCTGCTTGAACCGCCAACAGTGCGCCCGTTGTAGTGGTCTTGCCGTGGTCAATGTGACCGATTGTGCCGACGTTGCAGTGCGGCTTTGTTCGTTTGAACTGCTCCTTGGCCATTGTCTTTTACACCTAAACACTAAAAAAAATTGGAATAGACGACGGCCAAAGTGGCTCGCGTCGAACCAGAACCGAAAACCTTGCACCAAAAATCGCCCGAGCGATCTTTGAAGCTTAAGCTGCTGATGGGACTTGAACCCATGACCTCTTCCTTACCAAGGAAGTGCTCTACCAACTGAGCTACAGCAGCCACTGACCCCAAATGCAAAGCGGGTGAAGGGAATCGAACCCTCGTATTCAGCTTGGAAGGCTGCTGCTCTACCATTGAGCTACACCCGCAGGCATTCGAAATAATTGTCTGCTCTGTCCTCTGTTCACACCAAGATGCTCAAGCCCGCTTCCGCAGACGTTGGCTTCTTAGCTAGCGTCGGTCGAGCCACCGCCTTGCCAGGTTCACTCCCTTTCGAGCGGATAACCCAATCAGTTTGGCACTTAAATGGGTTTTCGCCAATGGGAGGTGCAGGATTCGAACCTGCGTAGCCGAAGCAACGGATTTACAGTCCGTCCCCATTAACCACTCGGGCAACCTCCCCTTTGCTGACTACTTCCCAATCCCGCAAGCAAGCTCGAAATGAGCCAGCAGAGGGACTCGAACCCCCGACCGGCTGATTACAAATCAGCAGCTCTACCAACTGAGCTATGCTGGCCATTGTACGAAGCATACCTAGTGTGAATTTAGGAAGGGATAGTTTATCGGCCACCCCACCTACCGCAAGACGAATTTGCTGGTTAGAAGCGGCTTATTTCCGATCATTTCAGTAAAATACTTGGGTTTCAATGCTATCACTCGCCCCACAGCCCGGTTGTCGCAGGCCCAAACAGCTACCCAAGAATACCCGATGGTCCGACCCGCCTGCCCTTTATCGGTCGGCCAGATATCACGATCTGAGTTCCCTTTGGACAAGCCGGATTATTCGGAGGTTCGCTCCTTTGGGGGGGTAAGCTTGGCCAGATTCCCGTTGGGATTGCTAAATTACGACAAGGCTACCATCAGGCGCTGACGGTTGTTGCCATTCATTGGTGTGCATTTCAGAAGACTAATGCCGACCTAGAGCGAATACATATCTCCGAAGCCAAAGCGCTTTACGTCGCACAGGCTCAGATTCTAAGTCAGATGGGGTAGAGTGAAAGAGCGATGAAAGTTCTGAATATGCTAGAGTATCTGATCGGTGAGGACTCGGACATTACTGAATGTCGCAGCATTATCGAAGGACCGTCAAAGTGGACTGGATTCCTCAAAGCGATAATGAATCGATAAGGGGCAGTGCAAAGCGGTCTAGTCAGCTTTGGACAACGCGAAATAGGCGACGGGAATGCGCCAACGAAAAAGCTGCAAATTGGCTCTTCCTAGCAGCAAGCCTTCGTCCACTTGCACCAGTTCATCCACTAAAAATCGTGTGGGCTCAAAGAACGGATTGTCCGCCTGTCGATAGTCCAGTTCCAGCGGGTCACGGTTGATAATCAGGAAGTTTCCGTGCATGTCCGGCTGACCAGTTTGAGCGTCTAGTTTGGGTTGCCATCCGCAATGTCCAAGCCGTTCCAGAGGGACCTGGCATACCCTGATGTTGGTACCGACACCCTGGACGCAGTTCCTGGTGTACAGCATATCAAAGCGTTTGATGAAAGTCGCGTTGCCAGTTAACGCTAGCATCATGCCGCGATTCACGCCCAACCAATCTCCCTGCATCGAAGCCGGCGAAGGCGCGGGGCAGGTGCCCATCAGCTTCTTTAATTCAGATTTGGGAAGCTGGGCAAGCCTGACATTGGCGGGGACACAGCTCTCTTTCGAGAAATGCGAGGTAGGTAAGGACTGAGCAGTGTCCCCGTCTGATGGGGAATGGGAAAAGCGGTCAAAAACCCCGCAGTTTGATGGGTTTGCATAGTTCGGGTCGCCAACCACAGCGCATCCCTCAAAAGCAGAGCAGTGTCCCTGGTCGGTTGAGCAGTGTCCCTGTTGGGTTCGGCATGGGCACTTCTGTGAGCCGTTTGCTGCTAGATTCCAGCGAACAAACGATCGGCGAGCCTCCCAGGGCCCGTCTGTAGATGTGGAAGAGGGTCCAGACCATTGACAACCCGCCAAGCCACAACAGCCAGCAAGGGTGCCAATGACTAAAAAGGATCTGGCTATCACCAATAGTCGCGCTAACATGATTGCCTGCTGTCCAGCGTCTATTCAGGGGCTACAAGAATTCCAGCGGTCTCCAAGTTCAACTCTCGTCCCCAAACCGGGTGTTGGGCTACTAATTCCTAAAGATGATGATTGTGCCGACCCAAGCTGGAGGCTATGCTAGCCAAAAACATTAGGCGTCTGACCAAAGATTCTGTTGCCAAAACGTCGTAGGCCCGCAGGAGGCTGTAACACGATTTCGATCTGTCCGCTTAGTTGATTAGCAGCGTGTTGTTTCACATTTCAAAACCAAACCTAAGAGGATAAATCCAAATGCCAACCAACAACTCACAAGCCACTGGTTCCCTTCAAAATCTTATCAATCAACGTGCCGACAACCGGTTCATGAAGTTCTTTGCGCAAAACGCCAAGAAGGTCCCCAATTCTTATTGCCAACTGCAAAGCATCTGCGGCCGCGAAGTTGTGATTGATGGAAAGAAGTTGCTGAATTTCAATGCGATCAATTATTTGGGCCTGGAATGCCACCCCGAAATGATCAGCTCGGCCCAACAGGCAATCGCCCGCTGGGGGACACTCGCCGGTTCGGCTCGCGCGGCTGCTGAGCTTGATCTGTTTGAGCAGCTAGAACAGCGCTTGGCAGACTGGCTGGGTGTTCAAGACGTCATGGTCTTTACGTCGGTCACTCTAGCAAATCACGGAATTCTTCCGTTGCTGATGAGAACCGGAACGCTACTGCTGACAGACCAAGAAGTACACAACAGCGTTCAGCGATCGGCCATTGAAGCCAAGGGCGCGGGAGCTACCGTGTGTTCGTTTCGGCACGACGACTTTGCACAATTAGAGCAATTGTTGGCTCGGCAGCGCAGTCAGCACGATCACTGTATGATCGCCCTGGACGGAGTCTACAGCATGCAGGGTACCTACCTGAACTTGCCGGCCTACGAAGCTCTAGCTCAGCAATATGATTGCAGCTTGTATATCGATGATGCCCACGGTTTCGGAGTTGTCGGACCCAAAGGTCGTGGCATCGTAGCGCATTACGGATCAGACTACGAAGACAAAATTTACGTGGCCTCTTTAGAAAAAGGCTTGGCCAGCTTAGGAGGGTTTGCGGTGATACCTCCAGGCAGCCGAGACTACTTCAAATACAACTGCTACACGTACACGTTCTCTGGTCAGTTGCCACCACCCTATCTGGCAAGTGCATTGACCGCGATGGACTTGTTGGAGCGAGAAGGAGAGGCTAGGCGGGAACGATTGAACAGCCTGATCGAGCGAGTCAAGACCGAAGTCAGTGAAATTGGGTTTGAGATCGTCGGCGAAGACCAGCCGTTTCCACTGGTCATGGTTCGCATCGGTTC
>JBIIJD010000124.1:0-7802 GCA_044234105.1 Aureliella sp. | reverse complement strand
GGCGATTTTTGGCACTTCTGGCTAATCGCGGGAGTCTCGAAGCCTCAAGACGTGAATCCACGCCATTTTCGTGCTCGTAATCGGGACTTTCGAGATTTCCGAGTACGAGTACGAGCACGAGCACGAGTACGAGCAGGAGCATGTGCGGGATGCTAGCTAAAAGGCCCGATGCGGGATTCTCTATCGCTTCGATGTCTGGCTTGTGCTACAAGCAACTTGCCAAGCAAGGACAGCGCCTCTCAAGGAGTCTACCGGCAATGAACAACATTAGCACTCAACCCGACCAGCTTGACCCGAGTTCCACAGCATACACTCAGCGACTGTTAAGTTTGATCGAAAGCCGACATCGATTGGTCACCGATCTTCTCACGTTAACCGCCTCGCAAGGCCAAGTCTCTTTCACAGAGGAGATGCCCGCAATTCTTGGGCTACTGGCGCGCAAGGAGGGACTGGTTGACGAATTGCAACAGCTTCAAAGCGAACTATCGGTCTATGCTTACGACGAACCTGAAGACAGAGTCTGGGATTCGGTCCAGCAGCGAACCCGATGTCAACAACTGGCCGACACAACCGAGCAACTGCTTAAAAAAATCCTGGAACTGGACTCTGCCACGTTAGATTCCATGCATCAGCACCGCGATGCAATTGCCGCTCAGTTGCAACACGGGCAGGATTCCACGCTGGCGGAGAGCGCCTACACGGCCGGCAGTCAGCTTGCAGAAAGTCTTCTTGACATTCCAGACCTGTAATTGTTCGCTCTTTTCATGATTCGCTTTTCGACGGAACGGGATATTCGCATGGTATCATTTTCACATAATCAATCACAAGCCTACTCGGATTTCAGCCTGGCAACATGGCTGCAACTCCAACGCGAAAAACTGCGATCCGACGGTCGTATCGACGCAGATGATTGCATCCAAATTGAGATGCAGGCTGGTTTGGAAAACGTTGGCTTTTGCGAAGCCTTGCTTCCGGTGGTCAGCCAAGTACTTTCGCAAGCCGTTCAACTTGCCGCATCCGATCAGCCCGTCGAGGTCAGTGTCTACGGCACTCGGCGTGGCCTTGAGATCGAAATTGCCACTACGGCCGGAACCTCAACTGATGAATCGCTAAGTGCGTTTCGAAGAGAATCCACCATGGTTAGCAACGGCTATCATTTGACTACCTATCATGCGCGTTGCCCTCAAGGCGGAGTGGCCTGGATCATCGTGCAGTCGCAGTTTGCACGCATGCGCATGATCGCCTAAGACTAGTTTTCTAGAGGTGAAAAAAAGTTATGTGGAGCAGTTGGCTGAGCCATTCTACGTTACCGGCCTTGGAGCAGTCTGTCGCGTTCGCTCAGCGCCGCCACACGCTTTTAGCGGGAAACATTGCCAATCTGGATGTACCCGGCTATCGAACACGTGATTTGTCGGTGACCGATTTTCAGGACAGTTTGCGGGAGAGTATCGCGGCCAGCCAGTCGCCACAGTCCACCTCGCCTGGCCACCAACCGACTCAGTCGGCGACGGAAAAGCTCCGCGATATCCAACATCAAGTCCTGTATCATGACGGCAGCGACATCAGCTTGGAACAGCAGGTCACCCAAATCAGCAAGAACCAATCCATGCATGACACGGCAATCGCACTCATGCGATCTCAATTCCAAACCATCCAAGCTGCGATCCGCGAATCGGTGGCTATCTAGTCAACCAGCCTAGAATTGCAGTAGGACAGGCCGCAAGCCGATGCCACTGGAAAGTGGACAGCCAGTGGGCGGGGGGACTCGTCCAATGTCGCTTCTACTGTTACTATAGTGTTAGTAGATAATTGTTTCGATGCGTTGTCACGACCTGATCGTGAGTGTGACAGCCACAGGAACTTACCACTCGAATATGTAAGTGCTGGATTAACAGGGAGCCTTAGGAAAACCATGGGTTTAGATACTCAAGTACAAAAAATTGTTGACGAATTGACCGTCGCCTATTTCATGGAACTGGAAACAGTTATGAACTTTATCGCGAACAGCGTCAACCTGGATGGAGTGCGAGCCGAAGAGATCAAGAAGAGTCTGGCTGCCGATATCACTGCTGAAATCGGTCATGCGCAGCAACTGGCCGATCGAATCAAGACCATCGGCGGTCGCATACCGGGTAGCCTACAGTTCAAGGCGTCCCAGTCGACTCTGCAACCACCTACCGATACAACTGATGTGATCAGCGTAATCAAAGGCGTGATCGACGCCGAAAACAATGCGTGTGCGCAGTACACTAAGATCATCAAGCTGTGCGATGGAGTCGATTATGTTACACAGGACCTGTGCATCACCTTGCTGGGTGACGAGGAGCAGCATCGCCGCGAATTTCGTGGATTCTTGATGGAATACGAGCCGTCGTAACGAAGAATTGCACGCTGGAACGCACGAGCTGTTATAGAAATTCTGGCGAATTCCTCTACTGGCTGAGTTGCTAGGCTGCTTGGATGGCTTGCTGAATCGCCTTGCCCATGTCTGCTGGGGAGGGTGCCACGACGATACCGGCTGCTTCCAGAGCGGCCTGCTTCTCCTTGGCGGTTCCCTTGCCACCCGAAATAATTGCTCCTGCGTGACCCATTCGCTTGCCGGAGGGAGCGGTGGCACCGGCGATGAAGGCGGCGACCGGCTTGGTGACATGTTGGCGAACAAATGCAGCCGCCTCTTCTTCGGCGTTTCCGCCAATCTCGCCGATCATCAAAATGGCCTCGGTCTGCGGATCCGCCTCGTAGCGCTTCAGCAGGTCGATGAACGAGGTGCCCACGATGGGGTCGCCTCCCAAACCAACGCAGGTCGACTGTCCTAGCCCCAGGTTGCTAGTCTGCCAAACCGCTTCGTAGGTCAATGTACCCGAGCGGCTCATGATTCCAATCTTTCCAGGCTGGTGAATGTAGCCTGGCATGATTCCAATTTTGCACTCACCGGGCGTGATCAGTCCAGGACAGTTGGGACCGATCAAAATCGACTGACTGGCTCGGACACGCCGGTAAACCTCGACCATGTCCAAGACGGGAACGCCTTCGGTGATCGCCGCAATGACTTCTACTCCGGCATCCAGGGCTTCAAGGATGGCATCGGCAGCCAGTGGCGGCGGCACAAAAATCATCGTCGCATTGGCACCGGTTTGTTTGACGGCTTCTTCGACGGTATCAAAAACTGGCAAGCCAGCCGCTGTTTGACCGCCTTTACCTGGTGTCACGCCGCCAACCATCTGAGTGCCGTACTGAGCGCATCCAGTCGTGTGGAACAGTCCTGCACTGCCCGTGATTCCCTGACAAATAACACGCGTATTTTTGTTGATTAAGATGCTCATGAAAATTTTTTTCGTTCGAAAAGTAATCTAAGGGAATGTGCTGTAGTTGCAGTCCGAGCGACCCGCCTAACGGTGCTTGGAAACAAACTGACACGAATTTAGGCTTTACCAGCGGCTTGCACCACTTTTTTGGCTGCATCTGTCAAATCATCAGCGGTAGTCATGGCCAGTCCGCTTTCACGCAACATCCGCTTGCCCTCTTCGACTTCGGTTCCCTCCAGTCTTACGACTAGTGGAACTTTGATGCCGATCTGCTTGGAAGCTTCTATCACCGCTGCGGCGATGGTCGTACACCGAGCGATACCGCCAAAGATGTTGACCAGGACTGCCTTTACATTCTTATCCGAAAGGATGATGTTGAAGGCCTGAACAACCTGCTGGGTAGTTGCCCCACCACCCACATCTAAAAAGTTAGCCGGTTCCCCCCCGTGGTACTTGATGATGTCCATGGTGGACATCGCCAGACCAGCCCCGTTGACCAGGCAACCGATATTACCATCCAGTTTGACGTAGGATAGACCCGCATTGGCAGCTTGTACTTCAGCCGGTTCTTCTTCGGCCAAGTCTCGCAGTTGCTTCAGATCGGGATGCCGGAACAGGGCATTGTCATCGAAATTGACTTTAGCATCCAGCGCGATCATCTCGCCGCTCTTGGTGATCACCAGGGGATTGACCTCGACTAATGAGCAATCCAGGTCGACATAGAGCCGGCAAAGTTTCTTCAGAAATGGATCTGCGGCTTTTGCCGCTGGTCCCGAAATCTGTAGCTTTTTGCAAAGCTTTCGCACTTGAAAGCTCTGAAGACCTACCGCAGGATGAAAGTGCTCGCGGAAGATCTTTTCGGGAGTCTCTTCGGCAACTTTCTCGATCTCCACACCGCCTTCGCTGCTGACCATGAGTACGGGCATGGCGGCACTTCGATCCAGCACTATCCCCAGGTACAGTTCGCGATCGATCTGACAACCGGCTTCCACAAAAACTTGATTGACTACCGCTCCGCCTTGACCCGTTTGGATCGTTACCAAATGATTGCCCAATAAGTTTTTTGCCACCTGGGCAGCTTCTTCGGCAGACTTGACCAACTGCACACCACGCTGTGAAGGGACTTCGGAGACCGTGCCCTTACCGCGACCACCAGCATGGATTTGAGCCTTAACGACCGCAACTGGTCCTCCAAGACTTTTGAACGCGTCGGCGGCTTCCTGAGCAGAACGAGCAACAAGACCATCCAGCACTGGCACACCGGCTTGGCGAAACAGCTCTTTACCTTGATATTCGTGAATTTTCATGAAGGAATCACATTGTAAGACGACAAAATGGGAATGGCCAAGGACATTTCTGAATGGTTTGTCAAAACCAACTCGCAAGCTAGGCGATCGCAAACCGAGCAGCCAAAGGTGCCCCGGCCAAACAATAGACCGGATGATTGATCATACCAGCGATTGCAGGAGGCCAAATTATAGGGCGACCTTTCAAAGCCCAAAAGATGGCTTGCAGTTAAGTTGACCGTAAATTGTTAATCCTATTTCAGTAGACGTTAGCCTGTGGCAAAGGATACCAGGTTACCCTTGAACGGTGCCTGAAACTTCGAGAACTTCTTAGGTAACGTTTTGAAGTATTCGATGGATTGATCGCAGATTCTTGAAAGCACAATTTGCCCAGCGGCTGCTTGAAGGGCTGGCGGGTGGGTGGCGTAGACGCTCTAATTCTCACTTCGGATTGCCCGCAAGATTCAACTTAGGAACCCTCCAGAATGCTACTGAAAAATGCCGTTGTGCAGCGAATACTAGGTGGAGGTGCGATTGAGCGACTGGGAATCCGCATGGTTTCGGCCATCGAATACATGATTCTAAGCAGTCACAAGGATAGGGAAGTTCTGCGATTGATTCGTTCGACGCGATGGCAACGCCGTACGTTGGTGACGTTCAACGAGGCCTATAATGTTTACAGTTTGTGCAGGTCGATGGCGTCCATGCCTGGTGAAATCGCGGAAATAGGTGTTTATGAAGGCAGTACGGCTCGCTTGATTTGTGAACTGAAAGGCAATAAATCCGTTCACCTGTTTGATACTTTTGAGGGACTGCCGGAAGGATCGACAGCAGCCGAAAAGACGGTCTACGGAAACAAGCCCCAACTGTATAAATGCTCTCTTGAATCCGTACAGGGTTACCTAAAGAGTTTCGAGAACGTGAATTATTATCGCGGCTTCTTCCCCGAGTCGGCGCATGGCCTGTACCCTAACCTCAAGTTCTCGTTTGTTCACATGGATGTTGACCTGTATCAGAGCACGCTAGACTGCCTGAAGTTTTTTTATCCCCGAATGGTGCCCGGCGGCATTATGTTGTCACACGACTATTCGTTGTTAGAAGGAGTGGGTCGCGCCTTTCGCGAATTCTTGGCTGACAAGCCCGAGCGATTGATCGAACTGCCCACTACTCAAGCGATGATCATCAAACGTTAGAGCCGATGAAAGCGTTAGTCACGGGAGCCAGCGGTTTTATAGGATACCACCTGGGGCACATTCTTTCCCAACACGGATATGAAGTATACGGGCTGGTGCGTTCCACCTCTGCGTCAGGGCTTTGGAATGAACTGGGGTTATCCACTCGACAAGGTGATGTCAATGATCCGGCTAGCCTGCAGACCGCTTTTCAGGGCATCGAAGTTGTGTTCAATCTGGCGGGGATCACCAAGTCCCTAAGGAATTCAGATTATCATCGCGTCAATGCTGAAGGTGCCGAAAATGTCGCAAAGGCATGCCTGGAATGTGGCGTCTCGACGCTAGTCCAGGTCTCTTCATTGGCTGCGGCCGGCCCGAGCGTACATGGCCAACTGCGACAAGAGTCCGACAGCCCTCAGCCAGTTTCCGTCTATGGCAGCAGCAAATTGGCGGGTGAGCTAGCCCTGAGACATTTTGCTGATCGCTTAGCCATTAGCGTGGTACGCCCACCGATTGTACTTGGCGAAGGCGATCATGTCAGCTTGCAACTCTATCGCTGCATTGCGATGCATCTTCATGTCATGCCCGGCTATCGGCATCGTCGCTATTCGATCATTCATGCCGATGATCTCGCCCAGGCTTTGTTAGCAGTTGCGAATAAGGGAGAACGCTTGCCGTCTCCTACAGCCACCGACAATATTCATCAGGGCATCTACTTTGCTGCTGTGGATTGGCAACCAACCTACTGGGAATTGGGTAGCCTGATCGCCCGGTCGCTGAACTCCTGGTATGTTCCTTTTTTCGTGCCGATACCTGCGGTCACCGCCCTGGGCTCCATCGGCGATCTGATCGGGCATGTCGTGGGTAGGCCGATGTTTTTTTGTAGGGACAAGGGGCGCGAAGCAGCCGCTTACGGAGAATGGATCTGCGATGCTTCGAAAGCCAAGAATCAGTTGGGATTGCAAGCGAAATTGCCGTTAGAGGAGCGACTACGGCAGGCTGTCGTCTGGTACCAAAAGCGAGGCTGGCTGTAAGTACGAGCGATCAGTCCTTGCAGACCAGATCATCAATGCCAAGACGCTTCATCTTTTTGTAGAGCGTCGTTCGATTGATTCCCAGTTGATCTGCGGTGATGCTTCGGCTAAAAGCATTGGCTCTGAGCACCTCCATAATGATTTGCCGTTCGGGGCCTTCCATGGCTTCACGGAGGGTCTGCCCTGGCAAAACGCCCAACTGCATACCTGTGCGAATGCCACTGGCCGATGCGATTGGACTTGGCAGCAGTTCTTTACCCATGACCGATCGCTTGGCAAGAAGTACGGCTCGCTGCACCACGTTTTCCAGTTCGCGAATGTTTCCCGGCCAATTGTAGCTTGACATGGCATCCATGGCCTCGGGCGAAAAGCCGTGAATCTCCTTGGGCAAGTCGACCAAATTCTTTTGTAGGAAGTGTTCAACCAAAACAGGAATGTCCGAGGCTCGCTGACGCAGCGCGGGCAATTCCAAGTGGATTACATTGATTCGATAATACAAGTCTTGACGAAACTTGCCTGTAGCTACGGCTGCGGCCAAATCTTCGTTGGTGGCTAAAATACAGCGGCTATCAACCGAAACGGTCCGGTTGCTTCCCACCGGTTCGAACTGAAACTCTTGTAGCACTCGAAGCAGTTTTATCTGCAGAGCTGGAGTGGCGGTTCCGATTTCGTCTAGGAAAATCGTGCCTGTGTGTGAGTGCTCGAACTTGCCAATTTTGGATTGGCTGGCACCAGTAAAAGCCCCTTCGGCATGTCCGAACAGTTCGCTTTCCAACAGGTTGTCAGGCAGTGCTCCGCAGGCTACTTCAACAAAGGGTTTTTGGCGACGACTACTCCGACGATGAATGGCCCGCGCAATCATCGATTTGCCGGTGCCATTTTCGCCTGTGATCAGCACGGTAGCTTTTGTATCGGCCACGCTGTCGATCACATCAAATATGTCCAGCATTCTGACGTCATGGCTTAATATTTCTTCCAGACCACTCTTGCGATCAAGCTGTTCCT
>JBIIJD010000123.1:0-7907 GCA_044234105.1 Aureliella sp. | reverse complement strand
GTACACAGCTCTTCTCCTGGTAATCGCTCGTTCCACAGACCGGGAATTGGCTCGGCAGGTCAGCTACCTAAAATCAGAAAACCAGATACTACGCAGTCGACTGCCAGAGCGACTTATTCTAACACAACGGGAGAAGAGCAGGTTAGTTAGGTTTGCCAAGAAACTTGGATCGGCTGCACTCAATCAACTGGCGACCATCGCTCATCCAGGAACCATCCGGCGCTGGATTAGGGAAGCGGCTAGCCGAAAGTCGGCGCTCCAAAATAGGAAAACTGGCCGGCCAAGAACTGCTCAGCAGATTGAGAAGATAGTCTTGAAGTTAGCTGCCGAGAATGGCTGGGGCTATTGCCGAATCCTGGGCGAATTGCGTAAGCTCGGAGTCCGGTCAATCACTCGCAATACTGTGAAAGCTATTCTCAAGCGTAACGGCTACGACACCGGTCCTAAACGTGGACCAGGTACGTGGGATGAGTTCATCAAACGACATGCCAAGACCCTGTGGCAGTGCGATTTCTTCTCTAAGAGAATTGTTTCAAAATCTGGCTTTCGAGATGTATTTGTCTTGGTTTTCCTGCATGTGGAGACTCGGAAAGTGTTTATCACTCCAGCCACGTACAAGCCCGACCAGGCTTGGATGATTGAGCAAGCTGAAGCGTTTAGTCAGTACACTAAAGATCAGGAACTACCCTGCAAGACTCTGATGCTTGATAACGACAGCAAATATTCACAGCGGTATTTGGATGCTCTCAAAAGCTCTGGCATCAAGACCAAGCGGACTGCCATACGATCACCAAACATGGTAGCTTACGTCGAGCGATTTATCCAAAGCATCGCACAGGAATGCTTGGACCACTTCATAGTTTTCGGTCGCTCTCACATGGATGTGCTGTGCTCGCAGTTCAGAGATCATTATCACCTCGAACGACCTCATCAGGGCTTGGACAACGAGTTGATTGAAAAGCCCCCGGCGAAGGACGGCAAAAAGATCATCGAGGAACCTGACACCATACGCCTGACCGACATTCGCTGTCATGAGCGACTCGGTGGTTTGCTAAAAAGCTACTCGCGAAAAGCTGCATAGAGCACATCAGTCGAATTGCCGAGTTAGAGGCTAATCAGTTCTCATCGGAGGTATCCTGTGCAACTCTCTCTGCCATTCAATCAGACAACGATTTTGAGTAGCTGACTCTGCCCAAGTTTGAGGGAAACGGTTGACTTTATTTTTTGAGGCTCATTCGCAGAGGCGAAGCAAGATTTTTCTGTTATGACTAAATTGAGACTTATGCTCTTAAAATTAGAGCCAGACGGTGCTTCATTCAGAGCAACCCCCAATGGGCTAGCCTGAGCATGATCGCGTCGAGTTGTGACTTGGACGATGATCCACAGCATTTTTTTCTGACGTAAGCCAAGTAGGAATGCAGGCTCTTGAAGGTAAGTCCATATCGGATGCATTTTCTAACGGCTGAATGACACAGATAAAAATGGAGCAGTTCATTCGGAACTGGAATCCGTTTAAAAGGTCTAACCGATTCTGAAATTTTCTTGCTCTTCTGATATACTCCTGATACACTGTGGGAACTGGAGGCTCAACTAATCCGGCATTTCGAAGAATCAAGGGAATACAATGAAACTACTCAACAGGTCCTTGGTATTGGCACTGATAGTTGTGGCACCGGCACCGGCCTCAGCTGCCATTGTGCTAGCGTATGATGACGCAGCGGACCCAACTTATAACTCCGGTTGGGCTGCTGGATCAAATGGCGGCTTCGGATTCGGACCTTGGACTCATTCGATATTTGGACTCTTGCATGCGATGGGTGACTCTAATTTGAACGGCTCACTTGGGGGTCCTGGAATCAATGTGGGCGGCCGAGCTTGGGAAGCCGCTCACCAACCGAATGCTTCCGGCGCAGTAGCAGGTAGACCGCTGGGCAGCTTTAGCTTGGGCTATTCGTTTGAAATAGATGTTGACTTTGGCTCAACGCCCGACCAGGGAGTTGCTGTAATCGACGGCAGTGACTTTTGCCAAGTACAAGCCACCACTTCATCGCCGACACTTCTCATCAATTTTGGCTCAGGTTCCATCGTTACGGGGGTGGCCTACAGCGACGGTGGTTACCGCGTGCGTTTTGATCGAGTTTCAATAGGATCGCTTGATGTGACGATTACCTCGTTTTTAAGCAGTCTCAGCGCAAACTACAATGTGGCATTCACCCCAACATCTAGCAACCAGTTCATGACACTGCAATCAACAAATCCAGTAGCCGGGCAATCGATTTTTGCCAGTCGCATGCAGGTAACGCGGCCAGTCCCAGAACCAAGTTCTATTGCTCTTCTCGCTGTGGGTATGTTTGCATTTGTTCGCCAGCACAGGTGCCGCCGGACTTCTTGAGCTGCGATGCTACCGACAGGTTTTCTTGTTGATCTAACAAATGCGGGTTGCTACTTTGGCAACCGCCCCCCGTACCAACCCTGAATACGTACCTTTTCAGAAATGCCATTTTCGTAAACGCTTAAAAATAAACGACTTAAATACTGAGACCTTTTCGCTCGGCCTCCAAAGGTGTGCCGCGATACGGATAAGTCATTTAACAGAGAGCCCATTTTGGCTGCCACCGATCCGGTCTCGAACTCCACCCTTCTGTTTAACAGCCGGTGCGAGACCACGCCTCTCTATTCACAGGCTGTAAGCATTGATATGACGGCGGCTTCGACTATTCTCGAAAGGTCATTGCGTGGTGCAAAAACTACCGCTCCAACCTATGATTTCCTGGGAAAAACAGCATTTTACCATGTCCAGCTTCCGCAATGTGTATACCGCTTTACTCTTGGTCATTGCCCGATCCACAGACCGGGAATTGGCTCGGCAAGTCAGTTATCTAAAATCAGAAAACCAGATACTACGCAATCGACTGCCGGAGCGACTTATTCTAACACAACGGGAGAAGAGTCGGCTGGTACGTTTTGCCAAGAATCTGGGATCGGCTGCACTCAATCAACTGGCGACCATCGCGCATCCAGGAACCATCCGCCGCTGGATTAGGGAAGCGGCCAGCCGAAAGTCGGCGCTCCAAAATAGGAAAACTGGCAGGCCAATAACCGCTGCACAGATCGAGAAGCTCATTCTAAAGCTGGCTGCTGATAACGGCTGGGGTTACACTCGAATCCTAGGGGAACTCAAGAAACTCGGCATTCACAGTGTCAGTAAGAACACTGTGAAAAATATCCTCAAGCGTAACGACTATGACACCGGTCCAAAGCGTGGACCAGGTACTTGGGATGAGTTCATCAAACGACATGCAAAAACACTGTGGCAGTGCGATTTCTTCTCCAAGAGAATTATTTCAAAATCTGGCTTTCGCGACGTGTTTGTCTTAGTTTTCCTGCATGTGGAGAGTCGGAAAGTGTTTATCACTCCAGCGACCTACCAGCCCGACCAGGCTTGGATGATCCAACAAGCTGAGGCGTTCAGTCAGTATACCAAAGATCAGGAACTCCCCTGCAAGATTCTGATGCTTGATAACGATGGAAAATATTCACAGCCGTTTCTGGATGCTCTCAAAATTTCTGGCATCAAGACCAAGCGGACGGCCATACGATCACCCAACACAGTCGCCTTTGTTGAGCGAATAATCCAGACAATTCAGCAAGAGGTTTTGGACCACTTCATGGTTTTCGGCCGCTCTCACATGGATGTGTTATGTTCGCAGTTCAGAGATCATTATCATCTCGAACGACCTCACCAGGGCTTGGACAACGAGTTGATAGAAAAGCCTCCGACGAAGGAAGGCAACAAGATCATCGAGGAACCAGATACCATTCGCCTGACCGACATTCGCTGTCATGAGCGACTCGGTGGCTTGCTCAAGAGTTACTCGCGAAAAGCTGCGTAGCGGACGAGCCACTGGATTCTCTTCCCGATACGACCAAGGTTATCGAAACGACCGAGCGACTCGGTGGCCTGCTTCGTTCCTAAGCGAGAACCTTAGAAACAGAGGGATTTGCCGAAAAACGCGGGGCAGAAAAATGCTAGCGTTTAGACTTGGTGAGTATTCGGGGATTAATTCTGACGTAGTGCACGAGAGGACGATTCCCACCACAAGTCAGCTTGCAAATCGGTCGATAGATCCTTGCAACGGCTCGATCTAGTGAACTTTGGATCACTCGCTGGAGCTTTGTACTGGAGTTACTTGTATGCGGTTGCTGATGCTTGCCTTGGCAATGAACCTGACTTTCTCGTTGGCGGCGATGACACGTGCAAGCGGCGAGGCAACCGATTCGGACGATCAAGCAAGCGAGACCGAGGGTGAGTTTCCCAGCAACTGGTTTGAGCAAATCTCCGAGGACGACGACTCGAGCTGTTGGCTAGGGCAACTCGATCCACCCAAGCCGTTGTCTGAGCAGCTCGAAAAACTTGGATTGCTGTACGAAAACGAAGACGCTACGGTCATGCAGGAACTCTGGTTTCTCGGACGCTACCATGGCCAGTACCACGCGGCCGATGGCAACACCGGGGACAATGAAGGGTGGGAGGACCGGCGTTTTCGGATCGGCTCGCAAGCTCGATTCTTTCAGAAATTAACACTGCACGCACAGATGGTCAGCGGCAGTGATTTCGAGCCGTTCTACAATGGTTTTACAGAGCTGTGGGCGCAGTGGGCGTTTGCGGACAACCTACTGCTGACCGTCGGACAACAGAAGCACCGGTTTACGCACGATCGGAACGTGTCGAGTCGTTATTTGAATACGCTGGAACGGAGTTTGTTAGTTAATAACTTTGCACTGGATTATACGCCCGCGATCACACTTTCGGGCAAAGCGGACAAGACGTGGTATTACACCGGTTTGTTCTCCAACGCGACCGGCACCGACGTGTGGGAAGCATTTACAAACCTCGACTCTAGATATTCTTTTCTGACGTCGGTTACGTTTGATTTAGAAGAATCGCTTGGCTCAGGCTCTGCCGAACTGAACCTTGGATATTTACACAGCGAGTCGAACGCGAACGCAACCAATTTGAATCGCTTTGACGACGGATTTTCGGCGGCGCTCATTCTCACCGAAGGAGCCGGATCGCTCGTTTCCGAAGCGACGCTCGGGCTGGCGGACGCGAGAGGTGATGCTTACGGGATCAACATTCAACCTGGGTACTTTTTGACCGACCATCTTCAACTGGTAACCCGCTACCAGCTTGCCGGGTCCGACGAACCGGGCGGATTGGTTCCTCAACGCCGTTACGAAGCACGGGCGGGTTTTGAGCCGGGGGACTTCTATCAATCCGGCTACGGAGGGTTGAACTGTTACATCGCTGGTCATCGACTGAAACTGATGAACGGTTTGGAATACTCCGACTTGAACGGCCAAAGTCTTTGGACGGCGAGCTTCGCAGTCCGAATGTTCTGGGGCCCCGAATCGAGCGGTCCATTCCCGTTAGGCCAGTTGCTAACATCGGATTGAAGCCGACGCACTCATGTTTCAGTAATCATTTTTGGGACACAGGAAAAACGACTCGCGAATCGAAAGACCAAAGGCTGCGGCACAGGCGAGCGAGTGCTCAGGCCGCTACAGTTGGCTCGTATGTTCGGAAGCGAATCAAATTGAGCGGAGTGATTGACACCCCGGTCGTTCAAAGTATCAGCCGAAGTCGAAGAGGTCACTCAACCAGGACTCTTTCTTTTTCGGAGTTTTGCTGCGGGAGTGGCGGTCGTCGTAATGTTCATCATCTGCGAACGCCCGCCCCACGGTGGCCTGCACGGTGAGCGTGCTGGCTCTCCCCGAGCGCAACCCTCTTCGTAACAATACTCTCTTCGATCGGAGATCGACGTATTGTCGGGAAACACCTTCGAACTTACGAATAAACCTAGTTAACACAAACCTAGCCAAAGCCATGTGTTTTCATGGCGGCATCCAGCTCTTTGTTGGGAAGATAAAGCGAAAGATGCTGGCCCATGAGTATAGAAACCGCGTTGTAGCTCGAGTCACGACCATGGCGTTCGACAAATACGCCTTGCTCATCCCGGCGAGCCAGCGCTGCTTGGACGAGCTTCTCGGAATAATCCTTCATTTGCTCATCTTCCAATACGATCCCACATAGGCCAAACGCTTTCGCAGCAATCAAAAGTCGATTGGCTGTGTGTCCGACTTTTAGAATGATCGTCGGATAACGCTGACGCAACCGAAAGTTGCGGAGGAACTGCGTGTTTCGTTGGAACGCTTAGATTGCTTAGGTAACTCGCTCCATGAAGTAATCTGGAGGCCGATTGAAGCCATCGCTCACAAACCTGTCGACCTCGATATCGTCCACGGCCGTTCTATTGGCATCATGTCATCAGGAAAAAACACGATCGACATAAGAAGCTTTACGATGATCGCTGATCGTGATTTCGAAATCGGCCATCCATCGCTTTTCGCTGAGCACTCGGTGTATCAGTCGCTTTACGAGTTTCGGCTCGGAAAAGAAGATTCAGCTAAGTAACGATTGCGAGCAATCTTTCGCACCTCCAACGAAGGTACCAAGCGACAAATCCACTGGGAAAGAAAGAATGGATTGCTTGTAGACTACGTTATCGAGAAGGAATTCAACAGTCTTCTAACCGGCGAAACCAAGACCTGCAGGCAATATTCATTCAAACTGGCAAGTCTACTTTACGCTTGTCGTCTACAAGGATTGGAACGCGAGTTTCCTGAAGAGCTGGAGAAAATGAATCAGCGGCTCCAATCGACACAGTTAAGAAGCGGAGGTGTTGCACATTATTTCGATGTTGAAACCTCTGGAAACGCCGTCCAGGCTTGCTCTGATGCCACGGGCGAAGCCACCGCCATATTTATCCTCGCCCAGACGGTATTACCCAGACCAGAGTGAGCGATTCCCTTGAATGCTTGCGTTGACACCAGTGACGTCTGATCGCTTTCGGCCACAAAATCAAAGCAGTTCAAGAACTTCGCTGACCGGATTTTCGTCCATGTCACCCCACGCGATGCTGTCTTGTGTTAGCAGGAGGATTTGATCGGTCAGATCTAAGTCGGACTGCTTCAAAGCTTCTCTATCAAAACTGCCTCTCCGCCGTATCGCTTCTAAGAAGTCCGGCAGATTCGGATACTGGTGTAACAACATATCGGCCTCGTCGAACGGCAATTCTGTGGCGTCAGCTATTTTATCAATAATCTGCCACTCAGCGATCTTCAGCCGTTTCCAAATTTGCTGAAGGACATTGACCTGTTTTGTCGTGCTCTTTACTTTGCAGTGCATTACCATGCTCCCTTATGAAGTTGATTGAATTGGACATCATGTGGGACAATCTAAGCACTGGCTTTGACACGTTTGGTCACTGGCTGGCAAAAAAATAACTCAGCAAAGTAGGCAGTGCCTCGTAATGCGTTGCCGCATCGATACCACCTGTACCTATGGGCCAGAAGATGATTACTCAGCGAAGCCAGACCCTTCCGGCTTTGCACGATGAGTTAACGCGGCTGCCAGAGTTGCCCAATTTCTCAAGTTCGCAACCGTTCTCATTCGGACTCCGAACGAGAACTCTGTGTTAACTCTGGAGTCCCCCAAAATGAGAGAGTCAGAGAGTTCGGGACCGATTTTTCGCAAGTGCGGACGCAAACCCAGGGTTGCGTTTGTGAGTGCGAAAATCGTTACCAAAACAGAGAGCGCTCCACTACCTCCCCGAGCGCAACCCTCTTCGTAACAATACTCTCTTTTTCGATTCTTTCTAAAGCGTTCAAAAATAAGAACTTAAGTGAGTTCGAGACCCGTTTGGTGTCATCTTCACATTGAAACGAGTTCGAAACTTTTTCTCGAACTCGTTTCATTTGCAGCCTGGGATTTAGATACGAACCAGCGAGTTAACAGCAAAGGTTCGAACCCGAGAATATCTGGCTGTCGGTTGGTTTGATTTTGA
>JBIIJD010000122.1:0-7929 GCA_044234105.1 Aureliella sp. | reverse complement strand
GATAAATTCACGCATAGCGGGTAATCCTTGGTATGTGGTTCCGATCCAATCATGGATCGATCCAATGGGTCAGTGGCCAATCATTTGGCGGTTTTCAACAAGGCTTCAGACACGACTAGGGTGGCCGGGCTACAACTGAGTCGCCCGTTTGGACTGGTTAGGCCAAAATCCGTGCCATGTGCTTTGTTGATCGGTGGGTAAGCCTCTGGAAATTGCGTATTGATATGAGGATAGCGAAGAAGAGAAGAGTTTGACAGGTCACCGCAGGATCGGTTGCTTCCCATTGCAAGACTTGCTACCAGGCCGCGACCCTAATCCATTTTATCCTGCCCATAGGGCTTAAATCTATCGCTCGGCTTCAGAAATTGTCAAAGATTCAACAATTCTAGCGGTAACATCCGCCCAGCGGCCAGCGTTTTATTCGGAAGCGGTTAGGGTTCTTTTCCGCGTTTTACACCTTGCTTGACTTCCATAGCTGCCGAAATGGTGGTTACAATTGTCACATTGCGTGGGTGTGTCGTTTTAGTCGTTCAGGATTTGTAATGCAAATTCATTGCCTTGGTACAACCGGATACCATCCCAATGCCAGTCGCCATACGGCCTGCTACTACCTGCGCGAATTGGGAGTCATGCTGGACGCGGGTACGGGAGTCTGCCGGCTGACATCTGCCTTGCAGAAGCGGCCAACAAAGGACTTGGACATCGTTCTGTCCCACGCTCATCTAGATCACATTGTTGGTCTGACCTTTCTATTGGGAGTGATGTCAGTAACCGACCTGCAGCGGGTGCGAGTATATGGCCAGAAAGACAAGCTGGAAGCTGTGCGCCAGAACTTGTATCACAAATTGTTGTTTCCAGTTCCACCCGACTTTGACTGGCACGAATTGCCCGATGAAAGTGGACAAGTCAGTTTGGCGAATTGCACGTTGGACTATTTTCCTCAGCAGCATCCTGGCGGCTCGATAGGCATGCTGATCACTGGCGGTGGCAAACGCTTGGCCTACCTGACCGACACAACTCCTCATCAAGACCCCGAAGTTATCTCACAACTACGCGATGTTGATCTGTTGGTCCACGAGTGCTACTTCAACGATGAAAGTCGTGATATGGCGATCATGACGGGACACAGTTGGTTATCAGGGGTGACGGAATTTGTTCAGCAGACTCGTCCGCGTCGCACTTTGCTAATTCACGTCAATCCGTTGGTGCTAGAATCTGCAGACGAAGTCAAGCTGACTCAGCGGCATCGCGACCTGGGAATCGAATTGGCTCAAGACGATGCCATCTACGAGTACTAGGCTTTGCTTCTGAAACCGTAATATGGCTAATTTCTGTATGTGGTCACAAGCTTCTAGCTTGTGAAGGAATGACTATACTTCTTCGACAAGCTAGAAGCTTGTCGCCACATTCGAAACGAAGCCTAAGACCAAGGATCGGTTCTTTAAAATAGTCCGCACGTTACCTAATAACCGTTCATGGTTTTTGGACCATTCACCAATAAGTTGGTAATGGGGTTTCTTGAATCGGCAAACCAATTGAAATTATCCTGTACATCTTGTCCATCCATGTTCATTCATTTGTTTCGAGAACTATTGCTTAGATGCTTACGTGTCGCAGTCGAAGAGCGTTCAGCACGATGACTAGATCGGAGAAGACCATGGCCAGGGCGGCCATGATCGGATGTAATTCCCGTAGGTAGTTCGGCAGGAAGCTGAATGCCGCTAACGCTCCGGCGGCGACAGGAATCAGAGCCGCATTGTAGGCAAAGGCCCAAAACAGGTTTTGCCGAATGATGCGCATGGTCGCACGGCTGAGCAGAATCGCTTGAGGTACCGACAACAGATCGCTGCGCATCAAGGTAACGTCGGCCGCTTCGATCGCGATATCGGTGCCTGAACCTATGGCGATTCCCACGTCGGCCTGTGCCAAAGCAGGGGCGTCGTTGATCCCATCACCTACCATGGCCACGATATTCTTGTTTGCTGAGCGTGTGGTCTCGGGGACACGCTTAGATTGCAACTGCATGATCCGTTGTGACTTCTCTGCTGGCAACACTTGCGATTCGACCTGCCCAATGCCAACTTGAGCGGCCATGGCCAGAGCCGTCTGGTGATTGTCGCCAGTTAGCATCAGTGTCTGGATGTTCATGCTGTGAAGCTGAGCGATAGCCTGCGACGAGCTGGTCTTGGGTGTATCTGCGACTGCGATCAAGCCGACGGCCTGCTGATCGACAGACAGCCATACGACGGTCTGTGCTTGAGTCTCCCAATGGTCCGCCTGCTGAGTCAAAGACTCGGGCAACGAGACTTCACTTTGCCGCAGCCACCGGTCTGTTCCGACGCGCACAAGCTGTCCGTCGACTTGCGCCTGAACACCACAGCCTGGCACTACCAACAAGTCTCGGACCTGCGGATCAACTTTCGTAGGCGGATGGTTTAGGTTCATCTGCTCACTACAGTAAGCGACGATGGCCTGACCAATCGGATGGGTGCTCTGCTGTTCTACCTGCCAGGCCAACCACAATAACTTGCTGTGGGCATCCTGGGATATTGGAAAACTGACAGCCTGAGTCACGCTTAGCTGCCCCGTGGTTATCGTCCCCGTTTTATCCAGGACCACATGACTCACGGCCTGAAGATTTTGCAGTGCCTGACTGGACTTGAACAGAATTCCCATATCGGCACCGCGTCCCATACCAACCATGACAGCAAGTGGCGTTGCCAGCCCCATGGCACAAGGGCAGGAGATAATCAAGACTGCGATCGCGCGTAGAAAAGCAGACTGCCAGTCACCCAGCCAAACCGCCCAAATCAAGAATACCATGGTGGCAATGGCCAACACGGCCGGTACAAACAGATTCGACACGCGATCCGCAAGTTGTTCGATGGGTGCCTTGCTGGACTGCGCTCGCTCCACTTGAGCCACGATCTGAGCCAACGCCGTATCGCTTCCAAGCTTGGTCACTTGAACGTGCAGCAGTCCTTGTTGGTTGACAGTCCCGCCATAGACACTGTCGCCGACTCGTTTGCTGACGGGCAAGCTTTCGCCTGTCAGCATACTTTCATCGACGGTTGAGTCTCCACGCTGAACGCGGCCATCGATGGGAATACGCTGGCCAGCGCGAACCACGACTAATTCCCCTATTTCTATTTGCTCGACGGGAACCACCGCTTCCACAAGATTGCGTATCACGTTGGCAGTGGCAGGCTGCAAGTTGATCAGGCGCTCGATAGCTGCACCGGTACGATGCTGAGCAGCAGATTCGACGATCCGTCCAAGGAGAATTAAAGTGATAATCGTGGCTGAAGTTTCAAAATAGACATGCTCGCCCCACGATCGGTTCTGTTGCCAAAGCGCCAGCATGACGACCAGACTGTAGATGTAGGCTGCGGTAGCTCCGATCGAAACCAGTACATCCATGCTTGCGAATCGATTCTTGATCGCTTTCCAGGCGTTAGCATAATAGGGGCCGCCTACGTAGAACTGCACGGGCGTGGCTAACAGCCACAGCATCACGTTTACCCAGTTCGCATGGGACCAGTGCCCCAGCAGCCCAAAGTCTCGCCCCATGCTGATGATAAAAACGGGAAGCGTCAGCACCAAGCCAACCACAAACCGTCGCCACTGCTGTGTGTTGTGATTTAGTTCTGCCTGCTTGCGTGCTTGTGTCAGCGACTGGCTGGCCGTTGGCTTGGGCACTTCAAATCCCAGTCCATGAATAACCTCAGCAAATTGCTGCATGCTGCCGGTCTGATCATCGTAAGTGACTTGTACGCACCGATTGGGAAAGCTGACAGACGAATGTTTGACGGCTGGCAGGCGCTGTAGTGCCTGCTCAATGGATCGCGCGCAGCTCACGCAGGTCATCCCTGATACCGGCATCTCGATCGTCTTGTCGCTCATGGCAGCTACAGTGCGTGACGGGCCTTAATATCCAAATACTGATTGATCATATTAGCAGTCATCTCTTCAGGAAAGACATCCAGAGCCAGAGTTCCTGTGGCTTTCAGACGCTGAAGCACATGGTGTCGCCACAACAACAACTGAGCGGCGGCCGCACTTCGGTAAAGGACTTCTGGGTCTGCGGCCGGATTGTCAGCAGCATCAAAGACTCGATGGTCTCTCAGCAAGACCATCAGCGGCAAGTGGCAACCGATCAAGTTGCCCATATAGTTCTGGATCTCGTCGGCGTTAACTTGATCGATCACATTGGAAATCAATACCACCAGAGAACGCCGTCGACAATGATTGGATAAGTACAAAAATGCGTCATCAAAACGTGACTGTACTAACTGCGGGAACTGATTGAATCCGGCATGCAGTAGTCGGTTCATCTGTCCTTTACCGCCAGCCGGAGGGACATAGGCGTGAATTCGGTCAGAAAAGCAAATCATACCTACCGAATCGCCTTGGCTAAGGGCGACATAGCTGAGCATCAGAGTGCTGTTGAGCGCATAGTCCAGTAGGCTCATCTGTTGATGTTCGTTGGTCATCATGCGGCCACAGTCTAGCAGAAAAATGACACGTTGGCTTTGATCGGTCTGAAATTGCTTGACCGTCAGCTTCTGTCGGCGAGCGGTACTTCGCCAATCGATGTGACGGTAGTTGTCGTCCTGTTGATAGTCTCTCAGCCGTTCAAAGTTGCTATCTTGGCCAGCTTTTCGTGTGCGACGCACACCGATCTGGCTTAGTCGATTGGTTCTAGCCAGCAAAGCGTATTCGCCGATCTGCTTGATGTTGGGATACACGTGTAGCTTAGCCGCGCATGAGAAATCAACCAATCTTCGCCAGAAACCGCCAAGGCTAAAAATCTGAGTGTAAACCTTGGCCAACGAGAATTCTCCGCGCTGCCGTGGAATTAGCTTGAATTGGACGCTGCCGCGCTGATGTGGCCCCAACCGCAATTTGTGCGATTCAGGTGTAATCTCCATGTCGCCGCTGGTTGTGTCGTCTCGCACCAAAAAGGAGATGGTTCTGGGAGACCGATTGTCAATGGTCAGTTCCACCTGATGTGTATTGCCCAGAGAAGCGACGCGTTGCATCTGTCGCGACACCTGCAAACTGCCCAATGCAGGCAGCGTCAGTAGATCCAGTGCTGCCAGCAAGGCGATGACTAGTGCTGAAAGCGCGACCATCATCCACCACCAACTGGGCGACCAAGACCAAGGGATAAGCAGTGAAAGCCAAAAGGGTATCGAGGCCAGCCATGCAAATTGCCCAGTGGGATAGATTCGCTGAAAGAACATCAGTGCCAGTAGAGGCAGTGCGCAGACCAGCAGAGCTGTCCAGGGAGTAATACCCCAGTCGATCAACGAGAATTCGGCAGCGGCGTTTGGCAGTGGCTGCATAAAGCTATCCGCTGACCTGAGCTACGATTTCAGCTTCGACAGTCGGCTCTGTCACGCCGATTCCTTTTGGCACTTCAACACTCTTCAGTAGCATTCGCAGCTCGTCGTCCACCTTTAGGCCTTCTACCTCAGCTTCAGCATTTAAGATAACTCGATGTCGCAGAGCTGGCAGCGCGATATCCACCACATCATCAGGGATCGCATAGTCGCGGCCTCGAAACGCGGCCAATGTACGCGCGCCTTGCATTAAGGCTAGACCTGCGCGAGGCGACGCGCCCAGAAAGAAACTGGGCCAATGCCTAGTCTGTCGTACGATTCGATTGATGTACTGCACCAACTGAGGTTCAATGCGAATGCCAGCGTTGGCCGTGATGACCTGCTGAATCTCTTGAGGTCCGGTGACCGGCTTCAGATCGGTCTCCATGCGGTGATTTAGGTCGATCTGCTGACTGTGCAACAACAGGATGCGAGCCTCGTCAGCCTCCGACGGATACTCCACAACTACCTTGAACATAAATCGATCAAGCTGCGCTTCGGGTAGATTGTAGGTGCCCTCGCTTTCGATCGGATTCTGAGTGGCCAAGACCAGAAACGGACGTTCCAAAGAGTGAGAGGTGCCATCGACGGTCACGCGATACTCCTGCATGATCTCCAGCAGCGCAGCGTGCGTCTTGGCCGGGGCGCGGTTGATCTCGTCGGCCAAAAGCAGTTGAGTAAACACGGGACCAGGCCGAAAGCGGAATTCTTGGGTTCGCATGTCCAGCAGCGGAGCGCCAGTGACATCCGACGGCATCAGGTCCGCAGTGAACTGAATGCGACCAAAATTACAGGCTAACACTCGACCCAGCGCGCGTACAAATAGCGTTTTGCCCATCCCAGGCAAGCTTTCAATCAATACATGACCGCCAGAAAACATCGCCACCAGAGTGGTCAGTACCAACTCGTCTTGCCCAATAAACAGCTTGTGCAGTTCGGTCGAGATGGCTCGAAATAGTTCTTGAGTGCTTCGATTGGATTGCATGTATTTCAGGTGGTATGTAGTTTCGTAGGTTGAACTGGCCTGGCGGTTTGTGCTAGCTGCTTTGGAAAGCGGCTAGTAACCAATTAGCGTTTATGGTACGCGAATCTCACTAAGTAAGCCACTATGCCAAGCAAAATTCGCGTCGCATTCAGGGTGCAAACCTGATACAATCTGCTCTCACGACGGGAATGATAGAATGTTCCTGACATGGAGGAATCTTGATTTTGTCTTGCTCTCAGGGTGGCACTTATGGATAGCAAAAAGGCCGCAAACAAAGGCCATCATCAAATACCACTCTCAGACTCGCAGCCCAAGTCACCTCAGCATAGCGAAATCGAAGCGTTAGCCCGACAATTTGCGGACGATTTCGACATCTTTGAGGATGTTTCCGACGAAGGTGTGTCGCTAGAGGAGATTAGTCAGTCGTACGCGAGCCAACTACCTCAAGCCTCGGGCGATTCACCGGATTCTGCCAGTCAGCATCGGGCTCCAACTTCGGATGCTTCAGAGGATTTTCGATCGTTTGATTCACTGCCCAGCGATTCTCAGACCTCGGGCCAAGTGCTCATTAGTCCAGCGGCCATCATCGAGGCTGTTTTGTTGGTGGGGCGGCCTGACAATCAGCCCATCACGGCAACTCAAATATCTAGCCTTATGCGCGGTGTCAGCCAAGATGAGGTGGATAAGTGGATTGTAGAGATCAATCGTGACTACCAAGTCAACCATCGCGCGATGCAGATCACCAGCGTTGGCGGTGGATATCAAATGCAGTTGGCCGATGACCTGCATTCGATACGCGATCGCCTGTTAGGTCCGGCCCGCCCCATCCGGCTCAGCCAAGCAGCCATCGACTGCATCGCACTGGTTAGTTACCAGCCAGGCATTTCCCGTGATCAACTTGACCAACAATTGGGTAAGTCGTCTGGAGCCGTTCTAAATCAATTGGTTCGGCGTCAACTATTGGAGATGAAACGCATCACGGTGGAGCGAAAGCAAGTTGCGCACTATTATCCCACGCAGCGCATGCTGGAATTAGTGGGACTTGAATCACTAGACGATCTACCGACTGCCGAGGAGTGGTCTGCGCCAGAGTAACGCTTCCTCCAGACTAATTCTTGACGGGTAAGCGTTGTGGTTGCGACCTTCCAGGTTGCAAAACGGTCAAATTACGTGACTTGGACAAGCTGGAAGCTTGTCCCCACTTTTTCGACTTGGACAGGCTGGAAGCTTGACCCAATTAGGCATCTCCCCACCTGCGAATGTGTTGGTGAGCGACGTCCAATTGATCTAAGATCCGGGAAGCTACGAAATCTACCAAGTCTCGCATCTGCTTGACCCCATGATACCAGCCGGGCGAAGCCGGCAGGATCACCGCTCCAGCACTGGATAATCGCAACATATTGTCGATTTGCAAAGTGCTAAGTGGAGTTTCGCGAGGAACCAGCACCAGCTTGCGTCGCTCCTTCATGTGGACCTCGGCCGCCCGGTGAATTAGATTGCGTCCACTGGCATGAGCGATCGAAGACAGAGTGCTACCTGAGCAGGGGCAGACGACCATGG
>JBIIJD010000121.1:0-8295 GCA_044234105.1 Aureliella sp. | reverse complement strand
TCGTTGGCCGATTGGGAAGCCATGCAGGCCGCTGAAGAGGGTGGAGCATCAGGTGACAGCTCACCAGCATCGAAGCAGCCTCCGCCTCGTAGCAATAAGATCCGTCCGCACGATTCGGCCGCCAGCGGCGAAGGTGGCCAGCGACACAGTTCGGGAGATACGGCCAGCGCTGGTGCCAATCTAAAAATTGCGGCGCTAGAAGCTGACTCGGAAGATTCGATGCCTTGGGAAGACCAATCTTGGCCAGCCGACGCGAAACAAGCTAGTCCAAGTGACTCAATCGGCGATTCGGATGACCCGTACGAATATGAAGATGTGGATAGCGACGATTCCGACGAGGATGATTAGTCGACTCACATTAGGCTTCTTCCAGTAGATGTAGGGAAGCCAGCAGATTGTGGAAATCCATTCAATCCCTGCGAAGTTATCGCGACAGTTGCCCGAAAGCTGGTTGAGTGGGCATAACTCTATAAAGACCTCCAATTTCAGGGGTCGCTGACACGAACCCTATCCGGGTCGTTGGTAGCTCATAAGCGGAATTCTAGGGGTGATTCCGACCCCTCCATGGGCTCCTTGTGTTAAATCCCGATGAGGCAAACAAAAATGGTTGCGAAGCTAGCAGAGAACGTTAAGCTAATGGTCATTCGAACACCGTTATTTCGTTCATTTCTGCTTATGGAAGAATCGAGGCTACAATGATGACAGCAGGCAAAGGCCGTCGGGCCAGTCGCGATCGACGCAACTCGGGATTCACTTTAGTTGAATTATTGGTAGTGATCGCCATCATCGGAATTTTGGTTGGCCTATTACTGCCAGCCGTTCAAGCCGCCCGCGAAGCGGCAAGACGAATGAGTTGTAGCAATAATTTGAAGCAGCTTGGATTAGCTAGCCACAATTTTGAGGGTTCTTACAAGAAAATTCCATCAGGTTACACGAGCGATCGAATTCCGGCCCCGAGTGGTGCGTTCCAGGGGCACTCTGTATTCTACTTCCTTTTGCCTTTCTTCGAACAGAACAACTTGTTCGAATCGATGGATCGAGCGGTACCACAAAACAATAGATCAACCACGATCGACGGTGGTCGTGCAGCCACACCGGTTCCAACACTTCTGTGTCCAAGTGACCAATTGCCTGCAACTCCACTTCCGTTTCCGGAAAACGCTACCCCAACCCACTATTACGGTGGCACCAGTTACAAGGCTAATGGAGGATCACGACCTATTTTTGCAACTAGCTCATCGAACGATGGTGTCTTCATGTGTACAGGAACAGGAGCGCGCAAGGCCAGTGGTGCGGCTATGGGGGTCGAAGTCAAGTTTAATGATATATCTGACGGACTGAGTAATACTTTCATGTTCGGAGAGCGCAGACATTCCGACAAGAATTTTGATACATTCACAACTGCAGGTTGGAATAGTGGTAGCACCATCATTGGTTGGAGCCGATGGTATCCGACAAGTGGTGATGCGGGACTTGGGAATTTGATGTTTGGAGCGTTCGCCCCTATGAACTATCAAATTCCTTGGGCTCACGGACAACCTGGTGCACCCGGTTCGCAGTCGGCTTGGTTCGTCTTTCAGGATCAAAGGCTTAGTGCATTGGGAAGCTCCCATGCTGGCGGTGCAAACGTTGCATTGTGCGATGGTTCGGTGCGATTTATTTCTAACTCTTTGCCGCAAACAGTTTTGACACGGTATTGTCGCCGCAACGATGGTGAGATCATTTCTGAGAACTAGTCTTTGAGAAAACTTTGTCTGTATGACAGTCTTTTTTGGTTAATTCTGAACAGCCCTACTGCTGGGGAGCGGCCGCCAAATATGATATCCAGGAAATTCAGTTCGACTCTTGGTTTTAGCTTAGTAGCAATCTTGATTTCCGGCTGTGGTGTCGATGGCCCCGAGCTAATACCGGTCAATGGGAAAGTGACAATCAAGGGCAAGCCAGCCGGTAATATTTCCTTGCAGTTTTTGCCCGACGTCCAAGAAGACGCGGGTGGAGTCTGGCCTAGTTCTATCGGACTTTCGAAGCCCGATGGAACGTTCGAACTTCATACTAGCGACAATCAACTGGGTGCAGTGGCTGGTCGGCATCGGTTGATCATAGTTGATATTGACGAGGAACGTCCCGAACAAGGAAAGGAACGAACCAAGCCGATACGACTCGACTCAAGGTACGCTATAGCAGGTACGATTTCTGTCGAAGTGCAACCTGGGAAGCTTGTTGAAATAGCGATTCCCTAAAGTTGTAGGCGAAAACTATTTGCATAGTTTAATAGTTGCTCCATGAAATCCTACCTGTTGCCGATCTTGCTGCTGTCGATCTCTAATCTCTTCATGACAGTGGCCTGGTATGGGCACTTGAAATACAAGTCGGCACCACTTTTGCTGGTCATTTTGGCTAGCTGGGGTATCGCGCTGGTTGAATACTGCTTTGCGGTGCCGGCTAATCGCTGGGGACATTCGTCTTACTCGGCGGCGGAACTTAAGACGATTCAGGAAGTCATCACGCTGGTCGTGTTTGCCGGCTTCTCGTATTGGGTTCTTCAAGAGCCCTTAGGCTGGCGGCATGCGGTTGGATTCGGCTTGATCGCCCTGGGAGCAGGCTTGATTTTTCAGGGTCGAGCGTAACGACAGGTCGAATGAATAAGAATCATAGACTCATGATCGCAATTGATCAGCCCTACATCAGATCGCTGAAATTTTACCAATTACCGAAAATCCTCTGCCTCGGTTTTGGCGAGGCAGAGGATTGGTTTGGGTTGTTAACCAATTGAGCGATTGGCTAGTTAAGGCAAGGCTGGCACTGAAAGTTGTGTCAACTCTTTAGCCAAGTTGGACCTAGTGTCCAAGATATCTTGAACCAGCACGGTTCCTGACTTATCGACATCGGTTCGACCGCTAGCAGTTTTTGCCTGCGTTAGATCGGTTCGCACAGCCAAGATGTCTCCAACCAGAACGGTGAATTTGCCTCCGCTAGCGCCCGTCATCTCGCCTCGCAGGTGTCCCAGATACAGCTCGGCAATGGTGTTGCCTGCATGAATGACTTTGATGCACAGGTATCGATTGGCGATGCTTCCACTGGTCCACTTGATCAGCACACGGTCACTTCCGGCCTCTCCGGCATCAGCTAGCAGCTCTGTGGATGCTGGCGGCGGAGCATCTGGCCAAGAAGTGATCGGATCGGCAAACACATTAGGTGGACTCATCTTGTACTCAAGACTGATATCGCCCAGCGCGTTTAGCTGGTCGAAATCTAGGACTACACCGTTGATGCCTTGAGTGCTGCTAATGACATTGCTTAGCGTTGCGGATTGAACGGCTGGACCGCGCAGAATCATGCTTACGGAAGTATCCACCTTGGCTGGTCCATCAGGCCCTGGGAACGTCTCGTGATAAGGGCGAGCTGAAACCAGTTGAGGCGATTGGCCGCCGGGCACCGTAATCTCAAAATACTGCTGTCCAAGGAATTGATTCAGGTTCACGCCACTCAGCGTGCCAATGAACCCGCCACCACCATCACCACCAAGATTCCCCTGAGGTGCGGCAAGTCCGCCTAAGAACTGGTTCGACAAGTAGTTGTGGTCGCCGTTGTTGATCGCCGCACAGATCTTGATCGTACTGCCTGGGCCTGGATTACCGAGGTCGGCCAAGGCGATGGAGAACTCCATGCCTGTCGTCACGGCTGCTGCAGCAACAGGATCGGATGCTAATGTTCCGCCTAACACGCCTGCCGCATTGTTGTTGTCGATCGCGAAATCCAAGTTCTGCGTCAATGAACTACCAGAAGCGTTCGGGCCAGTACTTCCCGCCAAAATAGAGCCCGAAGCTTGCAAACTTAGGGGTGCTGCCGTAGTTCCCGATGCACCCGGCACCATCGCGCTACCGCCGCCGTTTCGATCGATGAAATCTGCCTCGTATGGATTCACACCACCGCCACCCCAGCGGCTGAACAGGTGGTAATCCAGTTCGAAACCGGTATCAAAGGTTAGGCCTTGCATGTTCGTGCTGATCCAGTTGCCACCGTTAAAAAAATCGTACTCTGGAGTTGCCGATACGACGTTTTCACCACCCGGCTTAGAATCGATAAACACTTCCAGTTTGTTGAAATTGGGTTCATGATTTCCAGTCAGCAGCAAGTACAGTCGTCCACCAGCAATGTGAGCGTAGGCCGCATTCAGCTCACTGCCCCCCAAAGAGCCCGGTGGAGCCGCATCACCAAAATTCGTTTCGACGGTTTGAACTGCGATCGGCGGTCCGTATGCTGCATCCAAAGTCCCATCCACGGTAATTTGACCGTTGGCAATGTTACCAAGCCCCAAAGAACCTAAGATCGCAGTTACAAACAAATTTCTTGATTTCATCACACGATTACCCTTTACGAAGAATTCTGCCCATAGACATGAAAAAGAATCAACCTGGCACATCAACTTTCCAGAAGGTCATGAGCATTGGCTCAAACCCATTCCTGAAGTCGTTGGAGCTATTCCTAGACTATCTGCCCCAAATAAGGCGCTTAGTGCGGCTTATTCCCCGTTAAATTAACAGAAACTAAAAAAATTCTGACAAACGTTATCTTTTGTTAATTGAATTTCGAGGGTTTTCACCATTACGAGGTGCCTGACACCCTCCAAAGGGACTGCCAGCTGGCAGGATATTGCCTCAGGTCGCCAGCAAGCTCATTTCGCCAACGGATAAGGATCAGTGGCAACGGTCGGTTACGATTTTTGAGACGATTGATTTCTGTTATACTCTTTGCGGTCTGGAAGCCTTTGACTTGACGCTTTTGACGGAATCGAGGCGGCCAGGCATCCAAACTAGTTCATTCCGCATGACTGATTGGTCAGAATGACTAAGCCCGCCAGGCGACCTGCCGTACTGAAGGTTGCCAAAATCAAACAGCAGGAATCGTTGACACTAGCTGAGGCGGTCAGCCAAGTGGCCGCTCAGCCTGCGCTTCAGTCGGCCAATTTGGCTCTGGCACAAGATGGGAAAGTTTCGCTGGAAGGAGTTTGGTTGGGAGCTGTCCCAACGATTCTGGCGGCATGGAGCCGCCTATCACGACGCCCCATTCTTCTGCTGGTTTCCCACTTGGCGGAGGCAGAGACGGTTGCAAGCGAGCTAATTGAACTGACTGATTTGCCTGTCGAAGTCTTTCCACCGGGCAGCGAAGACAATCAGCTTGAATCCCTGGCACACCAAGAGACCGTTCAGCGATTGCACGTGCTAACGCGCCTTTACAAATATGGCGTTTCGGCAGGACTACCGTCACTTCAAGAAATTGAACAGCCAGCAGTTTGCGACTCTCGGGACAATTCCAAACTGGCAGCAAAAGCCAATAACAGCGATCCGCTGATCGTCGTCACGACCCTACCAAGCATCCAGCAGTATGTCCCCAGCCCCAAGTCGCTGGAAGGTGACAAACAGGTGATTCTGGTGGGCCAGCGATTAGATCTGCGCAAGCTGCAGGACTGGCTAGTCAAGTTTGGATATCACCCCACAAGTTCAGTGCAACTGCCCGGCGAATACTCGTTGCGCGGCGGCATCTTGGATCTTTACCCGCCGGATGAACCGCTTCCGATCCGAGTCGAGTTGTTCGACGATGAAGTTGAATCCATGCGCCGGTTTGATATCGCCACTCAGCGCAGCGTCCAGACCTGTGATTCTGTCCAGCTTCTGGCCGCATCGGGTACGATTCAACAGGACGGTTTTCTAACGGACTACCTGACTGAAGATTGTTTGGTGGTTGTTTACGAACCTGCCGGAGTGCAGGCGGCCGCTGAAGCGTTCCTGCATCGCATCCCCTTCCCAGAGCGATACTGCTCACCGGCGGCTGTTTGGCAGCGTTTGTCGCAGCGCCCGATGCTCACCCTGTCACAATTAGCTAGCGAAGGCTACTCGGGTCAGCTCATGCGGCTGCCACTGGGCAACGTAGAACGAATCGGCGGGGATCTGGAACGGCTAGCTGAAGACATCGATCAGCACGTGGGGCAAAGGCCTGTTGTCGTTACCGCCCTGAATGAAGGCGAACGCGAGCGGCTGGGTGACCTGCTGGCGCAGTCGGCGGCCAATCAGCAGCAGCGACTATCTATTGTGATCAGTCAATTGCAACATGGCTTTGAATTGCAGACCAATGGACTTTTTGTTCTGACGGCTGGACAGCTGCTCAGGCGCTCGCATGTGCGGCGCGTTACCAAGCGACTGCACAGCCGTCCCATCGACACCTTCCTGGATCTGCGGCAGGGCGATTTGGTGGTTCACTTGTCCCACGGTATCGGCATCTATCGAGGTACCGAGCTGCTGAATAAACATGGGCAATGCGCAGAGCATTTGGTGATCGAATTCGATGGCGGAACCAAGTTATATGTCCCCAGTTCGAAGATCGAACTGATTCAGCGTTACGTCGGCGGCACCAAGAGTCGCCCTCGACTGGCCAAGATCGGCGGCCAAAGTTGGGCGAACCAGAAGCGGGCTGCTGAGCGGGCCGTGCAGGACATGGCCGTCGAACTTTTGGAGTTGCAGGCGCGGCGCGGCAGTCAACCTGGAATCGCATTTGCACCAGACAGCGTTTGGCAAAGTCAGTTTGATGCGTCCTTTCCCTACATCGAAACGCCCGACCAACATCGAGCCATCGAGGCGATCAAGCTGGACATGATGCGCAGCCGTCCAATGGATCGACTGATTTGTGGCGATGTTGGGTTTGGCAAGACCGAAGTGGCCATGCGAGCGGTATTCAAGGCGGTTGACAGCGGTTATCAAGTAGCCGTTCTCGTGCCAACGACGGTGCTGGCCGAGCAACACTATAAAACGTTCAAAGAACGAATGGCCGAGTTCCCGTTTGATATCGAAAAACTGAGTCGATTTGCTACGACAGCTCAGCAACAGCGCACGATCGAAGGGCTACGCACCGGCCGCGTGGACATCGTCGTGGGGACTCATCGCCTGTCTTCCAAGGATGTTCAGTTTCACAACTTGGGGCTACTGGTAATTGACGAAGAACAGCGGTTCGGCGTCGAAGTCAAAGAGCGGCTAAAGTACCTGCGATCCAACGTGGATGTCGTTACGCTATCAGCCACACCCATTCCGCGCACATTGCACATGTCGCTGGTCGGTGTCCGCGATATCTCGAATTTGGAGACCCCGCCCGAAGATCGCCTGAGCATCGAGACGCGAACCATCCGATTCGACGAGCAGATTATTCGCAATGCCATCCTGCGAGAATTGAATCGCGATGGGCAGATCTATTTTGTACACAACCGAGTGCAAGACATTCTCGAAGTGGCTGGCAAGTTGCAGCAAATGGTGCCCGACGCTCGAATTATCGTGGGCCATGGTCAAATGCCCGAAGGACAGTTAGAGCAGGTGATGATCGACTTCATCGAGCATCGCTACGACATACTTTTGGCTACGACGATCATCGAAAGTGGTCTGGACATACCTAATGCAAACACCATTTTTATCGACGAGGCCTATCGTTATGGCTTAGCCGAGCTGCATCAGTTACGGGGGCGAGTAGGCCGCTACAAACATCAAGCCTACTGCTATTTGTTGGTGGAGCGTCACAAGCATCTGTCACCCGACGCCGCTCGCCGATTGCATGCCATCGAAGAATACTCCCAGATTGGAGCCGGCTTTGGCATAGCCATGAGAGACCTGGAAATTCGCGGCGCGGGAAACCTGCTGGGCACACAGCAGAGCGGCCACATAGCCGCCATCGGCTATGAACTTTACTGCGAACTGCTGGCCAGCGCGGTTCGCCAGTTGACTCATCAACCTCCCAAACTATCCATCGACGTCGACATCGACCTGCCTGTCGAAGCCTACCTGCCTGAGCAGTATGTGGGCCAGTTGCGACAGCGTATAGACATCTACCGCCGCCTGAGCCGCATTGCCGACGTGCGTGAAGTAGATGATCTGCGTAGTGAACTGCAAGATCGATTTGGCTCATTGCCAGACTGTGTGGAGCGACTACTGGCTCTGGCCGAACTTCGCATCGACGCCTCGTTGTGGTTAGTCAAGTCCCTGCGAATCGAGGATCGGTATCTGGTTCTGGGATACTCCAATCGCAGCCGCATCGAACATCTCGCAAAAATGCACGAAGGCAAGCTGCGGATCGTTGATCAGCAAAACGCTTATTGGGTCACAGGCAAGCAAGGCACGATCGACTGGATTCAAGAAGCTCGAGTCGTCTTTCGAGCGAGATAGGGCAGTGGGGATTTCAGATTTCAGATTTCAGATTTCAGATTTGTGAGTACTGAGTACTGAGTACTGTGTACTGTGTACCCTCCACGGTCCAACC
>JBIIJD010000014.1:0-87106 GCA_044234105.1 Aureliella sp. | reverse complement strand
CGCGTTTTCGGCCCGAAACGGTGGTTGCCCGGTTAGAATTGCGTACAGGACCGCACCCAGCGAGTAGACATCGGTTGCCTCGTTCTGCATGCCTGTTTGACCGGCAGCCTGTTCGGGAGACATAAAACTGGGTGTCCCCAACGCAGCACCGGTTGCGGTCAGTCCGGTTTCTTTGCCCACGATCTTGGCTAGGCCAAAGTCTGTTAGGCGAATCTGATCGTTCTTGTCCACCAACACGTTGGCCGGCTTCAAATCGCGATGCACGATGCCATGATCATGCGCGAATTGGATAGCCAGTGCGGCATCGCGCACGTAACGTGCTGCGGTAGCACCATCCATCGGCTTTTCTTTGGACAGTTTATCCAGATCGGTTCCTTCAACATAATCCATCGAAAAATAGTGGTGCCCAGCCTGCTCGCCACATTGATACACGGTCACAATCCGTGGGTGACTCAGCTTGGCAGCGCTACGAGCTTCCACGTAGAATCGCTGCACCTCTTCATCGCTGGCTAGCACCCCCGAACGCAGCATCTTGATCGCTACAGGCCGATCCAAGTCGATCTGGCGACCGTAGTAGACCACTCCCATTCCGCCACGTCCGATGACTCGAAGTAATTCGTAGTCTCCGAAACGACACGGAAGTTCGGGCTGACTGAATTCACGCTTGCCATGCGATTTGGAGATCGACTGACCAGCAAAGACCGGTAGCGTTTCCATGTGCGGATCCAACGCCGATCCCGATTCCAGAAACGATATTTGCGAGGTCTGGGGAGGCAGGGCAATGAGTGACGGACCGGCCTGCTTTTCGATCCAATCTGCAGCGGCCAGCAGGGCAGATAGCTTCTCTTGTAAGCCCGGTGAGTACTTGGCAAGAAATTCCTGTCGATCGGGTGACTGTCCTGAATCGCAGTTGGTCAGATAATCTGCAAGGGCCTGATCCAGTTCTAGATCTATCTCTTTTTCGTTCGAATCTGTCACAATGCAATCCGTCTTCCCGTGCTTATGCCTTAATCCTTGGCAGTGATTCTAACCGATTCAGGAGGTATTTTCTCAGAAAATGGTCCAATCGGACAAACACAGTATCATCCAGGAGTCTATGCTCCCGCTTGTGAATCGATAAATCGCTTGGACGCAAGTTCGTCCCAGGCCAAGCCGGGGGTTAGACACCATAACAAGGCCATGCGCCGCTGATAAACGACCTTAGCTTGCCGTAGCCGTTGTTCGGGTGTCAGTTTACCGCCGGACGCCCACCCGTTCAGTTCGATGGCATGCTGAGCGCACAACAGGCGATCATAGATCCGAACGACCTGATCGCTTGATCGCAGTACAGACCGATCCGTTAACGATTCGACGTTATGCTGCATGTTTTGCAAGAACTGTTGAATGATTTGTCTCGACGTCAATGCGTCGATGTGCTTGACATCCACCGTCGGCTCGGACGTGAATCCCAGAACCCAGGCCAGTGGCCAAGCGTATTCTAGCTTCCAACCGATGGTGCGACTGAAATTTTGTGATGCCTCCGAACGGCTAACAGCTAACACTTCACGCTCTTCCCGCGACACAAACCGCTCCAAGTCTCTTGACTTGATCGCCCGAAGAATTGCGGTTCGGGGAATCAGGCTCTCGCTAGCCGATACCCAGGAGAAAACCGCTCCCAACCCCAGAAGTCGAGCAGCAATCTCCTCGATGGATCGAAGCCGTAAGTCGGTTGGTAAGTTGGGTGCTGAATCGGACAATTCCAAGCCCAAGTGTTCTAGCAAAACTAGGTTTTCGTTTCGCACGACAGTTAGTTCATCCAACGGATCTGAAGTTCCGTTTGCTTGAACCAATTCAGGCAGTTCCTCAACCGTCTGATCGGCAGTCGAAAACTCGGTCACGGTCTGGTCCAATGATCCGCTGGGTTCGCCAATGTCTCTGACCGTCAATTCGGCCAGCGAACTGGGCACCTCGAACCCGACGGTTTCATTCAATGTCTGCTGTTGGGAATCGGTCAAAAATTCTTGTCGATCTGATCGCTGCATCAGAAATTTTTCAAGCATCTCCAGCAAGCGGCCAGGCAAAAAGACAGCTTGGTCACTTTGTGGCTCCAACAGCAAGCCACAATTCCTGAAGCGAGCAGAGAGCAAACTGGACACATCGAATGTCCGTGTCTTTGCTAGATTGTTCGTCAGGTCCCGCACCTGGTATTGAGCGACGAATTGGTCGGCTGCGGTCGGGCTATGAAACGCGATGATCGCAAACTGGCCTTCGACTTCAACAACCATCGGACTGAATCTGTCGTGATCCTGTGACAACTGTACCAGCGTATATGGTCCAGCGAGACTCTGGGCGATCGCGCTGAGATCCTGTCGCTGGACCGATTCGACCAATTGACTGACCGTTTGCATCGCTTGCGCCCTTCCCAACGCTTCTGTACACCAGTCGGCTAACGCACCAATAGCGGTTCTCCACAAACATTAGTTTAGACTCCAGTCTATTTCGCAGCTAGGAAGTCACCGGTCAAAAACAGCAAATAAGAAGGCCAAATTTGTACCGCTCAGTCCGATTGGGTAAATCGGACTAAATCGCTTATCAAAATCCGCGAACGGTTACTTTTTGCTAGCCCGCAAGTCTGGTACGCTCTTACAGTTCGCAGTGACCCAATGTTTCTTAGTCTTTTTACTGGCGGCGGTATCGATATGTGGATGAGCCTTGTGGGGATGGCAGCATTGATTGGTATTGCAGTGTTGTTTTCCAACAATCGAAGTCAGATCAAACTGCGAACCGTAATTGGGGCGTTTGCGATCCAAGCTGGCCTGGGAGCATTTGTACTGTATGTGCCCATAGGGCAAGACATTTTGGCGGGTGCTTCTAACGCAGTCTCGCAAGTGATTGGTTACGGTCAAGATGGCATTCGTTTCATGTTCGGTGGACTGGTTTCTGACAAGATGTTCGAGCAATTTGGTGGCGATGGTTTTGTATTCGCATTTCGGGTTCTTCCGGTGATTATTTTTTTCTCGTCTTTGATCTCGGTGTTGTATTACCTTGGCATCATGCAGTGGGTTATCCGATTGTTGGGCGGAGCGTTGCAACTGATATTGGGTACTTCCAGAACTGAGTCGCTTTCTGCGACGGCAAACATATTTGTCGGTCAGACCGAAGCCCCGCTAGTCGTCAAACCGTACATTGCTCGAATGACGCAGTCGGAGCTTTTTGCAGTCATGTGTGGCGGTTTGGCCTCGGTGGCCGGTTCTGTTCTGGCCGGTTACGCCTCCATGGGAGTCAAGATGGAATATTTGATAGCAGCTTCCTTTATGGCCGCGCCGGGTGGACTGCTGTTTGCTAAGATTATCGTGCCAGAGACTCAGGAGCAGTTGGAAGAAGTGGGGCTAGAGCAAGGGCAGCCGGAAGACGATCCGACCAACGTCATTGATGCTGCAGCCATTGGTGCCTCGGATGGACTCAAGCTGGCGCTAAACGTGGGTGCGATGCTGTTGGCTTTCATAGGATTGATATCGTTGATCAACGGTGTTTTGGGCGGACTGGGGACGTGGCTGAATATCCCAGACCTGTCACTGGAAGGTATCTTGGGTTGGTTGTTTGCTCCATTGGCGTTTGTAATCGGTGTCCCTTGGTCAGAATCAACGGTAGCGGGGTCCTTCATTGGCCAGAAATTGGTGGTCAATGAATTTGTGGCCTATCTGAATTTTGCTCCCTATCTAAAAGACGAAGTCTTGATTGGCCAGGCGGCCATGTCTCAGCAGACCAAGGCGATTGTCTCGTTTGCTTTGTGTGGTTTTGCTAATCTTTCGTCGATAGCCATCTTGTTGGGTGGCTTAGGTGCTATGGCTCCAAGTCGGCGGCAGGAGATCGCTCGCTTTGGACTACGAGCGGTATTGGCTGGCACACTCTCGAATTTGATGTCGGCCACGATCGCAGGCTTCTTTCTAGCGATTTCGGCCTAAAACTGAATTCTTACCAGCTTGCTTCAGATCGGCAGTTGCGCGCATGACTGGCCAGATTGGCTATTTCTGGGAGACTCGGTAGTTCAGCACGAGGCCGGTGCCTATTTGCTCACAGCGTACCCAAAGCGGATTTTCAGTGGTAACGACGGCACGTGGAATCTGCAATTGTCTTGAATGGATCGACTTGCCCACAGGTGCGTCCAAAATCTGAAAAGTTTGGTAGGCATGTCCGCGCGGGAACAGCTTGCAATCAAAGCTAACCGGTTGCGCTGAACTGTTCAGCAATTCGACTTCAATTTTCATCACCGCATTATTGACGGGCTCGATTCGCCAATCCAATTGCAATTCGGGGTGCCCCAGTCTCACTTGGCGGAATAGACTAAATCGCCGATCGCTTTCGCCCCGTAAGTTGAATGCGAACTCCAACGCGTGAATTCCGGCGGACGCATCGTGGCGAAAATCGAACGGAATTTCGATCGTTTCGGTCCGCATGGCCGACAGTTGCAGTTCCTGAGTCGCCACTTGATTTTTGATCAAGGAAGGTGAATGGATAGCAACGGATCCATTTAAGTCACCTCCAAATGCGTTGAGCATGCGGACTTGCAGCTTTCCACGTTCTGAAACTTCACTGGTCAGTTGCGTTGTCAGAAGTTCAAACTCTCGCTTAATGCGCACGATCTCAGGTTCCACATCGTATATGATGATTGGCCAAGGACCGATCGGCAGTCGCTGCAACTGACTGCCAGATGGCAATTGCACGGTATCGATGGGAACTTCACGCCCCCAGACGTCGATTGCCCTTGGCCCAACCCCCAGGTAGACCTCTTCGACAACCGGTTGCTGGCTCCAGGCGATCATGACCCCCTGGCCATCCTGTTCGAATAGATGATTGTCGCTCTGGTTTGGCAAATCCAGAGTTCCCAAGTATTGCTTGGAACCGACAGCGCGCGATAAAATCACCCAGGGAACTAGTAATTCACTGCAGTTGGCATCACGATCCAGCAATCCATGCTGATCATCTGTGATTTTCGTTGCAAAAGCAGCTTGTATTCTAGCCTGACCAACAGCGATCATTTGCTGCGCCAAGTCCTGAGTGCGGGTCTGTGACGAGTAACTGTCTGCCGGAAGCGGTTCAATGGAAGTCCAAGTTTTGACTGGCAAGTTCTGGCGCGGCTTAGCATAGGTTAGCAACTCTGCTGGCGTCAGCGCGGGGCTGGCTGAATAGTGAAGAGCCGACCAGGGTGTCTCGTTCTCCGTGTCAGGATTGTTGGCATTGGTTGCCCGATCAGGTTCAAGCCAATCCCAGCCTGCTACAAGTTTCACATCTTGTCCAAGCGATTGAATTTGTCGCAGCATATTGGCCACTTGCTGGGTGTAAAAAGTATCATTAACAAAGCTCAAATCACTCTCGTTACCCAATTGCATCCATTCCAGTCCAAAGTTGATTTGTAACAAGAGCGGCTCGATCGATTGAAGCCATACTTGCGAATCAGAGAACAACGATGCAGCATTGCTTGGGTTCACGCGGTCAGTAAGAATTTCCGAGATGCCTGGTGGCGGTTGATCAAACACACCCACGCAGTGAACGCCTTGTTTTTTCAGTCGTCCCATCAATTGATTGACTTCGCTTACGGCCTGAGTGTTGGAGTGTTCGATCCAAACAGGCAGCTTCACCCAGCCCAACGACAACTGTTTGGTCAGCGCAGGTAACTTTTTTGTTTGGAAACCGCTGTGGCTGGTAATTGCCCAGCCAAACGGACTGGACCGGGTTTCTACGGCATCCAGGACCGCTAAATTGAAGCTACGCATGCACTGCTGATTCAGACTTGCCTGCACACGATAAAAGCCTACGCTTGCCGGCGTGAACTGCCAACTGGCAGAGCAACTGGCCATTTGACCTGAATTGCCAAATGAGACTTCGTTTCTCGCAATCCGATTCTGCGACCGTTTTGAGCGACTTGAGGTTTGCGGCTGGATATGGACCAGATGAGGTTGATTGGTATCGAGCGAACTGGACGGTTTGGTGTTGGACTGGGTTGGTTGCCTTTCCAGTTGTACGACTTGCTCCTGAACGATCTGGTTGTCGATATCCAAAACTTGAAATTGAACCGACTGAATAGAATTAGGGATTCCAATTGCATTCAACTGCAGCGTGACAGTTGCACCTGGCTCAGTTAGTCCATTTTCTGCGTCGGAAGAAAGCTGGATGCGTGGCAACTGCAAGACCTGCAAGTTGTCGAATCTTGCGATGCCAGGAGCGTAACCACCTTCGGTCGTTCTGATCACTAGCTCACCGATCACCACCGACCGCTCCGGCAAATCGACTCGGGGGCTGGCTACCGTGATCCAGTCCTGAGTGTTAGTGACGCTTTGAGTTTGAAATATGATCGGTTCTTGGCCAGCCGAAGTATGAAGGTGAAGTTCTACCAAAGCCTCTCGACCTGCCAGATTTTGACAAGCCAAATCCGCTTGTAGTCGGTAGCTGAAACGTGAGTCCAAAGAGAACTTTGGGCTACGCAGTTCAAAGGCACCGTCTTCGATTCGCACTTGGAGACAGTTGTTCAGCACCGATTGATCCATCAGCTTCTCTAAGAACTCGGGCATCGTTTCCGAAGTGAAGTCCGGGTCCCATTTTTTGGTTTTCCATGCGTGATACAGTTTTGCCAGAAACAGTTGTGTTTCACGCCCCTGACGGGCCATTTCTGAGTCACGGGGCAATACTTCGGCGTTAACATAGTTGGGATGTTGGCGATCTTTTCTGCGTCGCCATCCGTCGGGTTGTCGATCCGCATTCAGGTCGCAGTCCATCTGAAAGTTGCAGTGGTATGCAGAAGCTAGGTTCAAATCGCTCAGATCCGCTTTGGTTATGCCGCTAGTCAAACAGCCGAAAAGCATGACAATGACCTGAACAGCCCGGGTCAGGGACCGATGACAACACGTAGCCACGCAACAACCGAATGGACGGGAGAGGTTGCTGCCGTCGGTTGGCGTCAGGCCAAGGGATGTGAGTCGTTTGGGCCAGACGGCGCTCAGGTCGCTATTCGAGTGGTATTTGGGAGTATTCATTTTGCCAGAACTGAAAATTGCAATTGCTCTTACGAGCCTTCGACAACCGTTTCAGAAAGCTTTACACACTGCGGCAAATTTAGGGGCTACAGGTGTCGAAATCGATGCCAGGCATGGGATTAGGCCAAATGAACTGAGTGAAACGGGCAGACGCCAATTGCGGAAGATGCTGTCGGATCTGAATTTGTCGGTTGCAGCAGTGCGCTTTCCCACCAGACGCGGCTACGATTGCTTGGAAGATCTGGATCAGCGACTACAGGCTACCAAGCAGGCCATGAGTTTCGCGTTCAGTCTTGGCGCATCAGTAGTGATCAACTCGGCGGGTTTCGTTCCTGAAAAGTCTGATGATCCTGCGTATCAGCAGTTGCGAGCTAGTTTAGGCGAACTATCGGAGTTTGGGGACAAAGTAGGAGCCGCCCTGGCTTGCGAGACCGGCACTGAACCTTGCGAGCGCTTGGCCGCACTTCTGAGCGATTTACAGAACGGGAACATCGGAATTCATTTTAATCCAGCAAACCTGATTCTAGAACATAACTATCAATCAGGAGACATTCGGTGCTGCGCCAATTTGGTCAAATCGGTGGCGGCACGCGACGCGGTCCAGTCGGTGGGACACAGGCGTGGTTTGGAAGTGTCAACCGGTCAGGGTTCGGCAGAATTCGCGGAGATACTTGGCGTCTTGATGGAACGTCGGTTTGACGGGTGGTATATCGTTCAGCGTTTGGAGACTGGTCGACCGATCGCTGAATTGGCCGATTCGATAGCTTATCTGCGAAGGTTGTAGGAGTGCGATTTTGCCTGTTATAGCGGTTGTTGCATGTGGCTTGACGGACACGCTACAATGGCTGCTGTGCGGAACGGCCGTTTTCTACCCTCTTGAAGTCCAATGAAGTACTTGCCACATAGATCCAGTAGAATCGCATTTACGCTAGTCGAGTTGCTGGTGGTCATTGCCATCATCGGTATACTGGTCGGCCTGTTGCTGCCTGCTGTGCAATCGGCCAGGGAGGCGGCTAGATCGGCCCATTGTCGGAATAACTTGCGACAGATTGCGTTAGCTGCGGTCATGTTTCATGACGCCCGTGGTGCCTTTCCACCAGCACGCTACCAGCCACGGCCCGGCGATACCGATGCGAACAATTGCGGTGGTAGTGAAGCTACCTGGTTGGTGCGTATCATGCCGTTTCTTGAACATGCAACTGCGGAAGCTCAGTGGGACTACGCGTTGCCCTACGCCAGTCACCCAGAACCTGTTCGCAGCCACGCACCTGCGATCTACTCATGCCCAACTCGTCGCGCGGCCGGAGCCGTCGGCAGCGGTCTTGTGACCGGCACTACTACGGTTTGGATCACCCTTCCATGTGGTTGCCGAGTACCAGTCTCGTCCAGCGATAGTGCTCAGGCTACCGGCGCATTAGGCGACTATGGTGGCAATCATGGTGACCTGACGCCAGGATCGGTTGGATTGCCTACGGATTTCTATTATGGCGGCAATGGTACGGGAGTCATTATCAGCAGCCGGGCCAATTGCCGCAGTTCAATGCCCGTTGACTGGATCGATCGAGTCAAAGCGGCAGACATTGTGGATGGATTAAGTTACACGATCTTAACCGGTGAGATGCACGTGCCGATGGGACAGTTGGGTGCGTCAGGCATTGACGCATTTATTTTTAACGGCGATCACGTATTTAACGCGGCGCGTGTTGGTGGTCCCACAGTGCCAATCGTATCGAACCTGCGCGATCAGCTTAATGGTCTTACCTCCTGGGGAAGCTGGCACCCAGGCGTATGTTCATTTGCTCTGGCCGACGGAAGTGTTCAGGCCTTTGCAACTTCGATGGACACCGAGATTCTTGGATATCTCTGTAACCGTCGCGACGGCCAGAGGGCCTCCAGCGATGACTGACCTCATAGTTGTTCGCTCCTGGGCGATTCTTGCTGTCGGCTTACTCTTGGGCTGCAATAACCAGCCCGCTACCTACCCAGTGTATGGCCAAGTTCAGTTCCCCAGTGGGGCCGCAGTGCGTATGGGAACCGTCGAAGCTCGGTCTCGCGAACTGGGTCTCAACGCGCGCGGTGCCATCGGGCCCGACGGGTCATTTCAGTTGACAACTTTTAGCACCGATGATGGAGCGGTCCAAGGAATACACGATTGTGTTATCGTACAAATGGTCGTGACCGAAGATATCGCGCAGGCGGGCAGTGCCTTTGGAGTGGTTGACCCTAAGCACGGAAGCTACAAGACTTCTGGCCTAACCATCGAAGTCCAGCCAGATTCCGAAAATAAAGTGATTCTAAAAGTCGACGCTCTGGACGGCAAAGAACTAAAAGCCAAAGATCACAAACACTAACTGTCTATCGCGAAGTCATTCCTTCGTCTCGACTATGGATCGGAAAGATCCACCGGCTTGCTTGACTGGCTATCACCATAGAATTTGGTGATATCGATTCCGCTTCGCTGTTCGTCTTCGAGCAATTTGACTCGTGATTCGAGTCGTTCCAAATGACGTTGCAACTGAGGGACCAAAGATGGCAGCGTATCTACCGGCTGAAATTTTGGCACTTCTGGATACCCAAGGTGTCGCTGCATGGCCGCAAAAAGAAACAGCGGGTCTTTACGCCGATTGGCCCATGCGATCTTGCCTTCATTGGAACCAAACAGAATTGGATCTTCATTTTCCGCAGTAGGCTCAGACTGCAGAGCCCTTTTCGTCTGAGCGAATTGGCTACGCGCGTAGATCATGTCGGCCAGATCTAACAAACCAAGTTGCTTTCGCACATGAAGTATCCACTGGCTCCATTGGGCCGAATAGAATGGATCCGAGGACATCGCCAGCAATCCGCGATCATAATTCAGCCGATTGCGAGAAATCGCTTCAAACTGAAAAAAGAACAACCCTTGGGAACTCAGTTTTTCGTCTCTGCGATACTGGGCTTCGGCAGCCAGAATTTGCAGACCGGTCTTGTAGTCAAAGCGTCCGCGATCCTGCTCCGCTTCGGCCACTAGAAACGTTTGGAACGGAACGAAATAGTGCTGTAGAAGCTCCATTCCAAAGTGCATTTTTCCGCGATGTTTCAGTTCAGCCAGCAAGACATCGATTGCCATAGGCAGCTTTGCAGTCGCCAGCAATTCAAATTTGGTCTGTTCCATCAGTTCTTGCAAAGGAAGTCCCGTTCCGATGCGTTCGATCATGACGCGAAAGAAATATGCCTGCTCTACATATTCTTCTTTGCCCAACATCGCATCGCTTCCTAAAAAGTTTAACTACTGTTTTTTCAACGGCCACTGCGCACCCAGCGTCTGTCGCTGGATGTCGGTCAATTGTTCGATCCCCGACTTTGCCAATCCAATCAAAGCGCTGAGCTCTTGATCATCAAACGTCGACTCTTCGCCCGTTCCCTGAATTTCGACAAACCTTCCTTGGCCAGTCATAACAACATTCATGTCCACATCAGCAGCTACATCTTTTTCGTAGTCCAGATCTAAGATAACTTGACCATCGATCACGCCTACGCTGATAGCCGCGACACTGTCGGTAATGGGATGTGATGAGGTGTCTGCAAATTGCGGATAAAGAGCGTCGCAGAGTGCCAAGAAACCTCCAGTGATGCTTGCGGTTCTAGTGCCACCATCGGCTTGCAGCACATCACAGTCAACTGTCAAAGTGCGTTCGCCCAGTTTCTTTAGATCGATGATCGCTCGCAGGCTTCGGCCAATCAATCGCTGGATCTCGTTGGTTCGGCCATCTACTTTACCATCTCGTTCGCGACGCTTGCGCTGTGGAGTGCTGTGCGGCAACATATTGTATTCTGCAGTTACCCAACCTTTTCCTGAACCCTCCAACCAAGGCGGCACGCTTTCTTGCAGGCTGGCCGTACATAAGACTACGGTTTGTCCCGACTCGTACAGGATGCTACCTGGGCTGGTTCTAGTGAAATGCCTAGTGATTTTTACAGGGCGAATCGTGTGCGTCATCTACGAAATTTCCTAGGGATTGTGAGAATGGATGAACTAGTTGTGGTGACCTGTCATGAGCCAGCAAGCGAGGCTCTGTGGCGAGCGCGTTGCGACTCCGAAGCTAAGGGTGGTGCTTATTGACGATTGCAAGAGCTTGAGTGTGGATGTGGTTGTTGCTGGCAAGCACACTTGTAACCTGGAGCGGTAATGGATCGCCGCGAGCAGTTGTGATTTTACCACCAGCCTCTTCCACGATCAGTCCACCGGCGGCAAAATCCCATGGCGATAAATGATATTCGAAGAAGGCCCCCAGCATTCCGTCGGCAACCATGCACAAGTCTAACGAAGCTGCGCCAAATCGCCGTGTACCATGCACGCCTGCCTTAAAAAAATCATGCAGGGCTCGAAGCGTGGCCTCCATCATGACGCCTCGATCATAGTAGAAGCCTACCCCAACCAAAGTTTCACTCAATTGCTGGGCTGCGCTGACAGAAAGTCGTCGGTGATTGTGGTAGGCCCCTTGTCCGCGAACGGACCAGTACCAGTCGCCTCGAATCGGATTAAAGACCACTCCACATTGTGCCTTGCCTGACTGGTAATAGCCAATGGAGACAGCAAACTGAGGAATTCGATGAGCAAAATTATTAGTGCCGTCCAGCGGATCGATGATCCATACATGCTCAGCGTCGATCGAGCCCTTGGCCTGCTCCTCGCCAACTATCTGGTGATCAGGGTAGTAGCCTCGAATAATCTCAGCCACCTTCTGTTCAGATTCTAAATCGGCACGTGAGACAAGATTTTGAGGTTCCTGCTCCGACTTGCTCCACACTTGAACTCCCTGGTGGTAATAATCGGCCACAATTTGCCCACCAGCCGCCGCGGCTTCCAGGGCAACCTTTAAAGGTGGCGAGTTCTCGGACAATGGGACATTGGGTGGAGCTATTGATGTCATTCTCAGGTTGCTTCGGGTAGTGTCTAGGCTAATCGGGGGGTTCAGCGGACCAGTATCACCAATATCAATTTCCCCACAATGCCTCCAGTAGCAAGCCCAATCCCCCTGGCCCAAGCTACTTTACGTATTTTTACAAAAGTAGCAGGCACGCTCCGCCGTGCCGTCTGCTTTCCAACGATTTACCGAAATACTTACTGAACTGCGTTTGCTTTTCCCATTGTTTTTGTCGCTGTCGCCAGTTTCGTCATCACCAATCGAGCAATAAGCTAGCTATTGCGTGGTCTTAGCATGAAAATGGGGTATCATTAGCAGCAAACCAACGGTGGATCTAAATTGCCAGCAATTAGTGTTTTGTATCCTGCAAACAAAGGAGTAGAAATGACAAGCATTTTGAATTCAACGATGTCACTTCGGCAACTTGCAACCGCCTTAGCCCTTTGCATCAGCACTGTTTTATTGTTCAACGCAACTGCCAAGGCACAAGATGGACCTAAATCGGACCAGCAGGAAATGGATCGCGACGAGAGCATCAAGCGGTTGCTGACTGGCATCAAGCTGAAAGGCCAGTTCACCATGGACGGCAAGCCGATGACCGAGCTGCAGGATGAGACCTATGAGATTCGCAAGGTCCACAAGCTGAAGCCCGACGGCGATACCTGGGCGATCCACGCAAGAATCAAATATGGCGACCACGATCTGGTAGTGCCAGTGCCTTTGCAAATCAAGTGGGCCGGAGATACTCCGGTACTCACCATGGACAAGATGACGCTTCCAGGTCTAGGTACTTTTTCCGCACGAGTCGTGCTGCACAACAACCGATACGCAGGTACTTGGCAACACGATGAAATTGGCGGACACCTGTTCGGAACTATTTCCGCCCCAGAATGACCAAAGGTGTCAGGCTGTATGGGAAACTGGTCGATGTAGCTGATTCCAGGCTACGTAGTTTTTCGAGAAATGCCGGTGAGTTTCATCGTACGCCGAGGCGTTAGTCGGGGCTCCAGAAGAGAGATTGCACTTCATGTCGACCTGTCCATCAACCAAACATGCCATGTTGGCTAAGCTGTCATCCGAGGTTCGAAGTTTGGAGCTGTCAGGCTGCCAGGCTAGCGATCAAGCTGCAATCAGCACTGGGTGTCAGGCTATGGATGCCTGTTTGCCAAACAACGGTTATACTGCTGGAAGTATCATCGAATACCTGCGGGCTACTTCGGGTTGCGGGGCTGGTTATCTGGCTTTGGCGGCAGCTTCTGCGGCTCTGCAAGCTGCGGTGGACAAGTATTTGGTGATTGTCGACTCGCATCAGCAGTTTTACCCGCCCGCGCTACGGAGCCACCAGATCGCACTGCCGCAAGTGATATGGGTGCGCCCTGAAAATCAACTGGATACAGTTTGGGCCATCGATCAAGCACTGCGCACGTCGTCAGTGGCAGCGGTGATTGCAGACATTGAAAACTTGGATCAGCGCGAGGCTAGACGTCTACAACTGGCTGCTCAGCATGGTGGCGGTTTAGGCTTGCTGCTGCGTGGCCTGTCGGCTCGTCACCTGCCCAGTTGGGCCGAGGTGCAGTGGGTGGTGCGCAGCATGCTGCCCACGCGACCGGCTGTCAATCAGGTTCCAGAAACTACTGGTGGCAGGCCGCTGGCTGATCCCGTGCGCTCGATAGAGGTCCAGTTGGCTCGGCTGCGTGCTGGCCGCGCAGGAGCGCGGTTGCTGTTAGATCTTGACACCAGCAACGGTACGCTGCATCCAGCCCAGCGCCAGAGGAATCACTATGAACGACATCAACGACCCATGCCGCATCGGGCTCAGCAGAGACGCAGTCGAACCGGCTAAACAAATCTTGTGTGTATGGTTACCCAATTGGCCGATCCAGCGGATTCAGGCAAGCCAACCAGCGTTGGCAAACAGGCCGCTGGTCTTAACGTCCCGCGATCCTAGGCGAGGCATTGTGGTTGCAGCCGCCAATTTGCCTGCGCGTTGGGCTGGCGTGCGTCCCGCAATGCGACTTGCCGAGGCGACAGCGCTTACAGAACTGGAGATCCGAACCTTTGAACCAGATGAAGACCTTGAATCGCTTAGATCACTGGCCGAACAGGCTCAGCAGTTCAGTCCACTAGTTGGATTGGAACAATTGGACAGGCGGACCTGGTCGGGACGCTGGTTGCATCAACCCGAATGTCTCTTGCTGGACATTACGGGACTGCCCGGTCTGTTTGGAGGGCCAGCCAACATGCTGCGACAAATTGGCGGTTGGCTCCATCAGCAGGCCTACTTTGGATGTCTGGCCGTTGGTAGTTCTGTGGGTGCTGCTTGGGCGCTGGCCTGCTATGCGCTGCGCCATGACGCTCGGTCAGGACCTGAATCAACTGAGCCACAATCACCTAAGCCAGGAACAGCTAAGCCCGAATCGCCCGTGCCTGAATCTCGCTATCTGTTCTTAGATCCGGACCGGCAATCGCAGCAGTTACAGAAACTACCACTGGCAGCACTTCGCATTGATGACACCACGGTCCACACACTGCGCCGCCTGGGACTAAGTCGCATCGGTCAACTGGCCAATTTGCCACGAGCGGGCTTGGCCAGTCGCCTTGGCCAGCAGCTTCTGAATCGCTGGGATCAAGCCGGCGGGTATAGCGCGGAAGCCATCGTCAGCGTCCATCAACTGCCCGAGTGGAGCGTAGAACAGGAACTCGAGTTGCCCACGGATCACATCCCAACAATTGAAGAACTGGTCCGGCGCGCCATCTGTCAACTGGCGGTGCGATTGGAAAGGCGTGGGCAGGGTGCGCTGCGGCTGGTGTGTCGTTTAGACTTGGTCCAGAAGACGCCACTTGTCATTCAATTGGGCCTGTTTCGACCTACCTGCGACTCGCAGCACTTGACCATGCTGCTGACCAGTCAAATGGAGCACTTGCTGCCCGGTCAAATGCAGGCTCCACTTTGGCGTTTGTCGTTAGCAGCAAGCTTGATCGCGCCGTTGGTGTGGCGACAATCCGATCTATTCCAAGCCGACCAAGCTGTCAATCGCCACGAAATGGCTCGGCTAGTGGATACGCTCAGCGCTCGCCTAGGCCGCAAGCAAGTCTTGCGCGCGCAGGTGCATCGCCAGTCGCAACCCGAACTAGCCTATACGCTTAGCCCGCTGACCGGCCTAAAGCCCGACGGGCAACCGCGCGACACGCTGCGCAAGCTGAGCAGTCGACTGGCGCTGCAGGCTGCTGAGCCCATGCCGGAAGATCCGCTGCGAAGACCTACACTGTTGTTACCAAATCCGACGCCAATCGAGGTTGCTGGTCGTTGGCTATCCTCACCTACACCAGAGTCGCAGAGTCTATTGCCCACGGAGCAGCCTGCAATCGATTCGGCATTGTCTACTGGCGGCCAAGCCGCTGCACCAGCCAGGATCAAGACAACAAACGGCTGGCATGAGGTGATGGCCGCCTGCGGCCCAGAGCGATTGGAAAGCGGTTGGTGGAAGGCAGCCAGTTGCCGTCGCGATTACTACCGCATTATCACTCATCTTGGTTGTTGGTGGTGGATCTATCGTGACCTAAGCACAGGTAAATGGTACCTGCACGGAATTTTTGATTAAGAGACTGCTCAGAAAAAACGACACTTCTCGCCGATCACCACCACCAAGTGCTGCCCAAAGTCTGGAATAACTGCATTATCGTACTCGTACTCAGCCTGTGCGGTACTCGTACTCGTACTCGACACCGTTTGGGCTTCCGAGTACGAGCACGAGTAGGAGTACGAGTAGCAGTAGCAGTAGGAGTACGTCTACGTGTACGATTTTGCTGTTAGCTGTGGTGGCGATCGGCGAGAAGTGTCCAAAAAGCTACCGAAATTGTCATCAGCCAGAGTGCGTTTGCATTCGCATTTAGCGACAACCGATCTCTAACGCTCTTGCGGCGGATTATGCAACTTACTTACAGTCCGCTTGTCGTTGAACGCACGAGAAACTATCCTACTGACTGGCTATCAGGCAAAGTCGAAATATTCAAATCAGAAAAAACGCGGGGGAATTCCACAAAATGGTTATGCTACGTTCTTGCCAACGATGTTGCTCATGGGCATTGTTAACAGTCTTTATCGGATCGAGTGCCAGTGCTGAATTCAAAGCTGGAGCAGCTAAGAAATCGATTCAGCCCAAGCTGCCAGTTCCTATCTCAGGTGGCATGGGGGCGCCCAAAATGGCCAGCGAGGCGAGTGGTGAATTGACAGCGCGTGCCATTGCGGTGGCTGACGGGGACACTCGCGTGGCGGTTTGCTGTTTGGATCTACTTGGGTTCCCGGCTGTCTTGTGTCAGCGAGTGCGACAGCAGGTGAAAGGCATTCCTGCGGAGAATATTTTGATCGCTTCCACGCACACGCACAGCGGCCCAGACGCCTACGCTTTCCCCGATGGTAAGGGTGGACACACGGGCGATTTGAAGTACATCGATTTTGTCGTGCAGCAAGCGGCCGCAGCCATTCAAGCCGCCGTCGATTCACTGCAACCCGCTAGCTTGACTTCGGCCAGTGGTGATGCACGAGGCAAGATCGCATACAACTACTATGCACCTGACCTTTACGATCGAGAAATGGGCGTCCTGCAAGCTCGTGACTCCAAGGGTGCAACGATTTTTACCTTGGTCAATTACGCAGTGCATCCCGAAGTGCTCGGCAACGAAGTGGATATCGTTAGCCCAGATTTGGTGGGCCCACTCTGCGAAAAGTTGGAAGCGGACTGTGGAGGGATGGGGATTTTCTTAAACGGAGCGCTAGGCGGTATGGTTACCGCCGACAACCGCTTGCTGGACCAGCCCAAAGACCCGCAGCGAGCTTACTGGCAAGATCAACGGGACTGGGACGAATGCTTGCGAATCGGCCAGCTTATGGCTGACGAGGCTCAGCGTCTGATCAAAGATTCAACAGCTCAGACCGCTCCAGAGCTTTCCTGTCTTTCTCGCAATGTGCGTTTTCCAGTCGACTCTGATATCCTCTGGCAAGTGTTTCTCTACTCGCCGCTGAATCATCAGGCGGATCGAAAAGATCGCGTTATGGAGGTGCCGGTGAACCTGATCAACTTGGGTGACTGCCAGATCGCAAGTATTCCCGGCGAGGCGCTGCCGAATATCGGTTTTTATCTAAAACGCAAGATGGCAGGGGAGCACAAGTTTCTGTTTGGTCTTACCAACGATGCGTTTGGCTATATTTTGACCGAAGTGGATTTTAACAGCTTCGATCGTTACGAATACGTGTCGCGCACTTGCCTGGGCGAGATGACCGGTGAAATCCTGATAGATAATCTGCTTGAGATGATCCAGCAGGCGGCAGGCGACCAGTAGCAGCCCACTGAATTGCACCGCTACAAGCCACTCCACGCTTTGCGTAGAAAATCTACCGCATTGCGCCAGAAAATGCCTTCGATATCGGCGGCCGGATAGCCCCGAGCCGCCAGCAGCGATGGTAAGATTTGCAGATCGGCAATGGAATCCAGATCCTGCGGAGTCTGCTCGGTACCGTAACCGCCGTCCAAATCGGTTCCGATACAGACATGCTGAGCGTTGCCGGCGAGTTGACAAACGTGATCGATGTGCTGGCAGATCCTTTCGATGCGCAGATCAAAATCCTGCGGACGGCTTTTCGAGTGTTTCCAACCAGGAACCATCATGATGGCGTCAAAGGCCATGCCCAGGATGCCTCCCTTTTCAATAACCGCTAGTATCTGGTCATCAGCAAATTGCCGATTCCAAGGTGCAAGTCGACGACAGTTTTGATGGCTGGCCCACAGCGGTCCTTGGTAGCAATCCATCACTTGCCAGAAGGTCTGATCACACAGATGAGTCACATCTAAAATGATTCCCAGTGATTGCATCTCGCGCAGTAGATCACGTCCCGCGGTGGTAAGCGGTCCCGAAGCATCGGTGCCCATGGCGTATCGACCAGGACCGTAATGGGCCGGTCCCAGTGCACGCAGTCCGTCCTGGTGACTTCGATGCAAGTAGTCCAAATTGACCAGCGAATCGGCTCCCTCCAAGCTTAAGATGTAACCGATTGGCGTCTGTGGTTGGCTGGACCTGGAATCGATCGAATCTGCGTGCGCATCGGGTAGTGGAGTACCCAGCCAAAGCCGGACGTGCTGTTCAAGCTGTTGGAAGTCGCGAATCTGTACCAATTGCCCGTCCGCTTCCATTGCGCGATACCAGGCCAATTGTCCCTGAGTCTGAGCCCAAGCTTGTTCGGGCGATCTCCAGCCAGCCAGCAAGTGGTACTCGCTGGACACTCGTGCGATTTGCGTCGCCACGCACAGTCCAACTCGGCCCCGCCGCATCTCTGGAAAGCAGACCGTGTTGTTCGTGCGATCCGCTCGATCGCTTCGTCCTGTTGCGGCAACTTGAATCAATTCTGATCGACGCAATCGTTCCTGAGTCCACCGCAAATCGCGATTCCACTCAAGGGCGTTCATCGCTAGATCCAAATGGATATCAAACATTAGAGGCGATCCGATTGAGTTGTTCATTGATGTCGGTCCCGTGGAGTTTGTTGCCGGAGGAAAAAAGCTCAACCATTCATAGCCTGCCGTCAACCGAGTAACGCATCAGGCTATTCAGCGTCCCACCAGCCAGCCCATCCATTCGTGTTGACAGATGGACAATTTCTCTAAATTGCTGGAGGATGGAATGAATGACGTGACCTGGAGACCGCGAGTGTTGCGGCGATGGTTGGCTGCAAGTGGAATCAGTTCGGTCAGGCCGGCTTGATCTGCTAGACGCATCGCGCGAGGCAGGTGTGCGGCGCTGGTAAGCAGACCAATACGCTTTCCTTTTAATTGTGGCATTAGGCCCTTCAGGCTTTCAATCTCCTGATAGGTGTTGCTGCCAGGAAGCGAGGTTATGGCGTTAGCTGGAATGCCCAGTCCAGTCCATAGCTCAATCGTCAGTTGGGTTGGGTCGGGAGAGGGAGGACCTAAGGCGACAGTGGCCGTGCCACTCGTGATCAAATGTTTTGTGCGACCTTGTAGGAAAAGCTGAGCTGCATAGTAGACTCGATCTCCAGCAGCGCTCAATTCGGCTCTGCCCGGCCCGATCCCAGTCCCGCCCCCCAAAACCATTAGGTAGTCAAGCGGCGGACCGCTTTGCGGATCAAAGGCGTGAACTTGCGATTCCAATTGATCGATACACCAATTAGGCAGTGGGGCAGTGCTGCAAAGAGTGAATCCTAGCCACAGGAAAATCGCCCAAGTGAGCCTTCTATTTTGACCCTTCCACCATGACAGAATGATCCAACTGGATAAGATCAGCCAAAAAATAGCCACAGGAAAGGTTAATTGTGTGAGCGTTTTCTCTACGCCCTGGCGTCCCAGCAGCAAACCGGATGCGGCTAGAAGCGGTGTCGCGCTGATCAGCATTGCAAGTGGCCAAGCGAACCAATTTCGCCGGCTGTGTGTTTGATCATTTAGTTGCATGACAGAATCTATTATGCCGAAACACTATTTCCAAACGACGCCACGTGATTGAGGGTAGTCTGCGCCGGCGGCTTCCAGCAACGTAGGCATGATATCCATGAAGGCTAGTAGTTCGATGGTACTTCGTTTACTTCACCGGATTGCTGCGCGGGAAGTAGATCGACCTGTTGGCCCAACGAGTCGGTGAACAGCAGCTTGTCATAGTCCCAAACGCCATTCTCAAGCCGTCCTTCGACTCGAACTTGCCCCGAAGACTTTGAGCCTGACAGAGGGATAGTCATTTGCACTTCTCCAGTGTCATTTTCAATATGAAACGATCCCTGGATTGACCATCCAGGCGTGATATTGTCCCCCAAAGCTTCGCGTACTGTGGCATCCTGTTGCGCCAGTGTTACGGCCGTCTGATAGGGCTGAGTGCTTTTCATAGCGGACATGGCACCAAAGAGTATTGCACCAACGATCCCGCCGCAGACAGCCAACGCGGTCAAACAACCCACCGGAAGCAAAATCCACCAACAGCCCCGGCGGCCTGTTGAACGATTGACCTGCGACGAAGTGCGAGGTGGTTCGATTTCAAAACGCTCATTTGGATTAAATGCCATGCTTCATTCCCCTTTGCTGATGGATTCTAGCACATTCACATCAGATTAACACTCGGGTCCTGGCTCTTTAGCTATACCCGGCTCATATCCTTCCCTTTACAATTACGCAATCATAGAACGACGCGCAAGTCAGTTGGTTTTCATTCCACCCTACAAACCTGCGTAAACGGTTACATTTTTCGAGCATCAGTGAAGGAATTTTATGGCACAGGGACTAACAGCCCCGGTTTTGATCAACGGAACATGGCGACCATCGACCGGTCACAAGCAGTTCTGCTCTAGCAACCCGGCGACGTTGCAGCCATTGCAGCCTGCGTATCCTGTGAGCGATTGGTCGGACTGTGATCAAGCGCTGGATGCGGCGGTAGATGCAGCCGAGAAACTGCGGAATGTACCACGTGACCAGCTTGGCGAGTTCCTTGAAATGCTTGCTGGCCTGATCGAGTCGAATTCACAAGCGATAGTTCAGTTGGCACACCTGGAGACAGCTCTACCGCTAGCTCCGCGTTTGGCTGACGTGGAGTTGCCGCGAACGACAGGCCAGTTGCGACAGGCGGCGACTGCTGCTCGAAGCGGATCGTGGGCTTTGCCAACAATTGATTCCAAGGCGAATATTCGCTCCTGCTACCTGGGCTTTGGGCCTGTTGCTGTTTTTGGCCCTAACAACTTTCCATTTGCTTTCGGAAGTGTGTCTGGCAACGACTTTGCTGCGGCCATTGCGACTGGCAACCCTGTTATAGCCAAGGCGAATACTTCACACCCAGGGACTACTCGCAAATTGGCCGAGTTGGCTTGTCAGGCGGTCGAACAATGTGGGTTACCGGCAGCGACGGTGCAATTGCTGTATCGTTTGGAACACGAAGATGGCCTACGCATGGTCAGCGACAGCCGATTGGCTGCGGCTGCCTACACCGGAAGCCGGTCGGCCGGCCTGAAGCTGAAATCGGCGGCCGACGCAGCGGGCAAGCCAATCTACCTGGAACTTTCCAGCGTGAATCCGGTGGTCGTCTTGCCGGGCGCCTTGGATGAACGGGGCGATGCGGTGGTCGATGAATTTTTCGCCAGTGTGCTGATGGGGACAGGGCAATTCTGCACTAATCCCGGGTTAGTGATCGCGCTAGCTGGTCAGTCCACTGAGCGGTTCATTCAGGCGGTGACTGACAAGTTCAAGCAGGCAGCTTCCGGTACGTTAATTTCCACCGGCGTTCAGGCGTCTTTGACGGCAGCCATTGATACGCTTAGTAGAGCTGGAGCCGAGATCTTGTGTGGTGGACAGAGGGTACAAGGGCGATGTAGTGTCGGCAATACGCTGATGCGAGTCACTGGCCAGCGTTTCCTATTAGAGCCGGAAGCATTCCAAACAGAAGCGTTTGGAAATGCCGCTCTGGTTGTCGTGGCAGATGGAGTTCCGCAGGCCGAGCTGGTCCTGAAAGCACTTGAGGGCAATCTAACCGGCTGCATCTATTCAGCCCACAGCGGAGCTGATGATGAGCCGTATCGTTGCTTGGCTCCGGCACTGACGCAGCGTGTTGGCCGGTTACTCAATGACAAGATGCCAACCGGTGTTGCAGTTAGTTCAGCGATGCAGCATGGCGGTCCCTATCCGGCAACTGGACACCCTGGATTTACTGCGGTGGGGATACCAGCCAGCCTGCTGCGTTTCTCAAAATTGACCTGTTTTGATAATGTGCGGCCCGACAGGCTACCGGATTTGTTGCAGGACAAGAATCCCACAGGCAAGACTTGGCGATTGATCGACTTGAACTGGACCACTGCGGACCTCTGATTTGCTGTTGATTGTGGTGTTTCGCAGCAGCGAGTACTTCTATGGAACGAATATCGATGAAGTTATGTACTAAAATCCTGTGCAAACTTACGTGCGTTTTTCTGATTGTTGCATGGCCACAGCCCGCCGTTGAGGTTCGAGCAGAAGAGACCAAGCAAGCTGAGTCGCTTCAGCAGTACAATTCCGTCGAAGGAAATTTTTTGATCAAGCTTCCCGGTAAACCACAGCTTTCCAAAGAGGCATTGTCCGGTTCTAAGGACGTTCAGCATCAGTTGATTGCTGGTGACGCCAATGGTGTTTATCTGGTCTCTTGGCAGGAAAGTCCGAAGCTGGCGGCAAGCTCCGAAGAAAAGCAGTTGCAGGCGCTGAAGGTCAGTCGCGAAGGGTTGGAAAAGCGGTTCAGCAGTCAATTGATCAAAGAAGTCAAGATTCTATTTCGAGACAATGTTGTCGCACTGCGTTTCCAATTGCAACTGCCGGAAAAGCGTGGGCAATTGCACGGAACTTTCTTTTTTGCCAATTCACGGCTGTATCAGATTATGGTCATCGGTACCGACGAATTTGTGTCGAGCCAACAGGCCAAAGACATGTTGGATTCGTTTCAATGGACGGCTCGCAAATAGCAGTGACTAGCAGATTTTCAAGATCGGTTCTTACTGAACCTTTCTGACTTGAACGGCATCGATCACGTCGTCTGCGTCGAAGTGCTGACCTGGGTTCCCATGGGCGTCTCTTTCGGACGACACACTCTGGTCGGCAAAGTCGTCGGCATATCTAGGCCGATAGCTCCACGCCTGTTGGTCGGCAACGGACTGCTGCATTTGCCGCTGTGCGACGCGAAACTTGACTTGCAGAAGTTCCATGGTCCCTGCAACAAAGATGAATCCGGCCACCAAGATTAGGCTCCACGATCCGCTGAAAAGTGCCCACAGAACGAAGGCAGCGGACATCCAACGACCAAGTCGTGCGGCAATCTGAGTTGCGGTCAAATAGCTCCATCTCATCGCAAGTACACTTCGAAGAACTCGTCCACCATCCATTGGAAAAGCAGGCAGCATGTTAAATGCCGCCAGCAGTAGATTGACCATTAGAAGCTGAGCCAAGAGATCGGTGCCCAGTCCAATGGCAGGTGCCGACATGGATGACATGACGCCTAGGGTGATTGGAATCAGCAATACTAAAGCGATCAGCACGTTGACCGCTGGACCGGCCAAGGCGATGACTAGTTCCTGGCTAGGCTTTTCAGGAATGGATTCAAGCCTAGCCACTCCGCCAAATGGCAAGAGTGTGATGTCGCGAGTCGGTATACCAAACCACGCGGCTGCACCAGCGTGGCCAAATTCATGAAGCAAAATGCAGAAGAAGACGCTGAGTATGAACCCGATGGCCAACGCGCCCTCGAATGCCCCGCCCACTCGGCTTGCCGACATCATGTAAAACAGAATCAGTAACCAAAAGGTCCAATGAATGTGAACCTCGATACCCCGAAATTTTCCGATCCTCATTGATACTCTTCTACGATAATCAGATTTCCACGCACTTCGACCACTCGAACTTGGGATCCAGCTTCAATCATACCATCGCAGCCCACAACGGAAACCAGGTCGTCGCCAAACTGTGCTTTGCCTGAGGGATTCAATCGAGTGGTAGTCAGTCCCAACTGTCCTGCCAAATGCTCGTAGTGTGTTAATACTTCACGCTGCTGGACCTCTTCGATCGATTCAGTCCCTCCAGGCTGGAGCGATAGCCAGCGAAACATGGGCAATTGCTCCAGTTTCTGATGTAAGAAGACCAAGCCAATCATGCCACCCAGCCCGATCAAAGCGATCCAAAACAGGTTGGAGGAAACTGTGCTGAGTTCCGCACTGCTGGTTGGCCATACGAAGGTCTGAGCCGCCAAGACTAGAGATACAAAAATCATCATCAGGCCAGTAACGCCAAAGATTCCAAAACCGGGCAGCACGAATAGCTCTATGGCTAAGACAAAAATGCCACCGAAAAACAGTAGTATTTCTAGCATCTCGACGTTTCCATTAAGCGCCTCGATCCAAAAATAACCAAGAAAGCAAAGCCCGGCAACCAAGCCGCCAAGACTGATTCCAGGACTGCCCAGTTCGACCATCAGCGCCATCATGCCGATCATCAGCAGTAGACGAGCGATCCAGGGTTGTGCTGTGATTAAGGTGATGGTCGCATCAATCCAAGACGAGCGCATTGGCTCCGGCAGTTCACTCAGCCCCAAACGTGAAAGCGCCAATTGGCTGGTTTCCTCGACCGAGTTAATCAGGCCGTATTCCATGGCTACTTCAGGTTGGATTGCCGTTCCACCTGCGACACGCTGCTTGGGAACCCACGCCTGACGGTCGACATGGTTTTGAATTTGGGCTTGAGAGAAGATGCTGGTCAGACCTGAACCTTGATGAACGTAGGTGCTGACGACTGCTGTACGGTCCGCCAGTACAGTTAGCAATGGAAAAGGGCGTTGGATGCGGCTGGCCAGATCGTCCAAGGCTCGCAACTGAACATCGCTTAATTCTGGCGGCCCGGAGGGGCTGTTGTCTGGCCCCACGGTCGACTGTCCTATCAAGATTGCCTCGTTGCAGGCGACCGGAACCAGTGAAATGGGGCCGGTCAGCGAGTTTTCGATCAGTCCAACCGTGTAGACTTTGTCTCGCAGATCGGCAATGGCGCTTGCCAGCCGTTCAGCCTGCTGCAAGTCGCAGCTAGCCGATTGCACTTGGAAGACCAGCAGGTTGGTATCACTTTGATCGACGCTGCTACGAATGCTGCGCAGCAGTTGGTTGACGCGTTGTTGGTCCAACGAGCTGTCGATTTTGATGCTGCGGGCGCGCCATTCTCGTGGCAACTGTTGAATGCTGCGCAGTGATCCGTCAACGCCCAGGTTGCTAGTCAGATCGGCAAGGGACTGGACCGTGGGGGCAATCCAAAGCCAGCTTCGCATCTGTTCGGCGCTCAGCAGTACCGGTCCGGCACCGTTCCAAATCGTCTCGTGAAATTCGCTGACCTTGCCCTCGTCTTGCAGGCGATTCGCATCTGCCAAACTAACCACCTGGGTTCCAGGGGAGTCAGTAACAGAGATCCGTCGCAGTTCGATATTGGGCAACAGCATCGCCTCGACAACAGCCCATGGGATATTGGTTCGTCCCCTAGCTACGATGTCTCGATAGGCGGCTAGGATCGTTGGCTCAACGGCCGAATCTGCGCTGGCGTTACCCAGTTGGACACCTGGTCGAGCAAAGATCTCTTGGCAAGCCAAAACGGGTAAAACCGCATGTCCCACCACAGATTGTGGCAGATAGGCTACCGGGCGCAGAGCGGCCGCTTCTCGATCGGTCAAAAATCGAGCTAACGACAAACATCGCTCAAACTGACTGCCCCGGATATCCTGTGCTGGGTTACCGGCAACTTGTTGAGGCAACCCGGTCGATTCGAATTGCAGCACAACCACAGGCCTTTGGACGTCGGCATCGGCTGACACTTGGGCAATCCGCCGAATTTGCTGAATGACTTCAGCGTCGCGATCACCGATCAGTGGCAACGGAACTTTGACGATGTATCCTGTTCGCTGAGTTGATGGAGGCGGAGCATTTTGGAGTTGTTGAGTCGAATCTTGAACTTCGGTAGCGGGTTGTCCCAGCGCTGCGGCCGTCATCCAGAAGATGCCTAAAGCACAGCATGGCCATATGCAAACGGAACGCAGAATCGCAAGCGTTCGCAGCGCGGTTTGCCCAGCAAGGTCGTATTTCATCGGTTGATTGATGGTACGGTACATTTTTCGAGAACTGAGATTGTTTTCAGGGCGTAGCAGGATGAAGTGGCAAAAGTACTCGAGTGATCACATTATACCGGTTTGCACTTGGCATCGGTTATTCGGCGGGGTAGCCTACGATGGACTGAAGGCGATCATACAGGGGGCTAAGTTGATCGTAGAGCTTCGTATAGATCTGGTCGTAAATCTTTTGATAAAGCAGTGCGTAGGTACCGTCCGGTTCAAACCTGTCCTTGACTCGAACCATACCCGCGACTGCGGCCGCATAACTCGGGTAGTGCCCCAAGGCGACGGCCATGTTTACGGCCGTACCCAAAATGCTGGCTTCGTAGGTGTGCGGCCTTTCGACCGGTCGATCGGTGATATCGGCCATAATCTGCATAATGTTGTCGCTCTGTGAACCTCCGCCGGCAATACGAAGGACCCGAAACTGCCGCTTCAATCGAGACTCGGTTTGGAGCAGTCCTTGTTTCAATGCGTAACCCAGTCCCTCAATAATCGATCGGTAGACATAAGGGCGCGTATGAACGTCGCCAAAGCCCATGATCACTCCTTTTGCCGATGGGCTAGGGTAGCGTACTCCGGCACCCCAGTAGGGCTGAGTAATCAAACCCATGCTGCCGGGTGGAACTTGAGAAAGAAACTGATCCAGCAGCATTTCGGGCGACTTCCTGTTTTCTTTTGACTGCATCTTTTCCAGGTGTCCAAATTCATCTCGGAACCAAGATACCATCCAAAAGCCTTTGTAGATCATCACTTCGCTATTGTACAATCCAGCGACAGCGCTAGGGTACAGCGGCGAGAATCGTTCGACCTCGCGATATTGCCTAGTCACCGCTTGAACTGTTGCCGTAGTTCCCAGGCTCAGGCAGGCGATGTCTCCATCGTCAACTACACCAGAGCCCAGCACCTCAGCCGCTTTGTCGGCCGCTCCAGCGATCAAAGGCAAGCCGTCAGGCAAGCCTGATTCATGCGACGCCTGCGAACTGACTTGACCAATCACTTGTCCCGTTTGAAAAAGTTGCGGCAACTTTTCTAACGGCACATCAAAAAGTCGGCGCAGTGGATGCCTGGGTCCCATCCAACGATGATTCTTGTAGTCAAATGGCAGGTAACCGACCACACTGGATACCGATTCATGATAGTGACCACTGATCTTGTAATGCAGGTATCCCGACAGGCCCAAATACTTGTGAGTATTCTCGACAACTTCCGGTTGGTGCTGGCGCAGCCAATTCCAATCGGTATTGCGATAGGTGTGTCGGAGCAGCGAGTAGACGCCCAACGGCTTAAGCATCCACTCCACGGGAGCCGGAAAAAGTTTTCGCATTTGAGCCTTGCGATCATCCAACCACAGGATGGCCGGTCGCAACGGACGGCCCGTACGATCCAGGTTGATCATGGTTGATCGCTGAGTGGTAACCGACATGGCGCATAGCTTGGACTTCATCTCCTTTTGTCGCCGAAAAAGTGATGCGGTCGCGCGACACAGCATCTCCCAGTAGTACGGCGCATGTTGCTCGGCCCATCCCGGGTGAATCGAAAAGTACGGCTCGATGGCCAGCCGCTCCAGATCGAAAATCTCACCATGATTGTCCACGATGCCAACGCGAATCGACTGTGTCCCAACGTCAACGGCTAGGTAAAAGTGTCGTTGCTGCAAATCCTTGTTCATCGACTTTCCTGTCCTACATCCTGTTCTGTCTTGGCAAATAGTACGAGCGAATCGCAGTGTGTCCGGTCAAGCTGCTAGAGCGGCAATCTGATGTCGATTCTAACTATCCAATCCCAGCGTTCCACCTGGATTCATGATTGCGTGTGGATCAAAACATTGCTTGATGCCGCGTAACATTTTAAGTCCAGTGGGGTCAAACTGAGTGTGCATAAAATCCATCCCCATGCGTCCGACGCCGTGGTGATGTGAGATAGAACCTCCATTTTCCACAAACGTAGCGATAATGCTTCTCTGCAACTCCAAGAATTCAGACAACTCTTGTTTCGCCGGCAGTCCCTTCATGGGCGCGAAGAATATTGCGTAGAGATTACAGCCCGTTTCATAGACGTGAGAGATATGCGACATGCCGAAAAGTTTGCCCCGATGGCTTTCAAACAGTTGATGCAAGTCGGTCCACAGCGGTATTAACCTGTCCCAAGTCACAGCCGTTTCCATGGTGTCGATCATGTAGCCAGCATCCATAAATGCATCTCGCAAGTAGGAGGACTCGAAGCGTTGCTGGAGCCATTTATCGATCGGTGACTTGCCTGCTACTAAAGCACCATGACGTTTTGCGATCGACTTGACGCGTTTCGCGGTGCACTGGGCCGCAGCAAGATCGCCCTCCACCATCATGAGCATGGTCGATCGATCTGGCGGATGATATCCAAGCCACTTGAGCAGTCGATCTTTCCAAGTGCCCTCGAAGCCTTGGTGCTTGAACCCAAACAGCGTCTCTTGACCATCCGAAATGCGAAATAGATGCGGCTTGCCAATCTCGCCTTGAATCATTTCACGCATGGCCTGAGCCGCTGATGGAAAATCGCGGAATACAAATGAGTTCCGCTGGCGATTTTCGGGGCGCAATTTGAAGACTCGCCAAGTCACTTCCGTGATCACTCCCAAAACACCTTCAGAACCCGCAAATAGCCGGTTTAGATCCCAGCCCTGCGCACAGGCCGGATAGTCCCGCGAATTGTGAGTCCCGATTGGAGTTGCCACTTGAATGGCCTGCATCAGGTCCTCGGCACGTCCATAGCCGGTTGAGCACTGGCCAGCGCCACGCGCCGCAATCCACCCGCCGACCGTCGAAAACTCGAAGGACTGAGGAAAATGGCCGCAGGTATAGCCCCGTGCGTTTAGATATTCCTCCAGCTTCGGACCCATGATACCCGCCTGGACACGAACTGTATGGTTCTCCTGGCTGAAATGCAGAACTTGATTCAAATGTTTGCTCAGGTCGATGCAGACACCACCCTGTCTGGCTTCCAGCGCGCGAGTCACCGAAGAGCCGCCTCCAAAGGGAACGACCGGTACGCGATGCTCATGGCAATAGTCTAAGATCTGTTGAACATGACGGTGTGTTTCGGGGTATAAAACTGCGTCGGGAGGGTAGGGGACCGCTTGCTGCTTCAAATTCAGTAGATCGCCGTAGAATTTGCCCAGTGCATGAGTGGCTCGAGAGTACCCATCAGTTTGCACATTGCGCTCGCCCAGTAACTGCTGGAAGAACTGCTGATGTTTCTGATCCAGTTTTCCTGGAGGAAGATTGACCGGTACTTCCGCACGAATCGCATCTGCGATCTCGCGTTGCCTCTTGCGATCCGTCCCGAAATATTGTTCAAGGAACTCAAGGGTGTGACTGTCCAGGCTGCTGGCCCGTTTGTCGCCCCAAAGATAGATCTGCCTGTAGGTTTGGTTTGTCATGGTAGTGTATAACGCTTTTCAAGGCAGTCATCGATGGCCGTTTGCTGATCGGCCAACGACCAGTTCAGCCGTTGGCCCAGTTTTTCGGCAATTTTCCGAAAGACTTCATCGGACGGCTTGCCCATCCAACCAATTCCCGTCCGTCGAAAAAGCAGATCGTCAAGAGTGTAAACCAATTCGTGCTCGAGCACATAGTCGACTTCTGCCATGATCTCCCCATCCTGGGTCAGCATTTCACGGCCTTCAGGATGCTCAATCGCCTTGTCCAGAATTATCTTGGCCTCGACCCCATAATTGCGGGCATAATAGGAGATGATCTCTGGCTGAAAACCGCTTCTATAGCGAATCATCAAATCGTCGATGAACTGCTGGTACGGCCCCACACGGCATGGAAAGAGTACGTACCGCGATGAATCCTGACTAGCTGAAGGCCAACCAGACTGCCGCTTTAACAAATCTAGCACCTGTGCAGCAAGCCCCCGAGAGGTCGTGTACTTGCCACCTTCGACACTGATCAGTCCCGGCATGCCTTGGCGTGCATGATCGGTTATTTCATATCGGCGACTGGCTGAATAGGAATCCTGCTGAGTGTCCAAACCGACGAGCGGCCGAAGGCCGCCATAGTGAAATAGGATGTCACGCCGGCTAAAGGCCCCTCCCGATGGCTCGGCAGGCAAAAGAGAATTCACCTTGTCGATCAATTCTTGAACACTTGCAGCAGTCGGAGCGTAATTGTCTGGATCACCCGTATAAGGTTTGTCCGTTGGGCCAACTATCGTCAAGCCGCGCCATGGCAGAAACATCAAGTGGTCACCCTGTTCAGTTTCCATCGCCACCGCGTCTCGAAATCTGAATTTTGAAGTGATCAGGTGGACACCTTCGGACCGAACCGGTAGTCTAGCAGTAGCGGACTGGTTGGTATTTAGAATTTTATCCGCCCACGGACCAGCACAATTGACGATCCATTGCCCGTGGCATGGATAGGACGCTTGTGTCAGACGATCCATCACCTGCACACCAACGATGCGTTTGCCGTCCCGGATAAGCGACTGCACTTTGGCATAGTTGGCTATCTGAGCGCCATGCTCACAAGCCGTCTTCAAAAACGCCAAAGTCATGCGATCGGGATTGACGTTGGCATAATCAAAATAGCTGACCGCATACTGCAATCCGGATGAATCCAAAGCTGGTGCGCTTTCTAATGTCTGGGAAGCGCTGAATAGGTTTCTCCGATGCAACCGATTTTTAGGCTCGACCACGCGCGATTTATCGAAGGACAACTGATCGTACAGCCACATTCCCATCCGCAGCGGCAAGTTCTTGCGAAAGCGGCGGCTGTATCTAGGAATCAAAAAGCGTAACGGCTCCACTAGATTGGGAGCTATATCGCCAAGAATACGTCGTTCCCGCAGGGACTCGCGCACCAGGCCCAATTCGCCATTTTTCAAGTATCGAAGGCCACCGTGGATCAGTTTGGATGTAGCCGCAGAAGTGGCCGATCCAAAGTCGTTCATCTCGAAAAGCGCGACCGATCTTCCTCGCAACGCAGCCTCGTGAGCGACGGCTGCTCCCGTGATGCCGCCACCGACTACGATGATGTCAAAGACACGACCCTTTAGCTCTTGAGCATTGATTCGCTTCACTTCTTGGCAGATTCCTTCTGTGACCATTGCCAAATCGAACCAGGCCAGCGACAATCATCCGAACACTTCGAACCTCTAGTCTAAGGCACAAACCAAAGAGCGACTAGCACAGATATGACAGACCCTCGATTTCTACGTTTGGCGGATCTTCTGATTCAACATTCGACGCAGCTACAGCCGGGAGAGCACCTGCTGATTGAAGCTTTTGACATCCCGGAAGCCATGATCATTGCTCTGGTGCGTGCTGCCCGCAAGGCAGGCGGTCACCCGCATGTCGCTCTGCGCAGCAATCGAATCATGCGGGCGCTCAATGAGTCGGCGGCTGAAGAGAATTTGACGATTTGGGCAGACTACGATCGCTATCGAATGTCCAAGATGCATGCCTACATTGCGCTACGAGGTGCGCTGAATGTCAGTGAGATGTCCGGTGTCAGCAGCCAGCAGAATCGCCAGATAGGCAAACTGTACTCCAAGCCGGTGCATTTTGATCAACGCGTGGGGCATACCAAGTGGTGTGTCCTGCGGTGGCCCACTGCTAGCATGGCTCAACTGGCGGAAATGGACACAGAATCTTTCGAGGGCTTCTATTTCGACGTTTGCACTCTGGACTATCTACGCATGGATCAAGCATGTCGCGCTCTCCAGCATCGTATGTCGGTAACCGATCAAGTGCATATTCAAGGGCCAGGTGAAACCGACTTGCGCTTTTCTGTCCGCAACATCCCAGTCAAACGATGCTGCGGTCGGCGCAATATTCCGGATGGAGAGTGTTTTACAGCACCAGTCAAGGACAGCGTGGAAGGCATCATCCAGTACAACACGCCCACGATCTACAGCGGAAGCACCTTTCAAGACGTACGGCTGGAGTTTAACAACGGGCGCATCACCTCGGCCACCGCTCAGGGTGACAATGATCGCTTGCAAGCGATTTTAGATACCGACCAAGGGGCGAGGTACATCGGTGAGTTTGCCATTGCATTCAACCCTTATATCCTGGAGCCGATGAAAGACATCTTATTCGATGAAAAAATTGCTGGTTCTCTTCACTTCACACCGGGCAATTCGTATGACGACGCAGGCAATGGAAACAGTTCGGAAATCCACTGGGACTTGGTTCTGATACAAAGACCCGAATATGGTGGCGGCACAATCAGCTTTGACGGACAGGTGGTTCGACGCGACGGTCTATTTGTGTCAGAAGACCTACTGGGGCTGAACCCGGAAGCACTCAAGAGTTCCACCAGCTAGGGAACCGTTCGGAAAAAATTCGCCAGAATTGCCATCAGCCTACAAACCTGCGTGAATATTTATGGTCAAGTTTGGCAGCGGTGACCGTAGAATTGAACACCTACATCTATTACAATAGGTAACGATCTAGGTCTGCATCCGGAATGCCAAAATGGCTAGCGATGACAGGCACCTTCCCGCCCCGATTTACTTCCCACCCTCGCGCGATGCAATGCAAACCAAGCCACTGAGCGTTTGTCTGTGCCGAATTTTAGCTTGTCTACCGCTTTTTCTCGGGTTGTCTGATTTAGTTTATGCTCAGTCAGTTGCAGAGCCGACGATTGACTTTCAAACTCAGATTCAACCACTTCTAGCTGAATCCTGCTTGGCCTGTCACGGGCAAGACGCCAGCACGCGGTCGGGTGGCTTGAGACTGGATCAACGTGACGGAGCGCTGCAAGGTGGGGATTCGGGAAAAGCTGTCATTGTGCCTGGAGACCCCGAGTCTAGTTTGCTGATTCAGCGAGTTACCTCTGCGGACCAGGATTCGATCATGCCGCCACCCTCACATGGGCACGCGCTGACGCAGTCGCAAATCGATCTGCTCAAGCAGTGGATTGTGGCGGGAGCCGAGTACGCGCAGCACTGGGCCTTCGTCCCGCCGGTTCAGCAGCCGCTGCCAGTGCAGGCAACCGTTAAAGGAATTTCGCATCCGATCGATGCTTTTGTTGATCAGCGACTTTCGTTGATGGGATTACAGCCCTCCGCCCCGGCATCTCCCTGGGTCTTGTGTCGACGACTGTACCTGGACATCATCGGTCTACCGCCCTCAGTAGAAGAGCTATTGGCGTTTCAGCGCGATGGTTTTGATGCGACTGTAGAAAAACTGCTGGCCAGCGATCGTTATGGTGAGCGATGGGCAAGACCCTGGTTGGATGTGGCTCGTTACTCGGATACCAATGGCTATGAAAAGGACATGCGTCGGGATCAGTGGGCCTGGCGTGACTGGGTGATTCGTGCCTTGAACAGCGACATGCCATACGACCAATTCATCATCCAGCAGATCGCTGGGGATCTGCTACCGGACGCAACGCAAGATCAACGCATCGCTACCGGCTTCTTACGCAATAGCATGATCAACGAAGAGGGTGCAATTATTCCTGAAGAGTTTCGCATGGTCGAAATGTTTGATCGCATCGACTGTCTGGGAAAAGCCGTTTTGGGACTTTCAACTCAGTGCGCTCAGTGTCATTCGCACAAGTTTGATCCGCTGGCACATGACGAGTATTACGGACTGTTTGCTTTCCTAAACAATACCTACGAAGCGCAGTCTTGGGTTTATAACGCTCAAGAGCAGCAGCAGATCAGTCAGTTGTTGGCTGGTATCGCTAAGTCGGAGGATTCGATTCGTTCACAGCGTCCTCAGTGGGAATCGGAATTGAATCAGTGGACTGCGCAGTTGGCTGCTGGCGGGGCCAGTTGGCAACCCATGGAGTTCAACGATTTGAATAGCGTTAGCGGTTTGAATCACCCGGTGCAAATTGCGGATAAGTCGATTCTGATGTTAGGCCACCGCAGCGACGATGTTTACTTCATTGGCACGCCTGAATTAAATGGTGCAACGGGTATGCGGCTGGAGGTTTTGACTCACAGTGATCTGCCTTTTGGTGGACCTGGCCGCGATGGACCAGGGTTGTGGTCGATCCGAGAAATCGAACTGCTGCTTCAGTCATCAGGCAGCTCCCAGTGGTCTAAGGTGAAACTGACATCGGTCACCGCTGATTTTGAGCAAAAAGAGGAGGAGCTTGACAAGGGCAAGACCAAGAAGGGGCCAGTAGCTTTTTTGATCGATGGCTCGGATGCGACGCTTTGGTCCGCTGACCGTGGACCCGGCCTAAGAAATTGTAGTTCAGTGGCCGTAATTGCGTTTGAGTCGCCTCTGGAGGTTCCGGTCGGCACGCAGGCAAAGGTTGTTTTGCGAATGAACAATATGCCTGGTTGTGTTCGTTGCTCGTTGACTCGTGACGCTGGGCCGCAGGCATCGCCAGTGGATTATGACGCGGTTCTAGCAGCTTGCGAGGCAGCCGAAAGTCGATCTGCGGCTCAGCAGGCTGCCCTATTCTCAGCTTGGCGGCGCAGCGTTGCTGAATTGGCCGAAGTCAATCAACAGATCGCTCAACTTTGGAGCCAGTATCCGGCGGCGGAGACTTCCGTGCTGCACTTGAAAGAGCGTGAACCCGCGATGGCTCGCCATACACATGTCTTGAGCCGAGGTGAGTGGAATCGTCCGATGCAACGGGTCGAGCCTCATACGCCTGCCGCATTGCCAGCGCTTCAGGCTACAGACGAGCCGCCGCGACTGCAATTTGCACGCTGGTTGGTCGATCCGCGATCACCCTTAGCTTCGCGCGTAGCCGTGAATCGGGTGTGGCAAACCATTTTTGGACGCGGGTTAGTCGAAACGGCTGAGGATTTTGGTACGCGGGCTCCGGTCCCAGAGTACCGTGAGATCTTAGACTGGCTGGCCGTCGACTTGATGCAGAACCAGTGGAGCAACAAGCACCTGATTCGCAAAATTGTTAGTAGCCGCACCTATCAACAGGCGTCAGGTACGGATAAGGCAACCGCTCAGGTCGATCCCGACAATCGTTGGCTAACGCGGGGAGCCCGATATCGCTTGGACGCAGAAGTGTTGCGGGATATGGCGATGAGTGTATCGGTGTTGATTCACAATCAACTGTATGGTCCCAGCGTATTGCCTCCCGTGCCAGAGAGCGTGCTGGACTACAACTATGTCAAACCTGACTACTGGACGCCAACTGAAGGAGTTCACCGATACCGCCGAACTATCTATGGCTTCCGCAAGCGATCGATGCCGGACCCCAGCATGTCGGCCTTTGATGCGCCCAACGGTGACTTCGCCTGCGCTCGGCGAATTCGATCCAATACACCGTTGGCAGCTTTAACTAGCCTGAACGAAACCATATTTGTCGAATCTTCGCGTGCTTTTGCGTTGCGGGTTCTACGCGAAGGAGGATCTGATGATACCAGTCGGATCAATTTTGCATTTCTAGCCTGTATGTCGCGGTATCCAACGGCTAATGAGCGATTGGCGGTGCAGGACTTGCTTGCTCAGCAGCGCCAGCGAGTTGCCGATGGTTGGCTGAATGCTCGTGAGTTAACTACGGGAACCGCCGACAAGCTGCCCGATCTGCCCGAATCCACAACACCGCAAGATGCCGCCGCTTGGACCATTGCAGCTCGCGTCTTGCTAAATTTAGACGAGACGATCAGTCGAAACTAGCGAATACTTCATTCAGCCATAATGCGGGGACAAGCTCCCAGCTTGTCTAAATCAATTAGCAAAACGTGGGGACAAGAAACCGGGTGCTAACGCACTCCGGCTGATGGTACGTTCAGAAGGTTACTTCCGAACAGTTCCTAACTCCAGAATTTTGCAATTCGAATGCCAGTCGAAATTGAATTTCAGTTGTTAAAGTAGATGATAGTCAGAAAGTGTTGAGTCATGAATATTTACCGCGAATTACAGGCTGCTCGAGCCATTTACTTGCGACGACGCTGGTTTCTGCGCGACTGCGGTTTGGGGCTAGCCGGGATTGCCGCTTCTGCGTTGATGAAACAGGATTTGTCTGCTGAGCAAACCCAAGGAGATGAAGCCGCCAATCCTCTGGCCGCTCGGGCGCCTCACTTCGAGCCAAAGGCACAGCGCGTGATTTACATGTTTCACGCGGGAGCGCCAAGCCAGTTGGAGCTGTTTGATCACAAGCCCGAGTTACAGGCGCGCGATGGGCAATTGCCACCGGCAAGTCTGTTGGAAGGGTACCGAGCCGCTTTTATCGATCCCAAGTCGGCTTTGTTAGGTGGCAAATACGCTTTTACCAAGTATGGTCAGTGCGGGCTGGAGATGAGCGAATTGGTACCGCATCTGGGTAGCATTGCCGACGAAATCTGCTTGATACGATCCATGCAGACCGATGCGGTCAATCATGCTCCGGCGCAGATCCTAATGAATACGGGAACTCAGCAATTTGGGCGTCCCAGTTTTGGTTCGTGGACTTTGTATGGATTGGGAAGTCACAGTTCTAATCTGCCCGGCTATGTCGTACTCACAAGCGCCAAAGGTACCAGTGGTGGAGCTAGCAACTATGGCTCGGGATTTCTGCCGACCGAATATGGTGGTGTGCCGTTTCGAAGTGCTGGCGATCCGGTGTTGTACCTGACCAATCCGCCTGGGTTTGACCGGCAGGCTCAGCGACAGTCTTTGGATGCTATTCGTCGGTTAAACGACTTAGCGCTGGACTCGTTGGGAGACCCCCAAACCTCGGCACGCATTCAAAGCTATGAGATGGCCTATGCCCTGCAGTCGAGTGCGCCTGAGTTGATGGACCTAAGTTCGGAACCGCAGCACATCTTGGACATGTATGGCATCAAAGATGTCAAAGAGGCGAACTACGCGCGGAACTGTCTACTGGCACGGCGTTTGATTGAGCGTGGAGTACGTTTCGTGCAGTTGTTTCACGAAGCATGGGATCAGCACGCCAATTTGAAGGCGGCCGTGAAGCAGAATGCCGAGAATACCGACCAGGCCAGTGCAGCGCTTGCTAAAGACCTAAAGCAACGTGGACTGCTGAAGGATACTCTGCTGGTTTGGGGCGGTGAGTTTGGACGCACACCCATGGTACAGGGTGGAAACGACGGACGAGACCACCACAATCGTTGCTTCAGTTTGTGGCTGGCTGGCGGCGGTGTACGAGCAGGGCATGAGCATGGACAGACCGACGAACTGGGCTTTAACGTCACCGAGAATCCGGTGCATGTGCATGATTTGAATGCCACACTTTTGCACCTTTTGGGGCTTGACCACTTGCGCTTGACCTATCGCTTTCAGGGCCGAGACTATCGCTTGACCGACATTCATGGCAACTTGGTACCAGGCATCTTGCAAACTGTTTAGTCAACCTAATTCTTCATTCGCCAACCGGCGTCAGACTTTTGGAATACCGCTCGACCTGGCTCTTGGAACGAGAGAGTCTGTTGTTCCTTCGAGTATTCCGACGATTCCCACTTGAGCGACTCAAATAAATGTACCAGCCGAGCCCGTTTGCGGGAATCGAAGCCTTCGATAGCCACTTTCCGAGCTACCGCGTCTTGGCTTAATCGTTTCCAATCGTCTGAAGGCAAAAGCGTTTGTAGCACATCCTTCGCATTCCCTTTGGCCTTTAACATGGCCAGCGCACGATCGACAAATTCTTGAAAGTCTCGGCGTACGTCAAAAGGAACCGAAAGATCGGTGCTGGTCACACTTCCAGCGGGAATGATTTCCAGTGCAACCGCTTGCTGGATAGCCTGGACCAGTTTGACAACTTCGTCTTGCGACCCGAATGCTCTTAATGAGAGCCAAGTATCGCCGGTGTGCCAAAGATGAGTTTCGCAAACCAGGATCGAGTCATCAGGCCTACTGCCGTAAACTCGTGAACGCAGCGTGTTAGATCCAGTCGCATCGGTTAAAAACAGGCCCTCGGGCTGCTGAACACCACGCTGCGACATTTCGAAACGCGTCGCTAGGTTGGCCAAGTTAATCTGTCGAGAGCGATCGCGACCATCGCGTTCTGTTACCGAAAGACTACAGACAACTTGCATCACCGGAAGGGAGTCGGTTGATTGAGCGAAACAGCCAAAAACCACTGGTTGCTCGGACAATACACGCCAGTCGCTACAACCCTCTGGCAGGCGGATCGCCACGGCAGGTCGCAGGTTCCAGCGATCTGTATCCCCTTCGACATCTTTTTCCACAGAGGGACGTGCTAGCGACACTAAGTCAGGAAAACGAATTCGATGCTGGTAGTCCCACAAATAAGAGATATCGTCGGGTGACAGCTTGTTGATCGGTACCTGAACCTTCTTTTTGTCGGCAGCACGGGATAGAAGCACCTGACGATTGTCACCTGAAAGCCCTGTCAGTGTGGCTTCTACAACGCTTTTCCGATCCCGGCTGACCCACTTTCGCTGGGGCTCTTCCGCCTTGGCGGTCCAAACGACGCATGTCCCCAGAAAACCGGCAAGCAAGTAATCAAACCATTGCGTCTTGCTAGCAACGCTACAAATGCGCATAAGATCCGCCAATCTTCCACAGGGGACTCGGGCAGGGCATCCGCTCTACAGTTCTTATTTTAGCTCTATTCGGTTTACCGGTGAAGCGCCGAGTTGACAAAAATCGAGTAGCAACCAATAGTGGGCAGTGGGAAAAGGCTACGCTGTGAAGCATTTTTAGCCAGGGAATTTATGAGTACTGGGACGTAGTGGAACTCGCCAGAGTTCCTGTCGTCAACGAATTAAACAGGATCTCTGGCGAGATCCACTACAACATGCTTCACAGTATTGCGGCAAAGGTTTATAGGCTAGCCGCGTTTCAATTCATCAGACAAGGCAAAGGCTATTTCCATGGCCTGATCGTAATTCAAACGTGGATCACAGATTGTGTTGTATGCGGTGTGTAGGTCGCTTTCGGAGAGTCCAGAAGCGCCACCCAGACATTCAGTGACATTTTCACCAGTAAGCTCAAGATGAACTCCACCTTGACGGGAACCTAGGCTTCGATGTACGGCAAAAGCGCCCTTCAGTTCAGCAAGGATGTCATCAAAAATTCTAGTCTTCTGTCCTGTCGAGACGGAAACTGTGTTACCGTGCATCGGATCGCATACCCAAAGCACTCGCAATTGTTCTCGCTGAACCGCCTCGACGATGGCTGGCAACACGGCTGTCACTTTTTCCTTGCCCATTCGGTGTATCAAGGTAATTCGTCCCGGCTGGTTCTCCGGATTGACCAATCGCAGTAGATCCACCACCTGATCGGGAGTAATCGTTGGGCCTATCTTGATGCCCAGCGGATTTTGGATTCCTCGGAACATTTCCAGATGAGCTTCGTCGATGCTACGAGTCCGTTCACCGATCCATGGCATGTGGGTACTCATGTTGTACCACGAACCGTCGCGTACACTTGGCCGCATCATCGCCCGTTCGTAGTCCAAGTGCAGTGCTTCGTGCGAGATAAAGAAATCGACTCGACGCAGTTCATGAAACGGCTGGCGAGTAATCGTCTCCAAGAACTCCAAAGCGTTACCCAAAGCATCTCGCAGTTCGCGATATCGACTGTGTTCGCTGCTTTGCGATACAAAATTCAGCTTCCAGTACTCTGGATGATGCAAATCGGCAAATCCACCTTCGCTCAAAGCACGAACAAAGTTTAACGTCAGCGCGCTACGCTCGTATCCACGCAGCAACTGCTGTGGATCGTTGCGACGAGCCGCAGCGGTGAACTCGGAGCGATTGATCAAGTCTCCACGGTACGATGGCAATGTGTTCGAAATACGAGTTTCTGTGTCGCTGCTGCGTGGTTTGGCATATTGTCCAGCAATTCTGCCCAATCGGATGACCGATTGACGCGAGCCAAATGTTAGCACCAGACTCATCTGAAGCAGAACCTTCAGCTTGCTTGCAATGGCCTCGGCCTCACAGTCCGCAAACGACTCGGCGCAGTCGCCGCCTTGCAGCAACCAGCAGTGGCCCTCTTGCGCTTTAGCCAACTGCTCTCGCAATTTGACGATTTCCCAACTGGTCACCAGTGGCGGCAATCGTCTGAGTTGTTCTAGAACAGCGCTCAGCTCGTCACTGTTTTCGTATGCGGGTTGTTGTTTTGCAGTCTTGGTTCGCCAAGAGTCAGGAGTCCAAATCGGAAAAGTCATGAAAATCCAGTTGTTTTAGTGAGCTAAAGCGATATGCATGAGAATCAATTGTAACCAGTCGCCCTACCTGCATCTACGCCGCACCCAATTTTTCAGCCAGGCAGAATGGTCGACGAATCCAGACCGTCCATGGGCCAGAAAAGCGTGAATTTGGCTCCATGGCCAGGTTGGCTATCTAGGATGATATCGCCACCGTGCTCACGCATGATTTTCTGGCTAACAGGCAAGCCCAACCCTGTACCGCTGGCACCTTTCGAACTGTGAAAAGGGGCGAAAATCTTAGACAATTCTTGGGGCTGGACTCCATCACCATTGTCCTGGACAATAATTCGGATCTGGCGTTGTTGGATGTCATGCTCCAAGCTGACTATCACTCGTCCTGGCTCGCTGCGCTCGTGTGTGATCGTTGAAGCTGCATCAATGGCGTTGGCAACGACGTTCAGCAGGGCTCGGTGAATGGCTTCGCAGTCCATCTGAGCAACGACCGGTTGATCGGGCAGGGGCACGTCCAAATCAACTCCCAGGTCTTTGGCCCTAGGCTGTGACAGTTCAGCGACCTCACAAATCGTCTGGCAAACGTCCCTCAGTTCTATCACCGGTTGTCGTTCCTTACTGAACGACAGCATGTCCATGACCAGAGTGCCGATGCGATCCTGATTGCGTTTAACAATCTCCCAACCACGTTGAACCGTCGCCCAATTTTCTTTCTTGAGACCATCCTCCAATTGAAAGCTGCCGCCGCCAAGGCCTTGCAGTATGTTCTTTACGTGGTGGGATAGATTGGCGATGGTTTGCCCAATGGCCGCCAAGCGTTCCGACTGCAGCATGGCATGATAGAACTGAGTATCCTCCAAGGCTAGCGCGGCTTGGCCAGCGATCGTGATCAGCAGTCTAAGATGCGTTTCGTCGAATTTCCTGGTGTTTGGCTGATTGACAATCCGACCTTCCGGCGACTCGGTGTCTATGTAGATCGCCCCTAGAACTCCGTATCGACCTTGCAGAGGAACACAAATCGCTTCACGAATGCCCAGGCTGATGATGCTGGCCGCATTGTCCCATCGAGAGTCCTGCTGAGCGTTGCTGGTCAAGACGCCTTCCTGTTGCTGCATGACATGTTCCAGAATCGTCCTGGAAATTTCAAGTGTCTGAGCGGAGCCCTGATTGTGTGGCGTCCGTCGCTGGCAACAAGCAGGCAGAAGTTCTGATGTTCGTTCATCCATCAATAAGATGCAGCCGCGATCACAGGCAATCCACTGAAAGATCAAGTCCAGTACGCTTCGCAGCAATTGATCCGTGTCGATCGTGCGAGCAATTGTTTGACTTACCTGGTATACCAGTTCACTGGATTGCAGGTCGGCATGAGGCTGAAGTTCGGAGGTCGAATGCTCCAGAAGTTCTGTGTTGCCTTGGTCAGAACTGTCAGAGCTACCCATGATGTGACTCTTGGCACGACCGCGAATCTGCTCATCTGATTTGGCGCTGCCAGGCACGATCTCTACGGGTTGTTCGACCCTTTGTGGCTGGACATCGGGTCCCCCGGTAAAGATCATCAGGGTGCGTCCCACCTGCACTCGATCGCCACTGCGTAACTTGGCCAATCGTACGGGGCGGCTGTTGACATAGGTCCCGTTGCTGCTGCCACAATCTCGCAGCTCAAACAGAGAATCTGGAGTTCGACTGATCACCGCATGCTGTCGAGACACCTCGGTATCGCTCAATTGTATCAAGTTGGTTGATTCGCGGCCTATGCCTATAAGGCTACCGCGAATCGGGTAGTGTCGTCCGTGGTCGGGGCCACGAATCACGAAAAAGGATGCCATTGAGCTACAATAATTCAATTCGAGTAGTTGAAGGTCAATCGTCTACCGGACTGGGTGCAAGCGAGTTTACTCGTCTGAGCCAATTGCTAGTTTACCACAACTCGGCAATCGGGCTGCCTTGCTCGATGATATTCCTGGGGCGCCCGCGATGGTCGATGTACTGAGTTTCCAATGGCACTCCAAAATACTTATAAATCGTGGCCGCTAAGTCGCCAGGGGTGACTGGCCGATTTTTGATCGATCCACCGTCTGGTTCAGTCGCTCCAATCACTTGACCGTGCTTTAAACCGCCTCCGGCCATCAACATCGACATGACCTGAGGCCAGTGATCGCGGCCATCGGTGCTGCCCTGAGTGCCGATCATCGGTGTTCGCCCGAACTCACCCATCGCAATGATCAATACGTCATCCAGCCGCCCACGCTGCCCGAGATCACCTACAAGGGTAGTCAGCAAGTGATCCCATAATGGTAGCAGCGGTCCGAGGCCCTTGGAAATGCCACCGTAGGGAGGAATGTTGTCTCCATGGTTGTCCCAAGTGCCGCTGGCCGTATGGTAACTTAGATCCAAAGTAACAAAGGCTACTCCAGCTTCAACCAGTCGGCGTGCCAAAAGGGCTTGTTGGCACCAGAGGTGAGGGCCATAACGCTGACGTGTTTCGTCGGGTTCGAGACTTAGGTCGAAGGCGTCGCGAGTTTGACGACCCAGCAGGACTTCAACGGCCTGCTGTTGATAGTAATCCATCGCCTGCATCGCAGTGCTTTGATCGATGTCACGGCGCATGCGATCCAATTCGGCCAACAACTGTTTGCGATCGCCAATGCGTTGAAAATCCAGGCCCCCTGGGAATTGAAACATTTCGGCTGCACTGACGTTACCTGAATCGGTGCCTACCAAATCGTAGATTGGTAGCTTTGCGGCCAAGTTTCCTTGTAGCGGATTGTATCGCTGTCCCAAAGCACCGGCAAAGGCGACGTGCGAATTAGAGCGATAGAAGGCAACGTAGGGTGGAACCTCCGCTTGATTGGCTCCATGGTGCTTAGCGACAATGGATGCGATAGCCGGATAGGTCGTCGCGTCGGGATTAGTGCGAGGTTCAGCGTCCAAATTGGCCGTTTGAAACACCATGTTGGGTTCGTGGTTGCTGTATCGCGCGTCGACCGAACGAATCAGCGTGAAACGATCCATCATAGCGGCCTGATTCGGCAGGTGCTCGCAAATGCATACTCCAGGCAATTTAGTGGGAATGACTCCAAAGGGGCCGCGATTTTCAACCGGTCTATCCGGCTTGGGATCCCAAGTATCGATATGACTAGGGCCACCAGTCATCCACAGCAAAATGACACTCTTAGCCGAGGCGTTACTCGCAGGACCGGCGGAGGCTCGTTGCGCCAACAACTGCGGCAAAGACAGTCCCGCCAAACCAGATAGACTGGCCTTCATCATGTTTCGCCGCGATCGGCACACCAAGCCTTCCTGGACTAGCGGGGCAAAATCACCGAATGCATGTGTATGTGTTCTAGGGTGGAGTAGTCTATTCATCGCAGTTACTCCTGGTACCTCGTTTCAGAATACAGCCGGTAATGCTCTTAGTCGCTCGGCAAGTCGCGGATCATCGGGGGAAAGCTCGATCAGCATTTCCAGGTACCGTCTTGCCGAATCGATCAACTGGTGCTGTTGGGCTAATCGAGCAGCGGCCTGTAGCGCCTTAAGTTTGATTTCAGCGGACGGTGGAGGAACTCGAAACAATGCTGCCCGCCGGTAGGCAGATAGCGCTTCGGGAATACGCCGCGACTTCTCGAGCAGTTCGCCAAGTTGCAAGCAGGCTTCGGCTCGCAGTTCTCCCTGCATCGCGGCCTGTTTCAAGTACTCAATGGCTTCATCGGTACGATCAAGCTGCTGAAGTGCTTGAGCAATTGGCAGCGCATATTGGAGACGATCCGGATATCGTTGCAATCGGTGTCGATAGATCTTTTCTTTGAGTGCATTCAGAGACAATTGACTGCTGTTCAGTGCATCGCGAGTCAACTCGGTGGGTTCACTTTGATATTCCGACTGCGACAAAGCAGCCAACTGCTCTGCGCGCGCCATTTGCGAATCCTCTAACCAATCCATCGCCGTGTGCTCCTCAGGAAATCGATGGATCGCTTTTTCTAGTATTCGGCACGCATCCGACCAACGCGATGCGCTGATGTAGATTTCAGCTAGTTCAAGATAGGGTGCTACGGTCAAAGGCAGCTCTTGAACGACGCGCTCCAGTTCTTGAAATCGCGTTGGCGTTACAGTTGACGGGGAAGCACCCTGATCGTTAGGTAGTTCCTTGCCTTGACGTTTTAATAGATCTTTCGGCTCTAGCGGCTGCATGCTATCGATTTTATACATACTTTTGAACGGATGCTCGCGGATTTCGGGAGGGCGACGCTCCTGCGGAGCTTACTTGGGCCGCCGCCTAACGTCCACAAGCATTGGATATTATGTCGGCGGCCCGAAAGCGCTCGGCAGGAGCCACGCACTCCCGACACACGTTTGCGTTGGTCAAAATGAATTCAAAGATGTTTGGAGCAATGGAGTTAGGAAGTCAAAAGCGAACAAGTCATTATCAGCAACTCAAAACAAAAAACTGCTCGGGTTGAACCCAAGCAGTTAATGATAACATATCGAAAACCAGCAGTCATGATTCACGTCAACAATTTTGATCAGTTCGAACTGAGGGCAAAAAATTGACGCGTCTCGGTTGCTACTAAGGATTTGCTGGAATGGTAACCTGAGTCAATTCTTTAGCCAGGTTGGACCGGGTGTCCAAGATATCTTGAACCAACACGGTTCCTGACTTATCGACGTCGGTTCGACCGCTAGCAGTTTTTGCCTGCGTTAGGTCGGTTCGCACAGCCAAGATGTCTCCAACCAGAACGGTGAACTTGCCACCGCTGGCACCGGTCATTTCACCTCGCAGGTGACCTAGGTACAATTCGGCAATCGTATTCCCGCCAACGATCACTCTGATGCACAGGTAACGATCCGTGATCGTTCCGTTTGGCCAAGTCAATCGCACGCGGTCGCTGCCAGCTTGACCTGCATCGGGCAGCAGCGTTGCCGTAGGCGCAGGTGGTACATCAGCCCAGCTCGCGACAGGAGTCGCAAAGACATTCTGCGGACTCATCTTGTATTCCAATGTGATGTCGCCCAGATTGGCCAAGTTGTCAAAGTCTAGGACAACTCCATTGATACCCTGAGTGCTGCTAATGATGTTGGTCAGCTGTGCCTGTTGAGGAGCCCCACTGCGCTGGATCAAGCTAACACCGGTGTCGACCTTATCGACACCAGCAAAAGCGTTGTGAAGCGGCCGAGCATTCACCAAGGCAGGTGCAGGCGAAGGCAGGGTGGCGTTGGCTACAAGTTGACCAACAAAAGTAGTGCCCACTAGTTTGAGGCCTGATATATAAAGATCGAAGGGAACGTTCAAATTCATCGTCAATCTTCTATTCAAACCGCCCGTGTTTACGATGGTCATCGAACCAGCGTTCGGACCGAATGCACCACCGCGAGCAGCTACGTTTCCTGCGTTTGGATTACCAATCTCGCGTGCAGAACCAGTTAGAATTTGAGCCCAAAAATCAAGGATACCTCCGTTGGCACCTCCCACTTGCAAAGTGCCACCAGACTGTGTCCAAGGGCCGGAGCCAGACAAAGCTGCAGTTCCATCACACATTATCCCGAAGTTGTACAGTGTGACGTGGCCAACGCGCAGGGCACCAGCCAGAGTTAACTCGGTAGCAAAGGCCGCTGGAAACCCTCCATTGGGGTCTGGATCCTCTGGCTTGTGAAAGTCAAAATTGTCAGGATCTAAAGCGGTATTCCACTTGTTTCGGTTGGGAATCCACTTTCCTGTTTCTAGTATGCTAGCGACGTGGTTTGCCTGAATGAACTGGATACTAGTCCCTTCGATGTAATTGGTGGACAGAGTACCACCCAGAGGTGCTCGGGCCCCCCGGTCGTCAGTCCAGTCAACAACCGGTGGATTGCCGAAAGCAGCGGTGACGTCAAAAATCGGTTGTGCCCCGCGAATGCCGGCGAAAATGTCCGTATCGCCAATGTCGATCAGTTGATCCGGTACAGCCATTCGAACCCAACTCTGGGACGAGTCAATGGTCCAGGTCACCGTCTCGGCGCGCCCGGCATTGGACCAGCAGGCCGCTACCGCAGCCGAACACAACATGAGTGCATTCTTCAATCTCATAAAATCGCTCCTTAATTCAAACGCGAAAGAAAGTAGTAGGAAACACAGTCGGCAAAAAAATAGGCTGGAAGCCTCGTTCAGAAAGTGAAAACGATCCTATTTCAAGGATATCCGGGCATGAAGTTAAATCAAGTATGCTATAGTGAACAGCGTCCCACAATTAGGTCATTAGTGGGGAACGATACTACATCGTCGAATGACAATAGTCATTTAGTACTCATTAGTAACGCGGGTGAAACGTGTTACCAGTCGCTATTGCGAGGTGTAAGGAGTCGGATCGCAGAGCGATCCGCGACTCTTGTGTCTCGGGCGGAGGATTGGGAACCCAGTCTAAAGCAAACCAGCTCGTCATGGCATTCTTTGCAACACAACGAACTGGTCTTGATTCTAAGGGCAGCATTTGCAGTTAACAATCAAGCTTGAAATGGACTTTCTTATTGCTTCATTATCCACTCAATGACTGCCTCATAACATTATTCCAACTTGCCCCAGAAAGCTCAGGGTATGTCCACAAAACTAGACCGATCGGCGTCGTCGGAATGCGCACAGGCCAAGTGCAATTCCAACCAAGCTGACGCTTGCTGGTTCTGGAACGACCGCAGTTGAGCGGACATTTACTTGTAGTGTTCCGTTTACAGCTATCAATGGACTAGCTTGGATAACCATGGAAAATGGAACCGTGTAAGTCAAGATCATCTCTCGATTCAGACCGCCAATGTTGTTTACAGCCAAACTACCGTTGGTGCCCAAATTCACTGTATTCATCACCGCACCGAGGGAACCTTGGCTGTCCTCAATTGCGAGTGCTGCACCTGGCAGGCCCCAATCTAAATTGAGTTGCGCACCGGCGGCATGACCTTGATTTGCAAGGCTACCACTACCGGTCCAGTTAGGACCTGATGGAGACAATGTAGCGGTGCCGTCTGCAGACATGGTTGCATTGGCAATACTCAACTTGATCAGACGGTTGACAGCAATGCCGCCAGGAAAGGTATTCAAAAGAAATACGTCCCCTGCGTAATTTGCGGCGGAACCAGGAAAGCGAGTGCCAAAGCTATCATTGTTTGGGCCAGGAGGGGCAACAAAGCTGCCAGCATCCGGCGCCCACAACCCCGAGTTGACTGCAGTGGCTGTATGTGAGCCATTGTTAAACTGCAGGCTGGAACCTTCAACGTAATTGGTACTCCAGGTACCGGTAATTTCAGTTAATCGCTTATTGTTGTCTACCCACGTGAGGGCCGGAACTCCTGGAGGCTGCCCATCTACAGTGGCCTGGCCGCGAACCCCAAGTGGTATGGGAGTCAATACATTGGGGTCGGGGTTTAGTCCCGGAACCATAACAACTTGATCTGGGATAGAAATTCTCGCCCAACTTGCTGATGAATCGATTGTCCACGTCGTCAATGCCGCACTGGCCTGACTTGCCCAACTGCTCAGCAACAGCGCTGAGCACAACAAAAAAACCTTCTTGCTCATTGTAAGCTCTCCCAAGAAATGAACTACAGAAACGAAACATACACCGGCATCCCCGCGTTAGGCTAGTGCTAGCGGTATCGACGCTCACCTTGTGATCCTACCTGCCGAAAAATCTTTCTCAATAGTGCGAGACACTTTTTTTGTCAAAATGTAAAAAATCGCTAACATCAAATGGTTAATGTGGGGGGGTGGGTGATGCAGCTCTGAAGCCCGCCATAGCTCCCCTCTCGACCGACAATCGAAGCGCACCGGCGGCAGGATCGTTGACGAATTGCCACTGTGCGGGCCGACACGGTAGCTTGTCAAAAACCATTTCTAGATATTCCGGCTGAAGAACGATGACACCTCCTGCTATCGCCAATCGATAATGCTTGACCTTTAGGCTCTCAATCACTGCAGAAATCATGTTGGCCAGCTCTTGGGCTCCCTCCAGCAAAATCGCCTTCGACCAGTCACTTTCAGGGTCTTCAAACACCAGCGGTGCCAAGTTTGCCAGATTGTGCCTTGAATCACTGCCGCCGTAACACCATGCGATCAAATCGCTTGTGCTTGTCAGTTCCAGATATTTCAGCAGTTTTTCCTCGATGGCCGCATCGTGTCGGGATCGTCCATCTGAGGCTCGGCACACTCGCGTGGCAAGCTGCTGTCCAAGCCAAAAGGCGCTACCTTCGTCACCTAACATATAGCCCCATCCACCACTACGTGCCTGCCGATTGGTCCCCGGGATGTGTCCCCAGGCCAATGATCCCGTGCCGCAAATCAAAGCGATATCTGCTGTGTCGCCAGAGGCAATCGCAGAATCTGTGGCCGGCGGATCTAGCATAGCAAGTACCGCTTCAGCTTCGCTGACCAGTTGCGCTCGACGCGCGATTTGTTGGCTAAGAACCCATTCTTGTATGACTTGCCTTTCCTCTTGCCGCCCTGCACCGGCCAAGCACAGACAGGCCATCTCAACCGGCTGACGCGGTTTACCGGCCGTTTTGAAGGCTTCCATGATTGCCGCGCGAATGTTGTTCTGAGCCAACTGAAAGCCGACTGCTCGCGGATTGCTGGGACCAGAGTGACCAGAACCGAGTGTTTGCAAACAGCCGTCCATCACCAAGCCCAAATGAGCCACAGTTTTGGTGCCGCCACCGTCGACTCCCAAGTAGAGTTGATCTTGAGTTGGCTTCAGTGTTTGCTGGCGGGTCATTCGATCAGCTATCTGTTGAATGGGTTGTAGGAAGTATTAGACACTTCTCGCTGCAGGCACGTAATGTTGTGAACATAATCGTGCTCGTGCTCAATGAAATGGTGCTCGTGTTCGTGCTCGGATATCCCAGAAGTTACGATTACGAGCACGGGCACAAAAATGCAATTGATTCACGGTTTGACGCTTTCTAAATAACGTCGATTAGCGATGAGTGTCAAATATTTCGTCATCTTTGGAATTCCGCTCTGATCGCTACTCTAGCGCGCCGCGCAGTTGTCCATTAGCGGCTTGCAGCAACTGTCTGGCCTCATCTGCGCTAACATTGCGAATAGAAGCGACGATGGCCGTTTTCACCTCGCCAGAACACTGCTGCAACATTTTGGCCGCTTGTGGCGCATCGAGCCCGGTCAGTTCACTGACCATGCGCTGGCTGCGCATCCGCAACTTTTGGTTGGTGGTTCGCAGGTCCACCATTCGATTGCCGTAGGTCTTCCCGATCAACACCATGGCACCGGTGGTCAACATGTTGAGTACCAATTTGGTGGCCGTACCAGCTTTTAGCCGCGTCGAGCCGCTGAGCACTTCGGGCCCAACCACTGGTGTGATCATCAGGTCGGCGTGCTGGTGAAGATCCGAGTTGGCGTTGCAACTGAGTCCAATGGTGCGTGCGCCAATCTGCCTAGCATAGTCTAATCCGCCGATGACGTAGGGCGTACGTCCGCTAGTGGCGATTCCAACAAGAACGTCGCCGGAGCTGAGATTGCGCTGCTTTAGGTCAAGCTCGGCCTGGTTGGCATCATCTTCGGCACCTTCGATCGCTGTGGTCAGTGCGGCCGAACCTCCTGCAATGATGCCTACTACCATAGACGGTTGTGAGCTGAAAGTTGGTGGACATTCTGCAGCATCCAGCACTCCCAGTCGCCCCGAAGTGCCCGCCCCTATGTATAATAGCCGTCCGCCATTTCGAAAAGCCTCGGCAATCCACTGGATGGCCTGTGCGATAGGTCCCAGTTCCCGCTGGACGGCTGCTGGAACCAATGAGTCCTCCTGGTTCATCAGCGTAGCGATCTGTAGAGCGCTAAGCCGGTCGAGCTGAATCGAGTTGGGGTTGTGGCTTTCCGTGGTAAGTTGATGCAGGGTTTCCATGTTTGATCAGTCCTGAGTATGAAAAGGTCGAGTCGCTTCGGAGGTCTTCGGTGCGTTGCACGGCAGCAATCGAATTGACGTTTGACAGGGTTTCTACACTTTATCCTACTTGGAATCGATTCACTGGACGAGAGAAGTAACTGACTATGACGATCGGTATTGTCGATTTGATTGTGCTGCTGGCTTCCGTCGCCATTGTGTTGTGGATCGGCATCCGTACTGGCAAAGGCAACCAAACGGCTGACGATTATATGTTCGGTGGCCGCAATCTGCCTTGGTGGGCCATCTTGGGCTCAATCGTGGCCACGGAGACAAGCACGGCCACCGTCTTAAGTGTTCCGGGCTTTGGTTTCGGACCGGTAGGGCTAAAGTTTCTGCAACTGGCCATGGGTTACATTGTGGGCAGACTGCTGGTTGTCACAATCCTACTGCCCCTTTTTTTCAAAGGGCAACTGTCTAGCGCCTATCATGTCCTTCGAGATCGGTTTGGACAACGAAGCACACACGCGGCGTCGCTCCTGTTCTTGGTCACTCGAAATCTTGGCGATGGACTAAGGCTCTTCCTGGCCGCTCTAGTACTCAACAAGTTGCTGGGCTGGGATTTTTACCTTTGTGCGCTGACTACCGGTGCGATCACCATGTTGTATACCTACGTCGGAGGCATGCGATCGGTCGTATGGAATGACTGTATTCAACTGTTGATCTATATGTCGGGCGGTTTGGCAACCATTGTCTTGATAGCTATGAAAATCGATGGCGGTTGGGCGACGATTCTTGAATTCGCACAGCAGAACAATAAATTGCAGGTCATTCAGGCAGTTCCAGCGGCAGGCCAGGGCTGGCTGCAGTGGCTTTTGACCAGTCCCTACACGATCTGGGCAGGCGTTCTAGGAGGGGCTACTTTGACATTGGGCACGCATGGTACGGATCAGATGATGATCCAGCGCTATTTGAGCGCTCGTAGTCAAGCGGATGCGGGCAAAGCTGTGGTCGTTTCTAGTCTGGTTGTGTTCATTCAATTCGCTATTTTCTTGTTCGTCGGCATTCAACTAGCCTGCTTCTATCAACAATCGGAACCGTCGCTGCAGTTTGCGAAACCCGACGAGGTCTACGTGCATTTTCTCGTAAACCATTTTCCCTACAATACGGGCATGACCGGATTGATGTTAGCAGCCATTCTGGCCGCCGCCATGTCTACATTATCCAGCTCACTGAATTCCTCTGCTACGGCAGTGATCAACGATTTTTATCTGCCAGCCTGTAAAGTGGTTCCCTCGCATCGCAAGCTTCTTTTGATCACGCAGGTGTTAACGTTACTGTTCGGAGTCGTGCAGGTGACGGTTGGCATCTTGGCAGCGCGACTAAGCGAACAGGTGGTGTCTAGTGCATTGACCATCGCTGGCTATTCTTCAGGGTTGCTACTGGGTATGTTTTTCCTGGGTATTGCAGGTCGACGAGTTGGTCAGACGGCAGCCTTAGTAGGTGCTATGTTCGGTTTATGCGTTTTGCTGCTGGTACAGTTTGTGCTGCCAATTGTGGCCGGTCAGGAGTGGAAAATTGCCTGGCCCTGGTATTCGTTAATCGGTGCGTCAGCGACTATCTTGTTTGCTTTTGCCTTGTCCTTTGTCTTGCCAAATTCACAGCAAAACGATGGTACTGCGTGAACCGTTATACTTATTGAAAACCTTTGCAGTATGGAGTTTAGATGTGATGCAATGTCTTTTGTTAAGTTTGATCGCGGGCCGCAAGTTGCCGTTGTTGGTAGGCCTATTACTGCTGATCCTCGCAGATGTATCCAAAGCCCAGGTCGGGATGACGCAGCGAAAACCTGAAGAGTTGGGGTTTGATACGACAAGATTGCAGCGAGTCACCGAATTGGTCAATCAGGCAATTGCCGAGGGGAAAATGCCGGGTTGTGTCATCTGCTTTGGCAAGAGAAATGAGATCGCCTACTTGCAGGCTTTTGGCAACAAGCGGGTGCAACCGACTACGAAGCCGATGACAATTGACACCGTCTTCGACATGGCTTCGGTGACCAAGCCGGTGGCGACTGGCACAAGCATCATGAAGCTGATCGAGCAAGGTCATTTGCGTCTGTCGGCAAAAGTGGTGGACTACTTTCCCGAGTTCGGAGCTAACGGAAAAGACAAGATCACGTTGCGAGACTTGTTGATTCATCAGAGCGGCCTGATACCGGATAATCCGTTGGAAGACTACCTGCAAGGGCCAGAGGTGGCTTGGCAGCGCATTTGCGATTTGGATCTGGTCGCTTCAGTTGGCACGACATTTAAGTATTCAGATGTCAATTTTATCGTCTTGGGTAAACTGATCGAAAAGTTGTCCGGGCAGGATTTAGAGGCGTTCGCACAGCAGCACGTCTTTGCACCGCTGGGGATGACCGAGACGACCTTCAGGCCTAGCCAGGCATTGATAGAACGATGTGCGCCTACTGAGCAACGGGATGGCCAGTGGATGCAGGGCCAGGTTCACGATCCTCGAGCCTTTGAGCTTGGTGGAATTGCCGGACACGCAGGCATGTTTTCAACTGCCGCAGATCTAGCACGCTATGCCAGCATGATGTTGGGTCATGGAACGCTGAGATTTCCCGGTCAGAGCGAAACAAAAATACTGGCTCCGGCCACTGTGCAGAGCATGACGAGTGCCTATACCGTGTCCACAGGAATTCGCGGCCTCAGTTGGGATAAACGCACCGGCTACTCGATCAATCGTGGTGATCTGCTTTCCGATTCAGCTTACGGACATGGTGGATTTACTGGAAACGTCTTTTGGATCGATCCAGAAAAAGATTTCTACTTCATCTTCTTAAGCAATCGATTGCATCCTGATGGAAAGGGGCTGGTCAACCCATTGGCTGGCCAAATCCTAAATGCGGTGGTCGGGGCGATGTCTGAATCGACAACAGAACTGGTCTCTGTTGGCCAGTCACAGGGTCAGACGCTGACGGGTGCCGATGTTCTAGTTCGCGATGGTTTTCGTCAGTTGGCCGGGCAGCGTATTGGGCTGATCACCAACCATACGGGGCGGATGCGAGATGGCCAAAACATCGTCAATGCCTTGTCACAGTCTGCCGATGTGCGACTGACGGCTCTGTTTAGTCCCGAACACGGATTTGAGGGCAAGCTGGATATCGAAAAGGTCAGCGATTCGAAGGATGCCGCGACGGGTCTGAAGATTCTTAGCCTGTACGGACAGACTCGTCGCCCAACAGCCGAGATGTGTGAGAACGTGGATACGTTAGTTTTTGATATCCAAGATGTGGGATGTCGGTTCTACACCTACATTTCTACGATGGTAGAAGCCATGGGTGCCGCTAACGAATTCGGCAAGAAGTTTGTAGTACTCGATCGGCCAAATCCCATTGGAGCCGTCGCTACCGCCGGTCCTATGCTGGACGCAGGCAGTGAATCTTTTGTCGGCTTTCACTCGATGCCAGTACGACATGGCATGACTGTCGGGGAATTGGCAAAGATGATCCAAGTGGAGAAGAAACTAGACAAACTAGAATTGCAAGTCATCCCCTGTGAGAACTGGAGTCGCGACCAGTACTACGATCAGACCGGATTGATCTGGACTAACCCCAGCCCGAACATGCGGTCGTTGACTCAGGCTCTCCTTTACCCAGGTATTGGCATCTGGGAGTTCACAAATATTTCGGTAGGTCGAGGAACTGATACACCGTTCCAAGTCGTGGGTGCTCCATGGATCGACCATCAAGCCTTGGTCAGCGCGATGCACAGTTTGAAGTTGCCAGGAACCAGCTCTGTACCTATCGAATTCACACCTACCAGTAGTAAATTCTCCGGTGAGCTTTGTAAAGGCATCGAGTTCTTCATTACGGATCGCGAGCAATTCGATCCCATGCAGTTGGGGCTGGCGTTGGCCTGGGCGCTTCGTTCTCAGCATCCCCAGCAGTGGGAGACAAAAAATCTAAATCGTCTGCTAGGAAATCAGCAGTGTGCCGATGCCATCTTGGCGGGGCAAACTCCAGACGAATTACTGGATATCGCAAGACAAGGTATCTCGGATTTCCTAAGGCGACGTGAGACTTTTATCATTTATCGTGACTCTTCGCGCTGATGGATGGTCTCAGCCACGAGTTTTCCCGAACAATCATTATCATGGGCTCCTAGGCAGTTTTACCATTTTGGAAGGACCTGGTCATGACACATTCCATGGACCGACGGCATGCGGTGCGTTCTCTGGCCGCTGGTTGCGCGATTGCGCAGAGTTCTTGGTTGGCCGATTCGATAGGGGCTGCCATGCGCCGACCAGAACTGATTGCTCAGGAGAATCGGAAGGTCGGCAGCCGCGACTGGATGCTTACCCAAACGCGCATCGACCCGGCCACAAAATATCGCTGTCCTTGGGTGGAAGGCTATGCTTCTGAGGCAAGTATACAGGCCGGTCGGACCCTACGGTTGATGGTCAGTTGCCAGGATGCAAAGAGTGTGCTGATTGAAGTCTTTCGTTTGGGATACTACGCCGGCGATGGCGCTCGCAAAATGGCCCAGTACGGTCCGGTGGCTTGTTCTGCACAACCCACTCCGCAGCCCGGCAAGCTACGCTTGATGGACTGCCAGTGGGAGACAACGTTGGACCTGACTATTGGCAGCGATTGGCCGAGCGGTGTTTATGTTGCCAAGCTGACGGAGCAGCTTGAGAAATTGCAAAGCTACATCATTTTCATCGTCAAAGATGATCGCCAAGCCGATTTTGTGCTTCAGTGTAGCGACCATACTTGGCAAGCCTACAATCGCTGGCCGTCCCAATTCTCTCTTTACGACGACGGCCAACAGCAATGGCATTGGGGGGACAAGTCTCAGGTCGGTTTCAATCGCCCTTACGGAAAGTACTGTCAGATTTTGGATGCTCCCTTGTCGCTTGGATCGGGCGAGCTTTTCCTGTGGGAATTTCCCATGGTCTATTGGTTGGAACAGGAAGGGTACGACGTGACCTATATCTCCAACACAGATCTACACAGCGATCTGAACAACGCGCGCAGAGGATATGGATTTCTAAGTGTCGGGCACGACGAGTACTGGACGATCGATATGTATCGACATGTTCAGTCAGCCATCGCTGCTGGAACCAGTGTAGGATTTTTCAGTGGCAACGCTGTCTGTGGGAAAATTCAGTGGGATTCCTCCCTGAGGGCATTCAGGCGTGTAGGCGTCTTTGGTCCACCTGGCGGCACACGTGAGTTTGATGCGATGTCTTCTTTACCTCACGAACGACCCTACGCCAATGAACTTATTGGTGCGCACAGCACCGGGCCTGTGACCGGTGGCGCGGACTGGATCTGTACTCTGCCTGATCACTGGTTGTATGCAAAGACCGGGATGAAATCTGGCGACCGAATCGCCGGATTAATAGGATGGGAATATCACGGCGATCCAGCCCTGCTAGCTGGCTTGGAAATAGTTGCCACTGGACCCACTCAATCCGCCCCTGGTCAGCTAAACGAGGGAATCTACACGGCGACTGTCTACCCGGGACCTAAGAACAATTTTGTATTTAACGCATCAACCTGCTGGTGGGCGGATGGCCTGAGCGCTCCGCCCGGGTATCAATCGCCCAGCGTGTACACTCAGCCCTTGGGTGTGGATGGCCGAGTCCAGCAGATGACAAGAAATGTCCTCGACAAAATGCTACGAGGGCTCAATCCATGATCTAGGCCGAGCAGTACGCGACCACTGCAAAATTCTAAACTACCATGAATCCCGGTTTGCTTGTCCCACCCTACATCCGATTCAGGGAGCGTTTCGGATTTGTTCTGATGCAACTTCTAATTGACTGAGCACCTGGTCAATCCCCGGCTCGAAGGCCACCATTTGTACTAGCAGTTCAGCGGTGTGAGACGACTGAACGCTACCCTGCAATATGGCGACGTTCCCCTCCTTCACGATCTGGACATCATCCCCTGCCAATTTCTGCATTCGGCTCCTGAGTCGTTGATCAACTTTGAAAGTTCGCTTCGAATCATCTGCCACATCCTCACCTAATGTCGCCGAATCGAGTTCCAGTTTAGGATAGTACATGCCTTTGGCTGGCTGCGGAGGCAAGGCTCGATTGATTCGTGCGGCACCCGCTTCATTTACTTTGACGCCTTCCGTTGCTGTTCGCACGCGACCAGTAGCCAGCGCTTGTGCTGAGCCGATAAACCTTGCCTGTTCTATTGGGCTATTTCTGGTCCCCACAAAATCTCGTCGCGAGCGATTGCCACGAATAAATCGCTCGTCGCCACTAAGCATTGATTGACCAGATGCTACCGCCGCTTGTCCCTGAACAAACGGCTGTGCAAATCCTGCGGATTGCCCTATGCCTGGAGTTTGAGTGCCTAGTCGCGAAGAATTAAAAAGCTGTGAATATGCTGGCGATTCAGCAAGATTCAACAAGCATGTCCAAGCAAGTGCGATCAGGAGGCTTCTTTGATATTGCATACTTCACCTATGGATTGTCCTAGCGAGATCCAGTAGGGATCTCGATTTACATGAATCAGAACTCGATCTGGCAAAATCTCTTCCACAGAGATGTCGTGTAATGCCACCCCCAATTTTTGCTGGCCTTTGACAACCTGAGTCTCACCCGAAACGGCTACTTGAAACCATGCCTCAGCTTGACCTAGCCGATCATAGGTTATCGCTTTCAGTTGTACATCGTACAGTGCTTTGGCAAAGCCGCGAGCAAACAGATTGCGGCGCACGAAGTTGTCATAGTCCTGACGAGTGAGCTGATCGGAGGCAACCACGGCCCAGTCGCTTAGCTGCTCCTTACGAGTCGCTCCAGCAAGGCTCAAGACTTCGATCGTCATGCTGGCATCCAACTGACCCTCGTTACCCAGTGGGTTCAAAGAAAGAGAACGGATCTTGTGGAGATGCCCTACTTGTGAAAACTCGTACAAAAGATCGGTCCACTGTGCCAAACTGGCTTGACCTCGCAGCGTGTACATGAGGCTGTGGCCAACGGAAATTCGCTTCTTGCGATTGACGCGAGAACGAATGTCGATCTCCTTGGGCTGCGATGCGTCAACCGCAGACGATTTGACAGAGTGTTTTTCTACTAATTTCAATAACCAGTCTTGATAGGCCGACCTGGCTAATTGCGGATCGTAGGGTAAGGCCCGTTGATGATAACTTACCAGTCGCTGACTGGACTTTTTTGCCTGATGTTGAGCATCTCGGCTATCTGCAAGCTCCTTAGTCAATCGATCCAACTCGGCATTCAACTGCGCGGTAGGCTGTTCGATCTGTGATCGATACAGACTGTCGGCGAAATAGAGACCGAACACAACCGCAGCGCCCAGGATCAACCACTTCGTGCGACGATTCATGACGCGGCTCCTCGTTGCTCGCCGCCGATATTAGCACTATCTTGCTGCGGTTTAGGGACCGAACCTTCTTGTGAGTTCTCAGGTCCGATCACTTTTGGAGATTCAGATTGGTTTGGCTGGGCTGCTCCGTAGCGGCTCCAGTCTGGCTTGTCGATGGAAAAGTCAATTCGAGTCTCGAACTGCCAGGGAAACTCGGCGGACTCGGGGCTCTGGCTAATTCGCTTGCTTGAAACGGAGTACTTAACGCTACGCAGGCGTTCTTCCAATTCGCTGATGTCATCGGGCTGCAATACTTGAACAGACAAATCGACCACACCGGTTGAAGCTCCAGCCGAAGCGCTCAGCCGTCGAATGGTTGCGTTTCGCCCATTGGGAACTCTTTGAGATATCTCACTTAGCACTCCCAGCCAATTGACCTGATCTGTCAACCATTGCTCCACGACGGCCACCTGGTCAGACTTCTCCAACACCTTGGATTCCAGTTTTTTGCTTTCAGCTACTTGTGCTTCAAGCGACTGGATCTGATCACGCAGTTGCCAAACGTCGCTCAGCAGCACTGTCCCCAGGATGGCAATCGCCGCACAAGCCGCCGCGCTCCATAAGGTAGGACGTACCCAGGGACTGGGTGGCGGTGGCGAGCGTTTGGGGTCCGTAAGATTGACAAGGAGACCATCGTGTGCGAAGTCCCATACAGCCCCGGCCAGTGCCGCGCCTGGCAAGTCCGCATCTGCAGGACTGGCGGGAGTAGAACTACTGACTTCATTTTTAGTACTATCAGATTGAGTTTCAAGCTGGCTTTCGGAGGTGATCGGCCTGTCTAGTTCGTCACCGGTCGCGTACTGGACCGAGTGAACCTGAGCCTGTCCCAAATTCAGCAGCGCCTGAGCAAGCTGCCTGGCCGCAGGGCTTGAGGCGTCAATGAACCAGTGCTTGGGCAATTCCTCGGTCTCGGGTGGCAAGAGAGTCAAACAGCGGTCTGTTTCCTGCACCAACTGTTCAGCAACAGGTGCCATATCGTCTAGGCTGATGCGCACCGAACGCAACATCAGCGGTTGGCTGCCCACGCAAAACGCAAACTCGATTTCGCCATGATAGACTTGAACTGAAACGCTTAAGATGGAAGAATTTGATGGGCCGCGTCGCATGCGAGACAGTGAGCACATCTGTCGAAAGCTGACAGCGGAAAGTCTGAATCCAGCTTGGACCGCATCGCTACGCAAGGTCTCCAGGCTGGCAGCGGTCATCGCAAAAGCCAAAACCTGTTGCCCTACTTTGTCGTTATCACCTCTGGCAATCGTGCTGGCGCAAAAGTCGACAATGGGTGGTGTCTCCGATTCGCCCAACTGTCGCTCTACTTCGCCCTGCACCAGTGCCGGAAGTTCGATTGCTTCTGAGGGTGGCAAGTCCAAAGTTAGAACATCGATTTCGGGCCGCGACAATAAAACGATCAAGTGCTGGACCTGAATCTCGCGAGTGCGCAGGTTTTCCGCTAGAGCCGTCAGCGGTCCAGTTTGGTCTGCCAACGGGACACTGCCAGCATCCTGTGATCGCAACCGTTTGGCACCCGGAGTAGTCACCACATAATGAACTCTCTCGCGATCCCAATGAGCCACCAAGACACGCCCACTGGGCTTGCGCCGCACGCGTGTCATCGCTGGCATTCTGGTTTTTAATCGACTGATCCAATTCATTATTGTCTATCTATTTTGATAACGAATTCGTCGGGAGGTTGGTAGCCAATTCAGTGTTCAAATCGGCTGCACTTAACTGGCCACCCCACGGATGCCACCGCTGGTAACAGCGCCGCACCACTTGGCCGCGACTGGCATCCAGGATTGCGCTGCAACGAAACATGGGACTGCGGTCATCGCGATAGCCCACTACTTGGCAGGAATAAACGTCGCTGCGAGCGGTCAGGTAGGGCTCGATCAGTATCATCTTTTGTAGGTCGACCACACCTTCTTCAATCAACCAAGCGATTGTGGCGGGGTTTTCAGTGACACCGCTGGTCCTAGCGCTACGCCTCTGCAGGATCGCTTGAGCCGTTGTGGTGCCGATTCCAGGGATGGCCAGCAAAGCCCACGCCGAGGCGTGGCGGATGTCCAATCGACCTTCCGGTCCTGACCCCGAACTTGCAGTCGCCTGATCGAGTAACTTTCCAAGATAGTTGCTCATTTCGTTGTTTCCACCACCAAATGGGCTTGGTATCAAACGTTTCTCTGACTTTTCTGCTGCCTTGCCAGATGCAGATGGCAATGTGACAACCGCTCCAACCAGTTCCAAAGGACTACGCAGTAGGAACCTTGGGCCGATCGAGAAGTCCATAGGCGGGCTTGCAACAGGATTGGATGGGCGTGCAGCCGACGATGCCGCGCCGGAGTTGGCTGATGCCGCAGGAGTAGCACCGTATTGACGATAAACCACGACAAAGTCGGCCCAAGCCGCAGGCCAAATCTCCAACAAGCGGCGATGAAGCTCCTGCAAATTGGGTTGGTTCAGATCGACGCGCCGACGTCCACTAGCGCTTTCGTTGCGACTTCCGCTGTGCCAAGTTAGATACCGCTGCCAAGCCTTCCACGCCGACAAATTCTCGCCTTGGTATTGCTGATCAACCGCCCCCTCTGATGATTCACTCGACGCTTGCGGCAACCTACTGGCCAGTCGCTGGCTGCCCCGCAGTCCCGGCCGAAAAGCCTGATCTAGCAAGTCAACTCGAAAATCCTGATTCCAGTCACCACCCAGCCAGTTGTCATGTAGCCTGAATAACAGATCACCGTCCCCGGTTTGTTCATCTACCATAGCCTGCTGAGCGGTAGCTTGAGTTCCGCCTATCAAATTGTTTCCTGCCTGACTTGTGATCGGCCGAACGCTCATCCAGCGTAACCAGGCCTGAACGATAGGCTGGGTCGCTCCAGGTAGTTGCATTAGCACCTTCTGAGCATGGCCAGGATATTGGCGGTCCCAAGCAAGTAGGGTCGGCACGTGAATTTTTGCCGATTCATTTTCCAAGCCAAAGCGAAACAATGTGTCGGAATCAGATGTTCGACGGATACCTTCAGATACTGATCGACCAGCAGTGGATAACTCACTGGAATCGGAACCAGTCATATCCTGGCCAGCCGTCAGCGGACTAATTACGCTGAAGCGCCATCCAGCCGGCTGAGCCCCCTCTAGCCCGCGAGAGTCCGCCTGTTCAATCGGGACATCCTGAAACAGCTCGGGGTTGTTCAGTAGATTACCAACTCCAGACCGCCGATCCGCAGGCTGCTCCAAGATGGAAGCGACCAGCTCTAAACCGCTGTCTGCTGCCAGTTGGGCGTGAATCTGATCCTCCTGCACACTGACTCGACGATACTGGCTTTGCATGTGAAACGTATACCCATAACTGCCAAGCGCAGCGAGAGTTACTAAAACCAGGACTATCAGCAGCGCCATGCCTTGACGATCAGAACGCATCTTGAGTACCTCCTGGGTTCTGTCCGGGAGTTGATCGAGCATCTGTGGACTGGCTTGACATCGGTACTGCAAAAGCATTGTCCAACCGAATTACGATACGCACATCTCGCGACTGTAGATCCTTTTCAGCCGTGTTGGGCGAGTCGCGTAAGTCTGAAGCGCTTAGCTTGGGATCGCTTGACGCCACGCTTGGGTTGGCGTTATCACTGCTGCTTGTCGACCTGTTGGCAGGTTCTTGGGCTTGCTTTGCCGCGCGATTTTTCAGGTCAAAAGAGAGCGCCACAGCGGTTGGTAGTCGATTGCCTGTACGACTGTCCCAGGAACTACGCCACTGCCTTCCATCGCAATACGAAAAGGCTGGTTCTACCAGTTCGGCAATGTCCAGCGACTGTTCCGCTTCAGAATATTGTTCCTGCGATTCATCGGTCTGACGATACAGATCCGCAGCGGTCAATTCGCGACGGTTGTCTGCTGCCAAAGGCTGTTCCGCAGGGAGTGATCGTTTGGCTGCGCGTAATTCTTGCCGGCACAGCGTCGAAATCTCTTTGCTCTGATTTCCATAGTTCTCGGTGCCTGAAGGTCGCAGTTCGTAGCGAACTTCAATCGGCTGATCTAGACTGGATGCGGACACCATCAATCGTCGGCTGCCAGAAAATCGATTGTCGACTGAGTTGGAATCCGACGTCCAGGATGCTGATTGATCGCCGTGATCAAGTGCTGCTTGAAGTAACGTCTGAGGATTCAAAGCTTCGTTAACCATCACGCTAAAGCCTGTTTCGCTGCCAACAAAGCGTACGGAGGGTTGTTGATGCGGATACTCACGCGGCGAATCATTCAGTGCGCTGGGACGAGTTTGCTTCGCTGTCGGCAACGGGGTCGCTCGTTGCAAATCTTGTTGCAACCAGCTACGAACCGACATGCGAGTCTGTGTTCTTGCGGCCAGATCCCAACCACGCTGCTGAACCTGACTGAATGTCCCCATCAAAGTCCAGCCTGCCGCCAGCAGAACACCCAGCAGGCTCATTGCGATGATCAACTCCAGCAAAGTGAATCCTGTAGAGTCCACATCTTCACTTGCAAATCGCCAAATTGTTAACGACCGCTTCCCTTGCATCATGGTGATCTCCCAGAGTTCGATCGGCGGTTAGGAGACCGGCCTGTTGGATTTGCATTAGCAGAGCCGTGCCGCCGCGATGATTCCGCCCCGTCCTCTTGAGTTGTACGGTTCGCGGGAGCCGTCCGAGCTAGCTTCGTAAGGGTACACAACGGCTCTTGGTGTGTGCCTCCAGCGTCAACTTCATCTGAAAAGATTTCCACCGTGATGCGCTTGAGCCCGTTGAGGCCTTGCCGTGAAGACAGGCTGCCAAACAGGACATCGTCGTGGCGAATCTTATAGGCCATGCCAGAAGGACCATCGATGACACCAGTCACTTCGGACTGCTGGTCGGATGCTATCGGCATTGCTAAGAATTCATCCAGCACTGACTGGGCAGCAGTGATGGCTGCGGCCTTCTGTTCAGCTCGAGAACCAAATTTTGCGCCTTGGCCTAGCAGCGAGCTCAGAACCATCGCGCTTCCTGCCAACACGACCGTAGCCAGAATCACTTCCAGCAGCGAGAAGCCCTGATGATTTGAACACCTTGGTAGTCGAATCGGAATTTGAGTTCTACTCACCAGATAGCTGTCAGCATCTTGTCGCTTCATCGCTGAACCTCCACCGTGCCCATGCCGGAGCGATACAGCAAGCTTAACCCTTCTTCCAGGTCGGTATCTACCAATCGAATCGTCACATCTTGACCACTGCCATCAGCCAAGAAGACCAACCACCAGACCTTCCGTTCTGACAGGTTCTGAAAGTCCGAGCCATCGGTCACTTCAGCCGATTGCGCGTCCATGGGAATCGGATCTGTTGCATCTGAATTGTGCCTCACAGCGTTAGAATTTGAATCGTCAGACTGACGAGAGTCAGACCGATTGCGCGAGCCAAAACTTGCTGGTCGAGAATCGCGAGCTGGATCAGCCCCCCAATCCAATCTGCTAAACACCACCGGCTCAGGCAACCGCAACGACTTTGGCAAGGCAGTTTGCTGGCTTAGACTGCGATTCGCATCACCAGTGACAGTCACGGAAGTGGGTGGCGAAGATGCCGTTCCCGTCAATTGTTCCTGAAACTGCGGGTCGCTCGACCACTGCGCTAGCGAACCAAAACGAAGTTCTGGAATTCCCTGCTCCAGTCGCACGATACCGATCTGGCCACCAACCATCGCCTGGTAACGCACTTCTTCCAACAATTCACGAACTGTCCGAGCAGCTTCGTTTAGTTCGTTGCGCTCGAGCGACTTCCTGAGATTGGGCCAGGTCAGCGCCAACATCCCACCGATGACCAGAAGTACGATCATCAGCTCCAGCAAGGTTAACCCCGAGCGTGTTGATTTTCGCGACATCGTCTTCACCACTGAAACAGTATTATTTGCAGGTGCGGACGAAATCCTTTTCGTAATCGTTCACGCAGGTTTGTAAGGTGAACTCTAGTTATTTGATTCTGGGGCCGGTGAGGCTGCTTCGGATTCTGCTTCACCCTCGGCTGCTCGGTTGCTGATGTCGTCGCTGGTTCCCGGCTGACGATCAGGTCCCAAGGAGAATATGCGAGGAAAGTCAGCTTCATAGGTTCCGTCAGCAGACTCGGTATTTCCTGAATCAGCGTTCTGCTCGGAATCGTATTCATACTGTAACTCACTGCCCCAGGGATCAACTGGCAGCTTTCCGTCTTCCATGTAGGGGCCATCCCAATTGCGAGCTAAGGCTTCATCTTCAGGGCGACGAATGAGCAGCTCTAAGCCCTCTTCCGTCGTCGGAAAGCCTCGCATGTCTGCCGAATACAATTTCAGTGCTGACACAACATTGCCAATCTGCAATTGAGCGGTACGAATATCTGCCTTCTTCTGAGTGCCCAACAATCTGGGGCCAACAACGGCCATCAGTCCTACCAAAATGATCAGGACGATCATGACTTCCAACAGGGTCAACGCTCGACGATTTTCTTGACGACGCATCTCTTCTAAACTCCTTCTGAGTAAACACACTTTTGAAAAACGATCAGTAGATTAACCCACCGAAGCGTTCAGATCGAAAACAGGCAACAAAACGCCAACGATCACAAACATCACTAGACAACCAATCAGAACCAACATCATCGGCTCGATCAAGCGAACAAGCACCTCCAACCTTCGCTCGATGCGTCCATCGATACGGTCCGCAACTTTCACTAAAACTTCATCCAAGGTATTGGATTCTTCTGCCACGCGAATCATGGCCATGACTTGTGGCGGAATTAGGCCACTTGCCGCCAGCGGCTTGGACAATGAATCACCAGCCGTAACATTTTCGGCCGATCGCAGCATTGCTTCTTCCAATAAAATGTTACCAGTTGAAGCGCTGCTGATCTTCAGAGACTTCAGCAGCGGCACGCCGTTGCGAAGCAGTGTCCCCAATACGCGGCAGGCTCGCGATACGGCGGCATCATGAAAAACGGCTCCTAACAACGGAAGCTTCAACTTAGTGGTATCCAGCCAGCGGCGTCCCAAATCTGTCTTAAGCAGTCGGTACAGCAGCACACCAATCCCTATCAAGCCGGCCACCACCAGCACTCCATATCGCATCAGTACATGACTGGCACCCAGCAGAATCACAGTCACCGCTGGCAGGCCGTTTCCACTTTGCTCCAGTCGATCAAAGAAAGGCTGGAATTTGGGTACCATAAAAACGATCATCACCGATACGATCACTGTACCGACGACACCAAGAATCAAAGGATAGGTCAGCGCGCTGACGATCTTGCTGCGCATTTCGTCTTGTTTCCGAAGAAAGACAGCGGTTCGTTGCAGCGCTTCTTCCAAAAACGCCCCCTCTTGCCCAGCGCGGATCATGCTGAGCGTCAAATCGGAAAAGATAGCCTTTTCTTTCGACATGGCCTGGTCGAGCGTTTCGCCTTGTGAAACCGCTTCACCAATGCGAAGTGCCGCCTCTTTTAGCTTGGGATTTTCAGTTGCATCAGCCAAAATCGCAATGGATTCCAACATTGCCACTCCGCCCGTTAGCAGGTCGGCAAGCTGCGAGCAGAAATCCGCCACCTGTTCCTTCTTGATCCGAACAGGCAAGCTGATGTTTGTCCACTGAGCCCCAGAAGTTGGGCTGTCGGCGACGGTCATTGGAAACAGCGAATTGGCTCGCAGTCGTTGCAGCGCCTCGCTACGAGTACTTGCGGTAATCGTCCCGGCAATGCGCTCCCCGGTTAGGGATTTGGCGGTGTATGCAAAGTCAGGCATGGCTGAACAAACCTCAGTCGGCCTTGGTGACTCGCAGCACTTCATCCGAGCTTGTGATGCCGCTCAGGACCTTGTTCCAACCGTCCATGCGCAGAGTCTGCATTCCGTGTTTGATAGCGGCCTTCTTAATCACATCCGACGGAATTCGCTCAGTGATCAACTGCCGCACTTCTTCGTTAGCCACCAGCAATTCATAGATACCCATACGACCGCGATATCCGGTTCGACGACACGCTTCGCAGCCTCCAGGCCGGTACAAACGCAGGTCAGGGTCCGACATCGCCTCGACAGGAAAATCGGAAGGCAAATCCTCCAGGTCGGGTCGGTACGACTCCTTACATTCATCGCATAAGACTCGGACCAACCGCTGCGCCATTACGCCACTGATGGTGCTGGAAACCAGGAACGGTTCCACGCCCATGTCACACAATCGCATAAAGGCACCAGCAGCGTCATTGGTGTGCAAAGTGCTGAACACCATGTGACCAGTCAAGGATGCTTGAATCGCGTTTTCGGCGGTCTCCAAGTCTCGAATCTCACCAACCAACACCACGTCGGGATCATGTCGCAAGATCGCACGCAAGCTGGCAGCAAAGCTCAGTCCAACTTTGTGGTGTACCTGAATCTGGTTGATCCCGTCAAGCTGGTATTCGATTGGGTCTTCCGTCGTGATGATCTTGATGTCTTCCGACTTGATCTCGTTCAAGGCGCTGTACAAGGTCGTTGTCTTGCCCGAACCCGTGGGTCCCGTTACCAGAACGATGCCGTGAGGTTGCCGAATCAATTGCTGGAAGCTCTGATAAACCGATTCAGGCATTCCGATGCCACGCAACGAGAATTTCAGATTGGACTTATCCAAGATACGCATGACCACACTCTCGCCGTGCAGCATGGGAATCACAGAGACTCGAATATCCACCTCGCGTCCGCTCAATCGCAGTTTGATTCGTCCGTCCTGAGGCACTCGCTTTTCAGCGATATTCATTCGAGCCATAATCTTTAGGCGGCTGATGATGGCTGGGCCAAACTGATTCATTTCCGCTGGTGTGGGCTGCTTCTGCAGTACTCCGTCGATTCTCAAACGCACCTTCAGGCCTGATTCCTGAGACTCGACATGGATGTCGCTCGCCCGCGCCTCGATGGCTTCTGTCAAAATTTCGTTTACCAGTCGGACCACCGAAGCCTGTTGAGCTTCCTCGACCACTTCCATGCTATCGGCATCCAGTCCGTCCAGCATCTCCAGTTCACCGGATTGTTGACGCTGTAACGCAATCAGGCCGTCGATTGTTTCGGCACCTACCCCAAGGAACCGTTTCGTCAATCGCCGAATCACATCCGGTGAGGCAACCACAGGGCGAATTTGCAGCTCCATGGCCGAGGATACCGTGTCAACCGCAGTGAAGTCGAAAGGGTTACTAATGGCAAGCTTCAACCAGTCATCGCCTCTTTCAATCGGAAAAATTTCGTGTCGGTGAATCAACTTGATCGGGAACCCCGCTAGAACGTCACCTACCAGTTCAATTTCATCTGATTCCAGACACTCCATACCCAGCGAACGTGCGGCAACCCCAAGCAAATGCTCGGCACTCTCGTATGCCCATTGCTCGGCCAGTGTATCCAGCGGCTCACCCTCGCGCAGCCGGTCCGCCAGTAGGCGCAGTTGAGCCGAATCGAGGCGAGATTCCAATAGTTGTGCATTGGTCAGCATCGTTAGGAAATTCCTTGCTTTGCGGGTAGGACCGCACATTCCGTATGCGGTTTTAGTGGTGGGATGCAATTATTCTTGCAGGCAGTCCAGCCCATCATGGGCCGCCGGGACAACTACTTGCTGGATCAAAACCAGTCGGCAGTTCACAAGGGAAGCTGCCGATCTAGCTAGCGATCGCTTTTAGGTGGGGTAACTGCTGCCAAGTGGCTTGTACAGCAGTCTTGCCGGCATTCGTTTCGGTGGGAGCGTGGGTAAAAATCGCTTGTACAATTTAAGGATCAGCCTACCCAACCGGCTTGGGGTAAGCTTGCAACCTGGCCAGCATAGTAGCATAAAATATCTCACAAGTCAATTTGGGGCCAGCCCCCCCCAAAGTAGCAGGCTAGCACCGCCGTTCCGTCAGCCCTGTCAAAGTAGCAGGCAACCTCCGTCGTGCCGTCTGCCCCCCCAAAACGGCCTTCAGCCTCCCCTTGCCGCGTGTAACAATTCGATCCAGTCGCGTTATGGGTCGATTCAAGCACAGAACTGGGCGAAGGCACACCCCCCAGCAGGTGCGTCAATATCGGCAGAAGGAGTCGCGTTATGCCGCCGAAGAAAATCCACCCGACATGCAAACTGCTGCCGTGAGCAGGCTACACGCCGACGCAACCCCAACCGGTAGACCTTGTCCCACTACAGGTCCAATCAACTCGCGACCTCTCATCCGCCCATCAGTTTGCTAACGGTCACCGTTATCGGTTGTCCCATCAACGAAAAACATTTTGTCCCTAGGAGGCTGTGACTTCTTGAGAGTGTCGCCGCTGACTTTGTGAACGAAGCGAGTGGTAATGCAACTTTCGCGGGATCGAAAAGTGACGTTGCTTCGCAAGCTACAACTACAAACCACTTGTCGCATCCTGCAAATTGCGTGAGCGGTTGCGTCGCAAGGTGGACTGTCCGATGGGTGGTAGCGGGGATTGGGAACACTAATTTTCGCTGATCTCCGCTATTGTGAGCAGTAGGAGGGGAGGAGGATGGGCGCGAATTGGATTGCTCAGGGGGCAGAGATGTTGGTCTCTGATCGGGCGCGAATCCCGAGGTGCCATATGGTGCGTGAATCCGAACCATCCACCGGGCTAGCCGGGTGGGATTTGTTCTATTTGAGCGGTGCTGGTGTATCGCGAAAAGCCTATCGATCCAATGAGCGACTCTGGGGGTGGCGTTTCGGTGCTTTGTAGAGGTGGGATATCACGTTAGTTAGTTTCTCGGATATACTGTAATTTCCAGCAGTCGTGGTTTTGGTTGGCTTAACACTAGGTTGTGCGTTACGGCCCGAAACAAAGATGCTTCCCCCACTTCGTCAAAAGGAAACAGTAGCTATGAGTCGTCACTGGAATTCAGCTCTTCAACTATTGATATGTTTGATCACGGTACAGTTGAGCTTCGCAGCATTTGCGCAAGAGCCACCTGAGGGTTTTGTAGCTCTGTTCAATGGGCAGGATCTAGCTGGCTGGCACGGATGTCCGCATTTGGACCCTGACAAGTGGGAGGAAGCTGATCAGGCTCAACGAGACAAATGGAACGAAGATATGCGCCAGCACTGGACGGTCCAAGATGGCGCGCTGGTCAACGATGGTCATGGAGTCTATTTGACCACGGATCAAGAATACGGTGACATCGAATTTTGGCTCGAATACAAGACAGTTCCCAAAGCCGATAGTGGAATCTATCTGCGCAGCACGCCTCAAGTACAGATCTGGGACTCGACAGAAAAAGAGAAATTTAAGTTGGGGGCTGACAAAGGCAGCGGAGGACTGTGGAACAACAGCGCGTCGGCAGCAGGCAAAGATCCGCTGGTTCTGGCAGATAAGCCGTTTGGGCAGTGGAATCAGTTTCGGATCAAACAGATCGGATCGCGCACCAGTGTTTGGCTGAACGAGCAACTGGTCGTCGATCATGCCATCATGGAGAATTTTTGGAATCGAAAACTTCCGCTCAGCAAATCGGGACGAATTCAATTGCAAACTCACGGTGGCGAAATCCAGTGGCGAAATCTGTATATTCGGCAAATCGATTCCGACGAGGCAAACCAAACTTTGGCAAAGCATCACCAAGAGGGCTACGTTTCGCTGTTTAATGGTCAAGATCTAACGGGTTGGACCGGTGCAGTGGACAATTACTCAGTGGTCGACGGTGCTATTGGGTGTAAGGCTGGTTCTGGTGGCGTGCTGTTCACTGATCGATCTTATACCGACTTTGACGTGCATTTGGAATTCCAGTTGCCGCCTGGCGGAAACAATGGCTTGGCGATTCGTTACTCTGGGAAAGGTGATCCGGCCTATCAGGGTATGTGCGAGTTGCAAGTGCTGGACAACGATGCAGCGCAGTACAAGCAGCTTGACCCGCGTCAATATCATGGCTCGGCATACGGCATGTCTGCTGCGCATCGCGGTTATCTGCGTCCGCAAGGACAATGGAACTATCAGCATGTTTCCGTGCGCGGCACGACGATCCAAGTGGAGTTGAATGGTACCGTGATCCTCGATACGGACATCAGCAAGGTCAAGGAGTACATGGCGGGTAAGCCTCACCCAGGCGTGGGTAATACCAGCGGCAGTTTCGGATTTGCAGGTCACGGCGACCCGGTCAAATTCCGCAATATCGCCATCAAGGCCGATTGATCAGTTAGTGAGAATCTGAGTGATTGGATTTCCGTGATCGATTTCCAAACGTTTTCTACCAGGGATTTCCAGGCGGCGCGAATCGAGTCCCAGTTGATGTAGGATCGTTGCGTGAATATCGGTCACGTAATGCCGATGTTCCACAGCGTGAAAGCCGATTTCATCGGTGCTGCCGTGGACACATCCGCCGCGGATGCCTGCCCCGGCCATCCAGACGCTGAAGCCAAAGATGTGATGATCACGCCCATCGGTACCTTGAGTGCCTGGGGTGCGACCAAATTCGGTGGCAAAGACGACTAATGTTTCGTCCAGTAGACCGCGTCGGTGCAGATCCTGAAGCAGGGCACCGACAGGTTGGTCGACCTGCAGGGCATTGGACTGGTGATTGGCTTTTAGTCCGCCGTGTGCGTCCCACGAGCCCGCTCCACCAGCCCCGTGTTGCACTTGGATAAATCGCACGCCACGTTCCACCAAGCGCCGCGCGGCTAGCATTTGAACTGCAAAGTCGCGGCAGTGAGGCAGGTCAACACCATATAGCTTCTGTGTTTCGGCTGTCTCAGCAGAAATATCGACGGCTTCGGGAATCGAACGCTGCATGCGAAACGCCAATTCGTACGAGGCAATGCGCGCGGCCAGGGCCAGATCCTCTGGCGACTGGGCCAGTCGCTGTTGATTGAGTTGCCGCAGCAAGTCGACTCCAACATCGGTAGCAGACTGAACCGTGGGTCGCTGAGGACTCGCAAAATCTAGCGGATTTGTTGGATCAACGCGCAGCGGCACGGCATCATGAGCTGGCCCCAAATAATGACCGTCGCGTTTGTTCCAGTATTCACGATTTCCAAACGAGATGTACTGCGGCAGATCCTCGTTCAGCGTCCCGAGTCCATAGTGTACCCAGGCTCCCAAGTTCGGAAACTGTCCGTCGTTCTGATGCCGACCAGAATGGAATTGCGACTGAGCACCGTGATTGCTGTCGGTCGTCCACATCGAGCGGACCACTGAGATGCGATCGATTTGCTGGGCAATGCAGGGAAACCAATCGCTGACTTCTATTCCGCTTTGACCATGCTTCTTGAAGCCAACTTGCAGCGGATACAAGGTGTTTCGCTGATTGCCATTTGCGTCAGGTACGACAAGTCGCTCGATGGCAAGTTTTTCTGGATCCTGTGTGGACGCAAAGGGGGTTTCACTAATTGTCTTGCCTGCGTATTTGGTCAGCATCGGTTTGGGGTCGAAGCTCTCCACATGGCTGACTCCTCCATTCATGAAAATCCAAATAACGCTTTTGGCCCTTGCCGGAAAGTGGGGCAATCCATTGGGCGGTGACCAGGCGCCATCGCGGCAGTATCCGTCGCGGTGCAGCAGACAGGCTGCTGCCAAAGTGCTGAAGCCAGTTAACATTTTCCGCCTGGGAAAATGCAAGTGCATGTGCTTTGTTGGTTCATTAGTTCGCTTCATGGCGTTAATCTTTATAGGCTACCTAATTTAAGACTACAAAGTCATGATGGTTTAGCAACACCCAAACCAGGTTTGTCCAAGCGAATTGCTCTTCGGATTCCGCCTGGCCTGCTTCTGGTAGTTCTCGCCAAGTGGCTAGCGATCGCAGGCAAGCGGACAACTGACCTTCCGTAAGTTGCTGAGCCAATAGAAATTGAAATGCAAGTCGCGTAAAGGCTTCGTCAGCAAGAGGAACAGCTCCGCTGGTTGGATTGGCATTAAATGTTGGTGGCTTAGTTGACTGATCTTGCAGCAACTTGCGCCTAATATTTTCTGCAATGGGCTTGGCCATGTCCAGCACCAAGCTGCTGTTGGTCATGGCTAAGGCTTGTTGAGGTACGATGCTTTGTTCGCGGCGATAGCAGTCGGTGACTAAGGCTTCATCAAAGGTGGTCAGGAAGAGATTGCGGTCGTTGTTGGAGTGAAAGAAATAGAGACTGCGACGTTTAGAATCCGTTTGCTGATCGGCTGGGACTGGTGGACCACCCATCGTGCAATCCAACTGCCCGGCCAGCGCCAGCAACGAGTCTCGAAGTGCCTGCGACTCTAGACGAATAGGGGTTCGGCACCACAGCGCTTGATTGTCTGGGTCCTTGCTGCGATTGTCTTGGCTTTCCAGCCAATCGGAAGACATTCGATAAGTTGCCGAATGCAAGATCAACCGGTGGATATGTTTCATGCTCCAATTATTGTCGATCAATTCACAAGCCAACCAATCCAGTAGTTCGGGGTGGGTTGGAGGACTGCCGTTTCGGCCAAAGTCAAAAACGGTACTGACTAGCGGTGTTCCAAAATGGCGAGTCCACAGATGATTGACAGCCACGCGCGCGGTCAGAGGATTGTCGCGGTCGGTGATCCAACTTGCTAGTGCCGTTCGCCGTCCGGTACTCTTGGGTCCAAACGCTGGAGCAGGATCGTCGGCAGTAGAATTCAGGAATCGAGTGGCGGTCCACTTGGCTCCTTCGAATTGGGCGGGCAGCTCTTGATCGGACACTTCAGCGCCAGCTTGCGCGGTAGCTTTTTGTAGCGAGTCGCGAGCAGCCTGTATCGCTTGCTGGGCAGAATCCTTTTTGTCATCTGCCGCTTGTTTATATTTTAATTCTGCATCGATTAAAGCGTATTCAGCTTGGGCTAACTGGGCAGTTCGCTGGGCCCACACTGCGGCCAGTCGAGTTTCGCTGCGCAGATCGGCGGATTGTTCATCCCAGATTGCTCGCCAAGCTCGAATTCTTATTTCGACGCTTGCCATCTCGGCCTGCGCGACTTTTAGGAGAGCTTCCGCCAATTGAACTTTGTCTCCATCCGCTCCACTGGCTGTTGAACTCTGCATAGCTTGTTCGAGCGACTTTTGTGCCGAAGCCACTTTGTTAAGTGCAGCATCCAGATAGGCTTGCGTAACCCAGTTACGCCGCTCAGGTTGCCACGCCTCGACAGGCAAATCAATGGCCTGAATAGGCAGTTGATTGGCGGCCAGAAACGTCGGGATGCCAGGAGAAATTGCCTGTGACTTGTCTGGTCTCTTTTCGTCGCCGCGAATATACAGGTAGGTCGGTTCGTCGGGCCAAGCATCAAAGACTCGCGCGAGTCCATCTTTCTCCAGGTCGGGTTGCCCAGGCAATATGTCCAGCCGAGCGTGATAGGGCTCAAAGAAAGCTCGCAGCCGATAGTAGTCGACTTGAGGAAACGGATCATACTTGTGATCGTGACAGCGTACGCAGTTCATCGTCAGGCCCAGCAGACTCTTGCTGACATGTTCAACCGTCTCGTCCATCCATTGTGGCCGATTGAAGAGAAAGTAGTTTCGAGCCAGAAAACCGGTGGCTCGCAGTTTATCCAAATCGGTCGGATGCAATTCGTCAGCCGCCAGCATCAACCGAATCATCTGGTCGTAGGATAAGTCGTCATTGAGCGAATCGACTATCCAATCTCGCCAATGCCAAATATGCTTCTGGCTATTTCGCAGTTGATCGCCCAAGCCCCACCAGTCGCTGTATCGCCAAATATCCATCCAGTGGCGTGCCCATCGCTGTCCATGCCGTGGATCGTACAGCAGTCGCTGAACAGTGCGCTGGTACCAATCGTCTGACGAGTCTGTTAGCACCAGATCGATTTCTTCCAAAGTGGGGGGCAAGCCTAATAAATCGATCGAAAGCCGACGTAGAAGGACTAGCTTGGTGCTCTCTGGCTGCGGCTGAACCTGTACTTCGTGATGCTTGGCTGCTACAAATGCATCAATCGCGTTATGACCCCACTGCGTCGTGTGCAGTTTAGGTACTGAAGGCCGGCGAAGTGGTCGAAAGGCCCAGTGATCGCGAGGGTCGGCTTCGGCCTCTTCGTCGTGCGGATGTGATGCTCCTGAATCGATCCAGTCTCGCAAAATTGCGATCTGCTCGTCCGTCAGTGGTTCGCCTTCGTGCTCAGGCGGCATCCGCTCATCAGCATCTTCCGCCATGACTCGCTGGATCAGGATGCTTTCCATCGCGTTGCCTGGCCGAAAGGCGGGTCCTGAATCTCCGCCAGAGGCCGCGCCTTGCGCGGTATCCAATCGAAGGCCACCAGCCTGTTTGAGCGCTCCGTGGCAGGAACTACACCGCGCCTGCAACATTGGTTTGATCTGCTGAAGGTAGTCTTGAGCGAATAGCTGGCCTTTAAATCCCACCACCAAGCAAGAAGCGCACACAGACAACAAAGCGATTCCAAGCGCATTTCCTTTCGGCCGCTTGCCGTTGGCTGAGTCCGTTGAAATGGATTGTGGAATCCAGTTAACTTGCATGCTAAAAAGTCATCATTTAAGGCTATAGAAGTCGGTGGCTATTCGTGTTTCAATGTGGGGACAAGCTTCCAGCTTGTCCAAGGCACCCAGCGTGATCAACTTGCAACCTGGAAGGTCACAACCACATTGCTCGCCCCCCGTGAATTTGTCAGGATGAAGCGCTAGTTAATTATCATACTTAATTTTCTCACGGCATGTTGCGCAGTTTGTTGACCAGCCGAATGATCGTGGCCGAAGCTTGCTGGATCTGTTCGGAGGTCGTCCAGCGAGATAAGCTGAATCGCAGCGCGCTGTCGGCACGCTGTGAGCCAGCTTGCATTGCAAGTAGGGTTGCCGAGGGAAGGCTGCTGCCGCTGGCGCAGGCCGAGCCCGTGCTGCAGGCCACGCCGGCAAGATCCAAGGCGATGTGTAGAGCCTGACGGTCCACTCCCAGAAACGAGAGGTTGGATGTCTGCGGCAAGCGATTGACCCGGTCGCCGTTGATCACTGTGTCCGGCAGTTCAGCTAGCAGTGTCGACTCGAATTGATCCCGCAGGTCTGCCACCCGCTGGTAGTCGCCATCATTTCGGCACCGCTTTGCGACTTCCAGAGCAGTAGCCAAACCCACAACCATCGCAACGGGCTCGGTGCCCGAACGCCAGCCAAGCTGTTGACCTCCGCCGACAATCAAGGGCTGCGGTTTTTGGTCCGCTGAAACGACCAATGCACCAATTCCTACTGGGCCGTGGACCTTGTGCGCGGCAACCGTCACAGCAGAGGCTCCGCACCGGCGCATGTCAAAATCGATTTTACCCAAAGCTTGTACGATATCGCTGTGAACAGGCACTTCGTAGCGGTTGCAAATCTGGACTATTGCGGGCAGATCATTGATTACCCCGGTTTCGTTATTTGCCAACATCAGACTAACCAATACGACTCGGCGATGCGAATCTTGTCCTGAGTAGATATCCTTGAGCCAACTGGCCAGTCGATTCAAATCGTAACTGCCGTTTGAGGTTACAGGTAACATTCGCACCGGCTGGCGACAAAGTAACTTCGACTGACTGGCTTCTACGATGCTTGGGTGTTCCATCGCACCTACGATGATCAGACCGTCATCGGTGTTACTGGCAGCGTGGATCGCCAGATTGTTTGCTTCGGTGCCGCCGCTGGTGATGATCACTTGAGCTGCATTCATACCTAGGGTTGTCGCACCAATGAACTCCAGCAGGCTGCATTTGGACTGTTCAAGATATCGCAGCGCGCGTCGGCCGAAAGAATGCTGACTGGAAGGATTCGCCGGACCTTCGCGCAGGAACTGATCCATCGCATGCGCGACGATTGGATCGATGGCGCTGGTGGCGTTGTTGTCCAAGTAGATCTGCGGACCTGGCATTCGGAAAAAACCTGAGCGGATTCTTGTGAGAGGGAGTCGAAAAGCGGTTGAGAAAACCTGCAACAAATTGACAGCAACATTTTAGGTGGAAACTTACCTATGCAAAGGCGATTGGGGAATATATCTGCAAGCTTTCGTCGGTGGCTTGAAGATTGGTCTGAAAATAGTTGCTATAATCGGCGTTGGGCGAGGTGGAGCGGGAGTACCCGCGTCGTCTGATAGTCCACTTAAGTCGCATTTTGTTATCGGTTCTCAAGTTAGTTAGAACCGAGCTTGATTTGTTTCGTCTATCGCTGGCGTTTTCGGTAAAGGATTCAACTTGCCTGCAACGAAGTCTTTAGCATGAGTATCACCGATCAGTCAGGTTCCACGGGCTTTGCAACTGAGAAAGTGATGAATTCCGGAGAGGATCACGGGTCGCTGGATGCAGTTGACGGTGCATCCCGAGTGCGCCTGCGCATTTTTGCTCTGGCTTGTGGAGCTTCATTCTTGCTTTACCTTCACCGTTATAGTTGGAACGTGGTCGGCCCCAAACTTCAAAGCGACTTGTCGTTCTCGCACACTCAGGTTGCCTTTTTTTTCTCGCTTTTTTACTACACCTATTCGGTTGGGCAGATTCCCAGTGGCATATTCATCGATCGTTGGGGACCGCATCGACTGCTGAGCGGTATGATTGTAGTTTGGTCGCTGAGCCTGACCGTGATAGCTCAGTCCACTCAAGTTTTCACCATCGCGATTGGAAGATTGATATTTGGAGCTGCACAGGCCGGCTGCTATCCCGCGCTGGCTCAGGTTACCAGGCAGTGGTTTCCGGCCAGCATCCGGACGGTCTGCCAGGGTTGGATTGCTACCACGTTTGGCCGCAGCGGTGGCGCCATGTCGCCGATCATTCTGGGCGTCTTTCTGATGGGTTGGTTAGGGCTTACGTGGCAATCGGCGGTAACACTGCTTGGGTTGGTAGGGTTGTGTTACGCGGTATTGTTTTGGTACCTCTTTCGCGACTCACCCGAGCAGCATGCGGCTGTGAACTCAGCGGAACTGGCTATCATCCGAGAGTCCCATGCCGACCAAGCAACTTCTCTATCAAAGATCTCCGGTGGAACACTGAAACCAAGGTTACTTCTGAGGAATCGCAGCTTACGCTTTTTTGTGCTGCAGCAGTTCCTGGATGCTGGTTCCGACGTAGCCTTTGTCGCACTGATTGGTGCCTATTTTCTTCAGGCGCGAGGACTGGATATCAGCGCCACGGGCTGGCTTGCCAGTTTACCGCTATGGGGTGGCGCTCTGGGTGGAATCGTCGGTGGTTGGATGAACGACCAATTGATACGATCGACTGGCAGTCGACGATGGTCGCGAAGTGCAGTAGGATTCTCGGGCAAGGTGATTGGCTGTCTGACACTGCTGGCTGTGGCTAGTCAAAGCAGTAGTCTTGGTGCTGCGTTGTGTCTGATGACCGCCAAGTTCTTTAGTGATTGGAGCCAGCCAACCACTTGGGGAACGTGTACCGACATCGGAGGTCGTTTTAGCGCAACGATCTTCAGCATCATCAACACGGCGGGAACATCCGGTGGTATTTTGATGCCACTGGTCTTCGGTGTCCTTCTTGATTGGTTCACGAAGACTACAGATCAGGGTGCTCTCGTGACACAAGTTACCAATTGGGGGCCACTGTTCTATCTTCTGTCGGTCATGTACCTGCTGAGCGGTTTGTGCTGGTTGATGGTCGACTGCACTCAGAAACTCGATCAAGAATAGAGCAGCGGCTGGCAGTTGTCGCGGCCCGGATCTGAAGCGACACTGCACTGGCAAGTTAGGTTACAATTCAGGTCACTGGCGGATTTCGATTATTAGGGAGTTGATCATGACAAATGCGATAGTGCAAAGGCGGAAGCTGGATTTTCGAACATGGGAAGATGTAACGCAGGACATCGAACGGCTGAACCAGCAGGGCTATGACCGAACGGGCAATTGGGATTTATCACAAATCCTCGAGCATGTGGGTGAAGGATTGCGAACGGCCGTCAACGGCACGTTGCATCGCGGGCCTTGGGTCGTGCGCAATCTGATCGGTCCCTTGGTCTTAAGGCACGTCATCAGCCGACGCCGAATGAAGGCGGGCATCAAGGTTCCTAAGTGGTGGCTGCCAGGACCGGCGACTGATGAATCAAAGGCAATTGAGAAGTTTAGTTCGTCGATTCAAGCTTTCCAACAGTTGTCCACTCAGCCACATCCACATCCATTCTTGGGCAATTTAAGCAAGCAGCAGTGGAATGATCTTGCGCTGATTCACGCCTCCCACCACTTGAGTTTTCTGACTCCCAAAGGGTAAGTCTTCCATGCGCTGGTATCGTCGAATTGGGCCCGGATTGATCACCGCATGTGTGGTCATCGGTCCAGGCAGTATCCTGACAAGCTCTACGGTCGGGGCGAAGTATGGGTTTGATATGCTGTGGGTGATCGTGCTGGCCGCCGGATTGATGATGATCTTTATGACGCTTGGGGCGAAGTTGGGGGCGGTGGCTGATGCCACGCCGGCTGAATTGATACGACGCCAAGTAGGTAAGCCTTTGGCTGCATTTGTGGGCTTGTCCGTCCTATTGACAACGGCGTTGTTTCAGTCCGGTAACAATATCGGAGTGGCAGCCGCACTGGAAGGCTTTATTGATTCTCGCTCCGTGGTCGCATTGATCCTTGTATGTCTCAATGCAGTAGCCATCGCCTTCTTGTGTGTATTCAAAAATCTCTATCAGATGCTCGAAAGAGTCATGTCCATCTTTGTGGCGGTGATGCTGGCCTGCTTTGCTTTCAATTTACTGCAGTTAAAGCCGGACTGGGTAGCGATGTCAGCGGGTTTGTTACCGTCGTTAAGTAGATTGCAATTCTCTGGCGATATGCTACCAATTCTAGGACTGATGGGAACAACGTTTGTAGTCACTGCGGCCTACTACCAGGCCTATTTGGTGCGTCAAAAGGGATGGAAAGCGGATCAGATGGTAAATGGTCTGTTAGACTCGCGAATAAGCGCTACTATCATCATGTTGATCACGATGATGCTGATGTGTACCGCTGCCATAGTGTTCCATCAAGCGGCGCCCAGCGACCCAAATTTCAAGCTCAGTAGCCCAGCGGCTGTTGGGCAGGGCTTAGAAAAGACATTTGGTCAAAGCGCCAATGCCATCTTTTGCCTAGGGCTTTTCTCCGCAGCTTACTCGTCCTATCTGATTAACTCCATGATCGGTGGATTTATGGCTGCAGATGGACTGGGATGGCCGATTGCAGACGATAACTGGGCGGCCAAGCTGCTGTCGACGGCTGTGTTGCTTGTAGGAATGTTGATTGGCTTGGCCGTCCTCCTATTCGACTATGATCGCACGCCGATGATTATTGTGGCGCAAGCTATCACCATCGTCGCGGCGCCTGTCGTTGCCGGTGTGTTACTATGGCTAACAGCATCGCGCGGCGTGATGGGCGACTATGCCAACGGCTGGCGCATGAATCTGGCTGCCGCCGCTGGCATGCTGATCTTGCTGGCGATGGCTGGCAAGACAGCTCTGGTCGATTTACCCGCTGCGCTCTTTCGGTAACGCTAGGGTCTGGCTCAACTGGGACAGTTTGTCAATGACACCAAGCGCTTTTTAGGCTTCTGCTAGAGCCAAAACGGCGCGGGCAGTAGGAATACGGGGTTCTCAATCATGCTCCACGCTCCGTGCCAGCTCACATAGCGAGTAAAAAACATGATAAAGACAAACACGAAGGACAGAGGGACCATCAGCGCCATCACTGGAAGCGCCCACCAGCCAGATGGCAACTGGCGGCGATTGCGGGCAACAGCATAACACCATCCAATTGCTACTCGGCTTAACCAACCAGCAAGAACGTAGACAAAACTGAGCAGCCACCAAAGCTCCCGTGGAATTTCTTCGATCTTGGCTAAGAACAGTGGCAACGCAAGCAACAAGGTCAATAGTTGTGCAAGCCAGTACCAATGAGGCGCAAGGCGGACCTGATGCCACGCACTTCTGACATCAAATAATTTCCTGAAGTTCAACTCCACCGCAAACTGAGTTTGCAGTGGTAGCAATATCGTAAAGACGATCGTGGCTAGCCAAGTTCCTAAGACCCCCAGCAGACCGCTGGTCGGAGATGAATTGGCGGTAGTCGCAATCAATAAGCAGGTGGGAACAAATAGCCAAACCGCTGTCCCCAGGAAACCCCAGAAGCCGACGTAGGCCAATCGCTTCAACGCAATAGATGCTACAAATCTCCAAAGCTGATCACGGGCTCTGCTCCATAATTCTCCGTGGCGACATCGTTGGAAGACCATGGCAGGCAAGAACCAGTCGGCAAGCGGCGACATGCGATCGACATCTTCCATCAGATGCCTCGAAATGCACGCAAGTGGTCGCTTGACCAACTGACGCACCTTGTGCCATGAGAGACAAGTATTTAGAAGCCACCCAAATATTGCTAAAGGAGCTACCAGTGGCCAGACGAACTGTCGCAGTTGTCCACCACAAAACCAGGCTGCCAACAGGTGCGGTAAAGTCAAGGCAAGCAAAGCCACTTGTGACGCTCGCAAGAAATGCGTGGTGGTACTGGCTGGCTCAATCATGTAGGCCGCATACCACTGATGGGAGATCATCCACAGAGGAATCAGGCATAAGCATGTCCCCAAGAGTCCGCCAGCCAAGCGAGATGCCTGACGCAGACCTGGAAATCCGTTGCGCAGTCTGCCAGTCCGGCCAATTCTGCCACTGGCCTCAAGAAGGTATCCGAAACTGAGCAGTTGAAGGACAGGGATATTTGCCACCACCGCAAGAATGATGACCATTGCCCAGAAGCCGAACAGATGCCCAGACAACGCAATCACTGCTTTGCCAAGCCGAAACGGCCAACTGCGAAAATGCTCTTGCATTGCTGCATTATGCTGGTCTGCGCTGGCCATTGCCACTGCGTCATCCATAGGGGTTCTCACAAGTTGGCTTCGTTTCCTATCCAAACCAATAGACTATTGGATCGACAACACGGCGTCTATCGGCAGGAAGGCTAGCGAGTGAAATTTGATGGTGGTTTTGCGCATTTCGACATTCAACGTTTCCAAACATCGAAGGTTTATGGTAGCCTGTACAGGATGAACTTTCAGATTGAAAGCGAGGGGACAGAAGTGATTCCGCACTCGGAGCAGTTCAAGAAAAACCTTCTGATGTTAGCTTCGATTACTAGCGTCACCCTGCTGGTCTGCGCTGCCATGTTTTCGAAGGATCGAGTGCCCGATCCACGATCTTGGGCACTGTCGCAGGCGGACCAGTCAGACATCGACTCGGTGGCCCGACAAATCGATCAAGTGTTTCTGAAGCGCTGGCAGAGCGCTGGTGTGGAACCGGCTTCTCCAGCGGATCGATTCACAATATTTCGCCGTATCAGTTTAGGGCTGACCGGTTCGATCGCCTCGTTGGAGGAGATCCGGCGCATTGAGCAAATTTCTGAGCCGCAACAAATCGACTGGTGGATCGCGAGGCTTTTGGAAGATCGCCGCACCAGTGATCACTTAGCCGAGCGATTTGCGAGGGCCTTTGTTGGAGTCGAAAACGGTCCCTTTATCGTTTTCCGTCGACATCGCTTTGTAAGTTGGTTGGCCGAGCAATTTCATGCTCGACGCCCCTACGATGAACTGGTGCGCCAGATGGTCTCGTCGACAGGCTTGTGGACCGATTCACCGGGAACCAATTTCATTTCGATCTCTGCTCAAGCCGACATGGACAACCGGCTAGATCCAATCACCCTAACGGCAAAGACTTCGCGAGCGTTGCTGGGCGTGCGATTGGACTGCCTTGAGTGCCACAATGATTTTCTAGGTAACGTTACATTGGGAGAGCCTGGCGACGCGCGAGAAGGACAGCAGATCGACTTTCATCAACTGGCGGCTTTTTTCGGGCAGGTGAACATGAAGTTTGCAGGTGTCCAAGATCGACCGGACGCAGACACTTACAAAGTTCGCTTGCTTGAAGATAGTCAACCGCGCGAGGTGACCGCAAGGGTGCCGTACGCGGATCACCTGCTGCCGACATCGGGACTCTTGCGAGATCGCTTGGCCAAATGGATCACGCATCCCGAGAACAAACCATTCGCACGAGTGACGGTGAATCGGTTGTGGGCTGTCATGTTCGGCGCTCCAATCGTCGAAACGATCGACGACATTTCCTTGGTCCAGCCGCTACCCGAGGAACTGGAGATTTTGGCTAACGATTTGATCGCAAATCGATTTGATCTTTATCGCACACTGCGCGTCATGGTGGCCAGTCGCGTATTTCGATTGGATAGTCGACTAGAATACCGCCTGGATCAGCAGTCTACCGATATGCACGAGCAACTGCGTGCCGTCTATCCGCTAGTGCGTTTGAGACCCGAACAGATGGCCCGCTCCATTCTGCAAGCCACGGCCTTAAGAACGATTGATTACTCAGCAGGCATCGTCAACCGTGTCATCAGCTTTGGTACACAAACTGAATTTGTCGACCGTTATGGTGACTTCGGTAAAGATGAGTTTATCCTGCGCAGTGAAACGGTGACTCAGCGTCTTCTAATGCTGAACGGCCAGATGTTGCGTGACAGAATCAACAACGATCTTTTGGCACCCAATCAAGTTGCTTGGTTAGCGACATCGGATGAACGTTTGGCGAAAGTCATCTATTTAACCTGCCTAACTCGGTATCCGACGGCGGATGAAACTGCGTGGGTCAGTCAGCGATTAAGCCAGTCAGGTCAGCAATCACGTCGACAGGTGGTGACCGATTTGTATTGGGCAATACTAAACAGTGCGGAATTCGGGTGGAGCCACTAAAGCATGATACGTCCCAACTGCGCTTCAACAGCTTTTGCCTGCAGCGGTGCAGCGCATATGCATCGGCGCGCTGCGATGCGCTTGGCTGGTCTTAGTGGGTTAAACTGGCTGACCCCTCTGGCTACCTGTCTTGCCAGGCAGGAGCAGCGTTTCGATGGACCGGCCAAATCTGTAATCCTGTTGTGGCTGGAAGGCGGCCCAAGTCAACTGGAAACCTTTGATCCGCATCCCGATACAGAAATTGCCGCTGGTTCCCGAGCTAGAAAAACGCGAGTCGACGGAGTACTGCTGGGTGAAGGTCTTGAGCAGTTGGCAGACCAGATGGATTCACTTTCAATCGTTCGCGCATTGACCGTAGAAGAAGGTGATCACGAACGAGCCATTTACAATGTGAAAACTGGGTATCGTCCCGATCCCACTTTGGTTCATCCAGCGCTTGGCAGTGTGATCTGCCATCAGTTTCAAGCAGTAGATACCGATATGGTCGACGTTCCCAGGCATGTTTCGATTCTGCCAGGTAGTTTTCCGGGACGAGGCGGATATTTGGGTGATAACTTGGATGCTTTTCGATTGGGTGATCCAATTCATGAATTGCCCGATATGAAAGCTCAGGTTAGCCAAGAGCGGCAGACGCAGCGACTGAAGGATCTGGAGCGATTGAATCAAAAGTTCTCCGCCGGCCGATTTAAATCGCCCGGCGCGCGAGGGTTGCCGGAAGTAGGCAATCTGCAGGCGGCGCTGCGAATGATGACCTCCCAGCAACTGGCCGCATTTGATGTGTCAGGTGTTGCTGACAGTCATAGGCTAAAATATGGCGACACTCCGTTTGGACGCGGCTGTCTGGCGGCACTGCAATTGATACAATCTGGAGTGCGATGCGTGGAGGTCACCTTGTCAGGCTGGGATACTCATGTCGACAATCATCAGTTGCACGCTCAGCAGATCAAGATTCTAGACCCAGCATTCGCATCGTTGATTAGCGATTTGAAGGAGCGTGAATTGCTGAGTTCCACGATTGTGCTGTGCGCAGGCGAATTTGGGCGAACGCCGTGGCTAAACGCTCTTGAAGGACGCGACCACTGGCCTCATGGCTTTGCAGCAGCCATTGCTGGAGGTGGAATACGCGGTGGCATAGCCGTCGGGCGATCCAGTTCCTATCCGCAACGCGACCGGCCCGACCCCAAAGCCGACTTGGAAGCCGCACGACCTGTCGAGGACCTACATGCAACGGTATTGAATCTTCTAGGTGTCGACTATCAAAGCGAACTTATCACCCCCATCGGGCGTCCTATGAAGCTGAGTCAAGGTACTCCAATTAAAGAACTGCTCCAGTCGAAGCAGCAGCCGAATTCTTGAGTAACTGTACAAATTGCGTATCCCAATGGATTCGTAACCATTCACGGCCCGTGGTGGGCCGGCGAGGGGCAAAGTTTTTTTGGGAAATGGGCCTATCTAAAACCGACAAACTGCCAAGTTAAATGTCAATTTGTATCGGCCCCGCTTGTACCACCCTACAAACTTGCGTGAACGGTTACATCGTCTCGACGAGGCATAATTTTGGCAACTGAGGCGATCGGCCTAAAAATCACCGCTCCCCGACGACGGCAAAATAGATATACTGTGTCGGTTTCGTAACTCAATCTCACAAAAAAATTATGAGCATTCAAGTCTATATTAGCGGTCGATTGGTTCCCAAAGAACAGGCCGTTGTAAGCGTCTTTGATCATGGCCTGTTGTATGGCGATGGTGTTTTTGAGGGCATGCGGATCTACTCCGGAAAGGTTTTTCGGCTCAAAGAACACCTGGACCGATTGTGGAATTCGGCTCGAGCCATTCGGCTGGAAGTGCCTATGACTAAAGAACAGATGGCAGAAGCTGTCAACCGAACCGTGGCCGCAAATGGTTTGACAGACGGATACGTTCGACTGGTGATCACGCGAGGATCGGGCACGTTGGGCCTGGACCCCAATCGTTGTTCCAACCCCGAGGTGATCATCATTGCAGACCAGATCGCTTTGTACCCAAAGGAAGACTACGATCAAGGACTTCGGATCGTCACTGCTGCCACGATTCGCAATCACCCGGCTGCACTGAATCCGCGTATCAAGTCGCTAAACTATTTGAACAACATTCTGGCTAAAGTCGAGGGATTGCAGGCAGGATGCAAGGAAGCTCTGATGCTCAACCACAAGGGCGAAGTGGCTGAGTGTACGGGTGACAACATCTTTATCGTGCGTGGAGGACATGTATTTACGCCACCCAATGATGCTGGCATCTTGGAAGGCATTACCCGAGGTGTCGTCTTGGAACTGGCTTCCAAATTGAACATCCGCGCTTCTGAAACCCCAATCACTCGACATGACATCTTTGTCGCCGACGAATGTTTTCTGACGGGCAGCGCCGCAGAGGTGATTCCGGTAATCGAGCTGGATGGAAGAAAAATTGGCAGCGGCAAACCTGGTCCAGTCACTCAGCAGTTGTTGGCCGCCTTTCATGACGAGGTACGTAGCTAGAGATTCTTTTCTGTGGGTGGTTGTTGACGCGATTCAGCGAGACTGAACTGATGACTGATTCTGCCGCACGAGACGATTTGTCCAACTACTGCCCCAAGCACCGGCCTCGGTTAATCACTGCGGCCAGTCTGTTTGATGGGCACGATGCCAGCATCAATATCATGCGACGCATCTTGCAAAGCATGGGTGCTGAAGTGATTCACTTGGGGCATAACCGCTCGGTCGACGAGATCGTCACGGCAGCCCTGGATGAAGACGCTCATGGGATTGCCGTGTCTAGTTATCAGGGCGGACACAATGAATTCTTTCAGTACATGGTCGACTTGCTTCGCCAACGCGACGGGTCAGAAATCAAGATATTTGGCGGCGGTGGAGGTGTTATACTGCCATGCGAAATTGATTCGCTGCAAAGCTACGGCGTGACACGTATTTTTTCGCCTCAGGACGGTCAGCGGATGGGGCTGCAAGGAATGATTGGTTGGATGCTGGCAGCCTGTGATCATGATTGGACCGATCGTCTCACACAATCGCTAGACGCATTCGAACATTCGGATTTGACAAAACGATGGCGAGCCCTGTCACGAATGATCTCTGCGCTTGAGGATGGTAGTTGTGAAGCAGACCTTCTTCAGGCAATGCGTAGCAAGGCGGCCAATCAGCAGGTGCCGGTGCTTGGTATTACCGGTACGGGGGGAGCTGGCAAGAGTTCCCTGACGGACGAATTGATTCGCCGCTTGCGCTTGGATCAAGGTGACCTGCACCGCATTGCCGTGATCTCGATCGATCCAACTCGCCGTCGCAGCGGTGGCGCGCTGCTGGGAGATCGCATTCGAATGAATGCCATTGGACCCTGGCCGCAGCTTGCTCAGCAGTTCGTCGGAGATCCAGTGGAGCCTTCCAGAAAGTTACAAGAGGCGAATCGTGTTTACATGCGATCACTGGCGACACGTCAAGCTGGAACCGAAGTCAGCGCGGCTCTTGCAGACACGATCGCAGCTTGCAAATGTGCGGGCTTTGATCTGGTGCTTGTTGAGACATCAGGGATTGGTCAAGGGGATGCAGCCATCGTGTCGCATGTGGACCTGAGCCTGTATGTGATGACGCCCGAGTACGGTGCCGCTAGTCAGCTTGAAAAAATCGATATGTTGGACTTGGCTGACTTGGTGGTCATCAACAAATTCGATCGTTTGGGTGCTGCCGATGCTCTGCGCGATGTTAGCAAGCAGGTGCAGCGGAATCGCAATTGGTTTGATCGATCGGTAGAGCAGATGCCGGTCTTTGGCACAACGGCCTCGCGATTTAATGACGATGGTGTCACAGCACTTTATTTTTCACTGCTTCCCAGACTTGGTCAGTTGGGGCTGAAGATTGGTCCATCGCGACTGTCCCCGGTCTCCACGAGACATTCCACGGATCAAACCCGAATCGTTCCGCCGGATCGCAATCGATATCTGGCTGAGATTTCGCACACAATCCGACAATATAAGCAGCGAGCCCAGCAGCAGTCCCAGTTGGCTACACAGCGCCAGCAGTTGATGGCGGCGGCACAGATGCTGGCGACCGAGTGTGGCCAGACGAATGATTCTCTACAGGAGCTGATTCGCATCCGCCAACAGCGTCTGGATGGGGAAAGCCAGCGGTTGCTGGAAAGCTGGCAGCCACTGCAAGAAAGCTACAGCGGTCAGCAGCAGGTTGTCAAGATCCGCGACCAAGAGGTTTGCACTCAGCTTACTCACCGGACTCTGTCTGGCAACTTGATTCCTCGAATTGCGTTGCCCAAGTTTCAAGATCATGGCGACCAGTTGCGGTGGCTGATGCTGGAGAATGTACCGGGCGTGTTTCCTTATACTGCGGGGGTATTTCCCTTCAAACGCCCGGACGAAGAACCCACTCGAATGTTTGCGGGCGAAGGCGATGCGTTTCGCACCAATCGCCGCTTCAAGATGCTGTCTGCCAGCATGCCAGCCAAACGTTTATCCACGGCGTTTGACAGCGTCACGTTGTATGGAAACAACCCAGATCTGCGTCCCGACATTTTTGGAAAGGTAGGCAACAGTGGAGTTTCCATTGCTACATTGGACGACATGCGCGCCCTGTATGATGGCTTTGATTTGACAGCTCCCACGACCAGCGTCAGCATGACGATCAATGGTCCCGCCCCCACCATCTTGGCCATGTTTCTTAACACGGCCATCGATAAAAACATCGAAAAATTTGTTACTCAACATGGACGCCAGGCCAATGCTCAGGAGATCGCTCAGATACGCGCTTGGACGCTAGAAAATATTCGCGGTACGGTGCAGGCAGATATCTTGAAGGAGGATCAAGGGCAAAACACCTGCATCTTTTCGACCGAATTTTCGCTGAAAGTCATGGGCGACATCCAGCAATTTTTTGTTCAGCACAATGTTCGCAATTTCTACTCCGTCAGCATCAGTGGTTATCATATAGCCGAAGCCGGTGCAAATCCCATCAGTCAGTTGGCATTCACCTTGGCCAACGGATTCACCTACGTGGAAGCCTATCTGGCTCGTGGTATGCCCATTGACGATTTTGCCCCCAATCTGAGCTTTTTCTTTAGCAATGGCATGGATCCCGAGTACACCGTCATGGGCCGAGTGGCTCGCCGCATTTGGGCGGTGGCTATGCGGGAGCGGTACGGAGCCAATGCGCGCAGCCAAAAGCTAAAATACCATTGCCAGACAAGCGGGCGCAGTCTGCACGCTCAAGAAATCGCCTTCAACGATATTCGGACAACCCTGCAAGCACTGATCGCCACCTACGATCACGCAAACAGCTTGCATACCAACGCCTACGACGAGGCGATTACGACGCCTACGGAGGAGAGCGTTCGCCGCGCCATGGCGATTCAGTTGATCATCAATCGTGAATGGGGACTGGCCAAAAACGAAAACTCGAATCAAGGCAGTTTCGTGATCGAGCAACTGACGGAACTGGTCGAGGAGGCCGTGCTGAAGGAATTTGAAGCCATCAGCAGTCGTGGTGGAGTGCTTGGAGCCATGGAACTTGGCTACCAACGCAGTCGAATCCAAGAAGAGTCGTTGCACTACGAACATCTGAAGCATACTGGAGAACTGCCGATTGTTGGCGTTAACACGTTTCGCAATCCAG
>JBIIJD010000120.1:0-8346 GCA_044234105.1 Aureliella sp. | reverse complement strand
AAGGCAACCTATCTGGAGAACCGCGCGCATCAGTTAGATGTGTGGCGGGAACCCTTCGTCCACCTCCGTCTGCCACTGCTATTCAACCTGCGTCGTGATCCATTTGAAAAGTCCCAGCACAATTCGAACACCTACCACGATTGGATGATAGACCGCGCGTTCGTGCTCGTGCCGCTTCAAGCGGTCGTCAGCAAATTCCTCATGACTTTAAAGGAATTCCCACCCAGCCAAAAGCCGGGGGACTGGAGTCTCGATTCGCTTGAGAGCCAGGTCAAGAGCATGACTACCGGCGGTGAGTAGACCCAGTGTGACCACCGCTATGTAAATAGGATGAATCGGACCGCATCCGCATTGAACGCAGGTGCGGCCCTTTTTGAAGCAAGCCCTGGATTACTCCTCAATCTTACATTCAAACGTACCTCCTTTACTCTTTACACCGACGGTGTTCTAATTCTGATTGCAACACTGGGCCTATAATCGCGATTCCTACATCGGCAAACTCGACGTAATACTGGATGAGGCGAGGGCCAAGGCTTGGTCAGTGGTGGATGTGAAAAATGATTGAAGGATCGTCTACCCGGTTTGAGTCAGGTGAATGGGGCATTGTCTAGAAGCGTAAACTTTTATTTGATCAATAATACTTGCAAGGGTTCAAAAATGGACTTGATGGAAATGATTAAGGGTGCCGTAGCTCAACAAGCAATGGATAAACTAGGCGGAGCACTGGGATTAGACACCAAGAAAACCTCGGCAGCTTTTGATGTAGCGTCGGCTTCGATTCTTGGTGGGATCATGAAGAAGGCAATCAGCGGTTCCGAAGGTTCAAAGGCCATTTTGGATATGGCCAAGAACACGGATGTTTCCATGCTCGACAAGCTGGGTGATATGCTGGGAGGTTCAGGAAGTGCATCGGAAGGTTTTCAGAAAGCTGGCGGAGGAATTCTGGATTCAATCGTGGGTAGCGGCAAGAGTGGCATGATCTCAGCAATCGCCAAAGCACTTGGGTTAGATATCAGCTCCGTTGGCAAGCTGCTGGCAATGGTCGCTCCCATCGTCATGGGTATGTTGAGCAAACAGGTTAAGTCCAAGGGCTTAGATGTTGGTGGACTGACCAATTTGCTGAAGTCCCAGCAGGGCAGCTTGTCCAACTTCTTGCCAGCCTCATTGAGCAGCGATTTGGGCCTGCAAAATTTAGTTGCAGATGCATCCAGGTCAGTTTCTGGAGCAGCCAAAAAAGCTGCGGGAGCGTCAAGAGCGGCCGCCAATGATGCTACGCAGGCTAGCGGCGGCCTATTGAAAACGCTTCTGCCAGTTTTACTGATTGCAGCCCTGGCATTTGGGGCTTGGAAGATGTTTTTTTCCAAAGCCGGTGATATTAACGACGCAGCTCAAAAAGCGGCTCAGTCGGCGTCGAATGCGGTTAAGGATACCGCTGATGAGTTGAAGGATGAAATCACTGACCTTTCTAGCAATTTACCGTCACTGGATTCTTTGGACTTCTCAGCCATAGGTGAAGCCGGCAGCACACTCAAGAGTGGCTTCAGTGAGATTTCGAAGGGCTTAACTGGGCTTGCTGCTCCGAATGCTAACCAGGCCAGCGCACAGAGTCTAATGGATAAGATTGGAGACTTCAGTGGCAAGATTGACGGATTGGGACTGGACAGTTTGGAGGGTGCAGCTAAAACGGCTTTACCAACGATAATCGGCACGTTTCTTCAGTCTATTCAAGGACTGATTGACAAAATCCCAGAGCCATTAAAAACAATTGTTCAGCCCGCTGTAAACTCTTTAGTAGAAAAGTTGTCAGCGTTCAGTTAAAGCGGTCTATACAGCTATGGCAACAGTAGAAGCCCAGCAAACGTTTGCGCATTCTTCATGAACCACCTGGCAACGAATCGCGAGCCGTGGATTGTTTCATTCAATCGAGATATTTTTTGTGAGGTTACTTTCATGTTGAATTGTCGTAGAGTGTTGCGATTAGCCATTGTCGGCCTGACATTTTTTTCATTGACAGAGCATTGCGTCCGGGGCCAAGATCAAAAGAAGGATGCTGCGCTGGCCACCATTCAAAGCAGTGCTGAGCAACTTGTGGCGGCTTTCAATGAGGGCAAGGTAGATGAGCTGGCCTCGATGTTTCTCCCTCAGGGCGAATTGATCGACGAGGAGGGCACAATTTATCGCGGCGAGCAAGAAATCAAGGAACTGCTGAACTCGTTCTTCGCGAGATTCCCGGAGACAAAACTATCGATCGACATCGAATCAATCCGACTGGCTGGCCCCGTCGCGATTGAGGAGGGAACGCGGACGATGACGTCTAAGGACGGTGCCACCCAGTCCAGGTTCCGTTACATCGCCGTGCGGTCCAAGACCGATATCGGCTGGAAACTTGCGTCCATCCGCGACTTCAACGACGATCCCGTTCCTTCACCCCATGAAAACCTGCAACCTTTGGCCGGGTTGGTCGGCGAATGGATTAATGAAGGCTCGGATGGCAGCGTCGCCATTTCTTATCGTTGGTCCGACGACAAGAACTACTTGCTGGGCGAATTCCAAGTCACTTCGCCCGGCAACCCGACGACCACGTCGTCCCAGCGAATCGGGTGGGATCCACTTGCCGGAAAAATCCGCTCTTGGCTATTCGATGCCGATGGCGGCTTCTCAGAAGGCCATTGGACGATTGTCGATGATGGCATTGTGATCAAATCGTCTTCCGTCAATCCAGATGGAGGAACGGCGTCGGCGACGATGACGATTGTTCCGCGAGACAAAGACCATTTCTCAATCAGGGGCAGTGAGCGAATCATCGGAAACAGCCGTGGGCTGGATTTTGAAATCACAGTCACGCGTCGACCGCCTTCGGCCGGCAAATAGAGTCAAGATTACGGTCGGAAAATGAGGAGATATCATTGTGAAAGCTATCTATAGGCTCAGTCTCGGGTTGGCGGTGACAATTGGATGGCTGTGTGCATCGGCGGGTATAGAGGAAGCACTGGGGCAGCGTGGAGGTGGAAGAGGTGCTGGCCATGGCGCACGGCCGTCGATGGGTAAGGTCGGTGGTGGCGGCGGACGACCATCGATGGGGGGTGGCGGCAGTCACCACTCGATGTCGCGCCCAAATGCTACAAGACCCAGCCCGAACCGACCTTCCATGGGCGGTGCTTCCCGACCGAACACAGCTTCAAGGCCACTCAGTGCTGGAGGATTTCATCCGTCTGGAGGAGGTCGTCCCAACACAGCGAGACCCGCAACGCGACCGGGGAGCTCGGCCCGTCCGGGTAGCGACTCGATTGCAAATCGCCCTTCGGTACGCCAGCCCAATAATGTGAGGCCGGCCACTCGACCCTCGTTTCCCAGTGGTGGCAATGCAGTCGCAAATCGACCTGGCTCCGGTGATCGCCCCAATCTCGGCAACGCCAATCGACCATCCACACTCCCGGGTAACATCGGCAATGCCAGCCGTCCCGCTACATTACCTGGCAACATTGGCAACCGTCCAGGTGGCAGCGATCGGCCTAGCCTTGGAAATTCGAATCGTCCAACTACACGTCCTGGCAATCTTGGTAATCGACCGAGCGTTGGTGGTGATCGACCCAGCTTCGGCAACTCGAACCGACCAACCACACTTCCGGGGTCGTTGGGTCGTCCAGGGGTTGGTGCAGATCGCCCCGGTATAGGCGGTGACCGTCCGAGTCTTCCCAATCGTCCCGGAGGGGGAGCAGTGACACTTCCCGGCCAGATTGGCGGCGAAAACCGTCCGGGAATTGGTGGCAATCGACCAAACCGTCCTGGCATCGGTGGCGATCGGCCTGGGTTCGGTGATATTGGTGATAACCGCCCAGGCATCGGTGGTAATCGCCCAAATCGTCCAGGCATTGGTGGCGGTGACATCAATATCGGCAACGACATCAACATAGGAGGCAATGACATCAATTTTGGAGGGGGGAATAATTTTGGAGGCGGAAACGTGATTGGCAACCGTCCGGGTTGGGACCGTCCCAACTGGAACAATCCCGGATGGGGTTGGGGTGGAACGGGAGGAGGCTGGGCCGGCAATTGGCATAACAATTGCGTCAATGTCCATCACGGGTGGTACAACGGTTGCTGGAATGGCGGATATTGGGGAAGCAGTTGGTATCAGCCACTCGCCTGGGGTGCAGTCGGTTGGGGGCTTGGTTCAATGACTAGCGGTTGGGGTTATGGCAACGCGTATTACAACCCTTATTATGCACAGCCAGTTGCAACTACTGCCGCTCCTTACGATTATTCGCAGCCCATCGTAGTGAATAACTATATCTCTCCCGAAACTGAGGCTGCTGAAGCCCCAGTACAGATTGCTCAGGATTCGCCAGCCTCCCAACAGGGACTCACACTATTCGACGAAGGACTCTCGCAATTCAAGTCCGGAGCCTACCAAGAAGCGTTAGTGAACTTTGACGCCGCACTGCGGCAGTTGCCGGGTGATCCAGTAGTCCATGAGGTCCGCGCGTTAGCACTCTTCGCTTCAGGCGATTATAAGCAGGCAGGTGCGGCGCTCAACTCTTTCTTGTCGAGTGCGCCGGGCATGGACTGGACAACGATGAGCAGTCTGTATGGAAACACCGATGACTACACGTTGCAACTTCGCAATCTAGAACAATACTGCCAGTCCCATCCCAACGATGCTGCCGCTTACTTCGTGTTGGCATACCATTACTTGACAACCGGCTCGAAGGATAATGCGGTGCAAGCACTCAATGTAGTCGTGAAGAATCAGCCTAAGGATTACATTGCCAAGCGAATGCTCGATGCGCTGGCACCGCCGCAACTACCGCCAGCGCCCACGACGATTCCACCCGCAGCTGTCGACAGCGACGTATCGGAAACTGACCTGGTTGGCGACTGGCGAGCGAAAGCGGGTGACACAACCATCGATCTAGCCATCACAGAGGAATCTCATTTTGTCTGGAAGGCCATACAACCGGGCAAGCCGGCATTGGAGCTCCAAGGCAATTTGGTTTCAACCAGCGACGAACTCGCTTTTGAAAGTGAGGGTAAGGGCGCTATGACTGGTTCCGTCATGTCGCTCGGTGCCGACAAATGGAAATTCGCTCTGAGTGGTGCACCGCCATTGGACCCCGGGCTGCATTTCGCACGGGTGAAGAACTAACTTTCGATGTCGCCATAAAATCGAAAATGCAAAAACCAATCCCGTTTTTGAAGTGAATGGTAAATGAATCACCCAGAAACAGGTACAGGGTGCTGCCATACGATCACCCAACATGGTAGCTTACGTCGAGCGATTTATCCAAAGCATCGCACTGGAATGCTTGGACCACTTCATAGTTTTCGGCCGCTCTCACATGGATGTGTTATGTTCGCAGTTCAGAGATCATTATCACCTCGAACGTCCCCATCAAGGCTTGGACAACGAGTTGATCGAAAAGCCTCCAACGAAGGAAGGCAAGAAGGTCATTGAGGAACCTGACACCATACGACTCAGTGACGTTCGCTGTCATGAGCGACTCGGTGGTTTGTTGAAAAGTTACTCGCGAAAAGCTGCGTAGCTCACATCAGTCGACTTCTCTAAATAGAGGCTAGTCAGTTGTCATCGGAGAAGCTCTGCGCTCATCTCTCTATATTTCAATCAGCCAGCGCTATTGGCTAGTACATTGCCCACATTCTGTGACCATCTGGCACGAAACGAATCAGTTGTCACTTGCCATCAAACTGCCAAAATGTTGGAGCGCAGTTTATGCATAGCGCGATGCCCGCACAGAATACCATACTCACCGAATTGCACCACCAATTCGGGCTACTCGGAAAGGAAGAAAATCCCAGACGGGTGGGGCGGGATACGTGAGCCCAGATGGCTCAACTTATATGAGTGCCATAGGACATATCAACAACGCCCATGGAGTAGAGCGTGTCGCAGTTTCATGCGCACGACATTTTGCTTTGTCGAGCGGCGTGGCGCTGCGAAAGTGATAGAAGCGACGCTAGTGATTTTTGACAAAATCCGTGTCTGACAAATACCTATGGCGCGAAAGATGGGTAGGGCGGAGGGAGCATTGACATTGGGTGGTCGTCCGCAGACTGCACGTTGAAAGACGCCGCTCCGTCGGCCACTTCATCAGTCACGCATGAAGCAGCCAATGAGCAACAAAAACCAGGCCCAACTCGGGTGTATGTCGGCTGCGACGGAGTGAAAGTGCCAGTCGTTACTCAGGCCGAGAAGACGAAGCGACGCGCTACGATCAAACCTAAACGGCGTCGTAGCGGAAAGAAATGTCGACCGTTACCAGCGGCTCGAGCGGGGTCGGATCAACAGTACAAGGAAGCTAGAATTGTGGTTGCTTACAACGAATCGCAGACTCGTCGACTTGTAATAGCAACTCGAGGTGATTGCGAAGTCACAGGGCGGTCGACGCACTTCTGACTGAGCTGGTTACACAGAAACCCACTTGCTCAGGTCGACGACTTCAGGCCTTAGAACAGTTGATAGGATACGTTTCGGAGCGTCGTGAAATCATTCACTATCGCGAACTTCGTGCTCGCGGAATCCAAATCGGCAGTGGACCTACCGAGGCCCAATGCAAAACGACCACTCAACGCGTCAAAGGCAGAGGTCGACGCTGGGATTTCGCCAATGCCGAGTACATAATGAACCTCGCTGCACTCGAAGCCAGTAACCTATGGGACAATTACTGGGAAAATCATGCTAAAAATGCTGCCTAAAAGTTGTCCATAAACTTTGGTCAGACACCAAAATCCTAACCGCTTGACTCTTCGACGAATGGCCACGACAATAAAAGTTCCGGAGGCTTAAGTTGGTGCCTCAGGACGTCAAGATTGTCAAATTTACATCGTGAAGTGCCCAGGCTTTTGCGAATGCTGATCGCTTCCATCCTTTGCGGTTTGCCGCAGATCACCGGCGATCAAACCGAGTTGTTGGTTGAAGTGTATTGGATACTCGATTGAAAGTACGTGATATGGCGGTTGAAAACCAGACTCCGACGAACGCGACATCAAGTGAGTCGATAGCCAGGCGGGGCGATGTTGACAAATGCCCAATCTGTGGTTCGTCAGTTGACCGAGATGCGTACCACTGTGCCACGTGCCGGAACTATTTTTGTTTCCATTGCCGCGCACGCCTTCTCCCAACAGATTCACAAGTAGAATGCGTTAATCAAGAATGCGGATACTACGGCAAGTTGGTCTGTGGATTATGCGACAGCCCGCATGACAAGAAAGAAGCTCCCCTGATATACGCCGAACCTGTGGACGGCTATTGGCCATTGTGGCTAGGCATCGCTCTCATCGTTGGCCTAGTCGCTTGGAGCATGACGGTTTGGTGGTTTGGATTTTTCATCACAATTCTGGTCTTCGCCGCTGGAGGGTTTTGGTTACAGAAAAAGGGATTCAATATCTTTGGGATGGAATCGATGGTATCGCATGAGCGATCATCGTCCTATCGAACATGCATTCGCTGCCAACAACCGACGAAGGAAATTAAGGCAGGGGCCTCGGCAAAATAATGGCGAAATTCGAACTTAGCGAACAGGAGGGCATGCGATGGATCGACATCCATCTCCAACATGAAATGGTGCGAGTTGAGTCGGGGGCGTTAAGCTATCTGATCGGTGACATCGCTATCCATTCGAAACTCATACCTTCGTTCGGCGGAATGATTCGTTCACTGATGGCCGACGAATCGGTCTACCGACCAACTTATACTGGCACGGGTATCATCACGCTTGAGTCTTCCTTGGGCGGATTTCACGTTTTCCGGCTGCGCGGTGAGTCATGGATATTAGAGCGAGGCGCTTATTGGGCATCCGAAGGGGCGATCGATGTGAAGTTTCATCGCGAACGGACGATGACCAGCCTGTGGGCGGGTGAAGGCTTGGTTTATTTGCAAACGAAAGTCAGCGGTAATGGGCAGGTCGTCCTTACCACCCGAGGCCCCGTCGAAGAGCTCACTCTTCAGCAAGGCCAGGAATTTGTCGCGGAAGGCAATTACGTGGTCTGTCGAACCGCTGAAGTGGGATTCCACATTCGTAGGCCGACCAAAAACTATCTCGGGCGATTCACTTCAGGCGAGGGATTCGTCCGCGTCTACAAAGGGCCAGGAAGATTGTTGATCACTCCAACACCTTACTGGCGTTACTATATGATGCAGATGCGAACACAGAACGCAGAACTTCCTTCTCGGGCCACCACTTAATATGCACTATGTTACTACGGCACTTTTGATCATCTTGTCACTCGTCGTCCTAGCCTTTGCTATCCAAAATCGAGAACCGGTTGAAGTCGCGTTCTTGATGTGGTCGATCAGTATCCGCAAGATCTTTTTGATACTCGGAACCT
>JBIIJD010000013.1:0-88570 GCA_044234105.1 Aureliella sp. | reverse complement strand
GTCGATTTAGTATGTCCTGAAAATCGGTTAGGTGGTAATCGATTCCCACGTAGTCCAGCAATCGGCACAGCCCTCGCAGTGCTACTCCAAAACCGTCTGGGCCGCTGAATCCGCCGAACTGCCCACCACCTTTGACGTGCGGCTCGAGATCAAAGATGACTCCAGGTGCTCCTAGCTTTCTCATCCGTTTGTCGATTCTAGGCAGATCAACTGCCAGGTCTCGCAGGATCGCTTCGTGGCCGCTGTCGCCTATGTCGGCAGGCACAAAGTTCTTGAGTGAAGCTTCATCCACATGTGCCACTCGGCCACCTGAATGACTGTGTCGATAATCTTTGATGTGCAACCACCCCAAGCCGGGCTTCATCGCTAGGTACTCAGCGAACACCTGATCGGGGGTCATGCCCTGACAGACCAAATTAGCTCCATCAAAAATGAGTACCAAGTTGGGATGCTTCGCAAGGCGGTATATTTCAGCCAGCAACTGTCCGGTCTGTCCGATCAGATTCGCTTCAACTTCCAATCCAAATACCAAGCCGTCACGCTTGCAAACATCGGCAATCGCACACAATTGATCGCAGGCCTGATTCAAATGCTGTTCAGGCGGAGTACCTATCGGATGATAGAAGGAAAAGCCGCGCAGTAGCTTCGTCCCAAGTGTAACGGCTACTTCGCAAGCGTGCTGAACGTTCTTGCCTAGGTATTGCTTAAAAGGAATGAACTTATTCTTGCTGCCATCTTCGACATCCAGCAATTTCACTTTGCCAATGGGTGAGCCAACTGTGGCAACGCTCAAGCCATACTCTTGTTGCATTTTCGTCACTTGCTTCAGCTCTTGCTTGGTCAAGTCCATCGAGTTCTTAATGCCACTGCCCACGTCGATGAATCGGATCGAGTAATGCTGTAAACCAGCGGCAGCAAGCGCAGCGAACTGCTGCACGGCCAACTTTTCGTTAGCGGCTTCGTCCGCAAATCCGCTAAGAATTACTTGAGGCTGAGTCATAGTCAAAGATCCTGTTATCTAAATGCGATCATGCGAAAAGCGAAAATCCTGTTGCAATCAATGCAGCCGGCTGCGGTCAACGCGCCGGATTATGGGCGGCTTGACTGAAAGTGAACACGGACGATCGAAGTGATGCCTCCGCGTGCTCCCCAATGGCTCTCCAAAGTGGCTCGTCGTGGCTGACATACGGCAACAAAATCGTCCAGAATGCGGTTGGTCACATTCTCGTAGAAAATACCTTCGTTACGGAATTTCTGTAGGTACAGCTTCAGGCTTTTCAGTTCAACGCAGAAGCGATCAGGCACGTAACGAAACACCAGCGTCCCAAAATCGGGCTGGCCCGTTTTGGGACAAATCGAGGTGAATTCGGGGCAATTGATCTCGATTTCGTACTCTCGCTCCGGAAAACTATTATCAAATACTTCTAGTTGGTCTTGAAATGGCGTACTCACCGGCAAACAATCTCCGCGTAAAATTTTAATTTCAATTTGGTCTAAACGCACATTAAGAGCCTATCCCAGAACTACTCGACCCCCTCACCCTGCCTTCTCCCCCGAAGCGGTGGAGAGGGTTCTGGGGTAGGCACTAAGCTAAGGATAGGTTCTAAGCTAAAACGGCCCGGCCCCGGAAACTTGCTGGTTGGCCGTGCTGGCAATTGTCAAATCAGTTAACTATCAACCCAGGTCCGCAAGTATGCAACAACAGTTCGCACATCCCAAGGGGGCAATGCTTCGCATTTGCGAAATTTACCAAAGCGTTCAAGGCGAGGGGCTATTAACAGGGACGGTAAGTATCTTTGTTCGCACCAGTGGGTGTAACTTGCGATGCTGGTTTTGCGACACTCCATTTGCCTCTTGGCAACCTGAAGGTCAGTATTTGACCGTAGAACAGGTCTTGGATCAAGTCACAAAGCACTCGGCTAGGTATGTGGTTCTGACGGGGGGCGAACCCATGATTTTCTCGGGCGTCGCTTACCTTGCGACCGAGCTTCGCGCCGCCGGTTACCACTTGACCATTGAAACCGCCGGAACAGTGTGGCACGACATTCAGGCCGACTTGTGGTCGATCAGCCCCAAATTGTCAAGTTCGGCTCCTCCCGCAAGCAGCGGAAGTTGGCACACAGCCCATCATCGTCGCCGTCATCGCCCGGACATCGTTCTGCGACTGATGCAGCAGAATTATCAACTGAAATTCGTAGTCGACTCCCCAGCCGACGCTCAAGAGGTACTGAACTACCTAGGTGACTTGGGTGGCTATGATGGCCAGCGCGTCCTGCTGATGCCACAAGGTGTCGATGCTTCAACACTTCAGCGTCATGAGCAGTGGCTGATTCCATGGTGCCGGCAGCATGGATTGCGTTATTGCCCTCGAGCCCACATCCAGTGGTTTGGCAATCAACGCGGCACCTAATAGTATCTCAAACGTTCGACGAGATAGATTCGCAGCTACAAGCTCCGAGGATAGGAATTGTGGCGGCGCAACAGATTATCCATCATTTGCCAGATAGCGGCGTAAAAAGCAGATCCGTGACTGGCGGAGCTGGTTGTGCGACTTGTAGCTGTTGATGTGATATGGAGTTTTGCGGAGTTGAGTACCCCACTATCCGCTGTTGCCAGATCAACGATTTCCAAAGTCCACCGCCCGCGAGCATTCTGACCACGAAACGTGGATAGCGACTGTTCAGCGCGATAGGAACCAGTCAAAGCAGAGCTCCCTCCCGCTAGAGCGCGATTGGCGGAGTCTGCTAAAGTCAAGCGCAGATTATCGGTACTGCCACCTCGACGATTTACCAATGTGACTGCAGTGCCCGTCGGCGAAATCAATCGCACTCGCAAATCGCTGGCGTACGTGTGATTGATTGATAGTTCGACACTCAGGCTCTCAATGGTCGTTGCATCGGATACGTCGATGGCAACGCGAGTCACTCCAGCCCGAAACAGTGTTGCATCGCGGAGCGTGACGCCCTGTGCGCTTAAATAGGTCGAGGTGACCTGAGTCGTAGGTAACAATTGCGTTTGACTACCAAATCGATCCTGCTGGACTTCGCCAAGCTGATTATCACCATCTTGGTTCAGCAGATTGCCAGCCAAATCTTTTGCGGTTGCCGCGACATCAATTTTGTAAGCGCCGGCAGTTGAGTTGTTACCGCTTAGCTTGACAACGACTTGAGTTGGATCGCTGGATGATTTTTCTATGCTGCTGACCGAAACAGGACCACCTGGCCCCGAAACCGCTAGTGCGTTGGCAACTGATTCGATATTCATCTCTTCGGAGAAGTCTAGAATTACGCTGTCAATCACATCCAGACGGTTGTTCCATTGAGCTGACTGAACAAACGGTGCGACCGAGTCCTTTGTGTCAGGTGAAGCACTTCGTAGAGCGGTTGCGGCTTTGCCAAGGTTGAGCTTTCCGTGAATGGTCTTGCCGACAAGGACAGAATCGGTATTGGACATCACCAGGCTAATCAACTCGGTGGCAGACAGCGAAGGAGACTGCCCCCAAAGCAAGGCCAGCGCGCCTGCTACATGGGGAGCCGCCATCGAAGTGCCGCTCAGCGATCCATAACGGCCGCCTGGCAACGTACTCAGAATATTCTGTCCAGGTGCTGCGATATCGACATTGGATCCGTAGTTCGAGAAGCTTGCCAGGGCGTTTGTCGAGGTTGAGGCGGCAACGGAAATCACGTTGGGTAGAGCATAGTTAGCTGGGTAGCTGGCTGTTGCTGCATTGTTAACACCTTCATTGCCAGCCGCCGCCACAAATATACCTCCCGCTTGTTGAAATCTTTGTATCGCAGTTTGCATCGCAGAACTGAATCCGCCTCCACCAAAACTGGCATTGATGATCTTGGCACCGTTGACACGAGCATAATCGACTGCACGAACAGCATCGCTGAGATACCCAGAGCCTTGGCTATCCAAGAACTTCAGTGGCATGAGCTTGACATTCCAAGCGACACCCGTCACGCCGACGCCATTGTTGCCTACAGCTCCGATGGTGCCTGCAACGTGAGTCCCATGACCGTTGTCGTCCATGGGATTGTTATTGTTACCCACAAAATTCCATCCACGAATATCGTCGCGATATCCATTGCCATCATCGTCGATGCTATTGCCTGGAATTTCTCGATTGTTTGACCAGATGTTGGCGGCTAGATCAGGGTGATTGTAATCAATTCCGGTGTCGATTACGCCGACGATAATACTACTGCCGGTGCCATAGTTCCAAGCTTGACTGGCATCGATGCGTCCGCTGCTGGCAGACAGCGGCCACTGGCTTGCGTACAGAGGATCGTTTGGGGTTGTGGAAAGGTTGACGCGAAAATCTGGCGTGACTGTGATGACATCAGTCAACTGTTGTAGTTGAAGGAGGGCTGACGGCAATTCGGTGCCCATTGATAGGCACAATTGATGCCAACCGCTTTCACCTATTGGGTTAGCCTGAACAATACCTTGAACATTTTCAATGATGTTAGATAGCGTCGCTTCAGACCGCAATTGGACCAGTAGGCGATCCGAAGCGTATTGATTGATATCGAACGATAAATCAGCGGTCATTAACTGCCGGAGCTCCAGCGATTCGATGCGCAATCGCCGAGTGTTAGACGCACTTGACCATGCATGATTCCTAAGGTTTCCATCCGCTCTGGATGATTTGGACAAGGACTTGCGGGCAAAACGGATTGGCATCATGTTCTCCAGAAGTAAGGCCAAATCTATCGCTGGCTTCGAATCGGCTTCAGGCAAATCCGACTCCCGATTCTACGATCGCTAAGAAAATTGGGCAACCAATTGTCGTTTCACGCCGGGTGGAGTTCATAAACTAGACAAATTGCATACCAAAAAACATTGGCCCAAAAAACTTTACCTTTTTGCACAATGTCGATAGAATGCAATTTCTGGAAGCTATTGCCAAATTCTGTCCACGGATCGGATGTTTCCAAGTTTAACGTCAGGGGTCCAAGACATGTCTGTTAAATCGCGTCGTCGATTGGCGTTTGAATCGCTAGAAAATCGAAAGCTGCTGGCGACAGATGTGCATAACTTTATCTCGCCCATGGATACCAATGATGATGGTCGAATCACAGGGTTGGATGCACTTCAGATCATCAATCAATTGAACGCACAGGGGCAACCTGCAGCCAGATCGCCAGGTCGAGGTTTCTGGGATGTCAATGGTGACGGTCGGCTGACCGCTCTAGATGCCTTGATGGTCATTAACCGACTGAACGATCGCTCATTGTCTAGCCGTGATGACGACACGAACTGGATACGCGTCGACTCTCAGCAGTCACTGCGTGCGGGGGCTCGCCTGAAACAAGGCGCGGACGGATTGGAGCTGGAGGTTCGTTTGCATCAAAGTGAACCAGGTCAAACTCATTCGCTTTATTTGGAGGGCACATGGGTCGGCTCGATCGAAGCCGACGCATCGGGGCGTGGCAAATTGAGACTCTCTCCCAAAGATAGCCTGGAAGGAGTGCTGCCAAATTTGTTAGCTGAGGGACGATTGCTGGTCAACCTGACAGTTGATTCTGTTGGCCAAGCACAGCTCAAGAGCGAAGGAGAGAGCAGCGCGGGCAGCGAGACAACTCGTAGCCAGGCAACAGTCAATAAGCAAGATCAAGAGACTAAGATTCTTGCGGCACGACTAATGACCGATGGCAAAGTGCGCGGCGAATCGATGCTCTTGCAGCGAGGTGACAAGCGGTTCTTAAACGTGTTCGCTCGAGATTTACAAGCCAATCAAGAATACCCCATCCTGATCGATGGAGTTACCGTAGGCAAGGTCAAGGCGAACCGAATTGGCTTTGTGACTAGGCGGCTTGACTTAAAAAATGTCGGTAATTTCCCTGATGCCAAGCAGGGCTCAAAGATTCAGTTTGGCCCTTATAGTGGCGAACTGCGAAGTTTGACTCGTCCGACAATGCCTGAACTGCCCAACAATGTCTACGGTGCGTTGTTCAATCAAGGGCTAACTCGCGGGACCGCACAGATCGTTACTTCCCAGAATCGCACGATGATTGGTATCCAGCTTGCTCCTGTTCGCCCTAATTCGACTCAATCGGTTTACGTCGACAATGTTAAAATTGCCGAGGTGCAGGCCAACCGCTTTGGAATGCTCTGGTACCGTTACGATAGTAGTCGCGGTGACCAACTGCTGGCACCACTTCCCACACTAAACGCTAACTCAGAGATCCGCGTGGGCGAGATCCGTGCCAAGTTGCACCGCATTGGACCAACCGAATAAGCAATTGACCTATGTTGGTTCACGGAGAACTAAGTCTACGGATGGAAGATATCTTTGCCCGCTGGTTCTTGATCAAATTGCAGCGGCTTTCTTCCGTACCGATTGCGTATCCAATTTGCAGCCTGCCGAACCGGCTTTATTTTTACGATTCTTCGTTCAACGCGGCGCTTTCCAGGGATGTCTAACAAAGCGATGCCAATCAAAATGGTCAGTAGCCCTTGGCCAGGCAAAACTAACATGGCAAATCCTGCCACGACCAAGATGGCTCCCATGACGTTCTTGACTATGACGATTGTCAAATGAACCGCCGGATGCCTGGTTGGCCAATCGCGAATGGGTTTTCGCAAGAAGTAGTCCTCGGGCAGTCGGATAATCAAATAGGGCAATAGAATCAAAGACCCAACGAACATCGACACGCTGATCGCCGTAACCACCCAAATCCAATTCATCGTCGTGTTTTCTACCAACTATCGATTTTGTTCCCAGTCAACGAACTGAACAATTATAGAAGTCTTTTGGTTGTGTTGCTTGCCAGCGACGTGAAGAACATAGATAATCAGGGCGAATTACGGTACAGCTTGTTGGTCGAAAGCTCTGCCGTCCTCACTTCCCCAGATGGTCTAATTCAGGAGTTTCCTGCATGTCAGGCAAGCATTCTCGCAGAACTGCCATTGGCAGTTCGTTCCAATGGCTAGCTGGGTTCGCAGCCGCACCGTTGTTTGTCCCGCGTCGAGCTTGGGGAGCCAACGATCGAATAGCCGTAGGGATGATAGGGGTGAAGAATCAGGGGAGTGGCAATCTGAAACGATTCCAGCAAGCTGGGGCCGATATTGTAGCGATCTGTGATGTCGACACCAACGTCGTTAATGAGGCTGTCAAATTGGTGAAGGGCCCCGAGCCTCGGGTATTCCATGATTATCGCGAGATGCTTCAAATGCCGGGCCTGGATGCGGTAGTCATCACGGCGCCAGATCACTGGCATGCACTGATGACGATTCATGCTTGTCAGGACGGTAAAGATGTCTACTGCGAGAAACCTCTCTCGCTGACGATTGCGGAAGGTCGCCGAATGGTCACCGCAGCTCGTCAATACCAGCGTATCGTGCAGACCGGTTCTCAGCAGCGCTCATCGCAGGAATTTTGGCAAGCATGCATGATGGTTCGAAACGGGTTGATCGGGCAGGTTGATCAGGTCCACGTAGGGCTGCCGAAGTGTAATCACCCTGGGCCATTGGGACCCGATACGCCAGCACCTCCAGAACTGGATTATGATCGCTGGCTTGGTCCTGCGCCTTTGCGACCCTACAACAGTCAGCGTGTTCACTACAATTTTCGGTTTTGGTGGGATTACTCGGGTGGGCAGATGACCAACTTCGGGGCTCACCATTTGGACATCGCACAGTGGGGCCTTGGTATGGATCATACCGGTCCAACTTCCATAGAGGGAATCGCAACGTTTCACCCCGAAAAGGTACATGATGTTACCGAGACTGCCCGCATCACGTTTACCTATGACAACGGTATCAAAGTGATATGCGGTCAAGGGCAGGCTGATATCTCAGGTGGCGTGCGGTTTATCGGTAAACAGGGTGAGGTTCGAGTCAACCGAGGAAAAATCAGCTCAACCCCCGAGTCGCTAGTGAAACAAAACCCCGAGGACTTTGGCAACGGGCAACTGGTTCGCAGTCGGGATCACACACGCAATTTTCTAGATTGTATGCGCAGTCGTGAATTGCCAATCTGCGACGTAGAAATTGGGCATCGGTCGGCGACGGTTTGCCATTTAGGAAACCTTGTCGCCCGATTGGGACGATCCATTCGATGGGATCCAAACACCGAACAGATCATCGAAGACACCGAAGCGCAAGCGATGACCGATCGCCCCTATCGACCACCCTATTCTCTTTGATTCAGGATTCAAATGCATGTCTGCCACTCCAGAAATTCAACCGTCGTTCTTCAAGCGATACATGATACCCATCGTTTTGATCGATTTGTGTATCGTGCTTTCGATCATCAATCGGTTCACTAATCTGACGTCGGAAGTGCTAATGCCGCAATTTGGAGTGGCTGCCCAAAACGTGTTGGGCCGAGGAATTATTCTACTAACTTTGGGTCTGCTGCTACTTTGGTTGTTGGTTACTAGACAAGTTGGACTCAAGCCAAAGCTGTGCCTATTCGGACTGGTCGCATTGCTGGTAGGTGCGGCTGCGGTGAGCGTCCGAGAGATTGAGAATACGGGCGACAATAACTATCGGATTCGCTATCGCTGGCAGCCAACTCAGGATCAGCGCTTGGCCGAGTATCAGAAGGGAAATAATCAAACTCAATCAAGCGAGGATGAGCAACCCGACAGCGCTTCAGCAACCTCGCAAGCTCTCGACTCCAATGCACCCAGGTATACCGATTTCTTGGGGCCAAAGCGCGACGGTGTAGTGACCGGTCCTGGTCTTGTAACGGACCTTAAGCAACAACCTCCACGCGAAGTGTGGCGTCGCCCGGCAGGAGGCGGGTATGCAAGTTTTGTAATAGCCGGAGGTGTTGCTGTGACTATCGAGCAGCGAGAAGAAAATGAGGCGGTGGTGGCCTACGATATGGCCACGGGTAAGGACCGCTGGGTCCGAACCTACCCAGGCCACTTCAAGGAAGAACTGGGCGGCAATGGGCCACGCGCTACACCCACCATTGCAGAAAATGAAGTCTTTGCATTAGGGGCTAGCGGCCTATTGGTCTCGCTGGATTTGGCTAGTGGTCAAGAGAAATGGCAGACGAACATCCTGCAAGATGCTCAAGCCACCAATATTCAGTGGGGCATGTGCGGCGCGCCTTTGGTTGTGGATAACAAGGTTATCGTCAATCCGGGTGGTTCGCAGGGACATAGTATCGTTGCGTACGACCGGTCGACTGGATTGAAGTTGTGGAGCGGTGGAAGCGCCAAGGCCGGTTATGCAAGTCCCGTGTTGGGGAATTTGTTGGGCCAACAACAGGTAATCATCTTTGGTGGAGAAAACGTGGCCGGGTATGACCTAGCCGACGGAACCGAAAAGTGGCAGTTTCCGTTCAAAACATTCAACGGGATCAACGTTGGCCAGCCACTGGTGATCGATCAGGACAGGGTATTCATCACTGCCGGTTATGATGCAGGGTCTGTCATGCTGCAGATCAAGAACGAAAATGGCCAGTGGACCGCAGAGCCTTTGTGGCAAAACAAACGCCTGAAATGCAAGATGAGTTCCGCTGTTTACCTGAATGGATTCTTGTATGGCTTGGATGATGGCATTCTGGCCTGTCTGAACGCCCAGACAGGTAATCGAGTGTGGAAGTCGGGGCGTTATGGGCACGGCCAAATCCTTCTGCGCAATGATACTCTGGTCATCCAAGCCGAATCTGGCGAACTGGTCATGGTCGCTGCAGATCCAGAGAGGCACCGTGAGCTGACGAAAATCCCTGTCCTTCCCGGTGACAAAACATGGAACGCTCCAGCACTAATAGAGAACTGGTTGCTGCTGCGCAATCACTTCGAAGCCGTGTTGCTAGAGCTACCCATGGTCCAGGTGCAATAGCGATGGGATAAGCCTATTTTCAAAGGCTATCGATCAGTGGCAAGACGTGCTTGGAATAGCTGACTCCATCGGTTCCTCCCACCGAAGAATCGGTCAAGCGGCGGACGATTTGACCTTGCGAATCGTAGATCACTACAGCCGGAATTGAGTCTATTTCGAAATGCTCGTAAACTTCTTGGTCGGCAATCGTGGCCAGCAAGTTGTGAACTTGGTCGGCTTGCTGTTGCTTAAGAAACGCCAAGACCTGATCGCGATAACTGCTGGGCGGCTTTTTGCTCAGACCCACATAGTCCACGTTGAGCGAAATGCACTGAACGTCCTTGCGTTGGGAAAGCGCCACCAGATGAGGAAATTCCTTCATGCAAGGAGCGCACGAGGTACTCCAAATGTCTACGACGACCACTTGGCCACGCTTTTGATCAATAACTTCCTGAAATCCCTGCCAGTCAACTAGCTTCAGCAGTAACTGATCACCGCTTAGCAACTTCTCGTCAGACGATACCAATTCAGTTGCTTGCTTTGGCTCCGATGAGCTTTCTTCTGCTTCAGCCAAACTATCGCTAGATCGAGCGTCGGACTGCACAGGCAAGACTTGTGTAGGCTCATCAGACCTGCGACAACTCAATTGGCAGACAGCCAATAGCAGAATAATCCCATGCGTCAGATGGTTTGGCATCAGAGCTTACTTTCGCCTGCGGTCGGGTTATTGGCAGGTGTCGCCAAGGATCTAACATAATTAACCAAATGCCAAATATCTTCCGGCTGCAACACACCCTCGGCTGCCGGCATGGGAGTTCCTTCGATGCCGTTGGCGATGCGATGGTACAAATTCTTCGGATCGGCACCGCCTCGGTAGATCCCTTCGCGCAAGTCGCGGGGTTTGATCTGTCGCGGCGGCAGGGCACCACGAACCTGAAAGGGAAGAATTTGCTCGTCGTCGGTCGGATCAATGTTGATATTCTTGGTCCATTCCTTAGTCCAATCATCATAGTCTTGATTTTGACCATCCCCGTGACCTAGAGGCCCATGACACTTGGCACAGCTTGCCGTTTCTGAAATGAAGAGTTCACGACCGCGATCCAAAGATGCTTTTAGCGGCGAGGGTTGACTGCTGCCGGCGGCCGCCAACAGCTCCTCCAATGTGGCTTCAACAGGAATATCACCAGCAGCAGGAATTTCTTTGATGCTTTCGGTGGCCGATAACCATTCGTCAGCAACCTCAGTGATGCTATCTTTGACCAAAACCACCTGCTGCTCTTCGAATAACTTGGTACCAGGCGCATAAAGATTACGTAGCGATTCTTGATCTTCCGATTCGAACTCAATCTCTTCGGCCGCAAGCAGTAGTCTGCGTTCGACGTCACCGCGCCAAGAAAGATAGATCACGTAATCCACCAGAGTCTGCACATCGGCGTCGCTAAGTTCGTTGATTTTGGCCATCGAAGTACCGGCAATTCCATTGCGAATCGTATGGAATAGATCATCTCGCAGTGGTTTTGCTCCGCGAGCTGTCGTCTTGAACTTAAACTTGCCCATGCGAAAATCGCGAGGATAAACATCGCCTTGAGTCGCATTGACTCCACGACCATTCCCCGTGATTCCGTGGCAGGCTACACAGTGTTTGCGATACAGGCCACGACCAGCTTGTTGTGGGTCACCTGATGCTGCCTCAAGGTTCTTCAGATCCACAAGAGTCGATTGATCAGTGTCCAGAAAGTTAGGCAACTTCGGATGGTCCGGTGTTCCGAAGTACTCACCCAATGCGACTTGTGCTTCGGATAGGGCTTGCTGCATGGGGTACTCAATTTTCACTTCCGAGACGTACGCAAACACTCGATTTGGTTCGAATTCGGCAGGGGGAACGCTTCGATTACAGGCAGCCAGTGGCAACAGCAGAAAGATACTGAGAATAAAAAATCGATTTTTCATGTTAGGCTTTCAGTCAAATCTTTGGAATTATCTTGAGTATTAGTTGCCGTCACAGGTCGTTTAGGATCATCGATCAAAATGCGAACGGCGGGTGTATCCAAGTCGTCGTATTGGCCCTGTCGAATGCAATAGATGCAGGCCAAAAGCGCGGAGCCACCCAATAGCAAGGCAATTGGTAGTGCAACGTAGAGAACGCTCATAAACTTTTTCCCCGCAAGGCATATTCGTCGGATACATTGGTCGAAAAGCTGGGAATTGCAAAGGTCAGTCCTAGCACAGTTGCCGAACTGACTGGCATGATGATTGCTGCCAGCAGCGGACTGATCCAACCGGTCAGCGTCAGAGCCACAGCGATCAAATTATAAGTTAGTGACACTGCGAAGTTAGTATAAATAATCCTAGTAGTTTTACGACAACCTTGAAGCAACAGCACCAGATTCATCAAGCGATTGGATGCCATAAAAACTGGAGCCGCCAGCAAACTGACTTCCGCGCCGCCTCGAACAGCGATCCCCACGTCAGCAGCCGCTAGTGCAGCCGCATCGTTGGCCCCATCGCCTACCATGGCAACTGTAGCGTATCGGCCCAACGACCGCTCGATCGTTGCCAATTTCCCTTCGGGAGTGACTCCACCGTGGCAGTCTTCTGGCGCTAATCCGATCTGCTGTCCAACGCGCATGGCGATTTGTTGGTGATCGCCCGAGAGCATGCCTATCGACCATCCAAGACTTCTGGCCTGCTGAATGAACTCAGTCGCTTGCTGGCGGATGGGATCGCAAATTCCAATCAATCCAGCCACCATTCCATCGACGGCGACCAGTATCGGACTTTCTCCTGCTTGGATCAACTGAGCAGCGAAATCGTGCTGGGAGTCATCAAGGTAGATTCCATGAGCGGTTAAACAGGCTTCGTTTCCAATCAATACTTGATGTTGATCGACCGATCCCATCACACCTCCGGTAACTACTTGAACACGATCAGCCTCACGTTCAGGTTCCTGGTCGTATGTTTCCGCAGCGGTGACTATAGCTCGCGCAATTGGGTGTTGGCATTGTCGCTCGACTGCAGCCGCCAGTTGCAAGGCCGGCAAGTTTCCCCAAACCCATTTTGCATGCTGGCGACCTTCGGTAAGAGTTCCTGTCTTATCCAGCCATAGCTTGCCGGGCTTGGCCAGACGTTGAAGCACGCAGCCGTCACGGACCAGGATTTGCGCGCGGGCAGCACGTCCAATTCCAACGGCTATAGCCAGTGGTGTGGCCAGAGCCAACGCGCATGGGCATGCCACGATCAACATGGCGGTCGCAAAGTTCACGGCGTCGTCCATCGACTCAGGCAGCCACAGGAAGAACGTTAGTAGCGATAGCAACATGACTAGAACTACAAAATAACCGCCAATGCGATCGGCCAATTGAACCAGTGGAGTCTTTTGGGCGGCAGCCAATTCAACGGCCTGCATGACTTTTCCAATGCGACTGGACTTGCCTGTGGCCGCAACCTGAACAACCAGCGGCGAGCCCACATTGATCGTTCCAGCTTCCACCCAATCCCCGGGCTGCACGCTAACGGGCCAGCTCTCCCCGGTCAGCAGAGACCGATTCAGTCGACTGGTTCCGCTTACGACCATTCCATCGGCAGGTAAGCCATCCCCCGCTGCTATTTGAATCGAATCGCCCTCTTTCAATCGCTCGACCAGCACCGGCACGGTTCCTCCATCGGCTTGAATCAAATGCGCATGTTTTGGAGTGATGCGCAGCATCAAATCAACGGATTTTGCGGCTTGATGTTGTTGGCGAAACTGCATCCATCGACCGACCAAAAGTAGGAATACCAACATCGACAAGCCGTCGAAATAGACATGTCCAACTCCATTGACCGCGTTCCACAAGCCAACTAACGTACCGATGCCTAGCGCTAAACCGATCGGTAAGTCCATGTGTGGAGTTCGAGTCCTAACTGCGGCGACCGCACCGGTCAAGAAAGTACGCCCGGGCCCTAGAACCGCTGCCGCCCCCAAAAACATGCCCATCAACTCAAAAAAGTACTTGTGCTCCGCAGCCACACCGCTGAATTGCCCTGCATAAAGAGCGACTGCAATCCACATCGCGTTTGCCGCCAAAAAAGCTGCGATTGCAATCTTGATCAGCAGACGCCGATTCTCTGATCGCAAGTGATTCTGGCGAGTACCGTCCAAGGGCAATAATTGGTACCCCAAACGATCCAACAGCTTGGCAATGCCGCTAAGCTGCAACTGATTAGGATCATAGATCAAACTCAAGGTATGATCGCTTAACTTGACTCGTGCCGACTGCATCCCAGTCTGATTGGTCAGAGCCCGTTCAATCAACCAACTGCACGCAGCACAATGAAGCCCCTGCACTGCCATTTGTGTCGTGACACAACCATCAACGGTCGCGGTAGGCGTTGATGGACCTAGGAATTCGGGCGAATCAAACTGTTGATAGTTGCCACTAGTTCCAACGGTCATGTTCGGACCGCCAACCGACACTTGATCTCGAATTGCGTAGTAGTCCTGCAATCCCCAACCTTGAATCAGATCGTACGCACCGCGACATCCGTTGCAGCAGAATACAGGGGCCTGTGGGCTGTGATTGGCTGGAACCGGTGTCGGTAGGCCACAATGAATACAGGCTTGCATGTGGGATCTTGGGATTGATTCCATTTCAGTTGCAGAAGTGGCAGGACCTACCGCCGCACTCCATGGCTGGGCTTTCAAACGTGAATCATGCCGCGTGTTTGAAGTCGTAGAGCCGCCTACCAGATTTCTTTCGGCGATACTCATGGCTTCTCCGATGGTCGCGATAAGCCAGGAGCATTCGTTTCAGGGCTGATGGATGCAGTGTTTTTTTGGCAGCAGGGCAGCGGCGTGGATACAAGTCGCTGAATGTCGGCTTGAACTTGCTGGGCATCCAGTGTATTGGACTGATGCCCAGTCCGTAGATGCTCGGCCAAATCCTCTGAAACCAACTTTACCTTGCCAAGCTCTGCAAATCCTCGGCCTGACGCTGTATGCAATCCGGCTATAACCAACAAGACCGATGCGGCCACCGGCACGACACTGCGCAGGGGTGTTGCCAACAACCGCGTGCCAGCCACTACGGCAACCAGAGCAGGCACGCTGCCGAGCCAAAAAGCTAACATCACGACAGCACCGGTCCAAGCGCTGCCGGAACTTGCGGCCAGCAGGGCAAATAGATAAAGCCAGCCACAGGGCAACAATGCAGTTAGCAGTCCTGTAACTAGTCCGCGAGCTGGCAGGGGCAAGGAAAAGACAAAAGGTCTAAGTCGAATAAACTGTGCGGTCAGCCAGGAAGGCCGCGGAGCCTTGTAATCGGTGTCTGCCGTACCGCTTACGGGAAGTTGACTTAGGGAATCGCTTGACTTGATCCGGGACAATCGCCGCTGAAAGTAACCGGTGCGACGCAGCCAAGCTGCGGTCGTACGGTAAAGGGCTACGACTCCAATGCCAATCATCAGGCTACCTACCACACGCGCCGCCAACAACTGAATGCCCATAGCGCTGCCGCCCAGGTCCAGCAGTTGACCGACAATACCAGCCATCATCCCAGCCAACGCGTACGTAATCATTCGGCCCAAATGATAGAGAGCTACAGGTAGACGCAACGTGCGGTTCCCATGGTGCTGGTCCGCTCCAGCCGCCCATATCGCTAAAGGACCGCACATTCCCACGCAGTGCAGGCTGCCCAGGAAACTGGCTGTAACAACTGCACTGACAAGAATCCACATGCTGCAACGCCTATAATTCTACTAAGTACGATCAGGTCTCACGGTTCTCTTGGGGCTAACTGCTGTTCTTGCAGCCACGGCATCCTTGGTGTTAGCCACGGTCATTCCTTGACTTTGAACGTCAACCGTCATCGGTTGTTCGGCTAGTCCATGGTCGCCTTCTAAACATAAGTCAAATTGCCACAGTCCAGCCTGAGTCAACCGGGCGATGGCCACGTAATGGCCCGGCTGAGTCTGATCCAAAATCAATTGATGAACATCGGTACCGCGAGCGTGATGATAAACCTTGGCCGTTACTCGCAAGTCGGCTACTGGCAACCCACCACGGTCTCGGACTAAGACCGTAACTATCCGCTGCTGAAGCTGCGTGTCAACCGAATCGATTTGAACTTCACATTGCCAGCCAAGTGCTTGAAACTGATTAAGACTTCGGCGTTTGACGTCCCAATCTAATCCAGCCTGGTAGTAGTTAGGAATAACGGCAACGGTTGGATCGCTTGTCGCCAAATAGACCGTTGCAATACCTGCCACAACTTGAAGACCCAGCAGTCCCACGATCAGGCTGATCCAAAATCGTTTCGCTCGCCTTTCAGCACCATCGCTGGTTGATGTCGATTGCGTAGTAGTCAGGTTTGACTGAGGGAAGTTGATGATTATTCTCCTTGCGGCCCGAGCAAATCGACCTGGGGGCTTAGTCCCGAGGTCCTAATAATTTAAATTCGACATCGCGATGCAGTCCGCTGGCATCCGAAATGCGCACCACAGCCGGAACATTGCCTTGCCCTTTCGTAACACCGCGAGGAAAAACGATGCGAATATCGGCGGAACCTAGTTTCCTAGGTTCAATGGTCAATTGGCTATCGTCGACCGCCTCTACTTGAGCTTCAGGTGGACTGACAACGCTAAGCGAATAAGTTTGCGAGTTTCCGGTGCGGTTGGTCAGCTTTAAGTTAAAACGATTCAGCACATCAGCAGGTTCGACTAGTGTAAACGGATTGCCTTTGCCGCGTACGATGTTGGCTGTAAACCCGCTGTTCTTTCCAAGTGCAACCACAAAGCCAATCAGCACAACGACCAGCAGTAGTGGATAAAGGATCGTTCTGGCCCGCAGCATCTTCTTCGGCTGTTTCTCCAAAGTTGCCTGAGAAGTGAATCGAATCAAACCTGGTGGCAAGCCAATTTTGTGCATGACATCATCGCAGGCGTCGATGCACTGAGTGCAATTGATACACTCCATCTGGAGGCCCTTGCGAATATCGATTCCAGTTGGACAGACAACGACACACTGATTGCAATCGACACAGTGTCCCTTATGCTCTCCTTCGCGCCGCTTGCCCTTAGCGCGAGGTTCGCCACGATTGTAATCATAGGCCACGATCAACGACTGACGGTCCAACATGACCGATTGGAAGCGCCCGTACGGACAAGCGATCAAGCAGGTCTGCTCACGAAAGAAGTAGAAATCAAACGTCATCAGCCCGGTGGTGGCTGCCATCACCAGAAAGGCGGCGGGATGCTGCCAAGGAGTGCTGTGCAGAATCCAGTCCGACAATTTTTCAGGGCCGACAAAATAGGCCAAGAAAGTATGTGCCAGGAACATGCTAATCAGTAGATAAACTAACAGCCGCGCCAATTGCATCGGAAAAGTCAGCTTATGTTTAGCTTGCCCTCCCTTTCCCCGAGTTCCCTCGAACAATCGATCGATGGGACGAAATAGGAATTCCATGTAAACGGTTTGTGGGCACGCCCATCCACACCAGGCTCGGCCTGTGACCGCAGTGATAAATACGATCGAAATCAGCACGGACAGAATGATCAATGCCAGCAGAAGCGTATCAGTTGGATAGAACGTCTGACCAAAGAACGTGAATTCGCGACTGACAATGTCCAGTCGCAAAAGTGGTCGACCTCCCACTTTCAAGTGAGGCACCAACACAAAAACTATCATCAGTAGGTAGGCGACTACGCGACGTCGATTCCACCAAGCGCCGGTGGCAAGTTTCGGGTATAGCCATCTTCGTGAGCCATCTCGCTCTAACGTAGATAGCACATGTTCTGGAGCAGGCAACAGCGCCTCGTGACCATGCTCTGAAGCAGGCTGTTGAATTTGTGCACGCAGGTTGGTAACATCTTTTAGCCCGTCGCCAGGCTGTTCACCATTAAACATTGTTACTTGCTCGAGTCAAGCTCACTTGGCCTGGTTTGTTTCAGGTTCTTCTGGCGGCGGTGCTGGCCAAGGGGCAATCTGATTGCCATCGGGACCCTTGCCTGTCACATTTTTGCCGCGAAGTGAAATAATGTAACTGGATACCAAAACCACTTCGTTGGGATGCATTCGATTGCCCCATGCTGGCATAGCACCTTTTCCAGCACCCTCAGCGATCACCTTATAAACGTCTTCAGGTTTACGAACATATTTGAAGTGTTCGTCGGTTAGATTGGGACCAACGTTTCCTTCACCCTCGCGACCATGGCAGGAAATACAATTGGTCTTGAAAACTCCTGCCCCAACCTTCAACCACTCTTCTTTGTTAGCATACTTCATCAGAGTAGGTTCGTCGCCAGTCAGGTCTCCGATTTTTCCAAACTGAAGCCGAGTGTTTTCAGCGGAAGCCATTTCGTACTGAGTCGCCAGATCGCGACCTGGAGCACCGGTGTGATACCACATGACATATCCAACACTAAAAATAATGGTACCTATAAAGAGATAGGTCCACCAAGCGGGTAGTGGGTTGTCATATTCTTGAATGCCATCGTAGGCATGATCCGTCAGAGTATTATTTTCCATTGCGTGGGTCCATTACCTGGTCGTCGTTCAAAGGAATTGAGGCAAACTTGTCAACCGAGGCTCGGCTGAGTCGAAAAGTGCCAAACAAAATCATGGCGAATGTGGTTACAAACAGTAGCAAAGCGGCTTGGGCGAAGTTGGAATAGTCCAGCCAGCTTACAACATCTTTTAACATGACCGATTTCCGATTTCTAAATATGGTTTGTAGTCAGGTTCGAGAAACTTGCCTCAAGCTTCGATTCTATTGATTCGTCGCAACTTCTGCAGTCGGAGCTGGTGGTTGCGCGCTATCGGCCGGCGGTTCAGGCGTTCGATTCAAGTCGGTCCCCATTCGCTGTAAGTAGGCAATCAACGCGACGGCTTGCTTTTCGTACACATTGGCAGGTCCGCCTTGGCTGACGATGTCCGCGTTGATCTTCATGGCCTGATCACGGGCCATTTGTTCGCAGTTGCTAAGCACATCCTCTGGATAGTCGGCACCAAGCAAATGCGCCGTCTTTACGATGGCGGGAATCCGCTTAAAGTTCAAGTCAGACTGAACCAAATGAACATATTTGGGCATGACCGACCCAGGTGACACCTGCTCAGGATCTTCGAAGTGGGTCCAGTGCCAGAAGTTGCTTTGCCGGCCACCTTCACGAGCCAAATCGGGGCCAATTCGACGGCTTCCCCACTGGAACGGATGGTCGTAGATAAACTCGCCCGCCTTGCTGTACTCGCCGTACCGTTTCACTTCAGCAACCAAAGGTCGGATCTGCTGCGAGTGGCAATTGTAGCAGCCTTCAGCAATGTACAGCTCTCGGCCAGCTAGCTCCAAAGGCGTGTAGGGCTGGACTGTGGCGATGGTCGGAATATTGCTGCGAATCAAGAACGTGGGAACCACTTCAAACAGCGTGGCGATTACGACAGCCAAGGTGGTCATCACAGTGAACTTCACCGGCAGACGCTCCCAAGTTCGGTGCCAAGCCAACTTGCACCATGCGTCCAGGGCGATACCCCAGCCCAACACTGGTGCGCCTTCCAGATCGCTGGCCGGTGGCGGTGGATCCTGATAACCGGCGGACAGGCGTGGAGCGGAATGAACCGGCTCCTCGTACTTAGCGGGTCGAGCCAACCAAGTCATCAGGGCGTTATAGGCTAACAGCACTGTGCCAACAACATACATGGCTCCACCAAGCACACGAATCCACCATAGCGGAACGATCTTTTGAGTGGTCTCGATAAAATCAGGATACATCAATTGCCCAGTGGATGGATCGATGGCTCGCCACATAAGTCCTTGCATCAGGCCGGCAGCGTAGATCGGAATGATATAAACCAGAATCCCGATAGTACCCAACCAGAAATGCAACTCCATCAGCTTCTGACTATGAAGCTTGGTCTGATAGAGCCTTGGCAGTAACCAGTAGATCATTCCAAACGCCATGAAGCCGTTCCAGCCTAGCGCGCCTGAGTGAACGTGGGCAATTGTCCAGTCCGTATTGTGACTAAGCGAGTTCACGCTCTTGATCGACAACAAAGGACCTTCAAAAGTAGACATGCCATAAAAGGTAATGCCAACAACAAAGAATTTCAGAATCGGGTCGGCTGCCACTTTGTGCCAGGCACCTCGCAGCGTTAGCAGACCATTGATCATGCCACCCCAACTGGGCATCCAGAGCATCAAACTGAAAATCATACCTAGCGTGCTGGCCCATTCCGGTAGCGCCGTGTAATGCAAATGGTGCGGCCCTGCCCATATGTAGATGAAGACCAAAGACCAGAAGTGGATAATGCTCAGCTTGTAACTAAACACGGGCCGCTCGGCAGCTTTCGGCAGAAAATAATACATCAACCCTAGAAATGGCGTCGTCAGGAAAAAGGCTACGGCGTTGTGGCCATACCACCATTGCATAAAGGCGTCTTGGACTCCAGCGTAAACCGAATAGCTGTCCCACAAACCCATCGGCAAGACCAAGCTATTGAACACATGCAGCAGAGCCACCGTCACGATCGTGGCGATGTAGAACCACAATGCGACATACATGTGGCGCTCACGCCGGTGAATGAGCGTCATCAGGAAATTTCCGCCAAAAATCACCAGCCAAACAACGGCAATGGCGATATCAATTGGCCACTCCAGTTCGGCATATTCCTTGCCCTGAGTGATCCCCAAAGGCAGTGTCACGGCAGCGGCCACGATGATCGCCTGCCATCCCCAGAAGTGCATTCGCCCCAGTAGATCGCTCCACATCCGGGCCTTGCAGAGTCGCTGAGTGCTATAGTACATAGCTGCAAAGATCGCATTGCCAGCAAACGCAAAAATGGCAGCGTTGGTGTGCAGCGGTCGCAGTCGACCGAAGCTCAACCACGGCAGTCCCTCAGTTAGCCAGGGCAACAACAGCAGGACGGCAACAATCAACCCGGCCAGCGTACCGACGAATCCCCAAAGAATCGTTGCCGTAACAAACATCCTGACGATGCCATCATCGTAGGTGAAATTCTCCATTGTGGTCGCAGAACTGGCCGCCGACGTTTGTTTCTTTGACATAGCTATCGTGTCAGAAAGGAGTTAAACCAAGAAACCTCATGTACTGCGACAATATGTATCGTCGCCAAAGGTTCGTACAGTATAGAATCTAGCGCTATTGTCGTAACAGCCCAATCGCAAAATCCACCGACAAAGCGAAGCGCGTCAACAAGCCGCACTGTCACAGGCTAATTAACAAACCTACATTTGCGAAAACACGATTTAGAGAAGCGTGGTTTGTCAAAATCTTTCTACTTAGCCAGTTGCTGCAGTACCCGTTCAGCCGCAGCGATCGTCTCCTCGATTAACTCGGGCGTGTGAGTCGCAGAAACAAAAAGAGCTTCAAACTGGCTGCATGGCATGTACACTGCGTGATGAATCAGTCCCCAAAAGTACTTTCCAAACAGGGCGCGATCGCACTTGGCCGCTTGATCCCAGTCGGCAATCGGCTGTGAGTTAAAAAATAGAGTCATCATACTGCCCACTCGCTGCATTTGAGCGTCCAGACCTGCGGACTGTGCGGCGGCCAACAGTCCATCGGCCAATCGTGCCGACAATGTATTCAAATTTTCGTAGGGATTTTCGTCACGTAGTAGCTCAAGCGTCTTGATTCCTGCGGCAGTGGCTACAGGATTTCCGCTCAAGGTACCAGCTTGAAATACTTTGCCTGCAGGCAATATCTGATCCATCAAATCAGTGCGTCCTCCGTAGACGCCCAGCGGCATGCCACCACCAACAATCTTTCCAAGCGTCGTGAGATCTGGGCGCACTCCGTACAGCGACTGAGCGCCTCCCAAAGCGACTCGAAATCCCGTCATGACCTCATCAAAAATTAACACCGAACCATGTTGATCACAAAGCCTGCGGGCGGTTTGCAAGAATCCTTCTCCAGGCGGCACACAGCCCATGTTACCGACGATTGGCTCCATGATAATCGCAGCGATCCTCGAACCATGGTCGGCAAACAGCGACTCCAGCGCGTGCGCGTTGTTAAAGGGCAGCACGCAAGTGTCTCGGCTTGTGCCAACGGTTACCCCTGGCGAATCGGGAACACCCAAGTTAGCGGCTGAACTTCCCGCAGCGACCAACAGGCTATCGGCATGCCCATGATAGTTGCCCGAGAACTTGACGATCTTGTCGCGACCTGTGGCCCCGCGTGCCAAGCGTATAGCACTCATCGTGGCTTCTGTTCCACTGCTAACAAGCCTTACCTTCTCGATGCTTGGCATCGCCGCACAGATCAGCTCGGCCAATTGCGACTCGGCTTCCGTGGGAGCACCGAAGCTTGTTCCACGTTCGGCAGCTTTCACAATGGCTTCCACGACTTCAGGTCTAGCGTGCCCCAGTATCATAGGCCCCCAGGAACCGATGTAGTCGATCAGTCGATTGCCATCGATATCATAAAGAAATGGACCGGCAGCCCGCTGGATAAAAAGCGGCTTGCCACCCACAGCTCCAAAGGCCCGCGCCGGACTGTTCACTCCACCAGGCATACGCAGGGCAGCGCGATCAAACGCGGCGAGTGATCGAGTTTGACTAAATCGATACGTTGTATTATCCAAAGTGCGGTATCCTATCGACAAAATGTTTATCAGCCCTGAAGAAATCTGTCAGTCGAACCGGTATGGGGATGGGTAGGCCAGCGATCATCGCCACCCCAACCGTACAGCCAGAAGCGAGAAAGCGTGAATTGCTGCAGAGATTGCGGTAACTAGCCCGGAATAGAAATGGATGGAAGCGGCTTGTCGCAAGCCATCGGTGTCTAGTACAGGCAACATGCTAAGGAACATAGTCGCTGCAGTGACTATACCGCCTAGCACCAGCAGCCAAACGCTCCACCGCTCGACCCACCATCGCTTTTGACCCGAAGGAAGATAAGTCACAGCAACGGCCAGCAAAAGAAATGCAAATGCTCCCGCGGCTGACAGGTGTGCTAACAGCGCATAATGTTGCAAATGCCCCAGTGTTAAGATCGACCCGAACGAAGTGCTTGACAGTAAGAGAATAGTCAGAAGCAATGCCAGATAGGCGCAGCGCGCAAACCAGCCCTGACGCTTCTGTGCTGATTCTGGCTGATTCGCGCTGACAACCAAGACAATCAATGCAGCCAGTCCCGTCAGTCCAAGAGCTAGCCAACCAACCACTTTGAAGTATGGCCTACCAATGAACAGTTGATTCCAACTGGCCAGTCGTTGAAGTTCGGGGCGCTGCAGTTGGTGAACCACCAAGCTGGCCGGCTCGTGCGCGGGGACGACGCCAACCGGTTGCAGCTGAGCAAAAAAGAAATCGGACTGGTCACTGTGACATTCCTGGCAACCGGTTGCACCGAGCGCTTGCCGGGCGGGCCGTACGGCGTGGGCGGTAGGCCAAGCGTATGGATCGCCTGCAGCCCCCAGTTCTGTCGCGTCCAATTGTACTAACCGATTGTCCTGACTTCGCACAAAGCCGGCACCGCCAGACACTAGCACCGCTTGAGAGCCAGTCACTTTCGATTCGATTTCTGCTAGTCCGGCCAAAATGCGCTCATTAACCAATCGCTTCCGCTGGGTCGCCTCAGCCTCTCGAATCAGCGTCTGTTGCTGCTGGCTTAGCTCTTCGGTCTTCTGACGTGCAGCTCGCTGGTCGCCCAGAATCTCTTTGCGCTGGGCTGGCGATAATTTGACTTCGCTGAGTTCCTCGGTGAAATCTCGGCGCACTCTCAGAGGCTTACGCAGTATCTCGGCGGCCAAGTCTGGGTTCAGCGGACGGATCTTGTCAGCTTGTCGAACAGCCCAGTAACTGGGCCACAACATTCGATGCGGTGCGTAGCGGCCTTGGTCAGCACTGGCAACGCGCTGGCCAGCTTCATCCACCGGCAACATCACATCACCATGGATCGCAGGCAGTTCCAGGCCCGTACGCTTGACGTGTTCACCCAGTCGATGCGTCATCGACTGAAGTTGCCTGGGCACCACCGAGTCCAAACCGGTTCCACTATGGCACGCCGTGCAGGTCAGTTTCTCAAAATGCACTGGCGGAAGCCCGCGATGTGCCGGTTGGGGAGCCCCGAGCCGACCGGCTTGGACCGTTAAGTCCGATTGATTGCCCAGATGGCAGCCAACGCAGGATAGCGATGCAGCCTGAGCGCCCGAGGGATGCTGCTCCGCCGGGAATCCGCGGACCGTTTGATGATCTAAACCGTTGCGATGACAATCGGAGCAACTCATGCCAGCCCGCAAATGGACATCCTGGTCATGTAGCCACCGCTCGCCCAATACTGAGCTGGCAGTCACATTGGTATGACAGTAGTAACAGGACTCGTTGGCTGGATTGCGTATCACATCAATGAAAACTTTGCCATCACCTCGAAAGCGTGATGTTTCATAGTCTACTTTGGGCAGCTGTTCTTGAGCGTCTTCGGATTTAGGATCAAAATCGTCTTTCAGACGTCGCATGCCACCGGTCACAACGGCCAGGCCCAATGCGGCCGTCGGTGCGTATGCAAAATTCTGCTCACCGATTTGCTCAGTCCACGTAAAAGGACTGTAACCGCTACCAGGTCGGTGGTGACACAGCATGCAGTCCAGAGCCAAGTCACCAGTAATGTGACTGCGATCCAAAGAGCCCGAACTGGTTGAAGAAGAATCGGATACCGCTTGAGTCTCGCTGGTGCCAGAAACTGCGCCAGCAGCTTCTTTGTTGGAACCAGATGTTGGAGCTTCTGCTGCGGTAAGACCCGGAAGATAGCCGCCCAATTGGGCGGATACTTGCCAAGGGGTCAACCCTAGCGACTCTGGAGAAGTGGTACCATGCCATCCTCGATAGGACAGCGGAAGATGCGTTCCCGTCCTTGGATCGCTCCAAATCAACGGTGTGCCAGGGCGACCCGACGCGCTGGCGCTACCCACTGGGCCATTGAAGTGCCAACCATGCGCGATGGTTTTGTAATCGTGACATCGACCGCAAGTCTTCTCGGGTGAATATGGCCTGGGGTTTTCTACCGGGTCAATGCGGTTGTTATCCGCATCGTACAAGTCGATCCAGTGGACATAGCCTGCCCAGTTGTCTGAAGTTGCATATCGAGACTGAGCCAAAATTTGACTGGTGGGCAAACACAGGACGCAACAGAGCAACAACAGAAGCGAATCAAACAGATTGGCGATAGGGTTCTTCAAGTGGCTGGACACGGCAATCATCTGTAACTATCTGTCACTAAAGGATCACAACAAAAGGATACCGCATCCAGTTTACGTTCCAGTCCAAGTATCGCACACCCGTTTTGATGTCAATATCCCGCTGCTTCCTGCTGGATTGCTGCTGTTGCATGCGACGAGTCCGTAAAACTTTGTGGGCTCTGACCAGCGATGTCATTTTGTCACAATTGACAGACGTTTTTTCAAAATGAGACCCTATTTTCATTCGCCCTGATGACATCGGAACGCCAAAATATCATCGATCGACTAATTCGCAAACCATCTAAACACATATCCATTAAGAGCTTATGACTTCGCTGTAGTGGCGATGTTCGATTTTTTTGCGAATTGGCACAACCGTTGCAATCGTTATCATGCGAATTGCGTTTCAATAGCGCAGTCGAGCGGCCAAGTCCGATTCTTGATTGGACTACGACGGTCGCTGGAAGCACTTTTGTCGCTTAAGGAGGGAGTTAAGATGACCACCAAGTCAATTCGCGATCAGCAAGTCAAAGAAGCGACAGGCGATCAGCTTGGAGCAGAAATCGTACTGGATATGCAAACGATCCGCACTCGAGTGCAAAGGATCAAGAAGTCTTGGAACGATCAGACTCGGCAGCAGCGAGCCCAAGAAGGCATCCTGCGCCGAGCAGAACTGGAACGCTTGTTGGGACAGGGCTCAGCCTGCTCCACTTCGACATGCTCGGCCGAGCCTGTCAAGAGTTCGCAAACATCGACAATGCACTCACTGAGGCTTTTTTCGAATGCAGTGTAAACCAAGTCCAAGCGAGCAATAAGGTCTTGAAGGTTGTAAGAATGATTCACCCGCCCGAGCAATTCGGGCTGTTGATCTAGTCAGCCGCAAGCGAGTTAGGAACCGGTCAGAAATAAGGTACCGAACTTACCATCAGCCGGAGCGCGTTGGCGATCGTCCGGCCCGAATGTTATCAAAGGGTGGCTGGGGTCGGATGGATGTTGCGTGATTTGAAGGATCAGTGAAGTTAGCTGGGCATCCGGCCCGAGTCTCCATGACTTGGGGCTTTGGGCAGGTTGCCGCTGAAATCTACTCTGCTTGCTATCACTACCTTGGCAACCCGACCACAGCCGCCCATACAAAACAGGTCGCAGAATCCATGAAGCATCGCAGGTCAACGAAGATCGGGCCAAAGGTTTTCTGCCAGGCTGACTGTAGCCATCCTACTTGTCCTTTGCCGGTGAGCCATCCGAATAACGGAGTTCAAAAAAGTCCTTTGGTATATCGAATTTAGGACCTCGTAATTGCTCTAACGTTTCAAGCTGCTGAGCGGTCATGCGCCGACCGATGGCTTCATTGACTCGTGCTTCGACGCGGATAAACATCTCACGCATTTCTGAGTTTTGGCTTTTTTCAATAATTTCTCTATATTGACCACGTCTAAGAAGATCCTTAAATCGTTCGCCCATCCTATCCATTTCGGCTCGCCAAGTTTCATGGCTGATCAGTCGCAACTCTTCTAGCTTCTGGGGCGGAACATCTAATCGGCTTGCTACATCCACGTGGCAGACAGCCCGATTCCCACGCGCCTGAATGAACAACCCGATGAATCGATCGTAATTAGACGCTTGTTCAAGGTATCGATTAAAGGCCAGGTCATGCTGCTTGATCAATTCACTAAGTTTGTTGATCAACTGTTCTTCCGTCAGAGGGGTTTCGGATTGAGCCCGCTGGACCGCTTTGATGCTCTCGAAAAGTTGAAACGTGGAGTTTCTTAGGTGCTGATACTCCTCAGAATCCACCCCTACCTCCTCACGAATCGATGCGTGGCTTAGCAATGCCAGAAACTCTAGTCGGCTACTGGAACTCCTCTTGTGCACTTCAGGCATGACTGACCACACCGAAGCAACGGTGGGCAGGCGCTGGTCTTCTGACGCAGCCGATTCGCCAGACTGAGCCAGCAATGCCTGCGGGTGAAGCAACGCGCACACAATGACGACCATCGCTGCGAGAGGTAGCAACCTGCTACAGAAGGTAAGGGTCTTTAGAGCATTCACGAATAATGTTTTCTCGTCAAATAGATTGATGGTATTCTAGTCTCGCTCTGCACCGCGTCGTTGACGCGGTGGTCGCTCTCCATCACGATTTCCGCCGGGACCACCTGGGCCTCCACGACCACCAAATCCACCACCTCCCATTGCGCTTCCCATCAGTCCCATGATGCCGGCATCGGCCAACGCGGTCTTTTCTCCCTTGAGCTGCTCGAAGGCTTTCTTCTGCGAGTCGCTGAGCTTAGACTCTACGTTCTTACTGAATTCATCCAGCGACTCCTGAATCTTGCTAAAGTCGGGGAAACTTCCGTTTTCACGAGCACTAGTGAACATCTCGCGCATTTTGGTACCAAATGCTTCAGCTTCTTTGGCTAGGTCCGCCCGAGTGGATTCCGGAAGCGACAATTCTTTTGCAATCAGCGAGTTCATCACTGAAGGTGGGCCGACGATTTGAGCTAACAGGCCCATCAGCCGCTTCTGCTGGTCGGGGGTCAACACTTCGTCCATCAGATCTTGGGCTGAACTATTCACTTCCTCCATGATCTTCTTTTGATCTTCCTCGCTGGCGTCACGCAGGCCTCGCATTTTGCTAAAGGTATCGCCCTGAGCATCCTGGATTGCTTGGAACACATCGTCCGATAGATCGATCTCTTTGCGGACATCTTCGTTTCTTAGCAACCCCATCAATTGGAGAGCGCCACCGCCCATCATGCTTCCGAACATCCCACCCATCATGCCTCCCGGACCAGGCCCAGGCGGACGGTCCGAACGTTGCCCCTCACCGCGAGGCCGGTCACCGCGCCGATTGCGCTCGGGTTGATCTTGAGCTATCAAAGGCACTGTCGATAAAACGACAGTCAGCAGCAGTGTAAATTGGCGAGTTAGTTTCATGAGTATTTCTACTTTCAGTATTTTGAAGTGTTCGAGATCAAGTGGTCCAATGTCAAACCGTCCAGGCGCTAAAATGTTTCGCATCGTACCCCACAAATGCGGTGGTTTTTTAATTCTTGTAGAAAAAGTACCGCTCGATGCCATCCAGTCATAACTCATTTAGGGGGCTGTGACGAGGGGGCCAGCCCGGCGATGGCCCAACCCGAGTCGGATCTTGTCAGCAGACCGTAGACGTTTCCGCTGGCTGAATCGATCACCGGCAATCCTATCCAATGCTCAGACAGCGGCACCCCAGGGGCGATCCGTAGTCCAATACCTGGTAGTGGTTCAAGACGAGTAGCATCTAGGGCCACCGGTTCAGTCAGTTCCGGGCTAACCACCAGGAGAACCGAGTTGCTTTGCCATGCAGAGCTGACATTTTGTTCGGGCCAGACTCTGTCGGACAATAAATCCGAGGGCAGAGAAACAAACCCCACGCCACCCTGGATGGCCACCTTGGATGGATCCAACGGAATGCTGGTGCCTGCGATTTCGAGGACAACTTGGCTGCCCGTGCCAATCAGCAACTCAATAAAACTACCCGGCAAGGCTAACGTTCGATTGCTCAGTGCCAAGCCCCAGCAGTTTTCTGTTTGCCGTCGGGGAATCCCGAGCAGGCTGCGTTTCCAACTGGCCACCAAGGGGATGGAGATCGGATATTCCATGCCGGCTAAAGAATCGGATCGACCAACGGCGATTCGCGGCTGCCACTCCAACCATTCACTTTGTGGTAGCGGCTCCAGCGTGAAGCGATGTCCTGTCACCACCTGTCTTCCCGGATCGGGCGGAGTAGCAAAGGCAACACCCCCGCGTAGCCAAGCCGAAAACGAGTCGATCGAAAGCTGGATACCCGTTAGCCCCGCTTTGAAATCCAAGCCACCCACCATCCACCACTTGGAGTTGTCTCGCACTAGATCGACAAATTGAGCGTCGATGACAGTTGTGATCTTGACGGTCGCACCATCCTTCGCCAAGTCGACATTGGTGATTCGCCCTACTTCGAGGCCACGGTACATGACAGGTGCTCCACGTACTACACCCATGCGCTCGGCGGCATCCAATTCGATCTCCAGCGAGCCGGCGCGGCGAGCCAACGGTGGTGGCTCACCGAGTCCTACAAAGCGATCGCTTGGCGGTGCCGTCTGGGAACCAGGTTCCAGTGCAATGTAATTGCCCGACAGCAGCGTATCCAAGCCACGAATTTCCGTTAGATCCAACCTTGGGCGTTCGATCCAGAACTGAGTGTCCTGCCTTGCCAATTGTCGGGCTGAGCCCACCAGACGAACTGCGACCTCAATGGCCTGCTGGTCGTCGGCCAAGTCGATTAAAACCACTTCGCCTACTTTGATACCTCGATAGCGAACCGAGTGCCCCACCTCGAGTCCATCACCGGCGGCGAAGCGAATTTTCACTTCACTGCTGTCGCCTTCGGTCATGGCCAGTGGTGTTTCGATGCCCGCGAACCGCTGCTTGCGAACGGTGCTTCGCCCAGGTGCAACACCTACATATTTTGCACCCAAGACCGTATCCAATCCAGAAATTTGCCCCAGGCTGACTCGGGCTCGCTGTATCCAAAACTGACTATCTTCTGCGGCAATCGCTTGGTTGTCAGCCTGCAAATCGATAGTCACATCTACGTGTTTCAGGTCGGGAGCCAACGCTACACCGGTGACTGCTCCAATGTCGATACCCCGATAGCGCAGTGTGTCGCCAGGCTTCAGCCCATGACCGTCTTGGAAACGGACATGAATCGTCCAGCCCGATTGGCCGAAGCTTGAGTATATCAACCCACCAGCCAACAAAGTACACAGCCCCGTTAGCCACCACAGCCTTGTTTTCATTCTGCGGTGAAGCACCTGATCGGTCGATCGTACAGTCGCCGTTGGCGGCATAGGCTGCGATGGCTCTATGCTGGAATCGGAATCTGTATTGCTGGACACCGAGCGGTTCAAAGAACGCCTGCACTTTCTTCCCAAATCGAATGTGGGTCAAACATGATCGAAGCTATCATGCTCATCACCACGCACATCACAAATGCAATCACCGCCGGTCCCAGTTGAAACGAAACCAAATCGCCCAGCTTGACCAGTGCTACCAATAATGCCAGCAGTAGCACGTCCATCATACTCCACCTGCCCGCCCACTCGACCAATCGATAGGTCCAGGCGCGATGGCGACGCTTTGCGATTCCCAGATAACTCAGTTCCAGCAGCGCTAACAATTTGATCAGCGGCAAACAGATCGAAAAGACCAGGACAACAACGCCCACAAACAAACTGCCTTGCCAAATCAAATCCAAAGTGCCTCCCAGCAGGCTTGTCTGATGGTGGTGACCCATTCGCTCGATCTCTAAAATCGGCAGCAGGATGGCTGGAAAGTATAAAATCAGTCCTGCCAGCGCCGCTGCAAAACACCTGGCCGCGCTTTGGGCTCCCGATCGATTGCCAGAATCGATCACGCTGTCACAGCGCACGCAAAGTGCCTGTTGATTTTTCTCCAGCTTGGGAACGTGATGCACCAGCCCGCAGCAGTGACACGCACGCAGAGATTTAGTAGGACTGGCCAATATCGAAGTTGGGGTACTGGGCATTGGAAGAAACTCATGTCTCATACGGCGGCTATCGTTTGGGAAAGATTATCCTCTGTATCGCTTGTTGCTTCCAGCCTGGCAGTACCAATTATGACCGATTGTGGTAGGATCACTTGCGGTCATTACGTTGGTTGTCACACAAATTTTTCTGTAGGTTCCCAATTTCTAAACAATCCAGCACTCAACGGCAGCTATGGAATCAAACCGCGTGGAATCAGAATGCTTGGCCGGTATCGAAAGTTGGAGCTGGAATCGCGACTATTTGCAAGAATGGCAACTGCAGCGGTTTAACGCTCAACTGGATGCGATCCTACCGCAAAACGTTTTTTATGCGAGCAAACTTCGGCAGGCCGGCATGTCGACTTCAGATCGACTGAGCAGTCTAGATGAACTGGCGGGCTGGCCACTAACCAGCAAGCAAGAGCTGATCGATAGCGCTTCCCAGCAGGCTTCAGGCATTAGCCAGCACCACACCTACCCGCCGATCAGCTACAGCCGCATGCATCGCACCAGCGGAACGACCGGCTCACCACTGCTGGTCTTCGATACAGCCATGGATTGGCGCTGGTGGTCTGACACTTGGCAGCATGTGCTGCAATCCGCAGATGTGGGAAGCGATGATCGAGTATTTCTGGCCTTTTCGTTTGGTCCGTTCATCGGGTTTTGGAGCGCACATCAGGCATGTGTCGATCGTGGTGCCATGGTGATACCCGCAGGGGGGTTATCTACACTTGCGCGGCTCGATTTTTTGCGACAGTCGGCTGCGACAATTGTTTGCTGCACTCCAAGCTATGCTCTGCATCTGGCTGAAGTGGCGCAATCGCAGAATTTTCCGTTGGCCGACCTGCCGGTTAGCCGCCTGATCGTGGCCGGCGAAGCGGGTGGTAGCGTGGCCTCTGTTAAACAACGGATTGAGAACACTTGGCAAGCTTCAGTGGTCGATCATGCAGGCGCAACTGAAATTGGACCTTGGGGATTTGGCTGGCAAGATCGCTGTGGTTTGCATGTTATTGAAACCAGCTTTATTGCCGAAGTGCTCCCGCTAACATCGCCATTTTCCGACCGCCATACTCCGCCCAATGCTCAAGCGAGTGCTGATGGAATCGGCGAGCTTGTGCTGACTTCGTTAGGGCGTTACGGAGTCCCGGTCATCCGATATCGTACAGGTGACTTGGTTAACATCAAAGGGACTACATCGAGTGTCAATGATCGATGTGGCTTTCTGTGGCTACCTGACGGCGTTCTGGGACGCGTGGATGATATGGTCACGGTTCGCGGAGTCAACCTATTTCCCAGCAGTATCGAAAGCTTTGTGCGGCAAGTAGCTGGCATCGGAGAATTCTGCGTGCAAGTGACGCGACCATCGCAATTGGATCACCTGGCGATAACCGTCGAGGGCTCAAGCGAAGCCGCACAGCAATTACAGAAATTGCTCGATCAAAAATTAGGACTCAAGACGGATGTCCAGTGTGTTCAGACCGGCATGTTGCCACGCAGCGATGGCAAATCGCGACGATGGCAAGACCTCCGAGGTGCTTAGGAACTATTTCGCCAATAACTTGTCAAATCAGCAGGAGAGAGTTATCGCCCGATTGCCGCAAAAACAGAGTGCTAACTCACTCCGGCTGATGGTAAGTTCGGAAGTTTACTTGCGAACGGTTACTCGCCCTCGCATCCACTTGCCATCATGGAACCTTTTGCGGACTTGGTCGGGTGGCTATGATCGAGCCTGTGCGAGCCCACAAAGCCAATTAGCGTCTTCGTCGCATTGCCAAGCCACAAGCAGCGATCATTATCAAACTCAAGCTGGACGGCTCAGGCACCACTGTCATTCGCCATGCAAAGCCGTACTCTACAGGGATGTCGCTGGATAGCCTAAACGTATACTTGCCAGCGTTCAGGGGCGTGTTCAGATAGATATGCTCGAAGTTATAGACGGTACTGAGACTTTGCTGAATTACCGATCCTAAGAAGCTGCCGGTGGAATCGAACAGCTCCAAATTCATATTGGCAAGCTGATGATTGGGCGAAAAGACCAGTGGATTGGGATTGGTATCGAATACATCGACGTTCCAGGTCAGCGCGGCAGAAAGTTCAGTGATCTGCTGTCCAGCGCCGACTTCAAAGTTGTAATGCAGTAGCCCACTGTTGTAGCTATCAAAATCCCAGCCTCGCGCTGCAAGATTGGCTGTAGGTGGATTCGGATTGAGAAACGCGGCATGTTCCCCGCCTTCTAGTATCTTATAGCTGTTGTAGATATTCAACTCTCCGAATCCAAACACGTCATCTACGGGCCGAGTACTTGTTTTGGCCCAGCCCCCAAACTCTTCTTTCGTGGCACCGGCAAACAACATGGCTTTGACCGTTTCATTATGCCCGCCATTGAGAGAATTGCCGAATCCATCGAAACCCGCAGCTTGTTTTAGAATGGCTGCCGATCCAGCCACCACAGGGGTTGCATAACTGCTAAAGTTAAAGCCTGTCCCCTGCATGGGAACGACGATATTCGGAGTCGACCTGCCAGCTCCATAGTCGGTTGTTTGCCCATACCAATGTAGCCCATCACTTCGGCCTACGCTGATCGCATTATAGCTGTGTGCCCACGCATCATATGCGGTATCGCTAGCGCCGTTTTCGATGCCCACAACCGCGACTGTGTTATCACGATTGATCACATAGTCAAATCGACGCAGCGCGTTGATCTTGCTAGCCGCGTTTGCGAAAGTCCCAACATAACTATGGTTGCTAACGTGATATCCTTGGACTGTCGGTTCGCCTCCAGAAACAATACCCAAATCGTTATTGGTGAAGTCGTCTGCTCTGACACCTGTGATTGACGTAATCCCTGGAGCCACGCTGGTTGTATTGCCATAAAAATGTCGCCCAACACTTGTCGCATGACTAGATGCTCCCACCACAGGAGGCACTGTTCCATTGGTGATGGTTTTGCCACTAAACTCCACGTGTGCAGCATTGGGCATGTAAGCGCCACTACCCAACGGCGCCTCCACTTGCAATACGTTAATACCCGTACCGGTCTGAAGCGAACCCCCGTATTCGGCAACCAAGTCGTCATAGTCAATTGCTGGCTTAAACTGTGCGTGGCCGATCGATGCACTCAAGCAGACCAGGACCAGAATCGAGCCCCTTACCCAAACGCTAAATCTCGGCTTCACGTTTCAAGTCTCCAGACCAAAGTCGAATTACGCACAATTTCCAAGGGCCCCAAACGTATCTATCATACTAGCGATGTGGAGAACACGCAACAATTCGTTGAATGCTCAAAAAACTGGCTACTTCTTATAGACGCTTGCCAAATGGCGAATGATTCCGGCTAGTTCTTTGCGGCAATCGGCTGGCTGTAGCACTTCGGCTTCCCCCCCTAATTGCATGACTCGTTGAATAATCTCCGTGTTGTGATAGGCCATGACCGTCAACAGAACCGTGCCGTCCTTTTGAGGATCGAGCGTCTGTTTGGCATGCCAGGGGTCCTCCTCTACCCAACGAGCGGCTTGAGAGGATAGGCGAATTTGATACTCCCTGGGCTTACCACCACTAAAAATGCCAACCGATTTCCCGAGATGCTCGCGTAGATCGATCGAAGTGTTGGGCTTGAACCAGTTGTCCAAAGCGGTGGCCGAATTAAATCGATCTAGCTTCCAGTGTCGCAGGCGATCGGTGCCGCTTCCGTCACGGGATTCTTCTGTCGATACCACGTAGATGCTCGACTGAAATAAAACCACTCCGTAAGGCTCCAGCACCCTTACCGAGGGAACTCGTCCTGGTACCTGGTATTCGATCTCAAGGCGTCTGTGCTCCTGAATGGCTCGGTTGACCGTTTTTAACATGCCCTGATGCTTTTCGTAGGTCTTGGTCGGCAGGCCCAAAACATACAGCGTGCGACGATAGCGCTCATAGTGCTCAAAGACTGCCTCCGGCAATTGATCCTGCACCTTGTTCCAGAATGATTCGATGCCAATCCAAAACTGAGTCCCTACCAATGGCAGCATCAGATCGCGGCCCATGGATAGCGAGATCAGTTCGCTGGCGGTAATCGGGATCTTGTGCAGTCCCTTGTCGGCTCGGCTTAGCTTCCAAACTCGGCCCCGCTGATTTTCTTCGTCCATAATGGGCATACCAGCGGCAACCAGCGCTTCCAGGTCGCGACGCACGCTTCTTGAATGAAGCGACGTAAGCCCCAATTCATCAACGACGCAGTCTCGCAACTCGTCAATCGTCGCTCCAAAACGCAGGCGTTCCAGAATCTGCAAAATCTTGTGCTGACGAATCAGTTGTTCATTGCGAGCCACGGACCACTCCTTGGTAAGGCGATTGTGCATCAAGCTAAGCTTCAGGGCGAAGCTTCAGGGGACACAGCTCACTGGCTGGGGCTTTCATCCTAACCATCTTGGCTCGGGACGAGAACAAGGGATAATTCTGCCGAGGCTGCCTAGACTTCCAGGGTCACCCAAGCTGCCAAATTTGTCATCGATTGGGCTCATTCTCAGAGCTTCGGGTGCAATATTCGCGGCTATGTGCTCAATCATTTGCTGGCAAAACTGCATTATGCTGCCGAATTTTGGCAAATTGTAACGGTCGGCAAAAGTTTTGCGCTTGCATCGACGATAACTGTTTTGTCACACCCACTGGGCCGAGTGAATCTTGGCTTGAGGCGGGTTTGACAGGGGGGTTCGAAAAACAAGATTCGGTCGCAAAAGAGCGGGCGCTAGGCCAGGCTACCTCGTAGGTAGTTGGCTTGTCGCCAGGCTAGCGACAGACTTGCTAGGAACCTTGCTGTGATGAGTCGCCAAACAATTCGCTGGGTAGCCTGCTTACAGATCGGTCTGTTGCTACTGACGGGCTGTCATCCCATTCAGCCGTTTTACACTCGGAACAATCCATCCCTGGCCAATTACATGGATCAGGCGATGAGCATCGAGTATGCCGATGTGCAGGTGGAGAGTCTACCGGAAGCGACGCAGTCTCTGGAACCCTATGCGCATGACCGCATGCCCACCGAGTTCCATGACTGGACTCTGGAGGACTGCACCTCAATTGCGCTCCAAAACACCAAGATGATCCGCGCCGTATCCGGGATCAATTTACAGAGCGGCAGTGTGGCCGGAGCCCTGCTGAGCGCTCAGCCAGGTCAATTGCCCAGCGTTTACGATCCGGCTCTAATTGCCAACGTGGGTAACACTCAGCCACTAGTCGTCGACAGCCAAGGAACCCGTGTCGCCCCACGGGGCTCGGTTCGCGCCAATCAGGTTGGCGGCGTCGAACACGCGCTGAGTGAGTTCGATACTCAGTTCTCCACGGTCTTGGGCTACAACACTACCGACCGTCCGCGAAACGTTGGACAAGGCAACGTATTCAATCCGCAATTTTTCCGCGCAACAGACTCGAATTTCCAAGCTGCGCTTTCCAAGCGAATGGCGACTGGCACTGTAGCTACTGCGAGAATGACGACTGTCTACTCCCGTAATAATATTCCAGCCTCAGGAAATAGTCCGGCTTCGCCAAACTTTGGTCGATCCGTGCCAAGTGACTACACCGCAGCGTTGGAGTTGCAGTTGAATCAACCGTTGATGCGCGGGCGCGGTACGCTGGTCAATCGAATTCCTGTAGTACTGGCTCGCATTAACGAAGACATTGCCCTACATCAGTTCGAAGCTACGATTCGAAATCTAATGCGAGACGTCGAACACGCATACTGGGATTTGTATATGGGGTACCGAGCGGTGGAAGCGGCTAGAACGGCCCGCGACAGTGCTTTGGATCTGTGGCGAGTGGCCAAAGAGCGGGCTGCCATCAGCGATACAACTCCAGCCGCAGTGGCTCAAGCCGCCGGTCGCGTCGCGCAGTTTCAAGCTGCACTGAATATCGCCATCAACGGTTCCCCTGTGCCTGGCAACGATCCGCTAGGACTGGTGGGACGCGAACGAGTCCTACGAGAAAAGATGGGCCTGGCTCCCACCGACGGACCATTTATTCGTCCTAGCGAAGAACCTACTCTGGCCCGCATCGCCTTTGATTGGGAAGAAGTCAAGGCGGAAGGCTTGGTACGCAATACTGAATTGAGAACTCAAAAGTGGTCCATCAAGCAACGAGAATTGGAAGTGATGTCTGCCAAGAACCAGATACTTCCTCAATTGGACCTGGTTGGTGCCTATCGCTGGTTGGGAGTTGGCGATGAATTGATCGGAGCCGACCGCAACGGAATTCGCTTTCCAGATCCAGGTTCTCGAGCCTTTGAAGAGCTGACCAATGGGGACTTTCAGGAAGTCAGCGCTCGCATCGAGTTCACTCCGGCACCTCTAGGAAGTCGACGTGAAAAGATCAATGTTCTGGCCTCCCAAATGCAACTCAAGAAATCACATGAGGAACTGCGCACCAAGGAGTTGATGCTGGTTCACCAGTTGGAAACCGCTTGGGTGACCGTCGCATCGACTCATACTTCGATGATGAATTTCTTTGATCAACTGCGCGAAAATCAAAGCGAAATCGACATCTATCACGAACAGATTGCAAACGATTCGGGTGACATGAGCCAGATTTTGGACTTCCTGCTGCGAGCAGAAGAAATCAAGGCCCGAGCCCAGTTGCAGTACTTCCAATCCATCGTCGAATACAACAAGGCGATCGTGAATATCCACTATCTGAAGGGATCATTGTTCGATCTGAACAACGTCACTTTGGGCGAAGGAGCTTGGGTCGAAAAGGCTTACTGGGACGCGGAACAACGATCACGTGAGCGTGCTGGCGGCCACTATTTCGACTACGGATATACTCGACCAGCCGTCGTAAGCAATGGGCCGGTGGAGCAGGGTGGCGTGGCCGAAGGCAACCTATCGGATGCTGGAATCACCATGACACCGAGCAACCCTTCCAAGAGCCAACCAGCCAAGCAGCCCGAAGAAGTGCCTGCAGAACCTGTGCCAGAATCAAATGGCGATAGCCAAGAGGTAGCCCCCGAGGCGTCTCCGGAAACACCTCAGCCGCCGACCGCCCAGTTCCGACCATCGACCAATCAGCGATCTGCCAGCCTGGTACAACCGACTCAGCCAATTAGAACGGCAAGTCGCCAGCCCGTCCGAAGTAGTGGTCAACCGTCTCGCGTCACAAGCCAGGAAGCGACTGGGTACCCTCCGAATCAATCCGATTCATTAGGAAACGGTTCTATCCGCTGGCAGGTACGCAACTGAAAGGCATTGCAGGATAAGCTGCCAGACAAGCTAACGCCAGTCGAACCATTCTAAACAATCGCCTTTTCAATCCACTAAACGAATTCATCACGAACAGCTTGCGCTGTGAACGAGTGCTGGGGGGCACTTCACCAGGGCCAAGGATCCATTAGGGATCCTTGGCCCTGACTTTTTTGCAGCAGTCAAAACCGGAAACGGCATACGCTACATCTTCCGAGTACGATTACGAGCACGAGTCACTGACCCAAGAATTGAGCGGCACTGCGCAGCGCCTGTTGGTGGCCAGAGAGAAGCTGCTGGATGGTTTCCGCGTCGTCGGTGGGCAATTGCCATTGTCCCGCGCGCAGGATCTCGGCGACTTGACCTGGATTTCGAGCACCGACGATGGCGGACGTTACTTCTGAACGACGTAGGACCCAGGCAACAGCCAGTTCCAGCAGCGACTTTCCGTGTTTGTCGGCCAAGTTGCGCAGGCAGTCGACCAGCCCCAAGTGGGCATCCAGCGTCGGCGACTGAAATTGGGGGTCTCGTGAGCGGTGATCTTTGGTGCTCAGTTGCCGAGCGCGTTCGATAGTGAATTTCCCGGTCAGCAAGCCCTTGGCCAGTGGGCTGTAGGCGATGACGCCAATCTGTTGTTGCAGACAGTAGGGAAGAATCTCGTTTTCGATATTGCGGTTAAGCAGGCTGTAGGGTGGCTGCAACGAGCAGACGGGGTGTATGGCTTGTAGCCGTTGGAGTTGCTGAACATTGTGATTCGAAACGCCAATTTCGCGCACTTTGCCAAGCTGCTTCAGCTCAACCAAGGTGCTCCACCCCTGTTCGATGTCCGAATCCGGCTCTGGCCAGTGCATTTGATACAGATCGATGCAGTCCACACCCAGCCGCTTGAGGCTGGCATCACATTCGGCCAGAATGCTGTCGCGTTTGAGCATTTTTTCGATACTGCGATCACTGCGCATCACGCGACCGCACTTGGTAGCGATCAGAGGCCGCTGACTGACTGGCAACTGACTGATCGCTTTCCCGACAATCTGTTCTGAAATGCCGCCTCCGTACACCGGCGCCGTATCGATCCAATTGATGCCCCCACGGACCGCAGCCAAAATGGCCTGAATGGCGTCGTCTTCATTCTGGTCACCCCATCCAAAGGACCAATCACCGCCACCGATAGCCCAGGAACCAAACCCGACCGTGGTTAAGCGTAATGTAGATTTCCCAAGTTGTCGCAGTTCCATCGTATTTCTCCGTTAATTCTAGGATGAGTTTTGCCGCTGTGATTGCGATTTGATTTCAAATGGCGTTGAATGCTGGGCCAACCGACGTCATGATGATCAATTCTGTACATTTGAAACACTCGCTACTTTTCTTCAAGCCGGATTGCAGACATGCTCCTTCCATTACGCCCGCTTCCAATTCATCTGTTTTTGCCTCTGCTTGTCATTACGTCGATGCCCGTGGCCGTTGCACAGAAAGCTGTTGATCGCAATAGCCTAGTGATCCAAGGACCTGAACTTGAGGTCTGCGAGGTTACCATGAGATATTACAAGGCCAGGCAGCTCGCCAAAGCCATGACCACGATGGTTGCCCTGATGGGAGGAGAGATCGAAGAGCCCCTGGAGCCTGGTTTTGACGGAATCGAGGTATTTGTTCGATCAGCCAGCAGCCCTCTGGATGTCAGCCTTCGCACCGGCCAGAAGATTGTCCAGCAAGAGCAGCTCAAGGAGCCTGGAGCCGTTCAGTTGCGGGGCGGTAAGGTTGGCAGAGCCCCATTCCAACCTCAAGATATCAAACTGAGCGAAAGCGAAACCAAGCTAGTTGGCTCGTTGATAGCTGCTTTTGTCGAACCGACAACTACCAAGTCTTTGGTGTCTAACGCGTTAACTGCCGCCGTGGACTATCCATGTTTGGATGTTTTTGTTCGCGAACTGCCCAAGCTGATTGGTCAGGTCGAAGCAGGCCAATCCGCCACGGACGGGTGGATGGGATGGCAAGATGAATCAGACAATCGAGTGCTGGGCGGAGTCGTTCGCGGTCAGTCAGGTCGCTGCGGTTTGAAGCTGACCCTTTCCGATGGAATGATCTCCAACGTTCAACTCAATTGCCCTCTACTGCCTGATAACCATCTGAGCGAGCCGCTGGAGACGGCTCCGTATCAGGCGCTGGCTGAGCAAATCACGCGAAACCTGTTTGACGGGAATGCCCAACAGGCCCATCAGTTGTACTCATCCATTTTTCAGCAACAGGTAACCGTCGAACAGTTGCAGCAGTTGAGCCAGAATCTGCACAGTCGCTATGGCAAGAAAATTGTTGATTTGCAGCCAAAGCAAACCGAGTTGATGGCCTACAACTTCAATCAGCGTGTTGCCCTGTTGAACGTGGACTCGGTCCTTCAGCTTGATTCGGGTGCCAAGTGCATTAGCCGTGTCGTATTCAGCATTCCCAGCTCACGTGTTCAGGTTGGGCGTGGCCATTTGGGCGCGGTCAATATATTTCAAACATTTAACAGCGCGCACCCTCAATTTGCTCAAAAGACTCAGACCATCTTGCAGCAGATCGTTGAGGGAATGCAAGCCAGTCAGCTTGTTGATAGCTATCCCGACTCGTTACAAGCGGTCGCGCGAAAGGCAGAAGTGCAAGAACTGCTGGATCGACTGGCTAGCCAGATGCCTGACACGCCGCCGGAAGTTGATTTTGAACGCTGGACGGCTCAAGATTTTGGCGGAGCAGTGCAAGCCAGCGGACCGGTCCGCTTTGGTTCTTCAGATTATTTTGTCGAACTACACTTTCTGGGCGAAGACCGCCTGATTGGGCTATCCATTTACGGTCCCGCTACAGCTCAATCCACGCTGGGGTTGTTTGATTTTGACTCGGCACTTGGCGAAGTGGCCAAAGAATTCTGGACCAAATTGCTCAAGGAAGATGCCCAAGGGGCTCACGCTATGTTGGACGCTGAGTTTCAAACTCAGTTTCCGCTGACCGAACTGAAAAAGCAGTTGGAGTCGCCCGACCGGAAGCAGTCGCCGCTCAAACAGATAGTCGTAGAGCACGTTCGCTTGAACGATCAGGCCAGTAGCCCTCGACCGTTGATGGTGAACGTTTATCTGATGGCTGAACTAAATAACCGAGAAAAGCTGCCTCTGAACTGCCAACTGGCTTGGCCAACGACTCCAGGCAGTGGAGATGCCCAAAAGATCTTTGATTTCTCCAACGACTTCATCACCGATTTTCCTGTCAGTTCCATTGCTCTAACTGAAACCAAGGACGAAGGTGCCATGGCGGCCTTGCGAGCGTTCCAGTCATTCGACCAAGATCAACTGCTGTCGTTGATTCAACCCGAGCGTCGCAAGGCGGTAGATCGAACCGCACTAGAAGCCTACCTGGCACAGCTTAAACAATTGAGCGGTGGCCTGAAGACGCTCGACGAATTGTCGCGGTCGGTTGAATACCAGTCAGGATTGCAGAGCTACCGATGCAATGCAATCTTTCCATCGGAAAGCAACCAGCGGTTCCCTATGGAATTGTGGTTCAGTGGTGGCTACTTGGATCGTTTTACCATTTCGCACCCACAGATGTCACAGTTTACCAGTCTGCTAAAGGATACATCCAACATCGAAAAGATGATTCGGAAGTTTGTCAGCAGTTGGTTTGCCGGTGGGACTGACAACAGCAAGTACTTGCTGCCGCTGATCGCTTCCGAAGCGATGCAAAATACTTTGGCAGCATATCGAGATGAATTTAATCAGGAATGTGGGAAGCTGAAAGATATTCGGATCCAGAAAACAGAGTCTGATCAAGCTGGAAATCGGCTGGATTATGAGGTCACGCTTCAGGGGGGCGACGGGCAAAAAACTGTTAAACTTCAGATAGAAGTTGGCGCCTTTGGCGGACTGGTTTCTGGTCTCATTTTCTAAGCTCAGGTCGTTTACAATTGATCCAATATCTGACTTTAGAAAGGTTCCAAAGTTAGATGTTTCGAAATGATGGCTAGTGAAATCTTGTCATGTCGAATTAGGTAAGGCGACCACTAGGGTCATTGCCGTAAGTTGCTTTCAGGAAAGATCTTACGTCGCATAGTCGCACCCCAAGAAACAGTTCTGATAGGGGGCTGATCTATTGAAACTGTTGTCTAACATGTAACAGATTTCATGTTAGTCATGACGATCTGGTAATGAGGTTATGTCGCACTCCCGAAATCCTTAAGCATCCGTTCAAATAGATGTTTAGACCGGAGGTCTTGCGCCGTGATGCTTGCAAGCGGAAGCTAGGGCGTAGAAATAAAAAACCGCACTCGGCCTTCGGGTCGAGTGCGGTTTGGATCGCTATCAATAGGACAGCGTATTCGGTGCGTCAAAAAGAACTACTTCTTCTTGGCAGCCTTCTTCTTAGGAGCTGCCTTCTTTGCTGCCTTCTTAGGTGCTGCTGCCTTCTTAGCTGCTGCTTTCTTCTTAGCCACGTTTACTTCCTCCGCTAACGGAAAACCAGGAGTAAGAGAACCATTAACGACAACAGCCACACGCTGACGTCGCCCCTCACTCCAAAACTCAAGAAACCGCTGCTTGCCATCAATCCCGTAGTGGCCACCACAGTTGTGATTGACAGTAAACAACAATTACCTACGTCCTTGAGTTCTATTTGTACAGAATGTTTCGGCTAATGCAATATGTTTTCAATACGATTTAAATATTTTTCTGACATTTTTTCCACAACAAGAATCTTTGAAAGCGAAAGCCAGTTGTTTGAAAACTTTAAGCGACTCAATTTCGCAATCAATAGATGCCACGACCATCCTGCATTTGCTGCCAATTGTTGACCGCCAACATCACGAACATGAGACCTGCCATCGACTGTCCGGAAGTCATCAAGAAGAAACCTAGCAACCCACCCAGAACCGCTGACACAAGATGTGCCGTGCGACGCGGTTGATCGACGTTGGACATTGTCAATAAGCTCATCAGGATCTGCCCTCCATCCAAAGGAAAGATCGGTGCTAGATTCAAAATGGCCCAAGCGGTACTGGTCCACAGTAGAGCATCGAACAAGCCATACAGGGCGATCGTATCTGCGGTGCCATAAGGAAGATCTGCTCCCAATGAGTTGATCCACCGTGTCAAATCCATCGGCATTTGAATGGCCAGACCCACAGTCCAAACGACTAGCGCCAAAGCCAACTGAGCTAGAGGGCCTGCAGCCGATACGACCAAATCTTCGACGGCCGAAGTGCGATGCCGTCTAGCACCATCCCAACTGGACATCGAATCGTTGATAGCCAATCCACCGAAATGATACAGCACGATGTGTGCATTTTGGCCGTAACGTCTCCAAGCCAGTGCGTGCCCCAATTCGTGTACCAGGATGCTTAGAAAAACGCAGAAGATCCAAATCAACAGCATGACGCCCGCGCCTGGAGTATCGATGCTTTGGTGGATGGCAAACGCGTCCATGCCTTGGCTCCATCCCCAACCCAGTACGGCGCCCATCAGCCAAAAAGTCCAACTGACTCGCACTGGAAATCCCAAGACAGAAAACTGCAAGTCGTACGGGCTTGGTTGAGGAGCGATTAACATGTGTGTTCCTAACAATCGAATGGAAGACGGCTATTGTTCGTTGTTTTCTCGGGCCGATTCGATCAGTTCCCGAGCACCTTGGGCCAGAAGCTGTTGGGCCAATTGGTATCCCAAATTGGTAGCATCGCACTGTTCGCCCGAAATCTGTCCCTCTAGGCTCCTGGTCCCATCTGCGGATAGGACTTTTCCCTGCAGCCTAAGCTGATTTTGATGGCAGACGGCATGACCAGCCACGGGTGCCAAGCAGCCCGCCAGGAGCGTGCGCAAGAATTCGCGTTCAGCCAATACGGAAGTATGGGAGGCCGAGTCGTCCAGCAATTGCAATCGACTAAGAGTAGCCTGATCATCGCGTCTGCATTCTAGCCCCAAAGCTCCCTGACCGATTGCTGGCAATATGTATTGCTCTGGCAGCACTTGGCTTATACGACCGGTCAGTTTTAGTCGCGTCAGTCCGGCAGCAGCCAGGATGATGGCATCGTATTGACCTTCGTCCAGCTTGCGAAGTCGCGAATCGACGTTTCCACGAATGGAAACCACTTGGATATCCGATCGCCAGGCTCGCAATTGAGCAGCCCGTCGCAAGCTGCCTGTACCGATGCGTGCTCCCGACGGCAACTGCTGGAACTTTGCTCCCGAGCCGCTGATCAGACAATCGGCTGTGGTCTCGCGAATCGGCACGGCCGCAAGCGTTAATTGATCTATGGGTTGTGTCGGCAAATCTTTCAAGGAATGCACAGCAACGTCCACTCGTCCGTCGATCAGTTCTCGCTGAATCTCCTTGGTGAATAGCCCTTGGCCGCCCACCTGGCTAAGCGGTGCGGTCGAAGTGTCGCCGGAAGTTGAAATAATGATCAGCTCAGTCGAAATGCCTCGCTGGGCTAACTGGCCGGCAACCCATTCGGCTTGCCATAGCGCTAATTTGCTTCCACGAGTTCCGATACGAATTGCGTCCAAGGGAATGGTTCCTAGCTGATGAATTCTATAACTCTCAATTTGTTAAAAATCTTACTAAGCCGAACGACGGTAGCTACTGGCAACCCTTTAATTGCCGATCGCCTAAGCCGTATCCACCCTACTGATCAAGCAGAGTTTTAGTTCTAATCGACGCTTGGCCAGTTTGGCTTTTCAATTCGTGAGCAGCTTGACGACAAATTTCTAAATGTACCACAATCACTTAGCACAATTCGAGGGGCACCGCCGAAGAATTAGGAGATAATCTGATGAAGTCTTACAACGGAGCCAACTTTCAGCGGCCCGTAGGCAGCGTGAAATTCGACAATCAAGGCCGTGTGGTCGTCGTCAGCGGAGGTTCGCAGGGAATCGGAGCTGCGATCTGTAAAGCTTTTTTTGATTCGGGGGGCTATGTGGCCTGTCTGGATGTTCGAGAGCCAGCCGAATCGATTCAATCGGACAGATATCATTGGTTGCAATGTGATACTTCGTCCGAACAACAGTGTGCTTCCGCGATCTCCCAGGTAGTCCAGCGCTGGGCGGGCGTCGATGTGCTGGTCAATAATGCTGCCATTCAGCCACCCAACTCCTACGTCCCCCTGGATCAATTGGAACAATCCGCATGGCAACAGATGATCGCTGTCAATTTGAGCGGCTACACTTTTTTGGCCAAGCATGCGGTCAAGCAGATGTTGCTGCAAGGAAGCGGAGTGATCGTCAATATGTCCAGTGGGCAGGGGCATCGCACCGCCAGGCAGGTTCCCTGCTACGGGCCCATCAAGGCAGCCAATTTGATGCAGACCAAGCAGTGGGCCATCGAGTACGCACGACACGGCATTCGCGTGGTTTCCGTATCACCAGGAGCTATCGACACTCCGCTGGTTCGGGCCAGCCTTCAGGCTCAGGGTGGTCATGCGGCTCTAGCCAATCGACATCCGATAGGCAGAATTGGTCGGCCCGATGAAATCGCGCAGGCCGTCCTTTGGCTTTCCAGTTCAGCGGCTTCCTTTGTGACGGCGACGGACCTGGAGGTCGATGGTGGCCTGGGAGGCTTGGGGGCTTTCGCAGACCCCTACCCGATGCCTAAGGACTAGTGTCAACCAAGTATTCGATCAGTCCGTAGGCTAAGATCACTTCCCACTCACCATGTCGCAAAGGAAGTAATATTTCACTATCAGCCGGTTCCCAATCAACATCCTGCGGGCCGATAGAAGACGACTTGTGGGTTTTCGCCTGAAAACGTATTATTTTCAGTTCAACTTCGTGCCTACCTGACCTGCCGTTAGGGTGGTTTTTGAAGGTTCCAATCAAGGCTGGACCAAGAACTGATGCTCAGTTTTCATCAACTAGCAATATCCGCGCTCGTGCTGTTGGCTCAAACCCCAGAAGCTACGGGGACCGCTCCGACAGCAGATAACACCGGGGCTGGCGGATTTGTGACGCAATTCTTGAGCAATCCATTGAATTTGGTTTTGTTCAGCGTAATGCTATTTATGCTTCTGGTTGTTCGCCCACAGCGCACCGAGATGAAAAAGCTTCAACAGATGTTGGCTAACTTGAAGAAGAATGATCGGGTCGTCACCAGTGGCGGTATTCATGGCGTCGTAGTGCAAGCCAATTCAGGCGACTCCACAGTCGTCCTGCGAATCGACGAAAATTCGGGCGCACGAATTACGATCAACCGCGAATCGATCGCCAAGGTTCTGACCGAGCACGGTAGTGATGGCGCTTAGAGATCTATGTTTTTGGGATCGAGGCGATTGAGTTAAAACACAAAGAGAATTGGATACTTTGAGATTTAGATAGATGTCGAAGGGTCGACATGCTGGTTCACTAATACAAACTGTTCCGTAAGGACTTGCAATGCACGGTAATTTTTTTCAACTATTGATAGCTCAGGCTGATATGAGTGCTAGCCAGACCACCGAATTGACTGGTGCGGCCAAGTGGTGGGCTGAATGGCAGCCAGTATTCTATGGTCTCCTGTACGTGTTGGCTATTTTTGTGCTGCCATTTGTAGTTTCCAGGCTGATTAGCAATGCCATTCGATTGCCGTCGGTTGCCACTCGGATGGGTACAGCGCTGGCAGCTACCGTTGCGGCAGCACTTTTTGTTATCAATGGGCAATTGCTACTAGGTCCCGACATGAAGGGCGGTACCACCCTGGTTTACAACATCGTCGAAACGCCAGGTGGCGAAGAGATCGACGCTGCCGCTTTGGCGTCGGCCCTGAGCGGGCGTATCGATCCATCGGGTACCAAAGAAATAACGATTCGTCCACGCGGCAGCAATCAGATCGAAATCACTTTGCCGTCGACTGATGAATTCGAACTGGAGCGGATCAAGTCCAGTATCACCACTGCAGGACAGCTTGAATTCCGCGTAGTGGCCAACACTCGAGATCACGAAGATATTATTCGACTTGCCGCTGCTCAAGAAGCGGAACGCCGCTTGGATGTCATCAACGCGGAAGGCAAGCCGGTGGCGCGTTGGTTCACCGTAGGGCGCGAGGACGAAAATAAATCCAAACAGGGCGTCAGGTCGCTACTGACCGATGTTTCTGGTGACATCATTCGTAATTCGGATACCGGGCAATTGATCAACCTGCCTCAACTGGCTGGAAAGCCCCTGGAAGTAGAAAACTGGCTGGATTCCCAGGGTATCAAGAATATCGATATCTTGATGGCGCTTGAGTTTCTTGGGCGTCCCTACGCAGAGCTTTATGGTGATGACTTGGCCAGCGCTCAGACTGAATTTAGCAAGATGGGCGAGCCAATCGTAGGCTTCCGCTTTAACAGCCAAGGTGCTGGAAAAATGCTGGAGCTGACCACGTCGATTATGCCTGACGGAGCTTTCAAGCGCCGCATGGCTATCATCATGGATAAGCGAGTATTGTCGGCTCCCAATGTCAATTCTCCGATCGGTGATGCAGGTGTGATTGAAGGCCGATTTACCAAGGCAGAAGTCGATTTCTTGGTGACCATTCTGCGGTCAGGCCGATTGCCAGCCACTTTGGAAAAGCAGCCAGCCAGCCAGAATCGAGTGGGTGCTGGTTTGGGCGAAATTACTATTCGCAAGGGTACTACGACAGCAATTTGGTCTGTCATAGCCATCCTGGCGTTCATGTTGGTCTATTATCAATTTTCTGGGGTGGTCGCTTCAATTGCCTTGCTGCTCAACGGTTTGCTGATTTTTGGCATCATGATTTTTATTCGTCAACCGCTTAGCTTGCCCGGGCTGGCGGGTCTGGTGCTGACGGTGGGTATGTCGGTGGATGCAAATGTATTGATTTACGAGCGCATTCGCGAGGAGATCGCTAAAGGCTCTGCCGCTCGATTATCAATTCGCAACGGATTTGACCGTGCGTTGACCACGATTGTAGACGCGAACCTGACAACTTTGATTGCCGCTGCCGTGCTTTACTGGATCGGTACCGAACAGGTGCGAGGTTTTGCTGTGACGTTGATCATCGGTATCGTGGTCAGTATGTTCACCGCTATTTTCTGTTCGCGAATCATTTTCGAAGTGGCCGAGAAGCTAAAAATGGTCAGTTTGAAGATGTTCGACGGTGTTGGCTTTTTGAAGCGTATCTTCTTTGGTCAGCGCGACATCGACTTTATGTCCGTCAAGATTCAATGTACGGTAGCTTCATTGATTTTGATCGTTGTTGGACTGGTCGCCGCAGCCTTCCGTGGCTCTAGCATACTCAATATCGATTTTACTGGCGGCACGACCGTGACGATTCAGTTGGAACAGCCTGTGGCCATTGACGATCTTCGAAGAATCACTCGGGAGATTCTGGTGGATGGAGAAGGAAAGCCGCTGGAGTCGACACTGGTTCGTGTAGAAACAAGTCCTGAGAACACGGATAAGGTCTATACGCTGGTGACTTCTCTAGCCGACGAAAATGATTTAGCAGAACGTTTGACGGCCGGGCTGGCCAAAGAGAAGCTAACTAACTTGGTGACCTACAAGGCAAAGGTTACTAGCCTTAATGCAAGTGGTAATAGCCAATGGGAAGGTCGTAAGGCCAAAACCCGCTTGGTTAGCATGAGAGCTTCAGATGAGGAGACGCCCGCTGCGGACCAACCCGCTGCCGATGCTCAAGCTCCTGCCCAGCAACCGGCCTCCGAGCAGCCAACAACTGAATCTGCGGCGGCGACCGAAAACGCTCCAGGTGTAACCGAACCAGCCGCTGCCGCATCCGCTGGTGCTCAAGCCGAAATCACTGGCCAGCCCAACGAGAATTTAGCCGTTGCCGAGCCGACTCAGGTCATGAGTAAGTTTCGGCTGGAGTTATCAGGTCTTGAGGAAAAGGATGCAGCAGGCAATTCTCGCAATCTCGCTCGCCGCAATTCTGCAAAAATCAAAGAGGACCTGATAGCCGCCGCACAAGCCGCCAGTGTGCTACTCAATTCGTCTCTGGTCATTCTGAATCCTGATCCGAAACCAGAAAATTGGCGAGAAGATTCTAGTGAAGCTTATTCCAGTTGGGAAATTCAACTGCCGTTGGATGAGTCCGAAGGACAGCGTGTGATGGATCAAGTTGCAAGCACTATCGGCAGCACGCCACTGTGGTTGTCACTTAGCCAGATTGGCGGACGAGTGGCCGGTGAGATGCAGCAACGCGCTCTGGCCGCGATGCTGGTTAGCTTGTTGTTTATCGTGGGCTACATCTGGTTCAGGTTCCAGCGGATCTCTTATGGACTAGCTGCCGTAGTGGCTCTGGTTCACGACGTATTGATCACGATTGGTGCATTGGCGCTGTGCCACTGGTTGGCCAAGCCCTTGGGATTCCTGTTGATTGAGGACTTCAAAATTGGTTTGACCGAGATCGCTGCATTCTTGACGATCATTGGCTACTCGCTCAACGATACGATTGTTGTTTTTGATCGAATTCGTGAGATTCGTGGTCGAAGCCCGCGACTGACCCCCGAAATGATCAATCAGAGCATCAATCAAACGCTCAGCCGGACTTTGCTCACCAGCGGTACCACGTTGTTGACAGTATTCTTGCTGTATGCGTTTGGTGGAGATGGCATTCACGCGTTTTCCTTCGCTCTTTTGGTCGGTATCGGAATTGGTACTTACAGTTCCATTTACATTGCATCACCCATTTTGTTGTGGCTGACCAATCGTGAATTGGCCGCCGCCAACAGGTAGGTGTGAAGGCTTGAGCGATTGACGCATGAGAACGATTCGGCCTATCGCGATGCAAAGAATTACTCTGGGACTACTGCTGGCAGTGATTGGATGCCAGAAGTCGGCCCCGCCGGGCGGTTCGGGCAACGATCTTGCCGTTGGAGTGCCAGAGCAATCAACCCAAAGCGAAGCAGCAAGCAATCCGACTTCTGCCGATGTGCAAGCAGCGATTGCTCAGTTGCAGTCTTTGGGGGTAAAGCTAACTAGCACCTCGCATGCCTCTTTGCCGGATGTTGTCGATTGCGGTGACCAAGCAGTCGACGATCTTCAGATCGATTGGTTACTGCAACTGCCAGGGCTTAAGCGACTGACCATTCGCCAAACGGTGCTTACGGATGCGGGTTGGCAGAAACTTTCTCAACTGACAGCGGTCGAACATCTAGACTTGCGCGACGCCGATATTGATAACGACCAGTTCCAGAGCTTAGTCAGCGGCATGAACAACATTCGCTTATTAAAGCTAGGCGGGCCATCAGGACGTTGTCGAGTCAACGATCAAGGATTAGATGCGATTGGTGACCTGCCAAATATCAAATCGCTGTCTTTAGATGGGCTGGCAATTTCCGGTGCCGGCATTACGCCGTTGACGCGTTGTAAGCAATTAAACGAACTGAATCTTGCCAAGACAGGCCTGGATGACCGTCCCCTGGAGGAAATTGCACGGCTTGTATCCGTCCGTAAATTGCGTTTGGCCGGCAATGCGATCGGTGCAATCGGCCTTGGCCACTTGGCTACGATCGCGCTGGAAGAATTGGATGTAAGCGAATGCCCTGGAGTGGACGATCAGGCACTGGTCGAGATCGGTCGCCAGTCCAAACTCAAACGGCTCAATTTATGGCGCACCTCTGTCACCGATCAAGGCTTGCCCCACATCGCACAACTAGGGAAGCTACAGTGGCTCAACTTGGACAATACCGCCGTATCTGATGCAGGATTGGACTGGCTGAAGAGTCTGGGCGACCTTCAGTTCTTGCATTTAGGTTCCACGGCGGTGTCCGATCAGGGAATGGCTAAGCTGGCTGGCCTTAGCGAGCTGAAAAAGTTGATAGTTACGCGAACCGCAGTGACCCAGCGCGGTGTCGACTCGCTTCAAAAGTCTCTGCCTGACATTTCCATTCAGCTAGAGTATGTTTCTGGTCAGTAGCCGAAGGGCGTAGGTTGGGTTATAACTTTTGAACATGAAATAAACCCGTAACTCGGATGACAAGTTGATGAACTCACAGCAAACAGATCGTAGCGTGGCGGCCAAGCAGCAGCTTGATGCTCACACCGTCCAGATGGTTCAGTGGCATTTCCATGAAAGCACCGGCTCACCTTTTTGGTTAGAGAAGAAATCCGGATTGAAATTCGATCCGCTGAAAGAGATTCGCTGCTTTGATGATCTGAAGAAATTTCCGTTGTTTGAAGACGATTGGCTGCGCGGTGGTCCGGTCCGGCGCTGGGTGCCCAAGGGGTTGGAGGGGCGACCGACCTATGTCTTCGAAACGGGCGGGACGACAGGCATCCCCAAGAGCCGAGTGGTGATTGACGATTTTCGTATCGATTACGAACTGTTCAGTAGCACGCTGCCTGATCAATATTTTCCCAAGGGAGCTAATTGGTTGATGCTAGGACCTTCGGGGCCGCGTCGACTGAGATTGGCGGTTGAACACTTATGTCAATTCCGTGGCGGCATCTGCTTCTGTATCGACTTGGATCCAAGGTGGGTGGTCAAGCTGATCAAAAAGGGTTGGATGGATCACTTGGAAGCCTACAAGCAACACTGCATCGAACAGGCCATTACGATTCTTTCGGCGGGCCACGATATCAAGTGCATGTTTACAACTCCCAAGCTACTGGAATCGCTAGCCTATGGGCTGGCCGACAAGGGAACGAGTATTCAAGAGGCGGGAATCACCGGTATTTTTTCAGGTGGCACCGAGTTCACACCGCAGTGGACTCGCTTTTGCGTCGAAGAACTGTTGGGTGGTCCTGTGGAAGAGAGCGGCGTCTACATGACACCAACTTATGGCAACACCTTGATGGGCCTGGCATGTAGCAAACCGATTTCGGCCAGCGACGATTACAAGATCTCTTATTATGCACCGCAGCCACGTGCAGCCGTTGAGGTGGTAGACTTTGGCGATCACACCCAAGTGGTGCCTTATGGTGCTACGGGCCGAGTAAAACTGTATACACTGACCAAAGAGTTTTTTGTTCCAGGATTTTTAGAGCGAGACGAAGGCGAGCGAGAACCACCGTGTGATAGTTATCCATGGGATGCCGTCAGCGGAGTACGACCCTACCACGTCTTTGCCGCTCAAACCACCGTCGGTGTCTATTGAGCAGTAATGCTTGGTAAGTCGCAAGTCGCAATTGGCGGTTCGAAAGTACTCAGTACACAGTACACAGTACACAGTACACAGTACACAGTACTCAGTACCCGCCAAAAAATTACACTCACGCCCCACTTCCCACTTCTCATTTCCCGAAAACCACTAACGTGCTAAACCTACCTGCAATCCGATGGGGCAAGCCCTATAACTCGTTGGAAACACAAGAGGTGATCCACTTTGATAGTGGTCAGGCGATCGCCAAGATTTCACAGGTGGGCGGCGGAATCCTGCAGATGGATTTTCGCCATGCCCAGCGGGCTCGGCAAGTTCTGCGGCAGATACCTACTGCCGAATTGATCCAACGTTGCAAAAAGGCGGCTGAGCTATTTGAAACCGCTCAGTTACCGATGGGGGATCAGGCTCAGTCGGTAGCAGATTTTGTCCATCAGCAATCGGCCAGTACCGGTTTGCCCGAGCACATGTGCTTGGCCAATATGAAAAAGAACGCCTTTGTACTTAGCAACATCGACAAGATTCTGGATGCTTTGACGCGAGGCCTGGACCTAGAGATCTTCAGCCGAGGATATGGAGAAGAGGGCCGTAATGTGACGGTCAGCTATCAGGTTCAGTCGCCTGTTCTCGGGGCCGTCTTGCCGAACAACTCGCCGGGAGTTCACACGCTGTGGCTACCCGCAGTGGCCCTACAGATTGGACTTTTGCTGAAGCCTGGAAGTCAAGAGCCCTGGACTCCCTACCGGATGGTGTCGGCCTTTATCCAGGCTGGTCTACCGCCCGAAGCGTTTGGACTGTATCCGGGTGGCCACGATGTTGGAGGAACTTTGCTGGCGCGTTGTCCGCGTTCTATGATTTTTGGCAGTGCCGAGACGGTGAAACAATATGAAGGCAATCCGCGCGTCCAGCCGCACGGTCCTGGATTCTCGAAGATCCTGATTGGCGATGATGTCGTCGATCAGTGGGAAAAGTACTTGGACTTGATGGTCGAAAGCGTTTTTTCTAACAGCGGTCGCAGTTGCATCAACTGCTCTAGCATTTGGGCTTCCAGGCACACCCAGGCCATTGGCCAGGCACTGGCCGAGCGCTTGGGACCGGTCGATGTGTTGCCACCGCAGGACCCAAAGGCCGGCTTGGCCGCTTTTACCAATCCGGCGATGGCTACCGGAACGTGGGGGTTGATCCAGCAGGACTTGGCTGAATCGGGTGTGACCGATTTGACGGCAGGTTTTGGCCAGCGACTGGTCGAAAAGGAGCGATGTGCCTATTTGAGGCCCATGGTGGTTCTAGCCGACAAGGTCGATCGGGGTGTTGTCAGCAAGGAGTACATGTTCCCGTTTGTTAGCGTGGTGCAGTGTCCCCAAAAAGATTTTGTAGCCAAGATCGGATCGACTCTGGTATGCACCACATTGACTAAGGATGCCAATTTGATCGATCAGTTGACTCAAAGTACCGACGTGGACCGACTGAATATTGGTGCCATACCCACCAATCGACTCAACTGGCTTCAGCCCCACGAAGGCAATCTGATCGACTTTCTATTCCGCTCCAGAGCCTACCAGGTCCAGCCATTGGACTGACATTTGCCAAGCCATTGGACAAGTCGTTCCAATGAAAATCTAAGACCTTCTCCTACAGCCGGTAGATTCGGAACTATCTGCCTGCAAGCCGCATCCAACAGGCACGGGGTATTCCGCTTCTGCTGAAAATCACCCAAATGGGCCTGTCAGAATCGGGAAACGCCTGATAGACGAGGGGTTATGAAGGGTGGGAATCTGGTCGGCAGAGCCGGTTGCTTTGTGCGCAGAATTTGCATCGTTTACTTGGGTAACTATAATCGATGCTACCTGTTTTAACATTCAGGGCCGCTCATTCTGCGCAGTTACCCCAAATGTTCAGGCGAATATTGGCTGAGTCCGTATCTTGTGGCCACTTCATTTCCCCCCATCTGTTGGGGAAGCGAAGAGCGATGAGAGTACGTCAGCGACTTGTTACGACATCCTAGTCAATTTATTGATCAGCTCAAATTAGGGGCAGTTTCATGACCGATCCAAGGTCTTCGAACAGTGGCAATCGTTCCAACCGCAAAGCGAGCGGTGCCAATCCAAAAAAACGTGTCGATCGCACTTCAAAAAGGCAAGAAGGCAAGCGTCAGATGCGTCGCATGTTGACCGAGCAACTGGAAGCCCGCCAGCTTCTAGCCACTGCACCGCAGCTTATCGGTATCCAGCCCAACAACAGCGAGCTGTTGACATCGGGTGCAGTACGAAACACAGCACCGAACGAGCTTGTTTTTCGTTTTGACGATGTGCAGCGAATTGACCCCAGCACGCTTGCGGGCATCCGTCTGACGGCCGCTGGAGGAGACGGTCGCTTTAGCGTGGCAACTGCTGAGAGCGATTTTGGTAGCAACGGCCGTGCTTCGATCCAACTCACAGGCCTAGTGGCTGGTCAAACGTGGACTGTTAACGTCACTTCGGCCTCACTAGGTGTTGGTTCAGCCCCGAACCTAACCGTTAATGGAAACGCATTGAACGTCACTTTGAATAGCACAGCCGGATCGGTAACAACGGCTAATCAATTGGTCGCCGTAATCAATTCAACTCCGGCACTAACGGGGCTTCTTTCTGCCAGACTGAAAGGTGGTCAAGGCACAGCTCTCCTAGGGCAAACGGCGACCAGCAGTTTTTCGCCAATTCTAATCAATCAGAACCATGACAGGGTGATCACGCCAGGGGCAATATTGGTTGGTAAAAATCCCAACGAGAATGAAGTCACTTTGCGATTTGCGGAGGCACTGAAGGATGATCTTTATCGGATCGAAGTCTTTGGATTTGATAGCCCTGGCCAAGGGATTGTGGGACTAAGAAATGTAGGCGAAAACGGGGCTTTAGGACAGCTATTTCGTCCCACTCAGCCCGGAACTCAGAAGGACACGATCGATTTTCGGCTAGACCTAGGTCCACAAGTGGCGGCCGTTGTTCCGCAGCCGGTGGTTCGTGTGGGCACACAATTGTTGCAGCAACGCGACAAGGTCGTTGTTTACTTTGATTCAGACAAGATGTTGGTCGAAAACGATAGTCAGGGAAATCCTTCCAGTCGCTCTGTGGAAAATCCTGACTTCTATCAATTGATAATGACTCGCGATACGGTGCGCAACACTGACGACGTGTATCTTCGCCCCCAGTCAGTGGTTTACAACGCGCTGGCCAACACAGCGACCTTAACATTTGCTGGTGATCTATACGACTTAGCAGGCGTGGGGACAGGTCAAAGCAGTTATCGATTGCGCATTGGTACGCGTGAGACTGCGCCCATCACTCCCACGCGACAGGAAGCCGCCATCACCGCGATTACTGACCTAAATACGAATGGGGCAGTGCGTCTAAGATTCACAGCGCGTCAGGCTGGAGAAGACCTTGGAGGCATTCAAGTTCAGTTCTCCAATAGCCTGAGTGGGAATCCAGCGGTCAATGTCAATGGTCGAACGATACAAATCGACCTGGGCCGCAATGACTTGACTGCTGCGCAGTTAGTGACGTTGCTCCGTGCTTCGGCAACCGTGATGAATTTGGTAAGTGTCGATGAGGTCGGAGGTAATACAGCGTCCGTGGTTGGCGCAACCAATCTATCCTTTTCGCCAGTCCGACTGGTCGGCATGGGCGGGACATTTGACACTGGACACAACTTGGGTGTGATCGGGTCAGTGGCACAGTCTCAAACCAGTCTGATCTTGTCCTCGTCGATCGATCCAAAGCCGCTGCCACTGGATTTGCCGGGTGCCAGCGATGATGCCGGGCATCGACAATTTTTGCAGGGCATTGTCGACAACTTGGAAGATCATATCAACGCGCGCTTTGGAGCGGATGCCACTGCGGGTGTAAAGACGATCTTCTACAATTTTCGAACTGGATACGCTCAAGATTTGACTGGGGGTACGCTAACAAACGCTATCGATAACGATCAGCGGCAACGTGCACGTGAAGTGCTGTCACTGTGGTCTCGGTATGCGGGTGTGCAATTTGTAGAAACAGTGGATCAAGGTTTGACGATTGCAGTCGGACCGTTCTCGAGCATCAATTCAGTGGCCAATACGCAAGTGGTCAATTTGCCTCAGATTCAAACAGGAACGCAGACCTTTCCGTCGGGTGTACAGTTTCCCTTATTTGATCTACCTGGCACCGTTCGAATCGATCCAACATTTAACAATTCGTTGATCGTACTTTCAGCGACTACTCCTTGGGGAGAGCTTTATGGCCAGAATTTTACACGAGTGATGGCGGCGTCTGTTGGATTGGTCCTTGGTTTGACCAATGGTGGGGATCTGTCGACTAGTGAGTTGATGAAATTTGATCCGCTGTTCTTAGGTGGGATTGAAACATTAGTTGATGCCAATGGTGCTCCTTTGGATGCGAACGAGCAGCGGTTTGAACCCGTTTTTCCGGGCAATCAGGATATTCTACATGTTCAGCACATTCATCGGCCCGATAGCAACGACATCGACTTCTATCGGTTTGAAGTCGACTTTGGTGGTGCTGATCGCGTCGGCAGTTTGGTAGCCGAGACTCAGGCTCAACGACTGGCCGATAGCAGTGAACTAAATACCGTTCTTCAGTTGTACCGCCAGCATAATGCTTTGGGACGCACGACCTTCAATTCGGGCGGTTTAGTTGTCGAGTTTGAGTCTCTGAGACCAGGTGCTCAAGGCAACGAATTTCAAGTCCGATTTACGCAAAGCGAATTGGGGCCTGGACAATTGCCAACAGTGCAAGTCCTAGATAATGCGATAAGTATCGATCTCAACGCCTCTCAAGGTTCCGAAAGCACAGCTCAGCAGATTCTAGATGTAATTGCCAATTCCCCGGAAGCCAGCCGCCTGGTACGTGGTAGAGTGATTCAAGGGATTGGCGCGACTCGTGTGGGCGGCAATCTGTTGACACAAAATCCAGTGCGACTGTTGGGAGGTCGATTTGAACTGATCGCCCAAAATGACGACTATTTCAGTCGAGATTCTTTGCTAAAGCAAACTTTGGGTTCAGGTGTCTATTATATCGGTGTTAGTGCCAGCGGAAACAATCATTACAACGGCTCGGTTGAAGACAGCGGATTTGGCGGTAAGACACAGGGGCGTTATGAATTGCGATTGAATTTCCGCGCGGACGTTGATCCCCGCGATACATTGCAAGATAACTCTGGCCAGTTTTCAGGCGATATCGGAGTAGGTTTGGACGGGAATTTGGACGGCACGCCCGGCGGCACCTATGATTTTTGGTTTCAAACAAGACCCCTCAACCGTACGCTCAGTTTCACCAGTGGCGGCGTTTCTGCACTGGAAGGTCGTACCGTCACGTTGATAGGAGCTAACGGTACTCAGCGGGTATTTGAATTCTCTAGCGACACCAACATTGGTGCCGGTAGGATTCGCATTCCGTACACCACGGCTTTAACACCTTCTGGATTGGCAAGTTCGTTTGCCTCGTCAGTCAACGCTCGAAGCGAACTGGGTGTGACAGTTAGCGTCAGTGGCAGCCAAGTAACGCTATCAGGCGAGCGGACTTTGTCTCTTGACTCGCAGCTTCAGCAGTCAGGTGTGATCTCAGTAGGTGGGCGAACTATTTTTGTCGACAAAGCGGCTGGGCCCAACGCAGATGGAAGTTTGGCCAGACCATTTAATAATATTTCGTCATCCAGTGTAGCCAATGCGTTTGCGGCTGCACTGCCTGGTGATATCGTCAGAATTGTCGGAAATGGCGGTACCGACAATAATCTATCGACTATTGAGAATAATTTCGCGTACGAAATAGGACGTGGTGTTTTGGCGGGCACCACTTTGTCAGATGGACTGACCATGGATATCCCCAAGGGAGTGATCGCCATGGTAGATGCGGGCGCTGTATTCAAGCTGCGCCAAGCGGCTATTCAAGCCGGTAGTAGTGACTTAAACATCGATCGCAATGGAGCCGTGTTGCAGGTGCTAGGCGCACCTGTACTGCTGGATGCATCAGGCAATGCGATTCGTACTACGGCCGGTTCGCTAGCCAGCGGACAAGTTTCCTTTACATCCTGGTTAGATGAAAGTATTGGCTTAGACAACTATTCGCCGGTCACTAGGCCCAATCCGGGAGATTGGGGGGGGATTCTTACGCGTCGAGATTTGGATCGCGCCAGTGGACGAAAAGACTTGGAAGATGAAGGCATCTTCTTGCGTCATATCAACTATGCAGATATTCGATACGGTGGTGGCATTGTAAATGTCGGTTCAATCCAACAGGTGATCGATCCAATACAGGTGTTAGCAAATCGACCAACGATTATCAATAACCTTGTAAGGTTCGCATCAAGTGCTGCAATCAGCACCGATCTGGACTCACTGGAAGAGAATACATTCAACGAACCAAGGTTTCAGTTGGCCGGAGCTTTCACCAGCGATTACGATCGCGTAGGGCCTACAATTCATGGCAATCGACTTACGAATAATTCAGTGAATGGTCTATTTGTTCGTGTTCCAACAGCAGCAGATGGATTACCCCAACGACTAACCGTACCTGCTCGAATGAATGATCGTGATATTGTGCATGTGCTGACGGAGAACTTAGTTATTGCAGGAGCGGTTGGTGGCTCTTTTCTGGACAACACGCAAGCCAATCCGGTGAAAACTCCTCGCTTGAGCGGATCGCTGGTCGTTGACCCAGGTATGGTCCTGAAGATAGAGGCTGCCCGTATCGAAGCCCAAATGGGTGCCAACATTATTGCTGAAGGTTTGGATGGGCTCCCCATTTACTTGACGAGCCGCCTAGACGACACCATCGGCGCTGGTGGAACCTTCGACACGAATAATAACTCGTCGCAGACCTCGCCATCGGCAGGCGACTGGGGCGGAGTTTACATCTCTCCCACGTCGAGATTGAGTCTTGATCATGGGCGAATATCTTATGGCGGCGGCATAACCAAGTTGGAGGGCACGTTCCGAGCCTTCAATACAATTGAAGTGCATCAAGCAGATGCTCGCATTGCCAACACTGAATTTAGTAACAATGCCAACGGGATGGGAGGCCAGGGACCAGCCACTCGGTTAGGGCGCATGGCCAATTCACCAGCGACCATTTTTGTGCGCGGGGCGCAGCCAACAATCATTGGCAATACGATGACGGACAATGATGGCAGCGCAATTCGCATTAATGTCAATAGCATGACAAGCGACATTGTGCGTGATGATGGAAGGCAAACGGGGCCGGCTGACCGTGATACTAGCTTGATCGCCAATCGAGGGCCGTTGGTTCGTAATAACCGCTTGTCTCAAAATGGATTAAACGCATTGGAGATTCGTGCCGGAACGTTGACCACGGGTAGCGTTTGGGACGATACCGATATCGTCCATGTGGTGCGAGGTCCCATTTTCACAGGCAACATTCAGCACTCGGGTGGTCTACGTCTACAAAGTTCTCCTACAGAATCGTTAGTTGTGAAGTTTGATGGATATGGGTCAAACTTCAACAACAACTTAGGTGCCGGACTGACAGCCAATGGGCAATTAACTTCTGCACCGGATCGAGTGGGTGGTACGTTGCATATTGTTGGCCAGCCGGGGTTTCCTGTAGTTCTTACGAGTTTGAAAGACGATACCGTTGGCGCTGGTCAGCAGCCTAACGGATCGCCGCAGACAGACACTAACAATGATGGAATCGGCTCGATTCCTCAGCCCGCAGATTGGCGAGGCGTTTTGATTGACCAATATTCCAATGATCGCAATGTTGCTTTGGTTCTGGAGTCAGAAAGCCCTCTTGCAGCAGCGCCTGGAACCAACGCAATTCCCAGCACAGCACAAGTCTTGGGTGATCTTGCAGGTAGCTCGTCTGACAGCACAGAAAGTCGGCGACTGGGGTTTGTGGTTGAAGGCGTGCTAAGCGAACCGGCAGACGCAGATGTTTACAGCTTCACCGGAGTGGGCGGTAGTGAAGTCTGGCTGGACGTGGATTACACTCGTCATGACTTGGATATGGTACTGGAACTGCTTGATGCACAAGGCAACCTGCTAGCTCGAAGTACCAGCAGCACCCTTGAATCTGAGGGGCAAGCAGCCATTCTAAGTACGGATTTGATATCTGCCACCAGAGTTAGCCCGCTTAACGACAAGAACTCGCAGCTTCGCAGAAACGCTGCTGGACTGATCAAAGAAGATGGAACGACCAATATCAAAGATCCTGGCATGCGAGTTCGGCTGCCAGGCAGTTCAGGAGTGCGGAGCACATTCTATTTCCGGCTCCGCAGTCGTGGTCAAGATATCGAATCGTTAGGTAGTGGACTGAGTGCTGGTGCCTATCAAGTACAGGTGCGCTTACGAGCTGCTCAGGAGTGGGCCGGCTCCACGGTGAATTTTGCCGACATTCGCTATGCCATGAACGGCGTGCGACTGCGCGGTATGCCAGGTGAGTCGCCGCTGATCGGTGAGGCCATGGAAGATGAAAGTGCAGGGACCACCGGTAATGCAAGGGCCAACAACGGAGTGGCCTTTGGCAATGGTCGGGTGGGTTTCAGCTTGGGTTCAACAACCAGTGGCTTGCCGGGCAATACTCGCTTTGGAGATGCAGTACTGGGCAACAGACCACAGTACATCGGCAATATCATGAACACGGCCAAGGGAGCTTTTAGTGTAGCTGGAAGCCTGAACCAATCCACTGATGTTGATTTTTACATGTTCGACGTCCGCCAGGAAGATCTGATTGGTAGCGTCGGCAAAGCGTTCTCGCCAGTAGTTTTTGATATCGACTACGCAGATGGTTTGAATCGACCTGATACTACCATTCACATTTTCCAGCAAGAGGATTCGGAAAATCCGTTCAACCAGAACCCTACGAGTGATCCCCAGTATCGGTTGGTCTACTCGAGCGAGGGTAGTAACATCGCAGACGATCAGCCACGACCTTCATTGGGGACGGACATGCAGGATCTGTCTCGCGGGTCTGCCGGAACACGAGATCCATTTATTGGACCGATTGCGTTGGCGGAAGGAACTTATCTGGTTGCTGTCACCTCCGTTGCCATGTTGCCACGGGCAGTTGTGCCTTTGCCAAGCGTGTTCAATTTGCAAGACCGAAAGCCAATCCAATCCGTAAGACGGATTGTCGATGAAGGATTTCAGGCTGGAGTTTCCACGGCAGACCCGCCGATAGTGCAGAATTTTTTGCAGGGACAGACACTAACTGCCGGAGTTCCACTTGTGACTGCGGGTTTTGATCTGGGGGTATATTCGGCCGCAGATCTGGCGACTCTTTATCTGGACTACGAAAACCCATCCGGGACTTTTACAGTAACTGTTGGAGCAACCAATCCGGTTGATCCTTCTCAGCCGCCGATCCCTATCGGTCCTGCTTTCCCTTTACCGTCTGGCACCAACACGGCGTTCAGTCTGCCCTTGTCGAGTGTTGTCGGTCGGAACGATCTGCGCCTTATTTTTGAAACCAATAGCGCGGCAGCTCGTCTGAATAATGTAGTTATCGGGTCTGCAGAGCGAGGTGAGCAGCTAACGGTTAACAACGAAGACACGCTAATTCCTGCAGGTGGACTTCTTGTGCAGGGCCCCGACGCGGTAATGAGCACTATTGAATTCGATTTGGAAACTTACTCAGCGCTGACCGATTCTCCGGCGATACTCTTTCAGTATCAGGTCATACTAGGAGAATTGGACGTTTATGTAGTCGATCAAGATGGCGTAGAGACGCTTATTGGGACGACAGTAGCTGCGGAGGCCGGGAATCCCATTCCTTTCTTGCTATCCCGTGGTGAGTCGCAAACTTTAGCACTTGACCTCAGCCGTTGGGCCCCAGTGATTCCAGGAATCGCTGCGCCCGGTCCAATTAGAGTCGAATTCCGCTCTCGAGACTTATTGCTCAGCAGTTCGGTCATTTCAGGCGCTCACATTCTGTTGCGCGATGGATCGCGCGTTTTGGCAGGGGAACCTAACGCTACTTTCGGTGTTAATCCCTCGGTCCCGACGGGAGCGATCACTACCGGTAGCTATCAATTGGAAGTTCGATTGGGCGACAATTTTTTCCAGTCACCAATAGATCCGTTAATTGATTCGCCAACATTGACTCGTTCGTTTGATACCAATGATCGATTAGCTCCAACGATTAGTATTACGACACCTAGTGGAGCGAAAATCAGCGCAGGGGATAAATTCTCAATATCAGATGGTATCAATTCCGTTATCTTTGAATTCACACAGTCCGGATTGGTCGCACCTGGCAATATCGCAGTTCCGTTCGCAACCGGCGATACTGATTTCGTTGTTGCCCGAACGATACGCAACGTAATTAACGGCACGGCCGTGCAATCTCGAATCCAGGTCCGTGCGGCATCGACCAATGGCATATCCAGTGGAATCGCTGGTGTCGACAAGCGACTGAATCTGTTTGGTAATGCAACCGTCACGACTCTGCAAGCAGCACCAACCTCTGACCCGATTGAGGTCACTTATCATCATGGTCGCAGTGATCGAAATGTGAATCGCGAACAGGGACAAGTAATCATTCAGAATAGCTTTATTCGCCATTCTCGCGACTACGGTGTATGGAGTGAGCCGGCTGCTAGATTACCTGATCCTCGCGATCAGTTGGATCCGCTCATGGCGAGCATAATGCAGACCAAGCCTAATCTAGTGGGTACACAGGCGATACGCAATCTTCCCGTAGCCAATAGCGGTGCCCAGGGCGGCCTGCTTCCAGGTGTTGTAATCCAAAACAACGTTTTAGAAGAAGGTCGGCTAGGCGGCGTAAATATCTCGGGAGAAAATCCGATTTGGATGATCTCGCCACAGACAGGTCGGATGCCTGCTACTGATAATAGTCCGACTGTGAATGGTACCGATCCTCCCTCTCATTTCGGGTATTATCTGGATGACCGCGACGTGCTGATTGTCGACTCGGATCGCACACGGTTGAAATTCGAATTTGAAGACTTGGCCGGGGGAGGCAATGGAAGTCCAGTTTTTGGTAGTGGTCAAGAAGAAGGAAACGGTTATCTACCAGATAGTTCGATTGCCTGGTATCGCGATACAGGTGGTTCATACTATCAAAGGTCCACTGGAGGAAGCCTGCAGCCCTTTGCTACAAATGCCTTCGAAACGATGCATGCCTTGCGGGATTCCATTCTTGGTAGCATTCTAGTAACCAACGGGACGACTCAGATCATTCGGCCCACAATTGCTGAAAGTCTGCTGGGGCCAGATCCCGGAGCACCGCCAACCAGTGACGGGTTGTTCTACCCTGAGTACTTCAATCGGCCCGCAGTGTATTTGGAAGGTGCTACATACGTTGAATTTATAAATACTGTTGGACTTGCGAACCCATTCGATATTCGCACCTTGGATCTGGGTACAAGTCCGCAACCGCATGCGAGGATTGTGAACAATACGGTTATCGGGCGAGACGGCCGGGCAGCCTTCAACGGCGAATCCCCGTTAAATGAAGTACCGGGGACACCGGGAAATGATACAATTGGCTCGGCGGTCCAAACTTGGCAAGGAACTTCAGCCAAACCTCTTGTCTACAGTGAAGTCGGTTTTATTGGCGATGGCGGACAAGTTATCGCAGGGGTCTCCCCTCCGCTTCCGAATGGCGGTGGAGGTACAACTGTTGCTCCACCAGCCACAAACGCATCAGCTCCTTTTACGGCAGGAAGAGTCATCGTTGGCTTCAACGATAATCTAACGCAGCAACAGCAAGAGCTTTTGTTGCAAGGCGAGCGGCTGAATCTGGTTAAACGATTTAAGACTATCAACGCCGTTGTAGCGCAGATTCCAGACGGGCGATCGGTGGCAAGCGTCATTTCATTGTTGGAGAATTTGCCGCAAGTAAAATATGCCGAGCCCGATTACTTGAAAACGCTGCAGCGTCAGCCCAATGATCCCTCTTATTCACAACTATGGGGACTGAACAACACCGGGCAGACTGGGGGAACGCCTGAAGCTGATATTCGAGCCGAACAAGCTTGGGATCTGCACACGGGCTCGGCAAATACCGTTGTAGCAGTGATCGACAGTGGTGTGGACTACAATCACCCCGACTTGCGGGCCAATCGATGGACCAATCCGGGCGAGATTTCAGGCAATGGAATCGACGATGATCGTAATGGTTTTATCGATGATATATTCGGTTGGGATTTTCATGATGATGATGCTGATCCCATGGATGTCAACAGTCACGGCACCCACGTGGCCGGTACGATTGCCGCCCGTGGTAATAACGCCCTAGGTGTCACCGGCGTTTCGTGGAACAGCAAAATCATGGCGCTGAAGGTCGGGCCTAGCAGCACCGAGCCTACCATCGTTACCTCCGCCGTTATTGAAGCCATCGACTACATGACCATGATGAAGACTCGGTATGGGGTTAACATCGTAGTTAGTAATAACAGCTATGGTGGCCCATCGTCATCTCAAGCCGAAGAGGAGGCGATTGCACGCAGCATTGGTGCTGGAATACTCTTCGTTGCAGCTGCAGGAAATGACACGCGTAACAACGACAGCGTCCCTCAATACCCCGCTTCTTATTCGTTGGACGGGATTATTACTGTCGCTGCGACGGATCACAATGATCGGCTAGCCGGCTTCTCCAACTTTGGTACCACTTCGGTAGACATAGCGGCACCAGGTGTCAATATTCTAAGCACTATCCCAGGAGGTGGCTACGACTTCAAGCAAGGCACCTCTATGGCTGCACCTCACGTCGCCGGTGTTGCCGCATTGCTTGCAGGGAATCACCCTGAATTGACCGTTGCTCAATTGAAATCAGCACTTATGGTGGGTGCAGATCCCAAAGACGGTCTGCGTGGTGCTACAGCGACGGGAGCGAGGCTAAACGCTTTGAATAGTCTTCGTATTTCCAATATTCCAACGCTTACCGCCAATGATGTAGACGTCTATCAGTTTAAGTTAGGTTTGGGTGAGCGAGCATTCGTCAATATTGAAACGGGCGATAGCGGTTTGCAAGCGGCTCTTCAAATATTTGACAGCAGTGGTACACCTCAGCGGTTCAACAACTTTCAGAATGAATCAGTGATTGTTAGCGGCAACGAAGGCCCCAACGGAACCTGGATTGGGCGTGATCCAATTGCGGATTTTACTGCTCTCAAGCCTGGCGTTTATTATGCGGCGGTCAGTTCCATTGGAAATACAAACTACGATCCATTATCAATGGCAGGTAGAAACCCAGGAGCTTCGACTGGTGCCTACCGTATTTCGATTGATGCGAGGACGTTGCAAGAATTTGTCATCAGCGCCCAGGACGCAAGTGCGTACACGAATGGTCAGACGTTCACCATCCATGGAATATCGGACAATGAATTTTCAGGTAGTACCGGTGTAACCTTTGAATTCGTGATTGGTCTTGGAGATGCTTCCAATCCGACTCACATACCTATCAATTTGGATTCAGGTTGGCGATTCCCAGATGTTGCTCGGGCGATTGCCAAAGCGATTAACGAAGGCAACTTTGGGTTGCCGTCAATCTCCAACGCACAGCAATTGCCAAATGGAAAGCAGGGAACGGCTAGTCCCTTGCCAGCCGTTCATGCTCAGGCATTGGGTGGATTAGCGGGTGTCTTAGATGCGCCTTTGACCAATATCGTAGGAGATGTTGCTTTAGTTCTGGAACAATTGTCCGAAGTGGATGAATTGGGGACTAACGCACTGCCTATTCGCGAAATTGAGAGGCAGCTAAATGGACCGATTTACCAGGTCAACCAGGGACTGCGGCTGTTTCCACGAAGACTTGATGGGAATATTAACAGCGTAACGACTACAGGCACTTTGCGTGGGCGCCAATACACTCATACGCAGATTACCACATTATCGCATTTGGGACTCGGTCATGATCGTCTATCTACAACGCCGCTATCGCCGACGTCGATAGCTGATGGAACGACAGAAAAATTTGTGGTCGTTAAGAACGCAGCGTTCATTGAAAGCAATGGTGCAATCCTAGTCAGTTCTGACCCAATAAGCCTTCCTTTACTCAATACAAGTTTGACGGTCCCGAACAGCAATCTGAATCAACTTATCCCTGAAACAGGCGTACTGGCTACACGGGGAGCTAGCCCGACGATCTTGAACAATGTCTTTTTCAATGTACAAACACCGGTGATCAATGAGGAGTCTCGCAAGTTCCCAATCACCAATAGTCCTGCGCCGTATGGAACGAATAATCCCAACACACCTATCAAGCCTGGTCAGGTGATTTTGGCTGGCTCCATCTATCAGGCTCACGAGACCAGTAGTTCAGTGAATCGATTCCTGACGGGAATAGAAAGTTCACCCACGAACGTGCCTAACACTGCCTCTGACTTCAATACCGTTGTACCTGCTAGCACAAGACTGTTTGTTAATGCTCAAGCCGGTAACTATTTGCCAGCCCCTGGATCACCATTAATCGACAGTGCAATTGACTCGCTGCCCGAGCGCAATACTCTGGCAAGTCTGAAGTCGGCGATAGGATTGTCGGTATCGCCGATCATTGCACCTGGATTAGATATCTTTGGTCAGTTACGCACAGATGACGCCTCGGTGGCTCCTCCACAAGGTCAGGGTGTCAACGTGTTCAAGGATCGCGGAGCCTTGGAACGTTCAGACATTATCGGGCCGGCAGCTATCCTACTCAATCCTACCGACAATGATGCACAAGGTATCGATCAAGATCCATCTAGTGCTGTGGTGCAGCTCGTCTCGGGGGTGTATCCAGAATTCCGAATTCAACTGCGTGATGGGGCCGAGCCGAATAACCCATTAGCTGGATTGGGGATTGATGATGACAGTGTCGTCAACGCCGTCATAGACGGTTTGCGGTCAGTAGGCGCAGCGGTGGTAATCTTAGAAAATGGACGCTTGTTAACAGAAGGAGTTGACTACCGATTCGCCTATAATACCACGAGCGATGAGATCGTTTTAACTCCACTTGCCGGAGTCTGGAAGCCGGGTCACGTGTACGAGATTATGCTCAATAATCGCGATCGATTTGTTTTGTCGGCTCCCGCAGCCAACCAAACTTTGAATGGTAAGACCTTTTCGATAGTGGATCAAAACGGTGGTGTCCACGTTTTTGAGTTTGACAATGATAATGCATTACTTGGAACCGTAGGGTCAGTTCAACGAGTTCCTTTCGGAATCAATGACAGTAGTGAAGATATCAAACGGGCAATCATTGCAGCTATCAATGCGGTGCCTGGAAGCATTTTGTCAGCAACAGATCGAGGTGGTGGAACCCTGTTTGTGACAGGAGCCACATCGGTGACTGGCGAAATGGGTAGCTATTTCCAAAGGGGTATCGTTGATTTGGCTGGAAATTTCTTGACGACCAGCGAGCTGGACAACGAGACTCGATTTACTATTCTCATGCCAGGGGTTGAGTTGGACTTTGGTGATGCGCCTGATCCACTCAGCACCACTTTGGGGCGATACAATACGCTCTTTGGTAATAATGGAGCCAGACATCGAGTCAGTGATAGGGCTCTCCTGGGAGCTGCCATTACCGCCGATTCCGACGGTCAACCCAGCGCTGATGCTTTGCGTGATGAAGACGATGGAGTGGTTTGGGGAACCAACTATCAGTTGGCAGGGCTTTTTAACCGCAACTTCCAGACGTCGGTCACCGTCACGCTTTCTAGTCCGGGGTTCCTGGATGGTTGGATTGATTGGAATGCGGATGGTGACTGGGATGATCCTGGCGAATACGTATTCCAATCGGTTTCTTTTGGGGCTGACCAACTTGTTCAGACCTTCCAAGTGGCGATCCCTGAAACGACGCCGGTTCCCACTAGTCTGACGCAGACCTTTGCACGAATGCGTTCCAGTACTCGGGGATCCTTGGCACCCATCGGTTTGGCTGTGGACGGCGAAGTCGAAGATTATCGAGTTTACATTGCTCCTGGAACACCTCCGCAAGCGTTCGGTGATCAGTATCTAGTAAGCGAAGATGGGCAACTCATTACCACCGATCCCTTAGGGCAAATTACTGTAGGATTTAACATTGACGACGGAGTGTTGGCCAATGATGTAAGCCCTGACGCGAAGCCATTAGGAGCTACACTAGTTGCCGGTCCTGCCAATGCAGCTCAGTTCCAGTTGAATCCCAATGGCACTTTCACCTATCGACCGCGTCCCAACTTCTTTGGTGTCGATACATTTACTTATCGTTCCAACGATGGGCTGTTGAATTCAACTAATATCGGGACTGTGACTATTACTGTTGTTGAGATTAACGATCCGCCCGTTGCCGTGAACGACATTTTAGAAGGCAATGAAGATCAAACGTTGGTGATTAGTCCAAGCGCAATTCTGTCCAACGATTCGGCAGGTCCCGAAGAGAATGGTCAAGTCTTGACGGTAACCAGCGTGCAAACTGCCAGCCAGAATAGCGGCACAGTTTCTCTCGTTGGCGGTGAAATTCGTTATACACCACCTGACAACTTCTTTGGCAGCGATACCTTCACCTATACGATCACTGACAATGGGACTACAGCGGGTATCGCTAATCCGCTGACTGCGATCGGGACTGTTACCGTTCTGGTTCGCGAGGTCAACGACCCACCAGTACCCGGTGTGCGATCGGATCAGATGCAAGAGAATCGACCCTCAGCAAATACAGCGATCGAATTCAATGCGCAAACTTTAGTCGATGCTGCGGTCTCGGGGCCGGCCGACGAGCAGTTATGGCAGGCCGTTAGATTTGTGGGTGTTGGCTCCAGTAGCCAGCGAGGCGGAAGCGTTAGCTGGAACTCGATTACCAATATGATTCGATTTGTTCCAGCACTTCATTTTGCTGGCGCAGACACATTTACTTATGAAATCGAGGATTTTAGTACAGATCCACTTCGACCACTTTTATCCAGTCGTAGCTTGGGAACGGTAACGGTTAACATAGCAAACATCAACGATGCGCCGTTCGTACAGAACGCATTGGGGACACGCGAGATTTTGGAGGATTCCGCTGCTAGCCTGATCAATCTGAATGCCGTGTTTAGTGATCATGATATCGCTGTAGCCGGTGATGCCTTGACTTTCCAGGTGATCAGTCAAAGCAACGCAGGACTGGTACAGGCTACCGTGGTGGGCAATTCGCTACGAATCGAGCCACAGCCGGACAAGAACGGGCAAACATCGATTATCGTCGAAGCCAAAGATATCACCGGTTTAACAGTGCGCGACACTCTGACGCTGACTGTCACGCCAGTAAACGATGCACCACGACTTGTCAATCCTCTGCCATCCATTAGTGTCAATAAGAACACGGTTATTCCGGTTATAACGCTCAGTCCAGACCACTTCTTTGATCCTGACGTTGAAACCAACGGAGATGTTTTGACTTACGAGATAGTGGGTAACTCCAATCCTGCTTTGGTGTCAGCGACTGTCGTTAATGGTGTTCTGAATCTGACGCTGCTGCCAAACCAATTTGGTACCGGTAGTGTGGTGGTTCGCGCGACCGATAGTACGAATCAAAGTGTTACCGGGGCAGTTACGCTGACCATTGCCAATGTGAACGATCCGCCTGTCGGCAGGCCAGACGGCTACCGAGTTCCGCAGAATTCAACGTTAAACGTCAATGCAAGCCAGGGCGTATTGGCAAACGACACAGATGCAGAAGGTCAACCGCTGACCGCTATTTTGGTCAGCGGTCCCCAGAACGCGACGCAATTTAGCCTAAGTCCCAACGGAGCGTTTACCTATCGGCATAATGGTATTTCCAGACAATCGGATAGCTTTACCTATCGCGCTTCCGATGGGGTGCTTCAAAGCGAATTGATTACGGTCACGATCACGATTGATGCCCCGTTGCCATCGACGCACCAAAATCAGTCCAATAACTTGGACGTAAATGCTGACGGGCGTGTTACGGCAATTGATGCCTTGCTGATCATCAATCTTGTAAATTCGATGCCATCACCGATTCGCGTAGAATCATTGGGGACTCCACCGCCCTATTTCGATGTAAACGGTGACTACCGGGTTACGGCCTTTGATGCCTTGTTAGTCATCAACGAATTGAATCGCCGGAGCAGCGGTGGAGGCTCTGGAGAAGGTGAGGCTGAAGATCGTCAGGTAGCCGCCATCCAGGGATCCTCTATGATTGATGTTCATCGGGAGTTGGTAAATCAAAAGCACGATTTGCAGACGGTCCCTAGTTCACCTAAACCAGACGAGCTAATATCTGGATCACAAACTGTTGGCCACTCAACGATGGTGCCAGCAGCAGGTGCGGACATAGGCTGGATCGTTGATCGTTCCAGACGGGTTCAGCGCAATCAAATCGAAGACGTTGCGTTGATTGCGGTTTTGGATCAGGATCTGAGCGATGAACTACTTGACGGGTGAGCGCTGCTAAGAGCGTCCGCTCTCAGTGGCAGCGACCTGCAGACAACCCGAATCTAGGATCAATGATCGGGAGTTAAATTTAATTATCACTGGATTTTCCACGAGACTGTTTTGAGTGCTGAACGGAAAGTTGTTTCCTATGGTTCAACCATTAACTTATATTCGTAAACCAAAGAACAAGTTCTATCTCCGCCAGCGCTGCCGCCGCGTCCTACTTGAGTCGCTAGAGAGTCGACAGCTATTGGCCGCCGATCTAATAACTCATGATGTCGGTTGGTCAACTACAGAACAAGCCTCAGTGTCGGTGGTTGGTCAAATTTCGGTGCCGAGTAGCAATTCCGAACTGGCGCCCACGTTCAGAAACGTCCCGGCAGCCTTTCAAGCGGAAGGGGAAGCGAGCTTAACGGCGCTGGATGCGTACGTCTCAACGCCTGATGCTAGTTATAGCTACACGATCTTGGCGTCTACGCCGGGCCCGGGGTTTACACGCTTTGATGTCCAGATGACTAGCCAAACATGGCGAAGTGTTGCAGAGGTTGGCTGGAATCAGTGGAAGCATCGACTAGCAATCACAATCCCAACAACAGTGTCTAGCGGCAAATCACTTTTAATTATAGGAGGAGGCGACCATGGTGGCACGGGAGGCGCGGGATCGGGTTTTTCTAACACCGAATTGACGGACGCTTCGAATTTATCTGTAGCCACGGGTACCGTGGTTGCCATGCTTTCCAATGTACCCTATCAGCCTCTGCAATTTGCGGGTGATTCTGAACCCATTCGGGCTGAGGACGGGCTGATAGCCAAGTCTTACCGCGAGTTTTTGGATGGAGGTGATCAGAACTGGCCGGCCTTGCTACCCATGGTCAAAAGCGCAGTCCGGGCCATGGATACAGTTCAAGATTTGGCGCTTAAGCAACGAAGTCTTGTCGTTAACGAGTTTGTAGTCAGCGGTGCCTCAAAACGGGGATGGACTACCTGGCTGACCGCTGCTGTTGATTCGCGAGTAAAAGCGATTGCTCCCATGGTCATCAATGTTCTGAATATGCAAGAACAAATGGAGTATCATCGTCAAGCCTATGAAGGTGTCACTCAAGGGATAGTGGGTGGTTATTCATTCGCAGTCCAAGACTATGTCAATCAAGGAATATTCGACCGATGGAACGATCCGCGTGGGCAGGAGCTATTGCGAATCGTCGATCCATATCAATATCGAAGCCGTTTGACGATGCCAAAATTCATGATCAATGGCACCGGCGACCAATTCTTTGTTCCTGATTCTGACCAGTTCTTCTTTGACGATTTGTCTGGCTCCAAGTACATTCGGTATGTACCAAACGTTGGTCATGGTTTAGGTACCGAGGCGGTCATTTCGCTCGAACAATTTTATCGAGCTATCGTCTCTGGTGCACAATTACCTAATCTGAATTGGACAGTCGAGCCGGATGGCTCGATTACGGTTGATAGCCCTACTGAGCCTACTGCAGTTCTCTTGTGGCAAGCATCCAATGCCATGAATCGAGACTTTCGACAAGGTACTCCAGGTGTTAATTGGACAAGTTCGCCACTGACAGCTGTTTCACCCGGCCGATATGTTGCACAGGTTTCAAGTCCACCCACTGGAGCTAGCGCCTTTATGGTCGAATTGACCTACGATGTAGGCGGGCAGTCGATGAAGTTCACGACCGAGGTCGTAGTGCGAGAAGCCGCCACCCCTACATTTACTCAGCTCGGGTTTTTGCCAGGTAATAGTGTCCAGCCCTTTAGCGCAGCTCAGGCTATATCCTCGGATGGTTCCACCGTCGTGGGCAGGAGCAAGACAAATCCTGAAGCATTTCGATGGACTCAAGCTACCGGAATGGTCGGGATCGGATTTCCGTCCGGCGCAAATCGCAGTGTGGCGTACGGGATCTCCGCTGACGGAACCGTTGTCGTTGGTGAATCTACTTTGGGAGCGTTTCGATGGACAAATCAAACAGGTTTTCAGAATTTAGGAAATTTGCCAGGAGGAACTTTAGGTCGTGCAACATCAGTTTCTGGTGACGGGTCGGTCGTGGCGGGATGGTCATCGCCTGGCGGTGCGTTTCTCTGGACAGAGGCAAATGGTCTACAGAGTCTCGGGTTTCTTCAAGGTGGAAACGTAAGTCGTGCAAACGCAATTTCACACGATGGGGCGGTGATCGTTGGATACAGTACGAAGTCGTCAGGTGAAGAGGCGTTTCGCTGGACGCAAAGCGGCGGAATGGTTGGACTGGGTACCTTGCCTGGATCAAACGTAAGTCGCGCCGAAGGCGTATCCAGTGATGGCTCAGTAATTGTTGGTTCTAGTCTTGTAGGAAATTCCAACGTCGCGTTTCGCTGGACACAAGCTAGTGGAATGGTCAGCTTGGGATACCCTGCTGGTAGTTTGGGAAGCAGTGCCAAAGCCGCTTCAGCAGACGGAACCGTAGTAGTGGGAACCGTCCACTACTCTGATGGAGACAAGGCTTTCTATTGGACTGAACGTACCGGGATGATCATTTTGGCAGACTATCTGTTAGCCCAAAACGTATCTGGATTCTCGCAATGGAATCTTCGTAGTGCTGATGGGATCTCCGCAGATGGACTGGTTATCGTGGGGCGTGGAATCAATCCGACTGGGAATACCGAAGCTTGGCTGATTAGGCTTTCGCCAGAAAATACGGCAAGCCTCCAACCTACATTGGATCCGATAAATAGTCGAATTTTCGACGAAGATTCTGGGCCCCATGAAATTGATTTGACGGGTATTGGTTTGCTGGCTGCCGGAACAGTGCCGCTAAGGGTTTCGGCGACTAGTAGCAATCCTGGTCTAGTTTCTAACTTAAGTGCTGTATATTCTTCACCTGACACGCAGGGGAAATTGCTACTGTCAACGGCTTCAAACCAAATTGGGACTGCAACGATAACGGTGAAGGTCGAAAGCGGTGGTTTGGACTCGAACCTACAAACAGTCCAAGACAATTTTTCGACAACTCAGACCTTTCAAGTTGACGTGATCGGCGTCAATGATGCGCCAGAATTTACCATACCTGATCGGGTTACAGTGAAGGAAGATCAAGGTTTGATAACTTTCACGAATTTTGCAACTGACGTTCGCCCCGGTCCTATCGACGCAATTGATGAAGATTCGCAATCCCTAACCTTTCGAGTTTCGGCACGTTTTCCTGAGCTATTTCTTGTCCAACCTTCTATCATTCGAATAGGAAGCGAATGGGCCTTAAGCTTTGAAATGGCGCCGAATATCAATTCACTCAATATTCCCTTTTCCAAATCGCTACTGGTGGATGTAAAGTTGATTGACAGTGGTGCTGGGTCTCCAGTTCCCAACTCGAATGAATCGGATTGGCGTGCATTCTTAATAGAGGCAGAGTCCGAAAACGATCCACCTATTTCAACCAGCGTATCGTTAGGCACAGCAGAGGATGTCCCACTGGGCCAGGCTGCCAGCAGTTTGCTGGTCAATGCCTTGGGCGGTCCCACGTTTGATGAACTGACACAAGAAGTTCGGATTGTCGCAATAGAAAACGCAACTGCTCGAGGCGGGATCGTCATCCCCGTATTCAGCAGTGATAATTCTCGCATCGAATCGTTTACTTATCTGCCACCTCGCGATGCCATAGGTACAGATTTATTCTTGTTCATTATGCAAGATAATGGCGTGCCGCCAATGCGCGGTACGGGCACGGCGGTTTTTACCATTCAGCCCTTGAATGATCCTCCGCAATTTAACGTCAGTCCGTCACCAACGGTTGTCGAAGATGCTGGGCCGGTCAGCATTGAGAGTTTCGTGACCAATGTCCTGCCAGGACCTTTAACTGCCGAAGATGAACTGCCCATTCAGATGGTAGTTTTCCACGTGACGGCCGAAAGACCGGAGTTTTTTACTTCAGACGGACTGCCCTCGATTTCGCCTAGCGGGAAATTGAGTTTCCAAACAGCTCCTGACGTAAACGGCGATGTTGTAATCCGAGTTCTTGCTGAGGATGATGGACCCACGGGTGGACTCAATAGAAATACTTCCGCAGCGCGGACTCTAACTATTAGCGTCGCGCCTGCCAACGATCCTCCCGTGTTTACCGGTGGAATAGCAGAGCTAGTCGTAGATGAAGACAGTGGCTTGTACTCTCAGCCCTGGGCCAACAACATTGCTGCAGCCGCCGGATTGTTAGCCACTCCACAACGAGCACTAGATGAAATCACACAAATCGTCCGATTCGAATTGAGTGCAGATCGACCCGAATTGTTCTCATCACAGCCAACAATTAGCAGTTCTGGTGTACTCAGTTTCACCACATCGCCAAATGCTTTTGGAAAAGCGCTGGTTTCAGTGATAGCCATTGATAATGGACCTGAGTCTGAGCCCAATCGCAATCGATCGCAACCGATGACGCTAACGATCAATCTTCGTCCCATCAACGATGTTCCGGTTGCAAGTGGCCATAGCTTCACTGTTGATGAGAATAGCGTCCTGAACGTCAATGGGCCAGGTTTATTGCAGAACGTTCAAGACGTGGATCTGCCCCTGGATCGTATTAGCGTGGTGCCTGGTTTGGTCGAAAGTTCGCTGGGAGCCAAGGTCAATTTGCTGGAAGATGGATCGTTTGCCTATGACCCGACAGAGGTGACCACGATTCAGCAACTTTCGACAGGCCAATTAGTGACCGACCTGTTTGCCTATCGCGTTCGCGATGAAGCTGGCGCGGTCAGTTCGCTTTCAACAGTGACATTTACCGTAACCGGAGTTGATGATGCTCCTACGGCGCGCCCCGATAGCTTTGTGATGGGTCCAGGTCAGACCAGAGATTTGTCAGTGTTAACTAATGACCAAGATGTTGACAGTTTGATCGATTCTGCGTCGATTCGAATTGTTCGACTTCCTACTTTTGGTTCTTTAGCAGTTTTAAACAATGGATTAGTTCGCTACTCGGGCTCCCACGGATTTGTTGGAACAGAGACCTTCAGCTACACCATAGCCGACCTAGCAGGAAATCGTTCCAATGAGGCGATGGTAACAATCGAAATTAACCAACCGCCACTCGCATTCGATGATAATGTTAGTTCTGTTAAAGATCAGGCGATCATAATCCAAGTCCTGGAAAACGACTTAGATCCGGACCCTGCGGGATCGTTGAATCCAGCTTCTGTTCAAATCGTTTCAACGATTAATGTGGGTACTACAGAAATCTTGAGTGATGGCACTATTAAGTTCGTTCCTCCGGAAGGGTTCTTTGGTACCGCAGCTTTTCGATATCAAGTAGCCGATAATACCGGAAATCTATCCAACGAAGCTCAGGTTACTATCCGAGTTGCTCGGAGCCGCTGGCAGAACGCTTCTGCCAACTTGGATGTCAACGCCGACGGTCGAATTTCCGCTATTGACGCTTTGGCAATTATTAACTATCTAAATTCTGGGCAATCAAGCTTGTTGGCGGAATCCAATCTGGTTCCTCCTCCATTTTTGGATGTTAATGGCGATGAACGTGTGACCGCGCTGGACTCTTTGCTGGTCATCAACTACTTAAATGATCGTTCTGGCGGTGGTGGGGCAGAAGGTGAGGCTCCATCCGGTCAGGCGGTGGCTACCAGCGCTCCATCGGTGACTGCGGCACCGCTGTTTGTTACCAGTCAAGCTGGTATTAACGCAGCTTCGTCTGCGGCCAGTTCTGATGGTCATCTGACACAATCGGTGGTAAGCGACTTGGGTCCAAAAACTTTGGCCCTCAGTTCAGACGCTTCCACTGGGCAGGTTCCGGTCGGTGCGATTGTAGCGACTGTGTCGGATAGTCCAGCGGAATCTGAGGCCTCGTTAGATCAGGATGATGATGTGGTGGCCTTGCTTAGCAGCAAGAGTAAGGCGGCCTGCAGCCATTCGGAACTAGTGGATAGTTTTTTTGCAGATATCTGATCATACTGTTGGAAAGGAAATTTCCTGATCGCTGAACGTTGAGTGAACCCGCTTCTGCAAATTGAGGGCAAAGAATGCTCACTGCATTTCGCAGGCTGAAGAGTCTGTTGCCAAAGCAAAAACGTCAAAGTCCAGCTTCGAGACGACGTGTGTTTTCTGTTGAGGCACTGGAGACTCGTTGCCTGATGGCAATGGATGTATTTGCTACTCCAACACAGCAACTCTCTGTCGAGCAACCTGCGTCGTCCGCTGACGTTTCTAACGTGTTCATCAGTTCGACTGGTTCCCTAGCCAATGGCGCTGCACTTTCTGAATCGTTGCAGATGCGTGGTGGCGAAGGTTTGACGGCAGAAGGCGAGCCGGCTGACGATCTGGTGGGTTTCGCCAAGGCGTTGGCCGCGACCACGACGGTGTTGTACGGAGCTGACTGGCACACCGGCACCACGGACCAGCGGCAGCTTTTTCAGGATGGTGCAAAATATCTACCTTTTGTCAACGCAACCAATCCGAATCGATCGCCCAATCAGACAGCCAGTCAGAACAACATTACCGTTTACCCAACTTGGGCTTTTCCAGACGGCAGTCGATTGGAAGGAGTTCAAAGCCTGGCCACGATCAGCCTGCGTAGCGGTGTAGCGATCCCGACCTCTGAAACACCCTATCTGACTCAACTGAACAACACGAATGTGGGCATCGGTTCGCCATTGCATGTCCCTATCGATGCATATAGTCCAACCGGTCGGCCGCTAACTGTTTCAGTGACGTCAAGCAATCCAAGCGTGATCGCAGCGTCAGTGCTGACAAACAATCGCAGCTTGCAGATCATGACCGATTTTGGCGACATGGTCTTTGAGCTTTTCGAGGACAAGGCTCCGCGTGCAGCAGGCCAAGTGATCCAGTTAGCACAGAGCAATTTCTACGACGGCATCATTTTCCATCGGATCATCAGCAATTTCATGATACAAGGTGGTGACCCGACAGGGACCGGCACAAGCGGCTCGACTTTGCCTGTATTCAACGACCAATATCACCTGGATCTCCAGCACAATCGCACCGGTGTGCTCTCGTACGCTAAGGCGGGAGATGATACCAACAATTCCCAGTTCTTCATCACGGCTGGCCCCACAAGGCACTTGGACTTTAATCATTCGGTCTTTGGCCAGTTGGTTGAAGGCAACGAAGTTCGTCAAGCGATCAGCCAAACAGCCACTGCGGCTGGAGACCGTCCGGTAAATCCGGTGATCATGCGAGATGTGTCCGTCTTCGAAGATGCTGAGAACGCGATGCTGCTACTACGGCCATTAGGTGCAGCCGGTGGAACGTCGGACATTACAGTCACAGTCTCGGATGGCCAAGGCAATCAATCCAGTCGTATATTTGTGGCGACCGTAGTGGCAGATGTGGCTAGCGGCCGTCCGTTTTTGAATGATATTCCCACGTTACAGGCAACCGCCGGCGTTCCGCTCAGCTATACCTTAACCAGTCAGGACAAGGAATCTAACACTCCGTTTTATGATGGATTGCCTTTGGGGGAAGTGGAATTTGATCTGACGGTCAACTCAAGCACAGGCGTGGTCAACTTGACCGTACCACCGGGCTTCGTGGGCGAACTAGAATTTCTAGTTGGAGTGCGACAGGACGAACCGGCTAACACCAGTGAAATATGGGACACTCAGGTTGTCAAAGTCCAGGTAGCCACTGCACCAGTGGCCAATGCAGACAACGCACACACACTGAAGAACGAATCTGTCACGATAGATGTACTGAGCAACGATGTGGATGGCGGAGCAGGCATTGATCCTGCATCGGTGCAAATTGTGGAAGCTCCATCCAGTGGTACTGCGGAGGTTCTTTCGGACGGTCGGATACGGTATGTTCCTACCGACAACTTTGTTGGGCAGGTTCAGTTCAAGTATGTGGCTGCGGATGATTTCGAAAGACAATCCAATCAAGCGACTGTGACCGTAAATATACGCAATAGCCGCTGGCGGAATCCGCTAAACCATTTGGATGTGAGCAGAGACGGTCGGGTCACAGCGTTTGACGCTCTGCAGATCATCAACTACTTGAATAGCGGACAACCCAGCAATCTGCCCGATTCGAATGCGACTACGCCACCGTACGTAGACCCTAATGACGACCTGCGCGTTACCGCCTTGGATGCCTTGCTAGTGATCAACTTTCTAAACACGCCTACCCAAGGTGTCGGCAGTGAAGGGGAGCCTCTCGTAACGGACAATGCTACTTATCCAAGTGGTGGACAATTGAATTCGCAAAATCCGCCGATGGCGATCGCCCAATGGCAACAACTTCCCAGCATACCCGACCGTAAATTGTACTCAGATGCGGTTGCCACAAATTTAGCCGATCATTTAGCGATTCAAGCTGCTCCTCTTCAAAACTCACTAGGCGCAGTTCTTCCGCTCCAGCAGCAAACTGTGCAACAACCAGATTCGGCTGGATCGTCCCGGGACACTAAGCCTTCTGAATCGGAGGTAAGTGAACGTTCGCAAGCAAGTTGCTTAGGCGAGTGGCAGTTGAGAATTTACCGTAGCTACCGTCGCCAGACGGTGGTTGTCGACCAAGTCCACCGTCCACCGTCTGGCGACGGTAGCTACATTTCTGCCCCTCGCCTTAATCAGCCGCAATCGCGTTAGCGTCCGGTTGCCAGAAAAACCGGGTGCTAACGCACTCCGGCTGATAACAAGCTAGCTCGGAATTTTATTAGCGAACAGCTCCTAAGCGAACAGGAAGGACTTGAAGGAACGATAGTTGCTATCGACAGCGCCACCAACACTGGGTTGGCAAGGATTGCCGAATAGCTTCCTGCTGGATCTGATCGCGAAAACGCACTGCATCCACCGGGTAGCCTGCCGTGGGTTTCAGATTGGGCAAATGCTGTTGCCAGAACTGATTGAAGGATTCCATCAATCGTTCGCGGAGGTATTTGGCTACCATCGAAGCCAATGCGGTTGGCGGAAAGGTGTCACCGCCGACTGTAAAATGAATCTCTAGCGGGGCAGAAGTCGCATGGTAGCTACAGCGATGATTGCTAGTTGCTGTCTCTGAGAACCATGCGTCAGGTTTCCACTGCAACAACAGAGGCAGGTAATTCTTGCGGCCGCCTTGGCGATCACAGTAAATTTCTGTCGCTTCGCCCGGATGAGCAGACATGGATTGTTCAGCTAGTTCTAAAGACTGTTGTGAAAGCACCAGACCCTTGGAGCCCCAGCGGCCTACTTGCTGATTGAATTGCGATTCAGTAATCACTTGGGCACTCACGCCGACTAGTTCGATGTCGTGCCCGTCCAGGGCTCGCCTTGCCAGTTGGCACAATCGGTCGATCTCAGAATCCGATAGTGCCCGTTTGCCTGGAACTGGCAAGCGATCCAGGTCGTCATACCAAGGATGGTCAGCCTGACTGGGCTGATCGATTCCCCTTGATTTAGGGGGTACAACCTGTCGGAGCAGTTGCTCGACATTGCTTGGTGAGGAGCCCAGGAGCCGAAGCATGGCCAGCAACCCCGCTTCCAGAGTCGACAAGCCGCTGCCGGAATGATAGAGTTTTTTTGAGTCCCCCAGGGGAACATGCTGGCAATTTTGGCTCCAGGCGGCTGGCCGAAATGTGTCGTCCAGCAACCGAGTTAACTGAGTGTCTGACATGTGGCAAGGAACTCGCCAGGCTGACGCACCGATCAGCAGTGGCCCCAGGTTGGGACCGTAACCCGCTTCGTCGATACCGATTATGAGCTTTTTGCAGGCGTTTGAGGGTAACAATTGGACAACTCCTGTACCTTTCCCCTGTAGAATTAGTGTTAGAATCTATCCATAATAACAGATAAGCGAAATGTCCGAGTCTGGGCTTTTTCGCACCAGCCTTTTTCCTTGTTGAGCTGACCGATGAAAATTGTATCGCGTTACCAGTGGGTGCTCCTGAGTGGTGTTGTACTTGCGCTGTTGATGGGTCTGCCTAGAGGTCTGGATCGGGTTTCGGCTCAGGAAGGAGATTCTTCGGGCTCGCAGACGATCAGCGAAGAGCAGGCGGTTGCAGAGATTGACCAGGCGCTGTCGGATTACTCAAGTGGTGCCGCCGACGATGCAGCCGTCATCGAAAAGATCGATCAAGTATCCAACAGGATGGGTGTTCAACCCGCTCCGGCCACACCTACGCCCGCGCCAACCCACTCGGGGCCAACCAGTGCCAGGCCGGGTTCTAGCGGTGCAGGTCGAGGTTCGGCACCTGGAACTCCCGGCGCGAACACCAGCGGGACGCCCAGTGCAAACAATCCTTCGGGCGACGCTCCTTCGATTCAGCGATCGGCTCAGCCCGCTAGTCCAGCAGATGCCAAAGAAATCGCAGATGCTCAGCCGGATGAGAAGGGCAACTTGCAATATCAATTCCGCAACCAGCCCTGGCCTGATGTTCTTCAGTGGCTGGCCAAAGTTTCGGATCTAGCGTTGGACTGGCAGGAATTGCCTAGCGACTACATCAACCTGTCGACACGGCGTCCTTATACGCTGGCCGAGGCCAAAGATGACATCAACAGCGCGCTTCTAAAACGCGGCTTCACGATGCTGGAGCACGAGGGCTCGCTGACGGTTTCAAAGATCGAGAACATGGATCTATCATTTGTGCCTCGGGTGCGTCCTGAGCAGCTCGATAGTCTTCAGCCTCATTCATTTGTGAAAACCACGTTTGAACTCAGTTGGCTACTGGCCGACGAAGTGGGTGAAGAGCTTCAAACTAGAATTGGCAAATACGGACAATTGACCGCTCTGCTGACAACCAATTCAATCGAAGCCATGGATATCGCTAAGAACTTGGCTGAGATTCAAGAAATTCTAATTCGTGAACAATCGGCTGTGGCTCTAGAGAATCTCGCTCAGGAATTCCATTTGGCATTTGCAAGGGCATCCGATGTTAAAGAGGATCTCGAGGCATGGCTGAATCTCAAATCCGGTAGCGGTGGACCGATGATGCCTCCGACCAACGATCCGCGTGCTATGCAGCAGTTTCAGCAGCAGATCCAACAGCAACAGCAGCAAGCGGCTCAACTCGCGGCACAACAAGCCGCTGCCCAGCAAGCAGCAAACAATGCTGCACAAGGCGCAGCGAAAGTAGCCAAACAGCGCTCAGCCGGCTCGACTCCAGCCGGGGCTAGATCTGAAAAAGTCTACATCATTGCCAATGATCGCAACAACAGCATCATCGTCCACGCCCCGCCCCGTCAGAGAGCGTTGATCGAGGCGTTCATTAGCCGCGTGGATGTGCCCAACGAGATGGCGACCGATTATGAACGGATCAATATTCGAACCAAGGTTTTTCGGTTGTTAACGCTGTCGCCCAAGGAACTAGTGGATTCCTTGCAAGCTATGGACGCATTGGAACCTACCACAAGACTGCAAATCAACGAAGAAAACCGTTCCGTAGTTGCCTACGCATCTCTGGCCGATCAGTTGTTGATTCAGCAAGTCATTGATCGACTGGACGCCCCCAATCGTACGCTACATGTTTTGCAACTGCGTCGATTGGATGCCGAGTCGGTGGCTGGTAGTGTGCGATTCTTATTAATGGGAGACGAAGAAGAAAAGAGCAACAATCGTGGCGGATTCTACGACCCCTGGGGTTTCAATGCGAACCCCAACAACAAGCAGAAAAAAGCTGAGCAAATGCGGGTGACCGCTAATATTCGAGACAATCAGATCCTTCTCATGGTCAATGACATCGAATTGGAAGAGGTCAAGAAACTGCTTGTCAAACTTGGGGAAGTGCCTCAGGAAGGTGGTCGTGCCAATACGGTACGTGTCGTCGATGCATCGCGATCGGCTGACACCTATCAGTACTTACAGCAGCTTCAAAAGCAATTTGAAAGATCGACAGGCAAGAAATTGCAGATCCCGGACGAATCTGAGTTCCAGAATAACAAGACTCAGCCTGAGGCAGAATCGCCGGCTAAACCCAAGACAGGAATGCCAGAGGGCAATCAGGTATCTGATAATCTTCGATCGCACAAGGGTCGCTCCAAGAGCCGACTAGTTACCACAATCGTAAATCCGTTTCCTGCTGATGACCAGGAAGATGATGATGCTGGCGAAAGAGGGCAGCAGTCAGAAGCTCCTGCCAAACGCAACCGTCGTTTGCCGCCAGCTCTTGCCGATCTTGCCGCTGAAGCCGAGCAGTCTGCGGATTTCCAGCCAGATGCACCTGAGAATAATCAGACCGCGGACGCGCCCATCTCCATTCGAGTGGACGAACGGGGTAATTTGATTTTGGAATCAGATGATACCCAGGCGCTGGATCAACTGGAACAGTGGATGTACTCCAATCGTCCTCCCAAAAGCGATTACGAAGTATTTACCGTTCAGCACGCGCCGGCGACTTGGGTTCGCTTAAATCTGAAGGAGTATTTTGAGAAGCAGGAGACAAAATCCACAGACAACGACGATCGCAACTGGTGGTTCTACGGTGGCCCGCGATCCTCGGACAATAAATCCCAGGATGGCCGTCAGTTAGGCAAGCGTGCTCCGCTGGAGTTCATTGCAGATAATGACACCAATACGATCGTAGTCAAGAACGCAGATGATCGCGACCTACGAACGATTGCGGATCTGATTAAGCTCTGGGACGTACCACAAAAACCTCTGCCAGATAGTCGCAAGCGATACAGTAAAATTATCCCATTGAAGCATTCTCGGTCCGAACTGATCATTGAAACCATCAAGGATGTCTATCGCGACTACCTTAGCTCAAACGACAAGGCGTTCGAGAAAAGTTCAGAGGGTGAAGAGAAGAAAGAAACCAGCGGGTTTGACTTCCCCAGTCGTGGCGTTCTGTCCTTGGCCGCAGACAAGGTCAGCAATCGAATTATCGTTTCTACGCAAGGTCGCGAGCTGCTGGAAGTGGTCGTCGCATCGATTCAGGAATTGGATCAAGCTGCCAATGATCAAGGATACATTGAAGTGGTTGCCATCGGTGATGGTTTGAATGTCGAATCGGTGCATGATGCGATACGATCCATCATGAACAAGTCGAAAGATGATGCTCAACCCGCCCAACCTAACACTCAGGCTCAGCCGCAGGCCAATGGTCAGCAGCCTGCTCAGCCGCCTGCCAATTCATCAAACACCAAAGGACGTACGTCCAAGAGTCGCAGTTCGTCACGATGACGATCAGGGAAATTCCCACCTGTTCCGCTTGTAGCTTATTGTGCCCGGGCATTGAAAATTTGGAGTTGTCAACTCTGGATAGTTGCTCGCTGCGCCGCGAATACCTGCAACTATCAGAATCGGACTCCACGTATCCAACCCGATCGCCTGAAGACTTGTCGCACGAGATAGCTCAGCTTCTTTGTTCACGAAAGCGACCTCTGATCTGGTTGGATGGAGCCGATGTGCAGACGACTCGCTGTGCGGTTCAGTTGTGTCAGGTTACGGGTGCCGCGATCGCGGTGTCGCAGTCGACCGGGCAGCGAGCGGTTCAGCAGGTAATGGCCAGTGATGGCTGGCTGGGCACGACGCTGGCCGACATGAGACGGCACAGTCGCTTGATTCTAACGCTGGGCGATCGCTGTCTAGAGAACTCGCCATTGTTAGCAGATCGATTTTTGTCTGAATTACCGGACAGATCTCAGCGCCACTGGTACCACATCTCAGGCAGACAGCCAGACAGTTGGCCGCATCGCATCCGGCCCGATTTACACTTGGTTTGGCCTCGATCCAGTTGGTATGCTAATGTGGTCTCGCTTCAGCTTGGCTTGCGACGTGTGGGATCTCAATCAAGAAGCGTTCCAATCGACTTGCGTTTAATCGATGCTTTGGACAGTTCTAGTAATACCACGGTAATGTTTGATCAGGACGAACTGGCAGACGAACATGACCAAATGCTCGTGCAACAACTGCTTCATCTTTGTCGTTATCGCAGTCAGTACGCTCGTTGTAACCTTCTGGCATGGGATAGCGACGTGGGTAGCGTGACCGCTCAGACTGTCCTGCTGTGGCTGACGGGGTGTTGCGGATTCGCTCGGCCAACAACGTCGGGTTGGTCAAGTCATGATTCGATTGCTCGATATGCATGGTCGGATTGGCAAGAACAGTTCGATGGAATCTTGATAATACGCTCTGCTCCTTCGATGCGGCGTTTGCCACAACTATCTAGCGATATCACCTTGTGCGAAAATCCACGATCTGTCGTAGCTGGCCTACACCACGGCTTTCACCCCATAGCGGCTGCTGGCCTGGACTGTGATGCGTTCTTTTGTCGTGGCGATCACGCCATGATCAGTTTTTCAAAAGGGCAGAAACCGTCGCAAGTGACTACAGCCGAATCGTATGCATCCAAGCGAAGAATTGCTCCTACGGCGACCGAGTTGTTGAGCAGTGCGGCTAGGCTGGTTCGATCTTCGAGGTCTAAGCACCTGTTCACAAAAAAACTGGCATAACCCATCACCAATCTTCACAACTGGAGAAATGAACATGGATTTACAGGATGATCGCTGATCCGACTTACAGCGTGGAGAAATCACTGAAAAAAATCGACACTTCTCGCTGATCACCACCACAACTAACAGCAAAATCGTACTCGTACTCCTACTCGGAAGCCCAAACGGTTTCGAGTACGAGTACGAGTACGAGTACCGCACAGGCTGAGTACGAGTAAGATAATGCAGTCATTCCAGATTTTGGGCAGCACTTGGTGGTGGTGATCAGCGAGAAGTGTCAAAAAATCATCGGTTGTGCATTGGAAGTCATCAACGAGTTGAGATCATCCTGTACATCGTGTCCATCCATGTTCATTCATATTGTTTGAAAACTTATGCTTAGGTGCTTAGTTCATGATTGAATTAGCCAATGCACGGATTGTCGATCCTTTGCACCCTAGCAATGGCAAGATCGATAGCCTGTTTATCCAGCAGGATCGGTTTGCAGCCGGCAGCTCGAAGCTGTGTTCACAACGAATCGATCTGCAAGGAGCTTGGGTGTTGGCCGGTGGCATCGACATTCACACGCATATCGGCGGTGGCAAGGTCAATTTGGCTAGAATGCTGATGGCCAAGGTGCTCAGCCCTGAAGAGCGTACCGTCTGGCCTACCATACAAACTGGCCAGATGTATGCAAGTATGGGATACACCGCATGTTTTGAACCAGCCATGCTGCTCAGCGGTGCCAGGCACACGCATTTAGAGCTATGCGATACGCCGTTGCTGGATCATGGAGCCTATGTGGTCCTGGGCAATGAAGATTGGCTGCTGGAGGCGCTTGGGACGCAGCGATGTGATGATGCTGCCCTAGCCGCGCTGGTAGCCTGGTCGATCCATGCTAGCCGAGCCCTAGCCGTAAAAGTGGTCAACCCTGGAGGTATCAGCGCTTTTAAGTTTGATCAACGAGTGCTGGACGTGGATACGCCACATTCCCGATATGGCGTCACACCACGGGAGGTGATTCGCAGACTATCGGCCACCATCGACCAATTGGGATTGGCGCATCCCTTGCACCTGCATGCAAGCAACCTGGGAATGCCTGGCAACATCCAAGCGACTCTTCAGTCACTTGAAGCCACGGAGGGACACCGCGTCCATTTAACGCATGCACAGTTTAACAGCTATACCGACCAGGGTCCGATGGGAATGGGAAGTGGTGCGGAATTATTGGCAGCTTATGTGAACAGCCATCCCAACGTTACGCTGGATGTTGGACAGGTAATGTTCGGTCAGACAGTGACGATCTCCGCCGACGCGATGGCTCAGTTTCGTAACTTACAACATGCTCGGCCCAATCGCAGTCTTGTCAGTGATTTTGAATGCCAAGCCGGTTGCGGAGTCGTTCCGATTCGCTACCAAGACAAGCAGTACACCCACAGTCTGCAGTGGACCATTGGTTTGGAATTGATGCTGTTGGTTGAAGATCCGTGGCGAATCTTCCTGACGACCGATCATCCCAATGGAGGTCCGTTCACAGGTTACCCGCACTTGATGCGCCTGTTGATGGATCGCAACTTTCGCCTTGCGATGCTAGAGCGTCTGCATCCTGCGGTGCGAGAAAGGACTTTGTTGCGAGAGCTGACTCGCGAGTACACTTTAGATGAAATCGCGATCATGACTCGAGCCGCTCCTGCCAAAATTCTTGGATTAAGCGGTTTGGGTTCGCTGAATGTAGGTTGCTTAGCCAACCTAGCAGCCTACCAGCCCGAAGCTGACTGGGAAAGTTCGTTTAGCCAAGCCATGGTGGTCTACAAATCAGGCCAGCCCATTATCCAACAAGGTCAGGTAGTTGACTGGCATGCCCCATGTTACGGATGGCGAGCCGATATCGGGTACGATTCCGACCAGTTGGCTGGTTGGGCCGATGCCATTCAGCAGACTTTGCGAATGCCTTTAGGATCGCTGGAAATTACTGAGCATCAAGCTGAGCTGCTGGGGCGAAGTGGCGAAATGATCAGCAGAAGTGAGCGGGCAAATTAGCATGGCAGAAAGCTTGATCATCAACGGAGTGCCTGTGTGGGATGAATTTGCCGAGGCGTTTCCTATGACGGCCACTCGCATCATCATCACGGCGGCCGATGCCCATTGGGCTAGAAAAGCGGCTGAATCGATGACCGGTTTTGCAACCAGCGTGATCGGCTGTGGATGTGAAGCGGGTATCGAAGCGGAGATTCCTGCCGAAGACACTCCCGATGGCCGCCCCGGTGTGGCCGTATTGTTATTCGCGGTTTCAGGGCAGGAGTTAGAAAAGCAACTGACGCGGCGTGTGGGGCAATGTGTACTGACCTGTCCATCCACCAGTGCATTTGCTGGCATGCAAGGCGAAAAGAAGATCCGATTGGGGGACCAAATTCGCTATTTTGGTGATGGTTTTCAGCAGTCGAAGCGCATTGGCGGTCGTCGTTTTTGGCGAGTGCCCGTGATGGATGGTGAATTTGTTTGCGAGGATAAGACGGCTCGACAATCAGCCGTTGGTGGTGGCAACTTTGTAGTGCTTAGCCGGTCGCTGCGCGGAGCCTTGATCGCTTGTCAGGCCGCTCAGCAAGCCATGGACCGGATGCCAAGAGTGATCATTCCATTTCCCGGCGGCGTGGCGCGCAGTGGATCGAAAGTCGGCTCCAAGTACAAATCACTCCGGGCCTCGACGAACGATGCTTTCTGTCCTTCGCTCCGACCGTTGACCAATTCGGTATTGCCGCCTGACGTAACAGCGGCGCTGGAAGTAGTCATTGATGGACTGACTGAATCCGATGTGGCTCACGCCATGCGAGTCGGCATACTGGCCGCTTGCAGCACGGGACTGGATCATGGTTTGTGTGCGATCACCGCTGGCAACTACGGTGGAAAGCTTGGGCCGTATCATTTCCGACTGCATGAGGTCCTGCGATGAAACCTCTGGTTTTGGATCTCGTGCAATCGATACCTACAGGACTGCGAATGAACCTGCAAGGTGTGACGCCGACTCAGTTGAAAGATCTGTCTATTCAGAAGATTCTTGAGCGAAAGATTGGACTCGGCGACCAGACGTCTTGCTTGGGTGATTGGTTTACAGTGACCGACGGTGTTCGAGACGTGCTACGAATCAATGGGGACCTTAGTCGAGCCGACTACTTGGGGCATGAGCACAGCAGCGGCACGATCGAGGTGAACGGATCGGCAGGTCATCACCTTGCCGACGGGATGACCGGCGGCAAGATCATAGTGCAGGGCAGCGCGGGCGACTGTGCCGGCAGCGGACTGCGCGGCGGAACCGTAATGATCCATGGAAACAGTGGCGACTACACGGCTGGTGCATTACCAGGCAAAAATCGCGGGATGCGAGGCGGGCAAATGGTAGTTACCGGAAACGTTGGCAGTTGGGCAGCAGCCCGCATGCGACGCGGCCTATTGATCGTGCAAGGACAAATCGGTGGTGGTCTGGCCATGCGCATGATAGCCGGCACGGTGATTGCGTGTGGAGCGGTCCAACAACCGTTGGGATGTGGCATGCGACGCGGCACCATTGTGCTGCTCGATCAATCTCTAACTAATAGCCTATCCCAGCCTCCTCTCCCCCGAAGCGGTGTAGATGGGTCTGGGACAGGATCACAAATCGATCCTCGTGCAGCCTCTATTCCTGGGTTTACGCAGCCGGAGCAAGCGGAGCTACTATTCCTACCGCTGCTGCTGAAGCAGGTACGCGGCTATCTGCCTGAGCGGCTCCAACATAAGCTGCCAGTAGCCTACGCTGATTACCCAAGAGCCGGCTGGCGTAGCCTAGGTGACCTCTGCACCGATGGCCTCGGTGAAGTGATCTGGTTGAGTTTAGAATGATTGGCAGTCACTGCGATGGTGCAGTACTAAGTCGAGTAACCGTTCACGACATCGCAGTACAATCGTCCTCAATTGTTTATTTCACGAAAATGTTAAATCCTTTAAGGCCGCAAACTATTGAGGGCAATTGTTCTACAATGCTATCGTTTGAACAATTGGAATGCAGGCGACTTTTGGCTGCTGTGTCGCTGACTAACCACGAGCAGTTGTTGCTTGAGCTGATCAACCG
>JBIIJD010000070.1:0-27831 GCA_044234105.1 Aureliella sp. | reverse complement strand
ATTTCGCCAGCTCTACCGGAATCCTCAATCGCCCATTGCGATCAACTTCAGCGGGTTGAGCCTGAGCATAAAAAAGCCTACTGAACGCCCTTGATTCCTTGCCTACCGGACTAAGCGCCCCAAGTGCAGTTCCAATCTGCTCCAAAACGCCTAGTGGATAAATAGCCAGCGACTGATCCGTACCCGGTGCAAGAAACAGACTGATTGGATGCGGAAAACCAAGGGCCTCTCTGAGCGGCTTGGGCAATGCCAACCGCATTTTGTCATCCAAATTTCGTCGGTAACTGCCTGTCAGGAGCATCGTGAAAACTCGGAAACCAATCCAATGCGAATCTAAACTACTTCAGAGCCGTAGTGCGTTAGCAGACCTGACAGCCCCACTTTTCACCACTGCGTCCCACAGATCCCCAAAAGATATCTAGGCGGGCATCCTAGTCAATAGTCGCAACAGAGCCCACCCAGTGGAAAATCGCCTAGGTCCTTACCGACAAGCGACTTACGCTTTTGAAAAATCTCGATCTTTCCCAGAAGCTAGCAATTCCTTGGTTTATCACCAGATTTTTCCTGGCTTGACGCGATTCCACTGGCTTTTGTAACCTCTCCAGTTGCACAAGCGGCCCTCGCTGAAAGGCTGTAGACGGCTAACCGAACAAGAATGTCGAGGCAAGGATGCTTTCGAGTTGTAGAACCCTATTTTGCTTGCTGCTGCTTGTGGCTGGAATATCAAGCGGTTGCACGACGGCCTGGTTTCGCCCCAACAAAGCGAATCAGGCCGAATCTAGGCGGGACAAGATACGCAAGCGATTGGAAGCTGAGAATCGCCCCAAGTCGATCATCGAAATTGGAGGCGCTCGCCAATTATCCTATGGCTCGCTGGAAAACATCGCTCTGGTCAGTCACTTGCCTGGAACGGGTGGCAAAGTTGACCCCAGCCCTCAACGCGAGCGGATGCTGGACACCATGCGTCGCCATGATGTGAAAGATACGAACACCTTTCTGGATTCCAACGAAACGGCGATGGTAGCCGTCGTGGCTGCTATCCCACCGGCAGTGCGCAAAGGGGATCGACTGAATGTAGCTGTCAAACTATCGGCCCAGGCCCACGCCACCGATCTAGCCCAGGGCTGGCTGCGTGAAACGTCGCTTGTAGAAACGGGTGTGCTAGGCGGGCGAGTGCGAGAGAGCTTTGACCGAGCTAAGGCGGAAGGTTCTTTGGTTACCCTGGCACAGTTCACCGGCAGCCAAGAACCGCAGGCCAAACTGGAAGCGGTGGTCGTCGGTGGTGCTCGTTTGCTGAAAGAACGTGACCTGGGAATAAGCCTGTCACCAGAATTTGCCGACGCTCTCACGATGGCTGCTGTCGTTCCCGCTATCAATCATCGTTTCACTCATTTTGACGGTACCAAGCAAACGGGGATCGCCACTCCGATTAGCGACGACTACATCGAGATCAAGATCCCGCCGCGTTATAGCTTGGACCCTTATCACTTGATGAATGTCATATTGCGGATTCGTTTTAATGAGTCCGAATCGCAACAGGCCGAGCGCACTGAGGCCCTGAGTCAACAAATTCAACAAGTCGCCACGGTGAGGCAAGCCTGTTGGGAATTGGAAGCACTAGGCGAAAGCTCGAAAGACATTTTGGCCAGCCAGATCAATAGCGCTGACGCAACGGTCCAGTTCTGTTGCGCTCGCTCGTTAGCCTATCTTGCAGACGAAAGGGCCGCTTCGGTTCTGGCCGAACTTGCGGTCAGCCAGAGCGAACTGCGAGAAGGCTGCTTTAGCGCTCTGGCCAGCTTGGACAACTACCGATCCGATGAAGCTCTTAGATCGCTGATCAATCAAAGCGACGCGGAAGTCCGTTACGGGGCGGTGCGAGCGCTACGGCACCGCAATCCGCGCGACCCTTTGATATCCAGTCCAGAAACATTTCGCGTGGGTAGCCTCTTAGAAATCCCAACCAGCGGACCCGATATGGTTGCGGTTAGCCTGACCAATACTCCGGAAGTTGTATTTTTTGGCCGCGTTCCTCAAGTTCAACTTTCGGCGTTTCATAATGTCAATCCAAATCTTTTACTTAAGTCCTCGGGACCAAACCAAATCACCGTCAGCCACTTTGTTGCCAACCAAGAAGACCGAATCGTCCAGTGTGAATCCGATCTGCGCAGCGTTTTGGAATCAATCGCCAAAGTGGGCGGCGGATATGGCGATTGGGTGCGTCTGGTTCGCGAGTGCCAGGAACTGGGGCTGATTTCGATCCCGGTTGCGATGAACCCGGTGCCAGGTGCCATTCTGCAAGAAACCAGCGAGGAACAGTCCGAATCTGGACAAGATGCAATCCCTGAAGTGACATCCAGCGATTCCCCCGACCAGCAAAACAGTTCTGACCCAGACGCTCATACGCCATGGTACACGCCTCGATTCTGGTGGCCCACTGAGACATCCGAACCGTCTTAGCCAAACTTCACAGCTACCCTGCAACCGCAGCGTGACCAGACAATCGCAAGACCGCTTCACTAAACCTTACTAGCCCAATCGCACCGCCCATGTTGATCGCATTAGAACTCGCCGGCTTTAAGAGCTTTGCAGACAAGACGCGATTCGACTTTCCCGACGGCATCACCGTTGTCGTTGGGCCCAACGGTTCCGGCAAGTCGAACGTGGTGGATGCCATCAAGTGGGTCTTGGGTTCCCAAAGCGCCAAGGCTCTGCGCGGCAAAGAGATGGCGGATGTCATCTTCAAAGGTTCGTCGGGATCTGGCCGCAAGCCCGCCAATAGCGCAGAAGCCACACTGTTCTTCGACAACTCCAATCAAGCGTTATCAATCGAAGCTCAGGAAGTTCAAGTCACGCGGCGTGTCTATCGCAGTGGAGAAAGCGAATACCTAATCAACGGTCAGCCTAGTCGTTTGAAGGACATCAAGTCGCTTTTCCGTGGCACGGGCGTTGGAGTGGACGCCTACAGTATCATTGAACAGGGCAAGGTAGACCGCCTCCTGCAAGCCTCGCCCAAGGATAGACGTCTCATCTTTGAAGAGGCAGCCGGTATCAGCCATTTCAACGCGAAGAAAGAGGAGGCACAGCGACGATTGCTGCGAGTCGATCAAAATCTTGTGCGACTCAAAGACATTGTCGACGAAGTACACACTCGCCTGACCACCTTAAAAAGCCAAGCTGGCAAGGCACAAGAGTATCGTGAAATGACGCAGCGACTGCACGAAATTCGCCTGCGTATTAGCTGGACGGAGTACTGCGAAATCCAAAGTCGACTACACGCTGCCAACGAGCGATTGGAACAATTACAGCAACAGCAACAGAGCCAGGAAGCGGATCTGGCCCAAACTCGACAGGTGGCCCAATCGGCCGAAATGGAACTGCATCAAGTTGCCGATCAATGCCAAACGGTAGAAACTGTGATGCAGTCGGCCGTTCAACGCATCGCTGTAGCCAATCAGCAACAACTCTCCCATTCACAGCGCATCGACGAGACGCAAATCGAGTGGCAGCGACAGTCACTGAAACTGCTTACGCTATTGCAACGTGCCGAGAAAGTACGTATCGAATTGGATGCCGCAGTCGCTACTTTTCAAGCGGCTCAAAATGAATTTGAACAGACTAATCAGCGAGTTCTGTCCGCTGAGCAGCAGGTTCAACAACTGCGAGATCAAATCGCACAACGTGCCGCTCGACATGATCAACTGCGCAAACAGCATGTCCAGTTGTTAAGACAGGTTTCCGATCGCGCCAGCCAAATCGCTCATCAAAAGAATCTGCTCAGTCAATTGGTGCAGGAGATTCAAGATACCGAACTGTTGCTGCATCAACAAGTCACCAACGAACAATCGGCGCGGCGCTCTGCCGAACGAGCGGCGGTTCGCCTAAAAGATCTGCATCAACAAAACCAACAAACCATTGATCAACTGAATCAAGCCAAACAAGAGCTGGAAGAAAATCGTACCGCACTGGCCAACCATCAAGAACAGGCCGGAGTGTTACAAGGCAAACTGGCCGGCGCTAACGAACGACTGGAAATCCTGCTAGAACTCCAGCGCCACGGGGAAGGGGTGGATGCCGGCGCGCGGCATCTGCTGAAAATGCAATCCGAAAGCACCGATCCCGCCCTGCAGTCCATCTATGGCCTGGTGGCGGATCTGATTGGGGTCGATGTCAATCTGGCTCCACTGATCGATACCGCTCTGGGGAACACAGCCAATGCATTGGTGCTGCGCGATGGACAAATTGTGCAACAGGCATGCAGCGGGGGGTTGTCCGTTCCTGGTAGACTGACACTCATGCGGCTGGATCGCATACCGGCGGCACGGTTTGCAGAGAAAGTGCAGTTGGATGGCGTTCAGGGTGTCATCGGCCGCGCCGATCGACTGGTGCGGTTTCGCCGCGAAGTTCAGCAACTGATGCGCTATCTTCTGGGCACGACATGGCTGGTCGAGAATCTGGAAGTCGCCCTGGAATTAGGGCATTTTCGCGGAGCCGGCCTGCGATTTGTGACCGCTGATTGCCAACTGATCGAGGCAGACGGCACGATCACTCTGGGCTCCTTCAGCGCCTCCAGCGGCCTTGTGTCGCGCCACAGTCAAATCCGAGACGCACAGCAAGAAATCGCACAGCTCAAACTGCGATTCCAAAAAGTGCAGGGTGAGATCGAACGAGTTCAAGGTCGCTTACAAAACTTGCGACCCAGCGTCGACCAGTTGGACACTCAGGCCCGTTCGCTTGCTCAAGAATTTGCTCATCAACAGGCCACTGCGCAAAGCTCGGTCGCCAAACTGGATGAAATAGAACACCAAGCCGCCACTCTGACGGCATCACTAAGTGAACTGCGCAAGCGTCACACCGAATTTGAACCGACCATTGCCGGCCTTCAAGCGGACGTAGATCAATGGGAACAAAGTATCGCCCAGATCGAAAGCGAACTGACATCGCAAGAATCGTTACTAACCGATCAGGAAGCTCAGTACACAACAGCGTCGGCTGATAACCTGGCGGCCAAAGTTGAATTGGCTCGCTGTGAGCAGCGACTTGAATCGGTCACGTCCGTTCTGGATCAATGCCGTCGCGACAGCCTAGAACGCCAGTTGGCTGTCAGCGAGGTTCAGCGGGAACTATTGCGACTGCACGAACGATCTCAAACAATCGAACTGGAATCGCTGCAATTAACCATTCAACTTGCCGAAGATCATCTTCAGGCTGAATCGGAAGAAGCGAAACTGGAAATCCTGGCTCAGCAAGCCAAGGAACTGCGCGAGCGACGCGGGGCTTATGCAAAACGAGTCGACGCGCTGGCCCGAGCCAACGACAAACTGAGCCAACAGATCGAAAACAGCCTTCAAGAACAACAGCGCTGCCAGCAATCCAGTCAAACTCTGCTCCAGCGATGTGCCGATGACTATCAGATCGATTTCCAGTATCTACAGACTGCTCAACCGATTCAAGACGACGTCGAACTGTCCAGCATGAACGCCGAGGCCACACGCCTGCGACACGATATCAGTTCCGTGGGTGAAATCAACATGGCGGCACTGGCAGAATTGGATCAGTTGCAGCAGCGTTACGACCACCTGCACACTCAATACCAAGACCTTCAGGCCGCCAAAGAATCACTGCAGCGAGTAATTCACAAGATCAATGGCGATTCACGTCGCATGTTCCAGGAAACATTAGAAGCCATTCGACAAAACTTTCAGAAGCTATATCGAAAATCTTTTGGTGGCGGCCATGCTGACATCATCCTGGAAGAGGGCCAAGACATCCTTGAAAGCGGTATCGACATCGTAGCCACGCCACCAGGCAAGACCGCGTTCTCCAATTCGCTGCTCAGCGGTGGAGAAAAAGCGCTTACGGCCGTGGCTTTGTTGTTAGCAATTTTTCAGTATCGACCAAGTCCGTTCTGCGTACTGGACGAAGTGGATGCTCCGTTCGACGAGGCCAACGTGGGCCGGTTTGTTGGTGTACTTACCGAATTCTTGGATTGGACCAAGTTCATCATCGTAACCCACTCAAAGAAAACAATGACTGCCGCTACGACACTTTACGGTGTCACCATGCAAGAATCTGGAGTCAGCAAGCAGGTGGCCGTGCGATTCGAAGACGTCAACGAAAAAGGGGAAATCGTTCGCGGACCATATCACGAACAACGCAAGGCAGCATGACAAGTGAGTACACTGTCCCCGATCTACCGGCGTGGATGAGCACTATCAGTGTCCCCTCTCCACCGGCTTTGCGGGGGAGAGGAATAGGGTGAGGGGGCAACGGCGCCAAGTAATATTGTCAGTGTATTGAAGCCTTTCCTCGTAGCTGCGCTGGCCAGAATGCGGAACGCTTTTCGGAATCCCCCACGTTCTGGCGAACGTAGCTACGCATTGTGCTTAATGGCGTTGGGCGAGGCGACCGAAAGTCCTGAGTAGCCCTGGTTCGCGGGAGCGAACCACGACTATGGTTACAGCCGCTCCTTCTTGCGTCGCTCGATTTCGATCTGCTCCAAACTGTACAGCTTTCCCGAACCAGCTCCAGGACAGACTTGACAGGTCTCTTGCCAGTCTCCCGGAGTGCGCAAGTTGGAACTCCAGAAGGGCCATGTGCGGCATTGAATCGGCCGCGCTTGGTAGACCAGACAGTGCCGTGTTTGAGGGTCCAGCAGTATGCAATCCCCGTCGGGATACTCTTTCAAACTGGATCGCCTTCCGATCTGCCTAATGAACCGATCCCGAAAATCCTGGTCAGACAAGTTCATGGCTCGCGCCATATCAGCAACTTCGGCTGCGTTGACCCACACAAAACCTGGCTCGCCCGAACAGCACTTCCCGCAGGCCGTACACTCAAATCGCAAACCATCTTCATACCAAGGCTGTCCCACGCACACTCCTCCTTTTTCGCTACGCACCCACGATCTCAGCCAAGGCCGTCAGCACAAGATCAACTTCCTGAATCGTTGTATGATGCCCCGGACTAAGCCGCAAGGTGCCCCCAGACTGTCGAGACCCCAAGGCATCATGAATTAAAGCAGCGCAGTGTAAGCCGGATCTGGCTTCAATGCCATAGGCACTATCAAGAACTATCGCCAACTCATGCACATCCCAGCCATCAACCAGAACGCTGACCACGCCGATCCAATCGGTCGATGTTTGCTGGGCAGACAGTGCCGGTTGCCCCAGCACTCGAACGCCAGGCATGCTATGCAGACCTGACCGAAGCCGCTGGACAGCGATGCGCCAATTGTCAGTTTTCCCTTGAGACCATTCCGATTGCAATTCGCTGGCAGCCACGGCCATCGAGATGACCCCGGGCAGGTTCAAATTGCCGACTTCCACCGACATTGGCCAGTCGCAACCTCCATCGATCAGTTCGCTAAGCACTCCCGTGCCACCCGTCATCAAGGGCTCAAGCTGCGGATGAAGGTCTGAACACAGGTAGAGCAGACCGGTTCCTGGGAGCGCCTGCAATCCCTTATGGCCAGCGGTAGCCAGCACATCTATTCCCATCTCTTGAACGTCGATAGGCAGGTACCCCAGAGTCTGAGAGGCATCGACGATCAGCCGAGCGCCACACTGTTTGGCCATCATGCTCCAGGCACTCAGATCTTGGACGGCTCCGGTGACGTTGGAGGCATGACCAACGACAATCCAACGGGTATTGGGTCGCAAGCACTTGCTGGCCCGCTGGACATCCACCCAGCCAACTTCATCGCACGGAACAAAGTCTACTTGGATACCGCGAGACTGTTTTAGCATCTGCAGAGGCCTTAAGACACTATTGTGTTCGGCCTGCGTCGAGATTACATGATCCCCGTTTTGCAGCAACCCTAGGAGTGCGGCGTTTAAAACGTGCGTGCCACTGCTGCCCATCGCGATACAGTGGGACGAAGTGGCACCGATCAATCCCGCCAGTAGCCTTCGGGCCTGTGCCAACCATTCATCCGCCCGACGCGCGCTGCCATATGAGCCTCGACCAGCCGTAGCCCCACAATCAGTCAGAAACTGCATTGCGGCCTGGACAGCCGTGGTTCGCTTCGGCCAACTGGTGGCGGCATTGTCCATATAGATACGAGAGGTCATCAACCTGATATCCTGTAATTGCGACGGCTGCCAACAAAAAAGCCGTCAAAGCGGAAAGAGCCTACTTTTGGCTGACAGGCGATTATACTCGTTCTGCCCTAAATTCACTGGCAAATCGCCACAACTATCGAAAAAGGCAACCGGTCCAAGCCAGGGCGACATAGCTATTTTGCCTGCGGGCGTTTACACTATGGCCCTTTCAGTCCAGCACAATGGTGCCGGAATAATTTTACCTCTGGTTACTAGACTACTGGCCCGAGGAGCCCTCCCTTTTTTCTGACTCGCTATGCCAGTTCCTCGCGCAGTGATTGTAGGTCGCCCCAATGTGGGCAAGAGCAGTATCTTTAACTGGCTGGACGGTCGCCGTCTGGCCATCGTTGACGATCAGGCCGGAGTGACACGCGACCGGCTGACAACCCTGATTGAATACAACGGGCGATTCTTCGAATTGACCGACACAGGCGGCATGGGCTTTGAAGACTCGGATAATCTAACGAAAGAGGTCCAGCAGCAGATCGAAGCTGGAATCGACGAAGCTGACCTGATTCTTTTTGTAGTTGATGTCCGCACCGGATTGACTCCGCTAGACGAAACGGTTGCCGAGTACCTGCGCAAGGTTCAAAAGCCAGTCCTATTGCTGGCCAACAAGGCGGACCATGCAGGTCTGGACGATCACGCGACAGAGTTTCACCGCTTAGGGCGAGGCTGGCTGATACCCGTCAGCGTATTGCAAAACCGAAATCGCGATGAATTATTTGATGAAATTCTGGAGAGGCTGCCAGAACTAGAACTCGACGACGGCGAACTGAACGCTCCGCGTATGAAACTGGCCATCGTCGGTCGGCGCAACGTTGGCAAGAGCACTTTTGTGAACAGCTTAGCTCGTGCTCAGCGTGTGATCGTCAGCGAAGTCCCAGGCACTACGCGCGACAGTGTCGATGTTCACTTTGATCTGGATGGTCACAAGTTTGTCGCCATCGACACGCCTGGGCTAAGACGCAATAAGAGCATCCGCACCGATATCGACTTCTACGGTCTGCATCGCGCGCAGCGCAGTATTCGCAGAGCCGATGTCAGCTTGCTGTTCTTCGACTGCGCGGAATCGATCAGCAAAGTCGATAAACAACTGGCACATTACATCGAACAGCAGTTCAAGCCCTGCATCTTTGTAGTGAACAAGTGGGATATCGCTTTCGAAAAGAAGGTCCCAACAGAACGCTGGGTCCACTATCTGCGAGAGAATTTTCCCTCCATGTCGTATTGTCCGATTGCCTTCGTCACTGGTCAGACTGGCAAAAACATGAAGACGCTGCTCAACCATGCTCAGATGCTGTACAAACAGGCCCAAACCCGAGTCTCCACGGCGCAAATCAACAAGATCATCCAAGCAGCGACCACTCAGCAGTCGCCGCCTTTGTACATGAACCGTCGACCCAAGATCTACTTTGGATCACAGATTGCCGTCACGCCTCCTACGATTATCATGATGTGCAACATGCCTCTAGGTTTCCCGCCCAGCTATCGACGCTACCTAACCAACGTGTTTCGCGAAAATCTTCCGTACGGCGAAGTTCCCATCAAGCTGTACCTGCAAAAACGCGAAAGCAACGGCGGATCGGACGACCAAGACGAGTAATTTAGGACGCATGCCATTCCCCATTCCCCACTCAAAGATTAGCCATGAAATCACCTAATCCCACCTGGCTTTCACTTCAACTTTTGCTGCTAACCCTTCTCGCCTGCCCCGTGCAAGCTCAGCAGGCAACTTTGTACCGCGACACTTGGGGGGTTCCTCACATCTACTCCGACAGTGAGCAGGCAGGAATGTACGCTCTAGGGTACGCTCAAGCTCAGGATCGCCTGAGGGACATCTATCTTGCGGTCCGCACGGCGGTGGGGCGCATGTCCGAAGTGCAAGGCAAGGACATGCTTCAGCAGGATTACATCATGCGACTGACTCGTAACGATACGATTCATGAAGAATACCTGGCTCAGGCACCCGAGCAACTGCGGGTCAACGCTACGGCTTTTGTGGCCGGCGTTCAAGCCTACATCGACCAACATCCCGACGAAGCTGCTGACGTAGCCATCGAACTCAAGCCATGGCATCCGCTGGCCGTAGGACGAGCTATGATACTTCGGTGGCCGATCGGCACCGTCATGGACGATTTGAAGAAGGGTAGCGAGCCCGTGAAGCCACCCATGGGATCCAACCAATGGGCCGTCTCCCCTAATCGCTCAGCAGACGGTTCTGCTATCCTCATGTCCGACCCACACCTGACTTGGGAAGGGCTGGCCGTAATGTATGAAGCTCGATTTCACGCAGGCGATTTGCACATGAACGGCTATTACCTGATCGGCTCGGCCATGCTGGGCATCGGGCACAATCAACACGTTGGCTGGGCGCTGACTACAGGAGGCCCTGATACTTCCGACGTCTACAAAATCAAATTCCGCTTGGGACCCCAACCGGAATACCTGTACGACGACCAGTGGAAACCGATCAAGATGGAATCCTTCAAGATTCCGGTGAAAGATGGAAAGCCCGTGGTGCGGCCAGCCTTTTACACTCACCTTGGTCCAGTCATCAGCGAACCCGATATGGCAGCCGGCACCGCTTTTGTAGCCGCTTCGCCCTACTTTGATCAAACCGGGCTTTATGAGCAGTTTTACGATATGTGCAAAGTCAAAGACGTCCATGAATTCAACAAGATTCTGGGCGAACATCAATACAACGAACAAAACGTCATGTCAGCCGACGTGAAGGGAAATATCTCTTACGTGCGTAACGGGGCCACACCGATTCGACCGGAAGGCTACGATTGGTCCAGACCCGTCGATGGCACGACTAGCAAGACCGCGTGGAAGGGAATTCATCCGCAGTCGGATCTGGTCCACATCATCAATCCACCTCAAGGATATATGCAGAACTGTAACATTAGCCCTGCCAACATGATGGTGGATTCGCCGTTGACTCCTGACAAGTACCTACCTTATGTCTACAACGTCAGTTGGGACACTAACAACCCGCGTGGCAAGCGCACGGTGGCTCTACTGCATGAAGACGATTCGGTCACCCTGGACGACGCCCAACGTATCACAATGGATGTGTATGACATTCTGGCCAAACCGTGGCAGAAAGAGTTAAAAACGGCGCTCGATCAGGCCGGCTCCAAGTATCGAGACAATGCTGAATTTCAAGCCGCATCATCGGCAATCTTGGCCTGGGACGGACATTTCACTCCAGATGCCACAGCAACTGTGTTATACAAATTCTGGAGACTCAAGTGTGGAAAGCAACTGGACCTTTCACCGCTTGGAACGGGCCAACCGCTGACCGAAGAGGTTCGATCGACGATGCTGGATCTTCTGGCCGATACGATCACTCAGTTGACCGAACAATATGGTCGCTGGAACGTTCCTTGGGGAGAAGTTCATGTTGTGGGCCGATCTGGAAAATACTTTCCAGTGGGAGGTGCCGACTTTGATTCTGGCGACAAAACTGCAAATTTCTCTGAAACTCTTCTGGACGTGCGCTGTGAACCGGACAAGGAACAACCGGGGCGCTACATCGCCAACAACGGCTCCATGGCTATGATCGTGATGATGTTCGACAAGGATGGTGTGCGATCCTTCACTTGCACTCCCTGGGGCCAGTCGGGCCACGAAGACTCGCAGCACTTCATGGATCAGGGCGAAAAGCTATACTCCGACCGAAAAATGAAACCAACCTGGTGGAATAAGGCTGAATTGCTTGAAAATGTGGAATCTACCACTCAACTGCAATTACCCGAACTGAAGTAAAGCACTATTAGTCGCAGCCACCAACAGCAACAACAGGAACCAACATGGCCAGCAAAAAGATTTTGATACTGATCGGTGACTTTGTCGAAGACTACGAGATCATGGTCCCGTATCAGATCTTGTTGCTGGTGGGGCACCAGTGCCATACGGTATGCCCCGGTAAGGCAGCAGGAGAAACTGTGGTCACTGCGATCCACGATTTTGAAGGGCATCAGACCTACTCTGAAAAACCCGGACATCGATTTCAGCTTAACGCAAGCTTTGATCAGATCAAGGCAGAAGATTATGACGCACTGGTCCTGCCAGGCGGTCGAGCGCCAGAATACTTGCGACTTGATCCCCACGTGCTAGAACTGGTACGTCAATTCGACCAACACAAGAAACCCATCGCTGCGATCTGCCATGGAGCACAAATCTTAACCGCTGCAGGAGTAGTGCGTGGCAAACATTGCAGTTGTTATCCGGCTGTGGGCCCCGAAGTCACTGCCAGTGGCGGGCATTATGTCGAAGCATCCGACAGCTTTGACAATGCGCACACCGACGGCCACCTGGTAACCGCTCCCGCCTGGCCCGCTCACCCAGCCTGGATGCGACAATTCTTAAGCGTACTTGGCAGCCAGATCCATGCTTAGGATGGAAGAGATTTATTCATTGTTATTTATGATTTCGTATCTGTCATTTGGGTTACTGCTTTAGGGAATGTCCTCGGTCACCCAAAGGACAAATGACAACAGATAGACGGCGTTTGGCTGCGGCCAGATTACTTGCTGGCACGATAGGCGGCATACTCTTCGGCGGTGATCTTTCCATCGCGATCTTTGTCGGCTCCATCGGGTTTAACGATCATCTTTTCCCATTCGTCTTTTGATAAAGCTCCATCCGAGTTCTTATCGTACTTGGCAATCTGACGCTTGGACCATTCAAGATCGACATCGGAGAATTTTCCGGATTTTCCGCTGGTGGACGGCTTAGAATTGGATGAAAGGCTCTTGGAACTGCTTGCCGAAGAACTACGTGACGACTTGCTGCTAGAGGTCGAGGCATCCTCATTATTATTCTGTGAGCCATCGCGAGCTGCGGCAATAGCCTCGCGAGCGGTGATCATACCATCTTGATTGAGATCCCAGAGTTGGAACTGAGACACCTTCTCCTCGGTAAGAGTCCCCGCAAACTCGTGCAGCGTCACTTGGCCATCGCCGTCTTTATCGCTGGAAGAGAAGAAATCCGGTAGGCCTTCAAGCGATTTTTCCCCAGCGCTGATGCGATAGCTCTTGGAATCCCCAAAGCGATCGTTCTCTTTGCCCTCGCCTTTCTTGTCATCAGAATTCCTGCTGGACCCTTGCGCGGCGGGATCACGTCCTCTTGACCACCCCGCTGAACCACCTGCCGAACTCTGACTGTCGCCCCCGCTTGCCTCAGCCTCCTTTCTGACACGCCGCTCCGCTTGCCGCACCGCCAGCTCTTCAACATTCAGTTTGCCATCTCGATTGCGGTCATGCTGCATCGGATCATCCGACCACCGACCGCCAGCAATCTCATCAGCAGTCAACACGCCGTCACTGTTTCGGTCGTAACGACGCAATCGATCTTCTGCCTCCGATCGATCACGATCCGTGACAGCCACTTTGGGGACCGAAGCGGAATCACCAAAACCGGCTACCGGTGGCGGTGTCGAGGCTAAGCGGAAGTCGGGAACCAGCAACTCAGGCTCATCGCTGCTGGTCTCTTCAGTGACGGAATCGCCCGAAGGAGCGCCACCACCCATCATACCGCTGCGCATCCGCTCCACTTCCGACAAGATCAAGTCGATTGGAATAGGTTTGGAAAGATCGATCTTAGGATTATTCTGAGCCATCCGCTGGAGAAAAAAACCCGCTGGTCCAGGAATTTCGTTTGGCTCCAACATATTGTTGCTGTTGCGGTCAAAGCGGCGCACCATGTCGGCCAGACCACCACCACTGAGAAACGGCGGCATGCCACCACCGAACATACCACCGCCTCCAAATCGACTACTTCCGCCGGGCCCCATCGCCGAACCACCATCCTGACCGCTTTGCGACTCAGAACGATCGCCGCGACCTCCGCGCGAGCCACGCTCGTCCCTACGTGAAGGCCCCTGTGCCATCAAGGTAGGCTCTAACATCAAAATCATCAGCAACCCTAACCAGATACGATTCATCACCAACGGGCCCGCCATTTTCTTAAAGGAAAAGTATCCGTTAACCCGTTCACGCAGTGTGTAGACTCTGACAAGCGAGGGCGCTGCAAACTGACAATGGCCCCAAAATCTAATGCGGAACGCAAAATAACAAATGAAAAATGATAAACAACCTATAAACAACCTATAAACAACTCAACACTTTCGGTCTTTCCACGCCGCCGCCGGACAACCATCAACGCAATGTACCATTGTAGTCACCCGAACTCTAAAATCCTCGACACTCCGTGCCGATTAGAGGCAATTCTCAGTGGTAACAACCTGCATTTGCTCTGACAAAGCCGTTGGCAACCGTCTTATCCCCCTCAACAAAATCTCGAGAAAAGCCATACGCAGATGAGTAACCCCGATGCCCCAACCAGGTTTCGCCTCGCATGCTCGAACCATCACAATTAAGCCGACCGGAACCAAAATAGTAGCAGGCACACTCCGTGGGCCGTCCGCAAAATCCTAAAACTCTAAATTCGTTGGTTACGGCACATGGAATGTGCCTACTACGGACCTTCTTTGAGCGGTTTCGCTTCTAGCCGGTAGCCTACGAAAATGGGGCTTGCCAGATTCATCGATTTGTTTAACATCCACCATAGTGAGTTTGAGGTTTTGGGAATGACTACCCATCTTACCCAAACCTTCAAAAATAACGCAAAAGATACGCCTCCGTAGCTCAGTTGGTTAGAGCAGCTGACTCTTAATCAGCGGGTCCAAGGTTCGAGTCCTTGCGGGGGTACTAAGGGCCATTGCAGAATCAAGGGATTTTGCAGTGGCCCTTGTTTTTCTTGGTTTTTCAGGAAGTGGCTTTCCTTCAATGGCGTTAGATTCCGCCAAAGAGTGCCCCACCTGCTGCCCCACCCCCTGAGTAGCAGCAGCTATATGCTCGCTTGTCACCTTCAGATAGTGGGCGTTTGCTACTCGCTCGCTGTTGCCCAGCCAAGCGGTTACAACGTGCGAGGGGAATCGGTCGGCTAGGTCGGTTTGCAGCGAGCCTCTGAGATTGTGAAAGAGCCTAGGCCAAGGCTTCATCTCTGCTTTGGTGAGAATCTCAAGAAAGACTTTCCGCAGATTTAGATTGCTCGTTTGGTAGCGAGATATGCAGCGGTCGCTCTCTGGGTCGAAAGCATCTTCTAAGTGGGGTCTTAGCTCTGGCAGTATCGGCACCACTCGCTTGGCTTTGCCCTGCTTGGCTGTCTTCGTCGAGTAAACGGTTAGCGTTCCAGAAACAAAGTCAACGTCTGCCCAGCGTAGGGCCAGCACTTCGCTGGGCGAACGTAGGCCAGCATAGCGAGAGAGAGCGATAATCAAACGCCACTGAGCGTCGGGGGCCATTACAATAGCTTTCTCTACGTCAGCAGCGGGAATGTAGACTGAGCGTTCAGCGTTCGCCATTGAGCCAGCTAGCACTTTAGCAAAGGGGCTCTTGCCGATTGCGTTTGCTTCCACAGCAGCAAGAAAGAACTGCTTGGCTTTCTTTATGTGCTGGGCCACTGTCGCTTGAGCAAAGCCCTTGTCGTTGGCCAGCCAGTGGCGGTAGGCTTGGGCGTCTTCGCTGTCGATATCCTTTAGAGTCGTGCCCTTGTCAAAGTGTTCAAGCAAGTAGCCTTTGCTCAATTCTAAATTGCGTCGACAATACTCGCCCACTCTGGGCGTATGCTCGGCCATGTAGCGGGTGAGCCATTGCTCAAGCGTGTAGTTATTGCGAGGCTTGCACAGCTCTTGCTCTGATAACTTGGCGTGCAAGTCGTCGCCAATCTGCGAAAGCCACTCAGCCAGAGCGGGAGAAGGGCCACCGCCTGAGATTGAAGCAGAAACTAAGTCGTCAACTTTGGCAGCGATTGCTTGAGCGTCTCGCTTGGCGATTGCCCCCAAGCGAATCTTTCGCCTTCGCCTGTCCTTGTCTTTGTACTCGATACGGTAGAGAGTCCTACCATTGCGATTTTCAACAGTTACACTAGCCATTAGCGGTTTCCTTTTCGAGAGAAAGTAAATCGTTAGAGCCTGCTTGAGTGTTAGCAGCACTTGAGCAGCTCGCCTTTTCATTGTATCGGCTTTGCCCAACGGTGTCTGCGAGAATCTTGGCGGTATCTTCTCGATTATGCCAACTTGGGAAGTCGATAAAGCGTCCGCACTTCGCACAATCTCGCCTGAGGCTTTCGCCAGCGTGAAGAATAGCCAAGTAAGTGGTGCGATTGCCACAGCGTCGGCAGGGGCTCTCCTGCTGCTCTGGCTCAAGCACAATCTGGGCTAGTCGCTCAGGATTATGAAAACCCACTTCATCCGTCAATCGCTCAAAGTATTCCATGCAGCGATTGAGAGAGCCCAAGTTTTCGGGGTCGTCTGTCTGGGTATCCTCAGGAATATAACAAGTGGGTAGTGGGGTCAGCATTGCGAGCAGAGTAGGCTTGTGTTCGGCGAGGGCTCGCTGTTGCTCAAGCGTCAGCGAGGCCACTGGCCCCACCACTGCGATACTATCGGGGGCCTCGCCCAGCGAGAGGGTACTCGCCAGCCAAGAGCCTCTGCGTAATATATGGCCTCGCTGGCCAAGTCGGTTACAATATCCATATCGAAGGTTTCCTATTGCGAACGGGAAATTGAGAGAGAAAATCGAGAGCCCCTGCCCACTACAGCAGGGGCTCTCTTCGTTAGCTAGTCGCTAGCATCGCAACTTTCGAGGGCCCAGCTTGGCAACTCGCCCTTACTGACTTCGCCATCTCGATAGCGTTGCAGCAATTGGTGAACTCTCGCATGGTGAGCGATGTTCGCCATCTGAAAGATAACCCTACCTAATTCGGCTTTGATTTCGGTGGGTAGGTTGCTTTGGCAAATATGCTCAGCAACGATACCACCTAGTTCTTGCCAAGACGGTTCGAGGCTAATCACTGTGCACCTCCTTTGATGCTTCGAAGCATTTGCTTTGCAAGAGACTGATGAACGCATTCGTTAGCGTCTGAGGCTGCAAACCTTATCCGCTGTTTTACCCAAGCCACAGATTTCCCAACCCTCTCTGCGACTTTGTTAAGTTCATGCTCGTGCCCGAAGCAGTACTGAACCACCTCTTGAGCCTCCTCGCATGCCTGATTGTGCAGCAATCGCTTCCACGATCGCTCAATGTCCTTCACTGGACTCTTAATGCCTTTCACTGTGCACCTCCTTGGATCTGCGACTTCCACTCTTCGACCGTTACCGCCTCTTAGCATGGCTCTGCCCAAAACCAGAAGCCTGCTAGATCGAACGAACAGCCCCAGCAGCGATGAATAACGCCATTCAATCGAACGTAATTAGCTTCTGGGAAGTCGCCGAGGAGATCGATCTTCTCAGCAGTGCTTCGCCCAAGAAGAGGATCGCTGTTGAACTCTTGAGGAGTACCGTCACTCCGCTGATCGAGTAATCCGCAGGATTCAGTGCTGTACCCGATAGCAGATCAACTATGTCCACACTCACTGCATTGGCTAGCGAGGTCGATCCACCCAGCATGTTCAGTTCTACTGTGATGGTCACCGGACTGTTTTCACCAGTTGTCTGGGCACTGGTCGTGAACATGACTTCAGCCGCATCGTTGTCGTCGATCGTGACCGTTTGTGCGTTTGTCTGCCCAATGCCCGCTTGCATGAGGCTGTGCGAGGAGGGCTGGCGACCGTGACAATCTTCCACATGTCCGGTCGGTGACCAAATCCGCTGATTCTGAGTGGTTAAACCACACGCCTAGAATTCCGTGACGTGAGATAAAGCCCTGCGACCAGCATAGGGATGATGCCTTCCCTAGCTGGCGCGGGCGGGGCGCTGTTTGACTTGCCGATGGAATCATTCAGGCGTCCGGGGTAGCGGACACGCTGGTTTGGCGGTATGACCACCGGCCGGCACAGGAGTGGATTGCGCGATTCAAACAGCCACCCTATCTGATTAATGGAATTTTTTGATTTCGTGGCGTCACGAAATTAGAGATAAACGGGAAAATCTTCTGGACAAACTAGCAAAGCGATTCCTTGTCAGCTGAATCGGTTAGGCTTTTGGCTATACGACTTGGCGACGTAATCCACTCCCCAGCGAATCGAATTTGCTTCTGGCAAATCCGATGAATGGCGGGAGAGGCAGCGCCCTTAGTCAAGATACCAGTGCATTAAAACCTTTTCGTCTTAGCTGCGTCTGCAAGAAAGCGGATGGCCTTTCGGAATCACCCACGTTCCGGCGAACGTAGCTATGTAATATGCTTAAGGGAGTCAGGGGAGTAACCGTTCGCGGAATTAGGCGTCGCTAATCAATAGTTTAGGTTTAGGTTTAAGTTTGAATTTGAGCCTAAACTTAAACTTAAACTCACTCCAATACCGTCCTTACTAAGACAACCCTAATAACTCCGTGAACGGTTACGTCGGGGGAGAGGGGGTGGCTGAGGAGTGATGAATTCGGATCGACGGAGCGATCCGCGACTATGGGGAAATTTGATGAATTTTTCTTGCAGCCTGTCGCGTGATGGGGGCATTTTTCCATAGTGTAAGATAGGGAGCGGCTGCCTGGACGGTTGATCCGGTTTCGGAACGAAACTTTTGGGCCTTGTTGTCTTGGATGGACCAACCCGCGCCGCATTACACAGAGAACACTATTTGTTGAGTTGGATTGATGCCTCCAATTCCTGCAGAACAATTGCAATCACTTTACGGTCAGGCTGCTGGGGGCTGCCAGGAGGCTACCGCGCTGTTATGGCAACACTATTATCAGCGATTGAAACTGGTGGTGCAGCGACGCATTGCGGATCTTCCCAAGCTGACCGGTGAGGGGAGCGACTTGACGTCGGAGGCTCTACAAGGGTTCTTGTGCAATACAGTCAGATCTACAGATCTGGACCTGAGCGATATCAACGCGATTTGGTGCCTACTTAAGACGATCACCAGGCGACATGTCAATGATGTACTCAAAGCGCGGATGGCCGAGAAACGTGGTGGTCAGGCGACTATTGTAAGCTTAGACACGGTGAAGCAGCCGAACTCGATCGACGGTGACTCGCGGCCAGCGATTTCGCTGGTCACGATGATACCGGATGATTCGCTGGGTGATCCTGATGCCAAGTTGCAGTTTGATGAATTGGTCGATTCATTGCTAGGGCGATTACCCACCGATGTGGCCAAGCAAATTGTGCTGATGAAGCTAGAGAATCGCTCCAACGGTGATATAGCTGAACTGTTGAATTTAAGCATTCGCACGGTGCAGCGGCAACTGCAGGAAGTAAAGAAGATTTGGAATACAATTGATGGAGACTCGCTGGAGTGAGTTCGTTCGGTGGGCCGGCGCGGGGCCAGCTCGCTAACGTGCGAAAGGACAAAGGTTTCGGGCACGATTATCGGTTGTGTTTTTTACCTGAAGAAGAGATGAGAGGCGAGAATTCCATGCAGATGTCTCGATTGTGTGAAATCGATGCCGCCTGGCAGCACCGTCAGCCTGCCGCCAGCTTAAAACTACTGCGAGAGAGCCAGCGTATGTGCTCGTCCGAGGAACTGTCTGAACTGCTGGCCGCCGACTGTGAATGGCGTTGGCGATTGGCCGGTTTTGGAGCTAGCCAGCCGGCTGAAGTTCATGAGGATTGGCTGAACTGCAAACCTCGCCGCGTCGAAACCTACGTGCGAGAATGGCCTGAGTTAGAAGACTCGGATCAGACGCTGCAAACGATGATCGAAGCCGAGTTCATGGCGCGTAGCCGATGGTGTGATCCGCCGCTGATCGCCGAAATGGTCGATCGATTCCCATCGCTAGACGATCTGGAGTCGCACCTGCGGGACTGCCTGGATGAACTTTCTCAGATTTACGTGCGTAAGTTGCCACCGGATGCCGAGATCAATCAGAGCTTGTCAGGTGGAACGGATCGCAAGGCTGACAGTCGATCCCAGTTCGATAAGAAACTCAATCCGGTCACCGGTAATGATCGTCAATACGAAGAGTTCTTTCCGGTTAGTACGCCGTTGTGCATCGGTCGTCAGTCCGCTCAGGAGCCTCGCGATGTGTTTGTCATGCCGGACCGAAAACGGTTGATCGTAGCAGACAACTACCAGCACGGAGTGTCTCGCCAACACGCGACTGTGAAACGGTTATCGCTGGACCGCTGCCTGGTAACCAACAGCAGTCCGCTGGGATGGATGAAGGTTAACAACCAGGATGTGGGCCCCGGCGAAAAGCGTCTGTGCCTGTTGCCGCTTACTCTTGAACTAGGCCCAACGACGTTGCAGATTTTTCAGAAGTAAGGGGAGCGGGGCAGTAGGCAGTAGGCAGTGGTGGGAGTTAAGTGGAGAAATAGGCCAGCGTTGTTGCCCCGATCGCCTGGGCCCCCTCACCCTAGCCCTCTCCCCGCAAAGCCGGTGGAGAGGGGACAAAATGCGGCCCGGTATGGAGAGCGGACAAAGTGCGGCTCGGAGGTGGAGAGGGGACAATGCGAGTCGATTTTCTTCCTTAAGGGCTCTGCGATTAAATCCAGTACTCAGTACTTACTCCCAACTGCTTACTCCCAACTGCTTACTCCCAACTGCTTACTCCCAACTGCTTACTGCTTACTGCTTACTGCTTACTCCCTAATCACCGCTCACCAATCCCAGCGGTTCGATGCTCCAGCGATCATTGTCCTGACTGCTGCGAATGAGGTAGCGACCATCCTGCGAAAACCCTCCACGAATATTTCTTGTGGAGTACGCTTGCTGAAATGTTTTGCGACCGCTAACGACATTCCAACAGGCAACTCTGCCATTTAACCCCAACATCATCAGCGTTTTCCCTGATTCACTGAAGGCTATATCCAGTAGATCATCCTCGAAAGTGATCTCGCTAACAATCTTGTTCTGATTGAGATCAAGCAGGTAGCAGGTCCTGTGCTCGCACTGAATGGCCAGCAGACTTTTGTCTGGGGACATGGCCAGCGCTCTGACGGACAAGTTGGGCAACTCGGTCACCATTTGCGGAGAGCTGCCATCGGCCAAATTCCAGCGGTAGATTCGGCGATGTCGCGAAATCCACCAGCAACAATGGCTGGCCGGTTCAAACCAGACTGAAGTGACCTCCGGTGCGGCAGCTTGTCGGACCGACTTGGGCCGGTCCGGAGGCATGCACCACACGCAGCCAGCTTGCTCATCCCAACCGGCGATCCACCGCCCATCGTCGGTGGCCACCAAGCGGTAAAATTGAGATGGGTGGTTCAACTCGTCGGCTCGAAAAGGCAAAGCCCGTTCCTGCCAGGGCAATTCGACCTCAGTCCATTTATTGGGATCTGCTGACTGAAATTGTTTTATCACCGTATTCCAGGAGACCGATTTCGCGATGGTAGGCTGGTCGATGACCCAAAGTCCTGCCCGCCCAACATCACACACACATGCCGTTTTTGTCCTGACGAAGAAACGTTGCCATTGGCCGCGAGAACTAAAAAAATCGATAGAATTACGCAGAGTATACACAAAGAGATGCTCCTTGAGCTGACTGACGGAAGGTTCGAGCCAACGACTAGAGTCCACTAATAAGTGGCCACGATGTCCACCGGCAATGTCTTTGTGGTCTAGTAGCCATTCGGCACCACTTTGAACCCACCTCTTCACCTGCCCTTTGCTATCCAAAGTGAACCGCTCCTGGGTATCAGGTCTCTCAAGAGCATTAAAAACACGCTCGCCATCTGAAGTCCATTTGCCTGTTTCCAATAATTTACCGTCTGACCCAAACTCATATTCGTAATAAATTCCCGGCTGCGTGATCAACCAGAAACGTTGGCGATCAATGGAATCCGCAAATCTTGGGAAGGCATAGAAACATATTTTCCGGGGTGCTTCAGAAAGCTTGATCGAATCTGTGATGGACCAGTGATGCAGGTCAACTAGATAGACTATGTTCTCCTTGGTGATAATGGTTGCCCAATTCCCGTCTTGGCTGACCTCGACTGCTCGTGCAGAAATCTCATCATTCCCGGGATGCTCCAACGTTCCCAAAGTCAATTCTTGTACAGTTTGCAAGTCGGTGCCATCCACGCGAAACAGACGACCACGGTTGTCAACAACCAATAAGTGACGACCATCAGGCAGACCTGTGATCACCGTATAGACGATGGCAGGCGAGGCGACTTCGGTCAGTAGCTTGCCATCCTGAGCAGAAAGACAGGCCAGCGAATCGTCACTGCCCAGAACCACCAAGCGATCGAGCTGCTCTAGATAGACAAAATCTTGAGCCTCCGTCGGTGCCTGAAAAACCTGGGTTCGCCACTTGAGTTCGTCAGTCTTCAAATCCCAGGCGCAGACAGAGCCATCATCTCCCGAAGACCACAGCAAACTCAGATCCGACTTTATCCGCAGGCAGTTGATCTCGACCTGCCCTCCGTCCAATTGTCTATGCAGGTTTGCACTGGCTACCTCCAAAATGCTGATCTTGCTACTTGCCCCACCCAAAAATAGTATTTTACCATCGTCTCGAAAACAAGCAGCGTACAGTGCGTGCGGTGCCTGCCAGATGGTTTGGGATTGGTAATATTCTTTTGTGCGTTGGTGCATCAAGCGCCAGTCTGCATCACGATGCTTGTGCAGGGGCTGCCCATCAGCATAGCGATTTAAAATGGCTCGCATGCTTCGCAGGTCGCTGCGCTGTAAATCGGTTGAGGCTTGAGCCATATCTTGAGCGTAGATGATCTGCTCGTTGAGAAGCTGTGCTTGGCTCAACTCTTGCAAGTTGGCTGACAGCCGACGATTGTTGATCAGGACCAGTGTAGTGATACTGGTGACGGCTAGTCCGAGGATCAGCATCGACGTGGTGAGATTTGGATTTCTGCGTGCCCATCGCCAACTGCGCTCCAACCTGCCAGGAGTGCGTGCCAAAACAGGACGCCCATCAAGATAGCGTCGCAGATCGTCGGCCAACTGCTCTGCCGACAGATAGCGACGATGCGGATTAATGTCTGTGCCCTGCATACAGATCGCTAGCAGATCGCGAGACATCTTGCTGCGGATTGGATTCAGATCCGTGAACTGGCCATCGGCAATCTGGCTGAGAACCTGGCTGACGTTGCTGCCCGAGGTAGCGCGAGTGCCGGTGAGTAGTTCTCGCAATACCAGGGTCAGAGCATATATGTCGCCTTGGGCAGTGAAATTCTGCTGTTTTCCCTTGAGCATCTCTGGCGGGATATAGTGGAGTGACCCCATCAGACCATCTGCCGTCTTGGAAAGAGTTTCAAGCGTCGGTGCAGTGGCCAGTCCAAAGTCGGTTATACGCGGTGAAAAGGGCAGCTCTCCGGCTTCGGATTGGTAGTCCAGTATAATATTGGCAGGCTTGATATCGCGATGCAGAATGCCTTTGCTATGAGCCTGCTGAAGTCCTTCCGCCAAGAGCATCACGGTCTCAGCCGCCAGCCGTGGATCGCAACCCTGTGGATGCCGCTGGATAAACTGCGACAAGGGTTGGCCTTCGACCAATTCAGAAACCAAATAACAGTCTTGGTCACTGACTTCAAAATCGTACAGTCGCACGATATGCGGATGTTGCAGCGCAGCGGAAGCCAAGCCCTCGCGGCGCAGCCATTTTTGGGATGAGTCATCAGACAGACTACCCTGGTGAGGAATCTTGAGTGCCACGTCGCGTTTGAGCTTGTGATCATAGGCTCGGTAGACCGTGGCAAAGCCACCGCGCCCTAGCACTGCGCGTGGTTCGAAACGGCCCTTGGCCAATAAATCCCAGGAAACGGCCCCGAACTGCTGACTGTTATCCGTCTCCGACTGGTTGCCCGTCTGACCAGAACTGGTCGATGTGCGGACGCCATCTGGCGGGTCTGCACCCTCCAGTGGCCCTCCGGCCAGATTTAAATTGTACTTCGTTGAATCGTTCAGTTCACTCATGATGTCGCGCAATCTGGACCTGATGGTGGTCTCCCGATTCGATTGTACAGCCTATCCCATTGTTCACAACAGTTCTATGTCCCCGCATGTGTTTTCGCTACAAGCTTTTGTAACTGTCAATAGGTTGCGCGATAAATATCTCATTCGCCGCTCGCGTTGATGCCGCAATCGATTTTTGAAAATCGTACTCGTACTCAGCGTAACGGTGCTCGTGCTCGTACTCGAATTTTTCATCGGATCGAGTACGAAAATACAGCAGTAAACAGTCGCTTCGATTGGCGTATTGCGGTTATGTGCGTGCAAGCTGCTATTGAAACAACCTACACTGACAGGTCAGTGCCACACTTTTGTTAGTGCATTACGTCTGTCAGTGCCACACGCTTGTTAGTGCACTACGCGGGTGGCAGACTGAACTTTCCATCGCTACGGCGCTAGCTCATCGGCGTCGGCAAGCGATTCGACGTACCACCAATTATTGTCACGACTGCGAATCAAATACCGGGCATCGCCGGAAAACCCTCCTGGATTTACCGTATCGGAATAGGCTTCCTCAAAAGTCTTGCGTCCACTACTCATATTCCAGCAGACAATTCCTCCAAAGAGATCCAAGACAACCAATGTCTTACCTGAGGTGCTGAAGGTCACATCGCGGACCGGATTTTCGAGCAGGTATTCACGCTCAATACTACGGTTTTCGATATTCAGCACAAAGCAACTTTTTTGGTCTGTCACCATTGCCAATAAACTCTTGTCGGGGCTGATGGCTAAATCTTTAACCAATAGATTAGGCGTTTCGAATATCTTTTGCGGCTGGCTGCCATCCGCCAAATTCCAGCGGTATACCTTTCGAGCTTTCGAGACCCACCAGCAACGATGACTGGCCGGTTCGAACCAAACAAGCGTAACCTCATCGGCCGAATGACGTTTGACTTGCTCGGGCCGATCGGGCGGCATGCTCCATACACACTTGGCTTCGGCATCCCACCCCGCTATCCAATTTCCGTCACTAGAAGCCGCCAGTCTTAGATTCAAAGTGGCCAAATCGCCAAATAGATCGGCTCGATTGGGCAAGGCATGCTCCTGCCAGGGTAGTTCCCTCTTTTTAGCTTTGATACTTGGAATTTCATTACTGAAGATCTGTAGTAGTTGTTTCCAGTCGACAGAACGAGCGTAGTACGGTTGTTCCACGATCCACAAACCAGATTTACCCACATCACAAATCGCCGCAGACTTTGCACTGCACCACAGGACTACTCTTTTATGATTTCGGCTGAGTAAATCAAGTCCCTCAGAGTTGCTTTGGAAGAACAGGTTTCCAGCGTCTCGCTCACGCGTGTTATCGCGATCATTGGTAGCCGTAACCAATAAATGGCCCTCTAGCGATTGCATCTTAATTCTATTATCGACCTGCCAATCATGCCCGAGCTTGCTCCAATCAAGCAACCTACCTGCGTCATCCAACGTACACATTTCTTGACTCAGCGGATTCTTGAAAATCGAGCGGAAACGTTGGCCAGCCGAGATCCACCTGTCGCGTTCGATCAATTTGCCTTCATCCCCAACCGTGAACTCGATAAACTCTCCTAGAAGGGTGACCACCACAAATCGATATGGGTCATTTTGTGATAACACGCCGGTGATATTTACAAAACAGATATTTCTCGGCGCGTCCATAGATTTGATCGAATCTGAAACGGACCACTCGACTAGATCAACCAAAACGACCGCATTTGCATTAGTGACAATCGTAGCCCATCTCCCGTCCGGACTAGTAGCAATCGCACGAATCCGACTAGTCAATCCCAATTCCTGCACAACTTGCATGTTGGCTCCATCCATCAAGACCAACCGTCGTTGATAGTCGCCCAATAAGAAGTGACGTCCATCATTACTGTTAACGATCGTCGAGCATTGAAAACTGGGCGACACCAGATCCGTAATTAACTGCCCATCCTGAGCGGATAGAAACCGTAGTTCATCTTTGCTACTTAGGACCACCAGACGTTCTAGATCTTGGAGGTAGATTAAGTTGTACGCCTCAACCGGAGAATCAAAAGCCTGCGTGCGCCACTTAAGCTGATAATTTCGTAGATCCCATGCGCAGACGGTGCCATCGTAGCCGCTCGACCAAACAGTTCGTTCGTCAGGACTAAGTAGAAGAGCATTTATTTCGACTTGTTGTGAGTTCCATGTCTGGCGAACAAAAGATCCGTCCCAACGCACATCAATCTCTGCAATCTGAGGACCTGCACCGCCAACGTAGATCACGTTTTCAGGGATATTTACGCAGCTTACATACAGAGCGTGCGGAGCCTGCCACAGCATTCTGGGTTGATATTTCTGGATGCGTTTGTTCAACAAATGCCAATCCGCATCGCGATGTTTTCGAAGGGTTGCCTCCGTTTGGTAACGATCCAAAATAGCCCGTACTCCGCGAAAATTGTTGCGTTGCAGATCTAAGGAGGCTGCAGCCATGTCGTGTGAATAGATGATTTGCTCGTTGTGATTCCTGGCAGCTTCGGATTCTAACAGGGACCTTTCCAGCAGCTCATTTCGTCCGTTGAGTTCAGAATTGAGTTTCGCCACCTTGAAATCGTGGGAAATCACCAAAATGGTAATGCTGATCAGGGCCAGTCCGAAGATCGCCATCGAGGTCGTTAAAGTTGGATTTCTGCGCATCCACTGCCAACTGCGTTCCAGCCTGCCTCGAGTTCGCGCGCGAACCGGACGCCCGTCCAGATAACGTCGCAGATCATCGGCCAATAGTTCCGCCGATAAGTAGCGACGATGAGGATCGATATCCATGGCCTGCAAGCAGATGGCCAACAGGTCGTGCGGTATCTTGCTGCGGACCGCCGGAAGATCTTCAAACTGCCCCTCAGCAATCTGTTTGAGAATCTGACTGACATTGTCCCCCGAGGCGGCGCGAGTGCCCGTGAGCAGTTCTCGCAATACCAATGCCAGAGCATAGATATCGCCCTGAGCGGTGTAACCTTCGGATGCTCCCTTGATCATTTCCGGAGGGATATAATGGATCGAACCCATAATACCATCGGCCTTCTTGGAGAGCGTTTCCAGCGTCGGTGCAGTGGCCAGTCCAAAGTCGGCCAAACGCGGTGAAAAGGGCAGCTCTCCAGCTTTGGATTGGTAGTCCAGTAGAATATTGGCAGGCTTGATATCGCGATGCAGAATGCCTTTGCTATGCGCCTGCTGAAGACCTTCCGCCAATAGCATGACGATCTCCGCAGCCACTCGCGGATGGCAACCCTGCGGATGTTGCTGGATAAACTGCGACAAGGTTTGGCCTTCAACCAGCTCGGAAACCAGGTAGCATTCTCGGTCGCTGACCTCAAAGTCATACAAATGGACGATATGCGGATGGTGCAGAGCTGCGTTAGCCAAGCCCTCGCGGCGCAGCCACTGCTGGGATGAGTCATCAGCCAGACTGCCCAGGTGAGGAATCTTAAGTGCCACATCGCGTTTGAGCTTGTGATCATAGGCCCGGTAGACCGTTGCGAAGCCACCGCGTCCAAGCAGCTTGCGCGGTTGGAAACGACCGCCTGCGAGTTGCTCCCAGATGACGCCATGCTGCAGCAGCGACACGTCGACGTCTTCGCTATTGACAAGACTGCCGACTGGATCATTGACCTGATCGCTTCCAAGCCTATTGACCGCAGGCAAATCGAATTTGGTTGAATCGCTTAGATCTGTCATGCTACCGCTTCTGGGTTGATAGTCACCGAAGGGGCTTTGGATTGTACACGAAATTTAGACCATTACATCCTAAGACACTCTAACAAAACCTATTTTCACAGCGAACTGGATTTGGTAATCATTGGAGCAGAAATGTTTATTTTTGTACCCCGACGTCATGGAGGACGCTATGGCCAAGCAACTTTTGCCAGACGAG
>JBIIJD010000119.1:0-8620 GCA_044234105.1 Aureliella sp. | reverse complement strand
CGTGATCGAGCACTTGAACTTCGATTCCCGCGTCGGGAAGGCGATCGGGAGGCAAGTCCTTGAGGGCTTCGGGTGGCGTCCACAAGAAGAATCCAGAATTGCCTCCGCTGCTGAGATGACGCCACGTACCCACAAACTCCAAGTTCTTGTAGATCTTCTGGGATCGGAGCACACCGACCGGTTTACCGGTACTATGAACTTTGCTGCCATCCCACACCCAGGTGTCATCGCTGCCGTTGACCTTGGCAAAGTCGTCCTTGCCTAATTCAACCCAACCTGGCCCAACTCCATCCATGTACATCGAAGGAGTTGTTGATTCAAAGTCCTTCCCAGGTTCTTGCCCCAAACTGTTTGGCACTGTCAGGGCACCAAGGGCAATGGTCAGAAGCAATCGACAAGGAGTGGTGTGTGGCATCTTGGTCCCGTGTTTGGAAAGGCAGAGCTGTAGAATTAGGGTTGAGAATGTCGTGTCATCATAACACAAAAAGTTTGGCGCGATGAAGCAACGGGACAGCTCCCTTGATCTCCGATGCAAAGTGGGGTTTGGGCCACCAACACAATTGGTCTGGCGTCACAATCTTGGATTCGCTGAGGTTGCGATATCAGTGCGGCACGCTGCTTCGAAAACATTTGGTTGGTGTTGGCGGTGTGCATAGACTTTGAGCGTTCCCTCGGTTTAGGCTGGGGTGTACTGGGTAGCAAATCGGCGTTGGTGTTTCGCCTTACAAGGCGTTCCGCTCCGCCAGCATCACCTTGTAGCTGAGCTATTCCAGACGTCTGACTAGGTGACGTCAGACGCGGTTCGATGAAAGACCGCTAGCATCAGATCGCCAGACTGACGGCAAGACAAGTGGTCCATTTCATAGACCCTCTCGATCATCCATGCCACCTTGTTGCATTGGATGGGAATTGATCGCGCTCGTTTTTCGGTCAAATTCTAGGGGCTCGACGCTCGCCTTACAGGAGTCGAACGGGCTCGCGTCGTCACGGAACTCTTGGGTTAGGCTAGAGAGACTTTATTGAGCCTGATCCAGTGATTTGTTGATTGATCTCTGGTTGCCCAACATACTCGACGTGACCGCTGCCCGTGATTGTGGCGTCGATCTTGTTCTGCGCGTGAAGTTGCACTTTACCGCTACCTCGAATTGAGGCCTCGCCTGTTTTGGCTACCAGCTCACGCAGATCAACGGTTCCCGAGCCAGAAATCGTGGCGACGACGTGTTCGGCCGATCCCGATGCCTGAATACTGCCAGATCCGGTGACATGCCCCGCGAACTGTTGTGTCTGCAGCGGACCAACCTGACAGTTTCCGGAACCGGACACGGTGACGCTTTCCAGTTGTGGTGTAGTGATTCGGACCTTGATGCCAAGAGAAGTGCTATAGGACTCCTTTGAACCAATAGTCAACACATCGGACGAAACGTTAGTGCTAATGACGGGTAACAGATTCGTGTCGCCTTCGATCGTCAAGCTAAAATGGTCGCCTTGTACGAACTCTGCCGATTCGGATCCGGCAATCACAAGGTGTTTAAACGCTGCTACCTCGCGCGTCTCCGATCCGAGTTGCCCATTCCCTTGAATACCAGGTGACCAATGCTGGCACCCCGTTAAATTGAGTGACAGTAAAAGGATACTGAAGAATCCTCGCCGCGTACCGGACAAAGGACTGGAGAAAACGGATTTAGGCGTCAACATGAGTACATTCCTGGTTAGGGCAAATGGTGGTCTGATTCGTGCTGATGATTGTGTGCTAGGTCAAGCCGAACCGCAGACGGCACATGATTTTGGCAAAAGCAATAAGACAAGTCGAGAAGCTGCGGATTGGCTCGCTGCGCCATTCGACAACGATCCTACTTCGTTCGGTGAAGGCCGATCTTGATATGCGGCTTGAGTCAGCGCGCGGAATCCTCGAAATTGCGTCCATGGCCGGTCGTCCGAACAGACTTCCTCATGATAGGAAAGTTTATTCCGGCTAATGCTACCAAGGGTGACTCGCTCAATCAAGGGTTGGGTGATTTCAGGTGATGTTGAGTTCAATGGAAGCCTGCCGAGCAGAAAATGCGGGGCGATGCAGGCAAAATAGGTGTCGGACGGCGTTACGCAATACATAGCGGCGAGTAGTTGAGCATGGCGTCGCGTCCGGCGACCCTGCTGCTTTCCTGACACAGGCCGAACCGACCGTGCCCAGCGCTGGATATTTAAGAAGCTGTTCAGCGAACGGGAGTCCATCGGCAGATTGACGGCCAGCGGTGAAGGTCGAACGTCTTATCGAAATCATGATTTTTTGCATACCTAATCGCCGACTGTCCCGAGATCGAGGAGTTCGACATCAACCCGCTGTTGGCGAATGCCGACGATAATATTGCTCTCGACGCGCGAGCCGCGATCGATGCCGCAGCAGTGCTGCCCAAACCTCACTGATAAGCGTATCGTCAGGATTGGTCATGTCTGCGCCGATGTTTGGCGCGGCTCAAAGCGAGTTAATTTAAGGGCGGCATCGTGGGCCGTGCGTGTTCCTTCCAGACCTTTTTTGGGGAGGCTAGCATGGGACATGTTCGGGGTGAAATCGAATGTTGATCTTCAAAATCAAAGTCGTCGAAAAAAACAATCTTAAAGGCGATTCTATTGGGGGCGGCTAATACTTATGGCGTTCTGCATTTTCTCAAGATGTTGGCGCGATATCTCCGCCCATTGATCTTCATGGATTCCACCCGCTTTTAATGAAAGCCGCGTCAATCCTGTTGGGGCAAGATCATCCGTAAAGATAATCAGCAGTTCTTTGCGTTTATCTTCCGTCGGTAAATGTACCATGCGAGCCCAAACGTAATTTTTAGGGTACTGATACCCTTTCTGGCTCAGAAATTTCTGCTCCAAATTGAAATCTGAACCGGGCTTGCCTTTTTTGAAAATGAGATGTTGTGAGCGAGGCGCGACATCTGTGAAGAAATCTAAATCTCCGATTTGTGACCGTAGCTGCGCGTTCGAATAATCGTATTGCCAGTCAATGCCGGGTCTCACACTTTCGAATTGCAGCAAAAACGCGCTCTCGATCAAGCCGTTATCATCGGCTTTGATAAAGAAATGCTGCTCTACATCCGCGGCCCCGTAAAGGATGAATTTCTGGCCACCAATATAGGTGTATTCGGGCGCGAAACTGATTTGGGCTGTCGGATCGGCATGGGAGTAGAACACGCCGTCCGAAAATTGTCCGGAGAGTTCCGTAAACACTGGAACCGTCGTCAAACGCCCGCGATCATTCAGGTATGTCCAAGCGCCGTAGGCCAGTCCGCCCGCGATCGCAAGCAAAAGCAATAATAAGACTCTGCGCATCTCCAGCCAGTCGAGAATGCGAATACGGGCTTTTTCCATATGCTCAGCTCCCGTGAATTTTTAGTTATTAATCCGAACACTTGCAGTTAAAACGTTAGCAATCGTCAGCAATTCACGACTCGGTGATCTCACCCCATACTTCGGACGTCTGTTGCGAATCTTGTCACTTTTGGCATTGCCAGATGAAAGATTGAACTTAAGCCGTCATGCGAAAATTTCCTTGATGCCTAGCTTTACGTTGCCCGAATATACAATAAGATGTTTTTTCATTTAGATTTCCCACTTGAGCAACGCGCCGACAACCAGCCAACGCTGCGGCGCTTTGGATGACGAACAGTAAACTCCGACGGCAGATCACTTTCGAAGCCGCACGTTTGATGTACTTCCGGGAAGAATCCGAGTACTACCGGGCCAAACAAAAAGCCGCGAAACGGCTATGCAAAGATTGGGTAAGGCCTTCTGAGCTGCCTACGAACGCCGAGATTCGCGACGAGATCCAATCGCTGGCCCGCATTTACGAGGGGCACCAGCGAACCGACGATTTGTTGCAAATGCGGCTCGTCGCACTTCGCACCATGCGGCTCCTCGCCAACTTTTCGCCTAGACTCATTGGGAGTGTCTTGACGGGACATGTTCGAAGCGGTTCCGACATCGACCTTCATGTTTTTTCAGATAGTCTCGAAGCGATCACAGGGACACTCGATACCGAATTGATGTCGTACGAAGTCGAACGAAAACAAGTTCGGAAAAACGATCAGACGCAGATCTTTATCCATATCCATATTGATGAAATCTTTCCAATTGAATTGACGGTCTACGCAACGCCATGGAGAAGCTATGTGTTTCGAAGTTCGATCACTGGCCAGCCGATCGAACGCGCGAGCATCGCTCAGCTCGACCAATTCTTGACCACGGAATACCCGTCGCTGGATCTTGAAGCCGCGCTTCAAGAGATCGAAGAAACGCCTGATCCCTACCAAGTGTTTTACAGCCTTCTGCTGCCGTTGGAGAACGTCAAACAACATCCCAAGTATCATCCCGAAGGCGATGTCCTCTATCACAGCTTACAAGTTTTTGACTTGGCGTGCGATGAGTTACCGTACGACGAAGAATTTCTACAAGCTGCGTTGCTGCACGATATCGGGAAGGGAATTGATAGCTCGGATCACGTCGCCGCTGGACTGGAAGCACTCGCAGGCTTCATTACTGCGAGAACCGCTTGGTTGATTGAACATCACATGGTATCGCATGGTATCCACGACGCCACCATCGGAGCTCGGGCTCATCGACGCTTGCGAGAGAATGAGAGTTACGAAGAGCTCGTTCTGCTTTCGGAATGCGACCGAGCTGGCCGGACGCCAGGCGTCATGACGACTTCTCTCGAAGATGCACTCGACTACCTAAGAACGCTAGGACAAGGGTTATAGAGCTCGTATGGCTCATCCGAAAAAAAATTTCGAATTTCATTAGCCGTTTTGGCGTTAGTCAAATGGCAATCACCTTGTAACAATCGTCGCACCATTACAGCAGAATTTACTGAGTGCATGGACGCTAAATCCTTCACATTTGGCCTCATAAATCAATCAATTGTCTCCTGGGTAATGAGACTCGCGTCAGCCGTTTTGCATAGATAGATCTGGGAGGGATGCTATTTCGGCTCCCTCGCAGGTCTTTCTATGGAGGCAGAATCATAAATGCTTATTTCCTTCGCATGACGTCCGCATCCTGCTCGGTCAGCTTCCGTGCTCAAGAAACGTATGATCCACCTTCGCAAGCACTCGACACTCGATGGCTTGGCCCCGTATTTGACCTGGAGCGAAACGGAGCTTTCTGAGTAACGGTGGATATGTATTCCAATCACCTCCGGAGTACACACCGCTTGTGTGTGCTTTAATAGCTGTCACTTCGCCGGAGACGTCTACAGTCAGAAAATAATAGATGCCATCGGCGAAAGTACTACAATCTTCGTAGTTGTTCCGCAAAGTCCCAGCGAGGTTACGCTCATTAACTTCACGCAAGAATTGCGGGATTTTGAACTGCCTTTGAATTACTTCCTTATTCAGTGGGCGTGGATATTGATCGACGCGTATGTGTCTCCAAAGAGCGTAAAGCTTTTCATTGGCCTTGATGCTGAGCTCTACTACCGGCACAGGATGATCAAATTTGGGAAATTCCGTTGAACTCCCTTCTATTCCATTTGCGTATTTCGTTACCGAGCGAATTCGGCCATTGTTCCAGTATTTTGTCGACTCGCCGTGAAGTTTGCCGTCCATGTAGTGAGAAATGCTCCAGAGCACGTCACAATTGCTGTCGGTCACATCACGTTCGTATGTTGTCACCTTACCGTGCGGTACTCCGCACTTCAACTCCGATTCACGAGGCCAGTATCTCTCAATGTAGACATCGTGTTCGCAAAAGATGTGCGCCGGATATTCGCAGAATATCCCGGTACCATCCTTGACAATTTGCTCACGTCTCTCATTCCAAGCATTGTGAACAATGACTTCCTTATCAATAGCATTTTCAGCGATGAGTTCAGGTGTTCCGTCATCGAAGAACTTTAGCCAAGGTCCGTGTCTCTTACCTTGAAGGGTGTAGAGTTCCTCCGCCAACTGTCCGTTTTCGTGAAACAAGCGAATTGGCTCAACAGCATAACCCGTCGGTTAAAATATTTTGCTACAGCGTTGCTCGAACGGAGCGCTGGGACTTGCCGTGAACAAACCACTGGAGTAATCATGAGTTCATTTTCAGCAAACTTGATTGTCATCGTTGCGATCGCCGCGGTGCTCTTGTTCTTTCTAGGTTGGCGCTGGGCCAGCCGAGTGTGGTCGTTGCCTTGTCCTTCGCTGGTTGGTTGGGCTTTGGAGTCGCCGCTCTATGCTCGAATTACTGGCACCGCAAAGACGCTTGACCGAATCGGCTTCAAACCAGGGCAACGCGTTTTGGAGATTGGTCCTGGGCCAGGACGACTTCTAATTCCAGCCGCACATCGCGTGTTACCGCATGGAGAGGTTGTGGGAATCGATATCCAGCCTGGAATGATCGAGCGACTGAAGGAGCGTGCTAGCAGACACAATGTCATTAACCTAACAGCGATTGAAGGTGACGCTACGCAGCCATTTGAGTTTGAAGCCAGCTTTGATTTGGTATTCTTGGTGACGACCTTGGGCGAAATTCCAGACCGCGCGGCCGCAATCTCGCAGTGCTTTCGAGTGCTAAAACCGGGAGGCATATTGTCGATCAGCGAAATGCTTCCCGACCCACACTATCAATCCCAGGCCACCGTCAAAAGACTCGCCGAGGCTGTTGGTTTCAAGCTGCAATCTATTCAAGGAGGAGTTTGTTTATTCACAGCCAATTTTGTGAAACCGTAAACGTTGAAGCCTATCCGCCTAATCCAAGCCACTGATGCGTTCGCCTTGACCGTTCCACTTCGGCATGGGGTGTTTGACGTTGCCCTCTTGAATTCGACGCTTGTCTTTCAACAGACGCATTTGATTCGCGAGGAAAAGTCCAGGAACGGTATTGCCATTGCGACACAAACGGTAAGCCACTCGGCCCTTGCGCTTCAGGAAATACATGCCGCTGATTTCGCCGATAAACAGCTCGCGTTCTAGACCGAGTCCGATGATTTCCACGGCATCGCCGACGTCGAAACCTTCAAATTCGATTTTACTCCACATTGCCGGTCTTAGCCGAAAACGAATCTTGCCATACCGATAGTGGTAATACGTTTGGTCAAAGGAAACCCGCTTGAAGACTCGGTCGCTTGGAATGACTCGCGTAACAATGGCGACGTCCTCGGGATGTATCCAACTCTGTCCATCCCGAGGCCAGCGAGCGAAACAGCCGTAATCGGGAAGTGGAGGCCACATCTGACTATCTTTGACCGAGGAATTGGAATCAGTGACACAGCTCGCGGTTGCTAGTGTATCGAAGGTTAACACAACATCGCCACGGCATTACGCGATTTTCGTTACACTAGAATTCTAGCGTGTAGAACAGTTGGCCAGTGACGATTCAACAAGCCGAGAACCGTGGCGAGAATCAGCTCGCGTAAGCCCCAACTCCACTCCATCCAACTCCACTCCATCGAGGTCGACGAACAGAGTCGATTTCGACCACTGAAGCAGTAGAGAGCTAATCTGCTTAAATTTTAGCAATTTGATGTTGGCAACGGCAATAACTGCGCCAAAACGCCACGGTCGCTGTTCGCAATCCATGTGTCTATACGGCTGAAAATTTGAGAAGATAGAACTGTCGAGCTATGAAACTCATTTCATGAGAAGACGCGGGGAGTAAGATCGCAAGCGGCAATCATTTCATTCGACGAAATTAAATCTGTGAAGTCAATTTATCAAATTCAAAAGTTGGTTTTGATGATCGCCTAATCAAGGGCCTTGATCGAATCACGCGGAGATGAAGTACTGTTCTACATGCGAAACAAAAACGCAGACAAGAAAAACATTTGGGGGGCTAGTCGGCTCCTTCGCGTTGCTCTGCTTGCGATTCCATTATGTCTGGCAAACAGCATACGGACAGGCTATAGCGACCAAACCGACAGTACTGTTGTTGGGGCGGAGTTATCCCAACAGAATCCTTCGAGCAAAGTGCGCTGTGTTGCACTTGAATGTTACGCCAAGCTGAACGACGAAAGCTCGAAAGCCGAGGTTGAGCTTATTTGTGAATGGGCCGCGAAGCGTCGAGGTGTTAAGTTAAAGGTTTATGATCTGGATGCCGGCGATAAGGAACGAGAGCGGCTCAAGAAAATTGAGTCAGCATTCCGGATCTCCATCAGCAAACTTCCAGTCGTTTACGGAATGAACCAAGTGGTGAACGGGCCGCTGTCTTCAGAGAAATGGAACTCGGAGCTTACCCAGCTATTAACAATGCAAGTCTACGTGAGGCAAGGATGCTCCAAATGCGCTAAGGCAAAACAGTATCTTCCCAGTTTTAGCGAGCGTTACCCGGGCATTGAAATTCAGTATATGGATGTGGTCAATGATGCATTCGCTAACCAGAGTTACAACGAACTGACCCGTAGCCAGCGCATTGGCGGAATCAGTTTCCCGGGATTCTGGTTTTGTCGGCAGTTGCTTGTCGGTTTTGATAGTGTCAGTTCAACTGGCGATCGTTTAGAAGGAGTTCTAAAGAAATGGACTTTTGATTGCGAGCTATCAAAAGTTAGTGGTTATCGGCAGGGGCTATTTGACGATTGGCGACATGCTGAAACGTTGAGGATTGCGACTAGCCCATCAGTTGCTTTGACAGCGTTCATTCACTATTCATC
>JBIIJD010000069.1:0-28035 GCA_044234105.1 Aureliella sp. | reverse complement strand
GATGCAAAGATTGTAGAAATTCGAGCAAAGAAGCCGTCGGACAGTTATGTTCATGCACTCGTTGAACCGCCGGGACACTTGCCGGTAACGAAACTCTTTCACCGGGGCGACCACAATCAGCCAACCGAAGAGGTAGCGCCGGGAGGCTTGTCAGTCTTGTCTGGCGACAATCAGATGATCCAATTCGCAGCCGACGATGTCCAATTGCCAACGTCGGGACGACGACTGGCCTTGGCGCGATGGCTGACCGATCGCCAAAACCCGAATCCCTTGCTGGCTCGCTCCATGGTCAATCGAATTTGGCTGCATCACTTCGGGCGTGGAATTGTAGCCACACCCGGAGATTTTGGGCGATTGGGCAGCCAGCCAACGCATCCAGAAGTTCTGGACTGGTTGGCATGGCAGTGGATCGACCAGGGGTGGAGCGTGAAGCACTTGCACCGGCTGATTTTGACCTCGACGGTCTTTCGGCAATCTTCCCAGCGTCTTGAGGCTGCTCAGGCCATTGATCCAGAGAATCACTTCTACTGGCGGAAGCCACTGTTGAGAGTGGATGCCGAAGTGCTAAGGGACACGGTACTTGCGATGTCGGGGGATTTAAGTCCTCAGTGGGGTGGACCTCCGACGCCTGTTCTCGAGGACGAAGCCGGTCAAGTCCGCATCGACCCTGCCCAGCCACGACGTAGTATTTTCGCAAGTTGGCGTCGTTCGCAGCCTGTAGCCATGCTGCAAGCCTTTGACGCCCCAGTCATGAATGTCAATTGTGAAGTGCGATCCGCTTCCACTGTGGCTCCTCAAGCGCTGATGTTGATGAATGGCGAGTTCATCTTGGATCAGTCGGCGAAAATTGCCAAGCGTTGTATTCAAGACTCAGGAGATTCCGCCAATCCTGATAGTGAATCACAGGGTTTGCCGCCGGAGCATGCACAACTGCCAAATCAGATTGTCGTAGCCTGGCAGCGCATCTTGCAACGATCGCCCACCGACCAGGAGTTGCAGGCGGCAATTCAAATGGCACTACAGCAATTGACACTTTTGCAGCAAGATCCGGCACGAGTCCCCGAAGGCCAGACGGTGGGCGGTCAACTGCTGACGAATCTTTGTCAGGTGCTGCTTTGTTCCAATGAGTTCCTGTATATCGATTAAGGAATTGCCAAGAGTGAATCCAATATCTCGACGACAGATGCTGACTTCCGCTGGCATGGGCGTTGGCGCGTTGGCCTTGCAGTGGATGATGGCTTCCGAAGCGGCGGGCACTCCGCCAGTGCTTAAACTTCAGCCGCATCGCGACTTGCTGCCCAGAAAGCCTCATTTTCAACCGCGTGCGCAAGCCATGATATCGCTATTTCAGCATGGCGGGCCGTCTCACATGGACTTGACCGACCCCAAGCCGATGCTGACCAAATACAGCGGCACCGACTACCAGGGCGATATCCACTACTCGTTTGTCAATCAGGCCAGCAAGAAGCTTCTGGGCAGTCCCTTTCGGTTTAGTCAACAGGGCCAGTGCGGCATGGAGCTTTCGGAGTTGCTGCCTCATTTGGGATCGATTGCCGACGATGTGTGCTTGATTCGCAGCATGCACACCGGAGCCAACGGTCACGAGGTGTCGATACGTTACTTTCATGGCGGTATACCTGGCATCTTGGGTCGTCCCACGCTGGGTTCTTGGCTCAGTTACGCCTTGGGCACCCAGTCGCAGGACTTGCCAGCATTTATGGTTCTGACCGACCCAGGTGGATTGCCAGTCGATGGAGTTACCAATTGGTCCAACGGATTTATGCCGGCCACATTTCAAGGAACCGTGCTTCGGCCCAGAGAGCCTCGCATCCTGAATTTGCAGCCCCCAGCGCATCTGGCTGGTGCCGTTCAGCGGCAGAATTTGGACTTGTTGCAGGAACTCAATCGTCAGCACTTGCAGGCACACAGCGGTGAATCAGAATTGGAAGCTCGCATTGCAAACTACGAATTGGCTGCCCGCATGCAAACGGCGGCAAGTGATGCACTGGATATTTCTCAGGAGTCTGCGTCAACGAGAACCATGTACGGGCTGGACGATCCCGACACGCAAGAATATGGCACTCGTTGCCTGTTGGCCAGGCGTCTGGTCGAGCGTGGTGTCCGATTCGTCCAGCTCTTTCATGCCAATCAGCCCTGGGACAATCACAGCAGTCTCAAGTCTTCATTAACTTCGATATGTAAAAAGACGGACCGTCCCGTTGCCGCTTTGGTTGCGGATTTGAAGCAGCGCGGAATGCTGGATACCACTTTAGTGCATTGGGGTGGCGAGATCGGCCGGTTACCGGTCACTCAGGAGCATGGCACGCCAGATACTGCTGGCCGCGATCACAACGGACAGGGTTTTAGCATTTTACTAGCCGGTGGCGGGGTTCAAGGTGGCAAGGTTTATGGAAGTACCGATGATTTTGGGCACCACGCAGTTGAAAACGTGGTTACTCCCAACGACTTCCAAGCCACTATCATGCATTTGTTTGGGCTAGATAGCAATCAAGTCATTTACCCTTATAACAATCAGTCACAGTTGGTTACGGCAGGGCGTCCTGCACGAGTTGTCCATGATATTCTGGCTTAAGTTAAAATGGTTCAAGGTCTGATTCGAGAGGGAATGCATGCTTCGATGGATGGCAAGGCTCTATTTGCGAATTACTGGTTGGACCCTTCTGGGAAGTCCGCCAGATCTAAAAAAGTACGTCGTAGTGGCTGCACCGCACACCAGTAACTGGGATGCAGTCTATATGCTGGCGATGGCAACGATCTATGGAATTCGTATCCACTGGGCGGGTAAGCATACCCTTTTTCAGTTTCCGTTGGGCTGGTTCATGCGATGGATCGGCGGGTTGCCAGTCAATCGGCGCAGCGGGCGAAATACGGTTCAGCAATTGGCTGATGAATTTGCCAAACGCGATCGGTTGATACTAGCCGTAGCGCCCGAGGGAACGCGCGAGCGCGCCGAGTTCTGGAAAAGCGGCTTCTATTTCATCGCTTGCCAAGCCAAGGTGCCTCTTGTCTTGGGCATTTTGAACTACGAGAAAAAAACCGGAGGACTCTATCACGTGATCGAACCGACTGGCGACATCCAGGTCGACATGGAAAAAATCCGTAATTTCTATGCAGAGGCAAAAGGCAAGTTCCCAGAAAAATTTGGCCCCGTCCGGCTGCGGGAAGAATTTGCCGAGTCAAAAGAATAGACAGGTGGTAACGGCGACAGGCTTTTGCAACAATACCAGCCCGACGCGCCAGCGAGTGTATCTCGAATTGATTGACTGACTCACTCGCTGGCGCGTCGGGTTGGTATTCTGGGTGGATTTTCATCTGCCACTGGACTAAACTCCATCAATTGGGCAACCCAGATCGAGCAAGTTACCGACAAAATGCCAATAAATTCCTAGAAATAATCTTGCCGAGGCTCAGGCTAGTTCACTAATGCCTCCAGCCGCTGCGACCAGAATTCGCTTAAGTTGGGCTGAGTGGCGTTTAGCAGCCGGGCGGCCTGCTGAGCTTGGGTCTGCTGGCCGGACTGGACCTGGAGTTGTATTAGTTGCCATCGAGCCGCCAGTTGCATTGCGCTTCCAGTCGGCGCAAAGGCGGCCACACGCTTGGCTGCCGAAGCGGCCTGCTGGACCTGGCCTTGCTCTGCTAGACTGCGAGACCAAATCAGTTGTACGGCTCCCTGCTTGGGATGCTCGTTTGCAAGCGACTCGATGCGGCCAGCAGCCTCAGCCGACCCTAGCCAACCTTCTATTCGAGCCATTGCGGCCTGTGCCAGCGGCGAATAGGCAGCATGGTCAAACTCTAGCCAACCATCCATGATGCCAATCGCCGCAAGAGTCTGACTGCGTCGTGCAGAGTCCCCGTTGGCTTGCGGTCCAGCATGATCCAACAGTTCAGCCAGGCAGGGGGCCAAAGCTGCTCGGATGGGTGGTGACAAACGGTTTAGGTCGTAACCGGCGATCACCGCCCCTGGTTCCTGCAATCGAATCGACAGGATAGCAACCGCTGCAGCCACCAAATCGCTCGATGCGCATTGGCATTGATCGGTAGATTTTAGCCATTCACTCATCGTTTGCTGCCGCTGTTGACAATGCTTGTGATCGTCCCACTGGCTAAAGGCGGCTCCCTGCGCGATGGTCAAGGCAGCTAACTCGACCGCTTCAACTGCCTGAACCGTCAGTCGGTCACCAGTTGTTTGTCGAGACTGTCGAGCCTGCTCTAGATGCTGTAGCAGTTTGGGCAAGGGCGTTCGCAGAAGCTGCATTAGATAGTCGTCCAGAAGGCCACCGCGAACTCCCGCAAGATTGGTCTGGTTAAGCAGTTCGTGAAGCAACCGCAAATAGTCATCGATGCGGCCCGATGTGACCAGCCAATCTCTAAGCCATTGCCGCGCTGGCTGCGTCGCCGGATTGTCTGGCCAATGTCTGATCTGATTCAGAAGGGATTGTTCATAAGCACCGATCAAGTCTTGGTCATCTGGCTTGGCTTTAATCTCCTCCGCTCGGGATCGCACGACCCACACATGCGCAGCCGCAGCCTGAGACTCTTGCGAAAATCGCAGAGTGGTATCGGCCAGAATTTCAGCCGATTCTGCCCACAATTTCTGATGCCTTAGTAGAGCTGCTGCGGTGGAGGCCAGTTCAAGTGCCAGCGACCCGTTGCCAGTGACCGACTGAGCATCACTCGCCTGCCTGAGTATCTCCACGGCCTGATCGGGTTGGTTAGCGGTGACCAATTGCCGAACCTGGGCCATCAGCAACTGCATCGCCAACTTAGGATCACCCACTTGACTGTTGGACATGCCGCCGACGATCAGCGCTTCGGCTCTGGCTTGCCAATAGGCACCGTAACGATCGCCTAGCTGCTTGGCTTGGTGGCTGAGTTGATTGAGTCGGTCGGTCGGATCGGTCTCGGATTTCTGCTGCTGAAGCTCTGCAATTGCGACCTCGATGTTCACAAGTGACTCGAGCGGTGCCCACGTGGAATCGGCTTGAACCAATTGTTGCAAAAGTTGCTGCACGGTGGCTGCTCGACTGAACTGCCCTGCCTGCGCAGCCGCTGTTGCTGCTGCAGCGGCTGCCCTCGCGCCGATAGAAACGGGGTCTGCTTGATCCACTAACTGTTCCAAGCGATTGATGGCTGACAAATCGCCCGATTCTAATTGCGCTGTGTAAACGGCCAGCAAAAGTCCAGGGCGGACTGGCCAGTCTTCTCCAGTGCGTTTTAGCAGGTCTTGTGCCTTGGCTTGCACATCGGCCAATGCGGCGGCTCGATCGGCCGAGCCTTTCGGGTAAATCTGGGATCGAACCAACAACAGTTCGCATTGAAGCAGCAGAGCATCGGCGGCCAAGTTCCGAAGCTGCTCGGCGGGTGCTTGTGAGCCTGACGAAACACCTTGCCGAGCAGACAACGACTGACGGCGTTTCAAATCTTTCAGTAAATGGTCGATGTCTTGAAGAGTATCGCGAACGATATTCAAACCCAAGTCGCGCAGTGGGTCGCTTGCGGGATTTGCTAAGAATTTTGCCAACACCGACTGAGCATGTAGGAGTTTGCATCGCCCTGCCTGCCACTGGATCCAAGGCCAACGCGCGTCGTCGTCAACTGCATTATTGGCCACATTCTGCTGATGGTACGCCTGGGCTGGGGCGATGCAGACTTGCCATAATGTTGTATTGTCGCCAGCGGATCGTCGAGCGGCCTGCGCAAGACATTCCATCTCACGCATGACCCACCACGCAACGGCATCACGATCCGGTTCGACTTGCATCCTTTGCCGCACGTACGCAGCGGCGGCGTCGCATAACCCTGCGTCGCACATCGCACACAGCAATTTTACCTCGTCTGCCGACGCTGCATTGGCGCTGCGCTGGAAGGCAAGGAGCGATACAAGGATCGCGCAACGAACCAGGCGACAGGTCACCTGAGACGCGAATGCCAAGCTGAACTCAGCCTTTTGCGCATCGGTTCTATCGCTATTTGCATTAGAATGATAGGGGAAAATATTCAGCGCCTTTCATTGTATTATGGCGAGCGTCGGGCTGGTATTCTGGGTGAATTTTCATCTGCTGCTAGCCTTAACCGTTCACCCAACAAATTGCTTGAACGGTTACAGGGAAAGTAATCCAGCGTTGGCCGACTATCCACGTCTCGAGACACTTCGGTTATTCTAACATTTCTGCCATGCTGTGCGATATTTCATTCCTATCAGTTTGCACGCCGATCGTAAAGAAAAAACGAAAATGGAAGAACCAACACAAGTCCAAGTCAATCGCCAACTGCTGGTCGACGCTCAACAACGTGGTCTGGCGCCAACTTTGGCAGCATACACGCGACTATCTGGGCCAGGTTGGCTTCAAAGCGCCATCACCCTGGGCGGCGGTTCGCTGTCAGGCGCACTGTTCCTAGGGGTGCTCAGCGGAACGCGTCTGATCTGGTTGCAGCTTGTGGCCATCGTCATGGGCGTAGTGATGTTAAGTGCCATCAGTTATGTCACGTTGTCTACAGGGCAAAGGCCGTTTCGCAATATCAGTTTGCACATCAATCCTGTTCTAGCCTGGGGCTGGTTGATCGCCACAATGTTGGCCAACCTGATCTGGTGTATGCCTCAGTTCAGCCTCTGTTACGCAGCCCTGAGCGAAAACCTGATCGGACCCAGCCTAGGACAGGGACGCAACTCGCAGTTCATCGTGTCCTTCTTATTGCTTGCAACTGGTTTATATGTAGTTCACCTGAGCCGTCATCCGGGGCGAGGCCTCAAGCTGTTCGATGGCTTGCTGAAGGCTCTGGTGGGCATGATTGTTCTCTGCTTTTTTGGTGTAGTGGCGATACTGCTCAGCAAAGGTACGATTCAGACGAGTGATATTGTGTCCGGCTTGATACCCGACCTGAGTCCGATGAGTAGACCAACTGGTGTTTTGGCTGATCTAGTTGGTCAGCTAGAAAGTTCAATAGGACAATATTGGTCCAATCTGATCGTCAAGGAACAGCGTGCTGTCATGATTGGGGCTGCCGCAACTGCGGTTGGAATCAACATGACATTCTTGTTGCCTTACTCGATGCTGTCTCGCGGATGGGACAAACCCTTTCGTGGGCTCGCCAAATTTGACTTGGCTACCGGAATGGCGATTCCGTACGTGATTGTAACCAGTTGCGTGGTCATCGCTTCAGCCGCAGCCTTTCACGGTGAAAAGGTGGATGATGCTCTGGCCAGTCAGGATCCGGCCGTGATGCTAACGAGTCCCATATTCAGCAAAGTACAGAAGTCATTGATGGCACGTGTGACCCACGAACATGGCCCGGATGCCGTGAACGGTTGGAGCGATCAGCAGCGACTGGACGCAATGGCGAAACTAGATGTCGCCGAGAAACAGATTGCTCTTTCGTTAGTGCCTCGCGATGCATTCCAGCTTTCCAGATCACTGGAACCGCTTCTAGGGCGACAAATGGCGAATCTAATTTTCGGATTGGGCGCTTTTGGCATGGGCTATTCGACCATCATTATCCTGATGCTGATCAACAGCTACGCACTGTGTGAAGCGCTCAACGTGCCCCAGAATAGCCAACCCACTTTTACTGTCGGCTGTCTAATGGCCGGTATGGCAGGAGCAGCCTGGCCGGTATTCTGGACGGGAGAATCCAAACTTTGGCTGGCCATTCTTGCTTCGTCATTTGGAATGATGCTGCTTCCAATTGCCTACATCACCTTTATGATGATGATGAACAGCCGATCATTGCTCAAGGAGGACAAACCGATGGGGCTGTCCCTATGGCTTTGGAATTTGCTCATGGGACTATCGGTTCTTGGTGCGATCGCTGCTGCAGCCACGGCCATTATGGACAAAAGCTCCGATCCAACGGCAGGTAAAGTCGTTTTGGCTGTTGCCGCAGGCTATATCGTTGCTGTGATCTTAGGCTTCGTGATGCGCAAGCCCAATGCGGCGGCAAACCTTGCGAAGAGTTCCTGATATTGCCGTAGCCAAATTCCTTTCAAAGTTGGCAATCCGTGCAAATCCGTGAAAATCAGTGGCTGAGAATACCGAGAGCTGATAGCCGTTATTCGCCACGGATCAACACGGATCGGCGCGGATTCAATACAGTCTGGAGGTCACTGGGTATCTTCGTGATGTTTCAGCGCTACCAGAGTGGCGGTTTGAGAGTAAAATGAAGGAGCTTACGGAGTTGATCCTTGCCAAAGATCGGTTACGATCCTCTGGTTCTGGCTACCCGTCTGTAAATATCAACCCTCCAATTGCCGTCAGTCCTACTTCCTACCTCGGCTGCTGAATCATGCGTACTTCACTGTCCGGCTTGCTTCTGACACTTCTTGCAACCAGCGCGCTTGCCCAGGAAGTGGATTTTGCGAGCCAGATTCAACCTCTTCTGGCGCGCCGCTGCTATGCCTGCCACGGCCCAGACCAGCAGGAGGCCGGTATCCGCTTCGATCAGCGAGAGTCACTGCTGATGCCAGCCGAAAGTGGCCGAACGGCTATTGTGTCAGGCAAACCAAGCGAGAGCGAACTGGTAGCACGTGTCAGGTCTACGGACGAATCCACTCAGATGCCTCCTGAGGGCTCGCGTCTAACCGAATCAGAAAGTCGGCTGCTGGCTCAGTGGATCGAGCAGGGCGCGAAATACACTGCGCACTGGGCTTTCGGCCCCATCATCACGCCCGAACTGCCAGTCATTGAGACTCAACAGCAGGCCCTTCAGGCTTTGGACCTCTTCATTTTCGAGAAACTTGAGCGGGCTGGAATTGCCTGGTCAGGGCCTGCCGAGCCAGAGCAGTTGGTGCGACGTGTCTACCTGGATGTAACCGGCCTGCCACCTTCGCCTGAGCAGTTGTCGTATTGGACCGGCCAGTGGAACCAGGATAGTTACACGCGCTTGGTGGACCAAGTGCTTGCCGATCCAGCGCTGGGTGAAAAATGGGCGAGAATGTGGTTGGATGTGGTGCGCTACGCGGAATCCAACAGCTTTGAACGCGATAACCCCAAGCCTAATGCATGGATGTATCGCGACTATGTGATCGGATCGTTTAACAGCGATCGGCCCTACGATGAATTTGTCCGACATCAGATTGCTGGTGACGAAGTTCAGTCGCCAAGCACTGATAGCCTGATCGCAACGGCTTTTTACAGGCTTGGAATTTGGGATGACGAACCGGCAGATCCCTTGCAGGCTCAGTTCGACGAATTTGATGATATGGTCAGCACCGTGGGGCAAGCTTTCCTGGGACTGACGCTTGGGTGTGCGCGTTGTCACGATCACAAAATCGATCCGATCACTCAGCGCGATTACTACGCGATGTTGGCCCTGATGCGTGATGTCACAACCTACGGGACACGCTCCGACCAGGTAGGCAATAACCAATTGGATCTTTACCCTGAAGCAGCAAATGAGCATCGCCAGGCCGAATCAAATATTCGTAGATTGAAACGGCGTATGGAGAAGCTGGAGAAAGCCGCGATCGAAAAGATGTCAGCGCCTGATCAGCGGGCGACGGAAGGTCCTGAGCGTGAGCGGGTCCTGACGCAGAAATTGCGGGACTACCTGGACGAATCACAGTGGAATGATTATCAAGTTTATCAGCGTGAACTGGCGCAGGTGCAGTCGACCAAGTCGAAACTGCCCATACGAACCACTACGCTGGGGTTAGCCAAATTGCACGCGCAGCCGCCGACCACCTATGTATTGCTCCGTGGCAGTCCGCATAGCCAGGGTGAAAAGGTAGAGCCCAGTTTTCCGGAAATCTTAGGGGGTGGAGAGCCAGTCGTGCCAAATCCTGCCGCCAATGGGCGATCGCCAGGTCGTCGCCGGGTCTTGGCCGAATGGCTATCATCCAAAGAAAACTGGCTGACTGCTCGCGTGATCGTCAATCGTGTCTGGATGCACTTTTTCGGCCGTGGCATCGTCCGCAGCCCGAATAACTTTGGCCTGATGGGTGATCCACCCACACATCGCGATCTGCTGGATTTCTTAGCTGTGGAACTGATGAACAGCGACTGGAGTCTCAAGCAACTGCAGCGCCAAATTCTGCTATCAACGACGTACCAGCGCAGCTCGCATTCGATCGCAGCTTCGGCGATTTCTGATCCTGCAAATCAACTTTTCTGGCGTCAGAACTTGAGGCGACTGAGTTCGGAACAGGTGCGTGACAGCGTTTTGAAAATCTCTGGTCAGCTAAATTTGCAGCAGGCCGGCCCGCCCATGTACCCTGAATTGTCCGCCGAGGTGCTTGCCAGTCAGTCCCAGCCAGGAAACAACTGGGAAAAGTCGACTCCTGATCAGCAAGCGCGACGTAGTATCTACATTCACGTAAAACGGTCCTTGCCTGTGCCGATGCTTTCCGTCTTTGATTTTCCTGAGACAGATAGCAGTTGTGAGGCTCGATTTCTAACTGTACAGCCAGGTCAAGCGCTAACGATGCTGAACAGTCAGTGGATGCAGCAACAGGCACAGTCGCTGCTTGAGCGATTGCAACGGGAGGTAGGTGATGATCTTCGGCGTCAGGCCGAGCGATGTTTGGAACTGGTTACCGGTGTGACGGCCATGCCCGAAGATGTGGCTGAACTGGTGATTTTGGTAGAACGATTGAAAGTTCAAGAGACGCTAAGCGATACTGCGGCCAGAAGAGGCATGTGTCTGGTCGCACTGAATCTGAATCAGATGATCTATTTGGACTGAGTTGTAGGAGAATTGAAATGAACTCGAACCGATCCGCCGCTTTTTGTCGTCGAATGCGACGAGAGTTCTTGTGGAATTCGGCCGCAGGTTTTGGGGCGGTCGCGTTGTCAACAGTTTTAGGGAAGGACTTCTTTGATGAACGTTTGCAGGCCGCTGACGCAGAAGCTTCCATCGGTGGCGATTCCACAAAGAGTCCCCATTTTCCGCCAAAGGCCAAGAGCATCATCTTTTTGTTTATGTACGGTGGACCAAGCCACATTGATACCTTTGATTACAAGCCTTCGATGGTTGGGACAGATGGCAAGACGGTCACGGTCAAGACTTTTGGGCGCGGCGGGCACCGCAACGAAGGACGTATCGTAGAACCACGTTGGAAGTTCAAGCAGTATGGTCAATGCGGCAAATGGGTCAGTGATCTATTTCCCAATCTGGCTCGGCATGTTGACGATATCGCTTTCCTGCATTCAATGACTGCCGATTCGCCTATCCACGGATCGGCAATGCTGATGATGAATTCAGGCAAGATCCTCAGCGGCTCGCCAGCATTGGGTTCGTGGGTCAACTATGGTCTTGGTTCGGTCAACCAAAATCTGCCTGGTTACGTTGTCATGCTGGACCCTACGGGAGGTCCGATCAGCGGCGCCAAGAATTGGTCCAGCGGATACATGCCCGCAAGCTATCAAGGTACCGTGTTGCGTAGTTCGGGCAGTCCGATTCTGGACTTGCAAGCCCCAGAAGGCATCAGCCGCTCGGCTCAGCGCGCCATGTTGGATTCCCTGGCAGCAATCAACTCTCGACATCAAAAGGACCGCACTGGACATGACGAACTGAATTCACGCATTGCCAGCTACGAGTTGGCATTCAAGATGCAAGAACATGCTCCTGAGGCCGTGGACCTGAGCAGCGAAAGTCAAGAAACGCTTGACCTATACGGAGTTGGGCAGAGCAAGACAGACGATTTTGGACGCCGCTGCCTGATCGCTCGTCGTCTGGTGGAGCGAGGCGTGCGCTGTATTCAGTTGTATAGTGGCGGTGCGCACAACGACGACAATTGGGACGCTCACGGAGATCTGGAACAAAATCACAATAAGCACGCAGGTGCCACCGATCAGCCGGTCGCCGCACTACTGAAGGACTTAAAGCGTCGTGGATTGCTCGAGTCGACTTTGGTGGTATGGGGCGGTGAGTTTGGTAGGCAACCGACCGCCGAGTACGCTCAGGGGTCTGGCCGCGATCACAATTCCTATGGTTTTACCATGTGGATGGCAGGCGGTGGCGTGCGTGGAGGTGTCAGCGTCGGAACAACCGATGAATTGGGGGCTGCCGCTGTCGAACAGCCGATGCACGTCAAACGGTTGCATGCCACGATTCTTCATCAATTGGGATTGGATCCCAATCGACTCAGCTACTTCTACAATGGCCTGGATCAGAAACTGGTTGGGGTGGAGCATGTCGAGCCGATTCGTGAGATCATAGCCTAGGCGCATCCATTGACCACTCAATCCTATCGCACATCGTCTGCCGCAGATACTCCGCTTTGCCGTTCGGATCAGGTCTGCCACGCTAACGTCAGTTTTCGTTCGAGCCGTCTATTGGCTAGATTGGAATGTTGGTCGGTTTTTAGTGCGACCTGTCTGCTTTTGGGCACGCATGCCTTGTGGTTGCCCAGCCAGAGTCGCGAAATACCACAGATTCCATTGATAAAAGCTTGCGTCGCTGCCGGTCCGACGTGGGATCTGGTGTCTCTGGTAATCTTGGCAATGGGGTTGGCTGGCTTTTGGTTATCTAGTGGATGCAGAGTGTGCCGAGGCGGTCTTCGAACTGCGTTGGCTCATTCAGAAGCGGAACATGCGACAGATTCAACCGGTCACCACGGCAGGCGCTGGATTGAATCCTTAAGCCTAATGCTGATTCTTGCCGGTGGCGTGGCATTGGTGCTGATGGATCAGCTTCGGCTTCAGGCTTGGTTCTATCAGTTGCTTCTATTTTGTCTGGTGTTTCTCTTGCCCACCCCAGAACTACGGCTGAAATGGCTGCATATGATGGTGATTAGCATTTACGCCTATTCTGCGATCGGCAAGTTGGACTATCAGTTCCTAAACACAGTCGGCCAAGATTTTTTGGGGGCGATGGTGCGATCCACGGGAATGGACTGTCAGAATTGGAACGGGACGATACGAGTTCTTCTTGCGAGCGGATTCCCAATTTGCGAACTGATGCTGGCAGCGGGATTGTGTTTCGTACGCTTCCGGCGGTTGACGGGCTGGGCAGCATGTTTGTTTCACCTAACGCTGCTTTGGTTGTTGGGTGGGCAACTTGGTCACTCGTGGGGCGTCTTGATTTGGAATTTGCAGTTTGCAGTCCAGGCGTTGCTGCTTTTCGCCTTGCCAACCGCTCAGCCCGGCAGTCTTAGCTTCTTGCTGGGCACAATTGGCAAACATTCAATGGCTACCGATTTGACTTTACCGGGACAAAAAGTTCGATGGTTCGCACCCAATTTTTTGATCCAAGCTTGTTTGGTACTAGCGATCGTACTGCCAGCGACGGAGCGATTTGGATGGTGGGACCACTGGCCCAGTTGGGCGCTCTACGCACCACATAGTAGTCGCGTACAAGTGTGGGTCGCGCCGCATTCCGTGGAACGCTTGCCCAGAGCGCTCCGCCAAGTCATCGAACAGTCCACTAAAGACCAGCCCGAAAATCAAGTGAACGCGGGCATCGATATTCCGCTAGCTACTTGGTCGCTTCAAGTCCTGGGGGTGCCAGTTTATCCGCAAGCCAGATACCAATTGGGCCTGACTCGACATTTGTCCACGATCGTCCATGATCAGTATGCGATTCGCGCGGAGTTGCGCAGCGTTGCCAAGCGACTGGATGGAAGTCGTACGACGCAAGAACTTTATAATGCTGACCAAATTCATTCTGCCTCAGCGCGATTCTGGTTGAACAGCCAACCGCGATAGTTAAGAAACAAGTCAAACTATCCATAACATGTGGCGACTTAGGCGATCGGCGTTTGAAACTATACCAGCCCGACGCGCCAGCAAGTGAGTCAACTGATGGATTCGACACACACTCGCTGGCGCGTCGGGCTGGTGTTCTAGGTAGATTTTCATTGGTCGCTTTCGCCACTATTAGCAATTCGTTAGAATTGAAATATGCCTTCCTCATACACCATATTGCTTGCCGACTTGTCAGCAACGGAGCGACTTGCACAACAAGTTGCTCAGCACACTAGCGCGCCGCAAACCATTGCGCTCAGTGGCACTCTGGGGGCTGGCAAGACTCAGTGGATTCGTTTCTTTTGCGAAGCGCTGGGGGTTTCTGCTCAGGTCGTTACCAGCCCTACCTACGTACTTCAGCAGCGATATCGCGGAGCGACGCTGGAACTTCATCACTTTGACTATTATCGCCTGGAGAAGTCTGCCCAGGTCTGGGATCTTGGCATGGATGAACTCCAGGAGAGTCCCGTCGTCATCCTGGTCGAATGGGCTGACAAGTTCCCCGAGACACTGCCGGAAGACCGTCTAGAAATTGACTTGAGCAGCTTGGATTCTGAAGCAAGACAGGCAAGACTAACGGCCACGGGGCCACGCTCGGCCGATCTACTGGTTAAGATCCATGTGACCTGAAAACCGATCGGCCATCATCAGAACTTGATCTCAGCCATAATTGGCAAGTGATCACTACCGAAACGTCCTGTTGGAGTACGCGGGTCCAACGTTTGGAAGCTGAGCATTTGAACCGAATCGCCTTGATACAGGATATGGTCGATGCGCTGACCAGCGGCAATCTCCTTGAATCCGTTCCATGTACTATTGGGGCCATTGTCCGGTTGAGCCGCATGCTGCCTTGCATCCAGCAGAGGTTGTTGCGGTGATGCCGAAGGTGCTAACAGCTCTTCAAGCGGTTGGGAGTCCAGCCTAGCATTCAAATCGCCAATGACCATCGCAGTCGAATCGCCACGATGTTCCGATATCCAACGTCTAAGCAGAGCAGCGGAATTGCGGCGAGCCTGCTGGCCGCGATGATCAAAATGTGCGTTGACGACTAGCAAAGTTACAGGTCTTGCGCCTTCAGATTGTTGTCGCGCGGCCAAGCGTACCCATGTGGCCACGCGTGGCAGAGCTGCATCCCAGCCCTTGACGCCAACTCGGTAAGGCTGATCACTTAGCCAGAATACCCCCTGTTCCAATGCAATCAGCTTATCAGCATTCCATCCGATGGGCGTCATCTCCCCGGCGCGCAGGCCATCATCGCGTCCTACACCGTACCACTTGAAGTTCGAGTCCGATGTTTGCTGGGCAATCGCTTGATACTGAGCGTCGACGACTTCCTGAAGTCCAATCACGTCTGCCGTCTTGATGGTATCGATTACCGTCTGTTGGCGATTACTCCACTGGTCTTCTCCATCGCTCTTGTTCAAGTAGCGGATGTTATAAGACATGACCCGAATTGGATCGGAAGCCCATGCACCCGTATTGACGATCAAGCAAGTCAATAGAACAAAAGTGCGATAGCAATTTCGTATGCAGACAAACCATCCAGACCTAATCATCGTTGTTCCCTTGAAGTGACGGCCTAGCCGAATTAAGGCGAGCGGCAGATGAAACCTATCTAGAATACCAGCCCGACGCGCCAGCGAGTGAGTCTGTTGATTGATTCGCCACGCACCCGCCGGCGCGTCGGGCTGGTATTGCTTTAACCGCAGATCGCCTATATGGGACCGAAAGCCCTAGGCAGCGATCGTAGTTACCACGGTTCCTAGGATATGGGATCCGCAGTATTCGTGGTAGTCCACGTATTGCAGCAACCACTGGGATGAGGCGCACCAATTGGGGCCGAGCATCAGGTAATTGGCGTCGCAGAGTCGTCCGAGCATGCGACTGGGGACTAAGTGAATTGGGCCTAGATCGACAAGGATTAGGCTATGGCGGTGTTTCCACTTGGCAAGCCATCTAGGCAGCCGCTGTAATGGTTCCGGAGCCGATGCACCGATGCGCATGGCCACTTGGACTTGATGCCAGTTGCCTAGGGGCGACTTGGTGATCTCTGGTTCAACTAGCGTTTCGCTACACTTCTTGCTCAGCATGCCACCCCCGGTATGAATATCCAATTGACATACTAACATCGATAAGCGGCCTGGATGGGCTGTCAGAGCCTCCGACATGCGCCGGGCGATTCGATGCACGCTACGCGGATCATTGGGCTCGCGATGACCGCTGATCAGTCCAATGGCGATCGAGGGTGTATCGGCCAATTTGGCGACCCACTGCTCGCACCAATTCAATGTTGGTAGCTCGGCTGCGTTCATCGTCTTAAATGCACTCCGAAAGAGCGGAAAATTGTGAAGTACCAATAATGAATAAGAGATCGGAAGATCGAGGACTTGTGCCTACTTTCTAAGCTTGGCAAAAAGCTGGGAATAGGGGTTCAGTCGTTTGGGCGTCTCGTGACTCAGATTCGCTTCCAAGAGACGATTGCCGGTCGGAATTTCTTCTTCGATTATCAACAAATCGCGGTCATCGTCGCATTCACCTGGGGTCAACGCGAACCTTTCGGGTTGCGAGTACCGAATGGATGGATACTGGTCAGAAAGTTGACCTTGTCTTGTGATTCGAAAGCCTGTTTCCTCTGAGATTGTTGCCTCTGGCGAAGCGCTCAGTTCGATTTGTTCCACGCTAAACGGCTGAGTGGTCAGGGCGGAGAAGTTCAGATGGGAAACGATATCCTCTATCGATTCCTCCAATCCCGGTACACTAGCCACTTGGGACCCGATATCAAATGTCCACGGCTCGGAAGCCGTACAACTGCCGGTGCTTTCGGCATTCGCTCTCGCCTCGGATGAGTCAAGGCTTTCACCAGAGCTGTGATTCAACTGAGTGATCGCGTCCGCATAGCATTGAAGACGTTGCAAGTAATCAGATGGAGATTCAGGCTTGATGGTATCCTTCGATTCCAACTGATTTGAACTGAGTGTCAGAGCGGGTAGGTCGCGAGAACAGTATTCGTTTTTTGCGATACTGGGAAAGGTTGACTTTTCGGCAGCCGTTTCGCCGGAATGAGGCACCTCGATCTCCTGGTCAAAATCATCACCAAAAAGACTCTTGGTTTGGCTTCGAAGTGGCGGATCGTCTTCCCACATATCCGTGTCTGCACTGCCAGTAGATTCAATGGCTGCCTGCCAGATTTGCGCTGTTTGGGTAAGAGCCGAATGGGCAATACTGTTTGTGGCCTGTTCGCACTGGCAGGAAATCTCTGGTTGCCCTGTATCACGACTCTCCGATGGCTCGGAATGAGCATCTATGGACTGGGCCGCAGTATCGGATTCCTGGCGGACGGAAGCGTCGCTTGGCACTGATGTTGCTTCGTCCGGGTGACACCAGGATACTGATTCGTCAACAACAAAAGCCGAGAAGAAATTAGGTTCCGCTTTAGGCAATTCACGGCAGGTCGCTTCTTTGGTTGACGATTCTAGCAGTCGATCGTCGGGGTCTCGATTATATGAGTCAATTGGGAATAGCTCAGCCAATTCCTCTGGTTGATTAGCAACCAGTTCAACAGTTGGCGGTGGTGCTGCTAGGGCGTCCTGGTCTTCGTCCGTCAAGATACCGATTTCAATCGTAGAGGTGAACGATTGGGAATCCGTTTCCGGCTTGTTGTCGGTCCAGGGGGCTGGCAGTTGCTGAAGATCGGCCCAAGTTTCGCTGATCAGAGCGGTTGAGATGGGTAGCTGCGCTTGCGCATTGGCAAGCACCAGCGCATGATCCATGATCTGGTTGACCAATCGTGGAATGCCTTGGCTGGCGGCAAAGACGGCCTGCAAGGCATCCTGCGTGATCGTTGTCGACGGCTGCATTCCGACTTGAAGCAATTGATGCTTGATGAACTCTTGCGTTTCAGACCGGGACATCGGTTGCAAGTAGCACCTAGCTGCCAGGCGCTGATTGAGCGATTCAAGTTGCGGACTGGCTAGCGTGTCCTCCAGTCGCATATTGCCCAACAGTAAAAGTCGCACGCGAGGCTGATTGTTGCGAGTGTAGTTACTTAGCAGCCGAAGCTCGTCGATCAACTTCCAATGCAAGGTTTGAGCTTCATCAACGACAATTAGGATTCCATCCGGCGCGGTTTCTGGCGAAGGCTCCAATCGATCCAAAATGGAAAGCCGCAGTTCACCTTCGGACAGTTCGCGGTATGGCAATTGAAGCGTGAATAAAATGTTTTGCAACAGCGCTCGGCGACTGCAAAGTTGAGCCGACTGGAGAGACACGACGTCAAGTCGAGGGTAGATCGCCTCGATGACCAGTTCGGCCAGCAAGCTCTTGCCATAACCTGAACCGCCAACAACAAGAACTGGTCCCTCGGCTCGTACCAAAGCTCGCACAATGGTTTCACGAGCCGCTTCCATGCTGGCAAACGGATAATACAACCCAGTGTCTGGAGTAGCTCGAAATGGGCGGTTGGTATTGGAAAAGGCTGGATTATTCATTTCAGATCGAGAGCTGTTCACTTGAAAAAGTCTAGCGGAGTGGGAACCTGTCGGGCCTCTTGAAATTGCCCGACCAAATCAAACCGTAAATTCGTTCTATGGAAGTCCCGAGAGCAATCTTCCGAGCGCTCCCAGGGGGCTTTCCAAGAAGAGCGAAAGCCAATGTGTGTCGAATGCGGCACGTACACAAATTAGGATGCACCAGAAGCCAATGACTGTTTCACTGATCAAAGTCAAGTTGCGTGCCGCAGTGCGACCAGTTGCGCTGGCCTGTTGAGTGGCCATTTCGAGCCAGTCCGATGATTCAAGTTGGTCGCCAGAAAGCTCAACTTTACCGACCACAGGCAGGTCACGCGAGGCGAGTAGCGCAGCAATTTCCTCTGGATCGTATGCTCCGCCCGACTGCAGCCGAAGCTGAATCCAGCCCGCACTGGCACCGCCGGCCAAACCAACTATCAATACGCTTACCGCCAAGTAGATGGGAATCGGAGATGGGATCGGTTGAACGTCGGGCAGATCCGGAATGCTGATCGTTCCCAGGATTCGCTCCAAGCTAGCCTTCTGTGCAATCTCGGACTGGTGGACTTTGCTTTGTGCGCGGTCCACGCCTTCTAAAAGCTGCTGCCGAATATCCGTAGGCACACCTAGGTCAGCTTGTTGGCCCTGCGTTGAAGAAGTCAATTGCGCAGGTATTGTCTGTTTGGAGCTTGCCAACTGGAATGTTCCTTCTGAGGGCTCGGCCCGATTGGACTGACTAACCTTTATAGCGTCTTCTTCCGCACTCAAGAATTCGTGGTGGTTCTCGTAGTGTTTGGCTGCGGCTAATTCCCATTTGGCCACGCGTGTGGCATCCGTAGCGCCAACCGAAGCAAGCTGATTTTCGGGCAGCCGAGTAATCGATTCGACCCAATCTTGGAATTGTGATTGTGTACACGACTTACTCCACAAGCTATCGACGCTGATTAGCATCAGATTTTGATCTGCAAGTGCAATTCGGGGTTGCTGCTCGTGCGATGCTCGGTCCAATACCTTGAAGTCTCGAAGGCGAACTGTGCCGCTGCCTTCAATAGACTGTTTCAGGTTAGCAAGTAATCCCAGGACACGATTGGCTTCGACTGTCGCACGCCCTGTCACTCGATACTGAACGTCTACGGGCGGTGTGAAATTGAGCGCTGTTAGAATCAGTGCCAAAGCTGAGACGCATCCGCACCAAACGGCATTGCGCTGGATTTGCCTGGAATAAAGGGATAGATCGATTCGTTCCAATCGCTTCACGACGGCAATTCTCCTAAGATTTCGTACGGGATGATCATCCGAAACCGTAATGTCGATCAACCGGCAAGCTCGCAGCGCAGGGCGAATCCCTGCCTTCAAACCTTCCTGGTAATTCGACTTCTTCGTTATCGTCGGATCAATCCGCAAAGATTGATACAAAATGCGGACAACTGGAACAAGAAGGCTTTTTAACCTCAAGTCCTGCTAGGCGGTGTTCCAAATCGGTTAGAATCTATCGGTTGCGTACTCAACAAGTTTTGCACCAGGATTTCCCGAATAATCTCATTTGAATTCAGACATGCTTTCCATTCCGCGAATCAAAATCTGTGGCTTAACGCAACCGTCCGATCTGGAATATCTGGCCCAATCAGGTGTGGATACCGTTGGAATCAACTTGGTGGCGACCAGTCGACGGTTTGTCGACCTTGGACGAGCAAAGGAGCTGGCCGAATTGGCAAAGGCACTTGGCTTACAGACCGCAGCCGTGCTGATGAACCCAACGGCCCGGCAAATCACTGATGTGGCATCGCTTATTGATTGGGATTTTTTGCAGCTTCATGGATCGGAAGAGCCAGAGATTGCCCAACATTGCCAAGGCTTACCAATCATCAAGGCCGTGTCATGCAGCGGAAGGCCTGGAGAATTTGATTTGGCCAAGCGATGGTTGGAAAGTTTTGATCCATCCCCCAGAAGCGAGGCAGCCAGTTTAGGACCTCGCGCCATTTCAACACTGGCCTGCTTATTAGTAGATGCTTACGCACCGGTTCATGGAGGCGGTACCGGTCAATTGGCGCGGTGGGATTTGCTATGGCCGCGCCCGCCAGAGATCGACGGAGTGCCAATGATATTGGCCGGTGGATTGACCCCCGACAACGTCTGCTCCGCCATCATTCAAACTCGATGCGATGGCGTCGACACGGCCAGCGGCGTTGAATCGAGTCCCGGTCGCAAGTGCTTAGCCTTGGTCGCAGGATTTGCCCAGCAATCGCAGGCAGGATTCAGCTCGACGGCCCAAAATTCGAATCAATAACACCTGATTTGAGGCTCCAGCGATTGAATGCTAGCAGACCGCGTTGGAAGCACATGTAGCCCTGCTGTTTTTGGCCATTTCCAAGCGAATTCTGCCTGCTTTGGCCAACCACCCCTGCAACGAATGTCGGTTCTCCATTAAAACGGTCTGCCTTCCCGTGGACGGAATGAATAGGTCATTCGCAGCCTTCTGGCTGATCCGTCCCTCCATGCGTGAATTCGAAAGAGATTTCAAAACGATGCCAGCCATTCAAGCTTTTCGTGGACTGCGTTACAACCTTGCTCGAGTTGGATCGCTAAGCAATGTCGTTGCTCCACCGTACGATGTCGTCGACGCCCAGTTGCAGCAGCACCTTTACGACCTAAGCCCCTTTAACTTTATTCGCTTGGAACTGACAAAGCCTGATCCAGCGGAAGCCGACAGCAATGCTGTCTATCAGCACGCCGCCACCCAGTTTCGGGACTGGATCAGCCAGGATGTGTTGCAGCGCGAGCCCGACCCGGCCATCTATGTCTACCACCAGATCTTTCACTACGCAGGCCAGAGCTTTACGAGACGCGGGTTTATGTCCAGGATCAAGTTGGTTCGCTTTGGAGAGGGTGAAATCTATCCTCACGAGCAGACGCATGCCAAGGCAAAGGATGACCGATTGCGATTAACTAGGGCCTGCCAAGCCAACCTAAGCCAGATTTTTGGGCTCTATCCCGATCCTGACAATACCGCTCAGAATCTGCTGGAGGCGCACGTAGCCAGCAAGCCTGCCCTGGAAGCCGTTGATCATCTGGGCGTGACTCATCGATTGTGGCCCGTGACTGATGCCAGGCTGATTGCGCAGGTGGCTGCACTGGTTGAGAAGAAGCCTATGTTTGTCGCTGACGGTCATCACCGATACGAAACCGCGTGTAATTATCGCGACGAATTGGCGCAAGCGGCAGGAGGAGAATTGCCTGGCGAACACCCTGCCAATTACGTACTCTCGATGCTGATGAGCATGGATGATCCAGGCTTGGTCGTCATGCCTACTCACCGACTGCTACATGGCGTTGCCTCGCTGGATGCTGAAGAGCTTTCGGCCAGGTTGAGTGTTGCGTTTGACTGTCAGCCCGCAGGGCAGGGCTCAGGGGCGGCTCAAAAGGTTTGGAAGGAGATCCTAGAATTAGATGACCAGGGGGCTTTTGGGCTATACACTGCCAAAGATCAGCGCTGGACATTGGTAACTGCCAATGCAAACACGCCTGCACACATGGCCCGTGTAGCAGCCGGTCAAAGCGAAGATTGGCGTAGCCTGGGAGTAGCCATGTTGCACAGCTTGATTATCGACGATCTTCTTGGACTGCAGGGACACCCCAAGCCAACTTACGTTCATTTAGTTGACGAGGTGGTCGATGGGCTAAGCGGTCGCCTGGAAGGACAGCTTGAGTATCAACTGGCTGCCCTGGTGATGCCTGCCACAGTCGATGATATTCGCAAGGTCAGTTTGCATCAGGAACGCATGCCAGCCAAGAGTACTTATTTCTATCCCAAGCTTCTCAGCGGCCTGGTTGTGCATCCGCTGGACAAGAACTAGCTGCCGGGAGCGTGGAGCGAGCTTGCGCGAACTTGAGTATGTAAGCCGGGTTGAAACTGTAGCGGATCTGTACCTTCTACATTTGGCAATATGCAAAAAGTTTCACAGGAAACCCAAGCTGCATTAAGTATCCAGGGCAAGTCGCAGTTGATACGATGGTCAGAATACCAGCCCGACGCGCAAGCGAGTGTGTGTTCAGTTAATCAACTGACACGCACTCGCTTGCGCGTCGGGCTGGTAATGGACACACTCGCTTGCGCGTCGGGCTGGTAATGTTGCAAAGGCTGTTCGCTGCAAAAGCAACGATCGATTATGCGGCCATTTGTTCCGCGTGAAACCGAGTAGGCAAGATGTACGCCAGCCGCGATATCAAAAGTAGTAGGCACATTCCATGTGCCGTAACCGATAGGCAATAGCCAATTGGATTAGCGGACGGCACACGGAGTGCGCCTGCTACCTTTGCGGCCTGCGGAATGCGCCTGCTATTTTGGAGTGTATGTGGATTGGCTAGTTCTTCAATCGCCCAACGGCTAGAGTTACATTTTGGCCGCCGAAACCAAACGAGTTATTCAGCGCGATGTCTAGCTTGGCTTCTCTCGCTTGGTTGGGGATATAGTCTAAATCACACTCCGGATCTGGGTTCTCCAGGTTGATGGTTGGCGGAAGCACACCATCGCGAATCGCCAACAGGCAGACAATCATCTCGGTAACTCCAGCGGCAGCGATCAGGTGTCCCATCATGCTTTTGGTGCTTGATACTGGGATATTAGGTGCCAGTTCGCCAAAGACCGACTTGCAGGCCACCGTTTCCACTCGATCATTGACCGACGTACTTGTGCCGTGAGCATTAACGTATCCGACTTGTTGAGCCGTAATGCGGGCGTCCTTCATGGCCGCTGACATACACGCGATTGCTCCACGTCCTTCAGGATGAATGTCGGTGATTCGGTAAGCGTCGGCGCTACAACCATAGCCCAGAACTTCACCGTATATCTTTGCACCACGGCGCTTGGCATGTTCCAATTCCTCCAAGATTACCACCGACGAGCCTTCACCCAGAACAAATCCGTCCCGCAGGCGGTCGAACGGTCTGGACGCGCCTTGAGGGTTATCGTTGTTGGTAGAAAGAGCCGTCAGCAGACTAAAACCCGTCAAGCCAAATGGATGGATCATGCTGTGGGCTCCACCGGCCAACATTGCGTCTGCATCGCCACGCCGAATCAGTTCTGTTGCTTCGCCAACCGCCTGGCTGCTGGCGGCGCAAGCTGTCAGGCAATTCAAGTTCGGTCCCTGCAGGTCAAACATGCTGGCCACGTGCGCGGCTGGCATGCTAGGTTCTTGCTCAATTTCTTGGGCTGGATTGAGAATCTCTAGACCTTTGGCCATAAACGCATCTAGGTCAAATTGATCAGGCTGCTGAGTTCCAGCGGCCACCATGTGAGTGAAGTTGTAAAAGTCCTGATTCCCCTCACCAGCCCCAAAGTAGACGCCAACCCGGGTCAAATCCTTGATGGAGTCCAGTAGACCTGAATCATGAACCGCCTGATGGGCTGCACCGGCCGCAAACTTGGCATGTCGTCCACGGTCCGCCCAAAGCTCGGCCGACTGGCCGCACTGAGTGACATCCCAATTGCGTACTTCAGCAGCAATTCGAGTTGGATAGCGATCGGCGTCAAATATTGAAATGAAACCTACGCCGCTTTGACCGTTTTTCAAAGCATCCCAAACTTGTTCAACCTGAGTACCCAGAGGATTGATCATCCCAAGGCCAGTCACAACAACCCTTCGTCGCATGAATCTACTTCTCCGCAAGTCATACCGATCAAGCAATCACCGGCAACACTATAACCGGGGCGCAACCGATTCGGTAGATGGCTAGACGTCGCGAAGGGCACGAACGGCTTCCCGAGCACGATGCAGAAAGTCCGCCTTGGGCTCGTCGGCTTCCAGCCAAATCGGAGCGCCAATGGTGATGCTACTTAGCAGCGGAACAGGTAGGAATTCGCCTCGAGGCAAGATGCGATTGAGATTTTCCATATAAACGGGTACCAGCTCCAGATCGGGACGCTTCTTGGCAAGATAGTAGATACCGCTTTTGAATTCACCCATGGTTTCGTTTTCGGTGCGTCCTCCCTCGGGAAAGACAATTAGAGAATAGACATCGCCGATCGCTTTGATCATCAGGTCGACCGGACTGTGATGAACCTTGATCTCCTTACGGTCGATCAGCAAAGCGTTAAACGACTTTGCCAAATAGCGTCGCCAGTGGGACTTGGACCAATAGTCCTTGGCCGCGACTGGCCGCGTCAAATTGCGGATCTCGGTCGGCAATGCGGACCACAACACAACCGCATCTAAATGGCTGGAGTGGTTGGCAAAATAGATTCTCTGGCAAGTGTCTGGTTGGCAGTCCACCCAACGAACCGTGTATCCGCTAAAGAAGCGAGCCAATGCGATGACGGTGCCGCTAGTGAGCTTAGAAACAAACGGTTTCTGCTCTAGGTGCTTTAGGGCAAGTCTAGCATTGATTGCGGCTGACATCGAACTCTTTCGGAGTGGTTTAAAGCACGGCCCGCTCGAAAGGGGGGCTTCGGGTAGGCTTTTGACAACTAGCTAATTATAGCTGGTTGGATCCGGATTCGACTAGAAGTAGAGATCTTGTCAAGCGGTAGAATGAGGTTATTCGACGCCCAGACGGCTCGGCATTGACGGATTTGCGGCAAGTACGCTGCGGAAATTAACAGATCAACGCATTATTCTAACAGAAAAAGAGCTACCGGGCATGGACTCGAACCATGAATGACTGAACCAAAATCAGTAGTGTTGCCATTACACCACCCGGCAGTTTGACTTAACGCAACCAAAATTTTGCTTCGGGACCGCAAGCCTAAGGCAGTAATTTAGCTGGACCTGTCGGAGTTCACAACAGCAAATGCCAATCTTTGCAGCTCAATGCTCAAATCGACATCGACGATGGCAACTCCCGAAACCTGAGACAAGTTTACGTCGGCAAAGTTCAGGATTCCAGATATTCCTAAATCCGCCAGACGTATGGCAATCTTTGTGGCTTCCGGTGCGGGCACCGCAAGAATAGCCAGTTGGACACTCAGATCGGGAAGAACCTGTTCCAGGTCGTCAATGGAGTGTACGGGCACGCCTTCGACGGGAACGCCAACCTTGGAAATATCGGCGTCAAAAACGGCTTGAAGCACAAAGCCTTGGTTGCGAAACCCTGGATATCGGATCAGGGCGCTACCAAGATTTCCGAGCCCTAGCAAGATGGCGTTCCACTGGCCGTCGGTCCCTAGTGCCCTTCGCAATGCGTGAACCAAACCTGAAACATCATAGCCCACCCCCCGTTTGCCGAACTCGCCAAACAGAGCCAGGTCACGACGGATCTGTGAGTCGCTTAGCCCAAGGCGATGCCCTAACGCGTGGCTCTTGATCGTTTGCGCTCCGCTGCGCAGGAAGTGTTGCAGTTCACGAAGGTACATCCCTAGCCGGTTGGCGGTAGCCGGAGGAAGGCTACTAGCTCTACCGGAGGAATCGCCGTGAGGATCATTCATACTGTTAGAGTTTTCAATTGCCATGTCAGCAAGTATATGCACTTCAAGTCGAGCCGCAAACACGAACAGGCCGCTAGAAAGATCGCTACTAACAGCAAAGTCGTTATTTGTTGCTTGATTGATCGGCAAATGCTCGCCATCTCTCGCAGATTACCGATTCGCCCTATATTTCCTGGGCAATAGTTCCTTGTTAGTCGATTTAGATGGTGCTTAGAGCACATTCTCAGCGAACGGTCCATTTTCCAAAGGCAGGAAGCCGCTACTACGATTCATGGGATTTCGGGAGGAAAGCCTGTGAAACGCAGCATCTAGGGGCTCATTTGTAAGGGCCAGGACCTTGGACTTCGCAATCAGAATGCCTGCTTAACACCCATGGGCGAACTGGCGCCCAACCAGAGAATCACCCAGTTACACACACGTTTCGATTACTAAGGAGAACGGGAGATGAGAAGGCTGTTTGTGGTACCGGTCCTGGTAGCCCTGTTGGCTACATTGTCCGGTAGAGCCCACGCTGGCTATTGCGGAGCTGTTAGCTACCAAGATTGCGGCGGAAGTGCTGAAGGTTGTTGTGAAGCACCAGCAACCCACACTGTAATGAAGACTGTACGTCGTACGGTCTATGAAAAGCAAACTGTTCAGCGCACGCGAACCGAGTGGCAGACGGTTACCGAAGACAAGGTAATCAATGTGACTCGCATGCAGCGCGAAACACGATCCAGAACCGTAAATTACACGGTTCGCAAGCCAGTCCATGAGACTCGGACTCGCGAATACACTGTAATGAAGCCGGTTTACAACACAGAAGTTCGACAAGTGACCTACAATGTCCGACGACCTGTGTACCAAACACACACCAAGGAAGTTCAGTACACGGTCTGCGTACCTGTGCGTGAAACTCACCAAAAGGTGGTAAATTACACGGTGATGAAGCCAGTTCATGAGACACACGAAAAGGTGATCAACTACACCGTTCGTCGTCCCGTGTACGAAACTCGTCAGCGAGTCATCAACTACACAGTGATGAAGCCAGTTCGTGAAAATCACGAAAAAGTGGTTAACTACACTGTGATGGTTCCAGTTCAAGAACAGCGAACTCGGGAAGTCGTTCGATCGGTAGTGACACCAGTCAACTACACCAAGACGATCCAAGTTCGTGGTGGTCATTGGGAAACCCGTACCGAAGAAATCCCTGGTCCAGTCGTACGACGTGTTGTACGCGAGCCAGGCACATGGACTTGGGACGAGTGCTCCTGCAAGTGCGTATACTGCCCAGGTGCCTGCCACACTGAATGCGTACAGTGCCCACCTCGCACCGTGTGCAAGAAGTGCTGGGTTCCAACCTGCGAAACCAAGGAAATCAACTGTGTTCGTTACGAGCGAAGCTGCGTAACCGAGACAGTTCCTTACACGGTTTGCAAGATGGTTCCTGAGTGCCGTCAGAAGACCGTTTGCTATACGACTTGCAAGATGGTTCCTGAGTGCCACAGCAAGACCTGCAACTACACCGTTTGCACCTATGTTTGCGAACCACGTAGCCGCACAGTTTGCTACACGACCTGCAAGATGGTTCCTGAGTGCCGCCAAAAGACCGTTTGCTACACGACCTGCAAGATGGTTCCTGAGTGCCGAACTCGAACCGTTTGCTATCGCACCTGCGAATGGGTTTGCGAACAGCGCACCAAGAACGTTTGCCATCGCACCTGCACCATGGTTCCTGAAACCCGTACTTGCAACTACACAGTTTGCAACTGGGTTTGCGAAAACCATACTAAGGAAGTTCCTTACTGCGTCTGCGTGCCAGTTTGCGAACAGCGAACCATCAAGTGCTGCAAGCGAGTTCCAGTATGCGTTCCTTACGAAGTAACGGTTTGCGTACCACGAGTTGTTTGCGAGCAAGTTCCTGTTGAAGTATGCTGCGGAAGCTGCGACTGCTGCGGAAACGATTGCTGTGGAAACGCCTGCGGTGATAGCTGTGACAACTGCTGTGATCCTTGCGCTCAACGCCCAGGCCTGCTCCGCCGAATCTTCGGTGGACTTAAGGGTGGCTGTGGCTGCAAAGCTGCTTGTGGTTCAGCGTGTGACGCTGGCTGCGACAGTGGCTGTGGATGCTAAGTCCAACGCCGTCCAATTCGAATCGATCCCGCTGACCAAACTGGTCGGCGGGACATTCGGATCGGGGCGACAGGTGAACCGAAATTTGCAGCCTCATTCTGGCCAAGATCCGGCATAAAACTGAATGTTACGCGGCTTCGGCACAAGGAAGTTGCAAACCTGTATGAGACGCCACACCCCGCTGCTGTGGATACGGCCTCCCGAGGGCCGACAACAGAACCGGTAAAATACCTTCCACCCGTCCGGATGATGATCTGGTGGAGTTAAGCAAAGACGGTCAGTTTACCATGAGGGTAAT
>JBIIJD010000012.1:0-89863 GCA_044234105.1 Aureliella sp. | reverse complement strand
GCCTACGTGAAATGCCTCCAAGAAGCGAGTCATGCTGGAACCCACCAGTTCCTCCAAATGGCGAATGCGATTGTTCACGGTATTGATGGCCATCACCAAGGGAATTGCAATCGCAAGTCCAATCGCTGTGGTGTAAAGGGCTACGTTGATATCCTTGGCCAGTTTGGTCGGCTCGACGCTTTGCGCCGATGCCAAGGTGGCAAAGGCACCGATCATCCCAACAACTGTCCCCAGCAGCCCCAACATCGGCGCAGTCTTAATGATGGTTGTCACCCAACTGATGTTGCGATCCAAATCCGCCAACACATCGCGGCGAAACCTTTCAGTCAAGAAGTGCTTCACCTTTGCAAAACCCAAATGCTTGTTCTCGATGCCCAGAGAAATCAATGCCGGAACCGCTCTTGAGTCCTGAGCACACAATTGCTGAACGGCCTCAAAGTTACCGGTCAACAAATCGGCCTCGATGCCATCCAGAAAACGATCCTGATCCTCTTCCGTCTTAAACCATTTCTGACCTACTCGCGTCCAAACCAGCACACAGCAGAAGGCACCATAAAGCGCTACTGCGGCCAATGCCAAATAGATAAAAAGTCCAAACCAATCGAAAATTGTCTGAGGCATAATGGTTGTCGTTCTACCAGTTAGAGTGAAAAATCGCTGTAAGCTTACCCTCGCCACCAAGGGTGTTGGGCTGAGGGATGCTGTGAGTGGTAACGCCCCTAAAGACGTTCGGCAAAGCAAAAGCTTGGCTTTGTCCCCTCTCCACCGGCTTTGCGGGGGAGAGGGATAGGGTGAGGGGTCCGAATTTTGTTGAGCTTGCGATGTGATTACTCACAGAAAATCCTAAACGACGTTGCAGTTGGGGGCTATGACAGACGACTGGGCACAAAATCATCTGCTGCTGGCCTTACTTGGCGTGCGGTAGTGCTGCGAGGCAACGCTGAAACGGTAGCCATCGGATTCTGGCTGCGACTGGAAAACCGTCTTGGCTATTTCTGTCACCGAATTATGCCCATTGGCTTTGGCGTGCAACATTTCAATTTCCGCTAACTTACTTTCTAGTTCTTTGGGGATAAATTTTAGTTGCTGCCGACCTTGCGTTCGGATGCCAGCCTGAGTGAGCATCTGGGCCTCGTACTGCTTCAGCGGGCTATTGGTGCGCCACATGAAGTACAAACGCTGTAACCTGTTTTCCTCTTCGCTGCTGCCCGTTCTTTTCTGAGGCGATCCTGCCAACTGGCTGGCATATTCGACCGAATTGACGCCACCCCCGACACAAGCCAACTCGATTTTGTAAAAGTCTAGCTGCTCAGCGTAGTCCTTCAGGCCCTTGGCCTGGAATTTTAGCTCCCATCGCTCGAATCGCGGTACAACATCATCACCTTCCCCCAGCGGTCCGGGCGGTCGACTATCACCTCGGCCAGTCCCAGAAGCATTTTTCACCGCTTCGGAATCGATCGATTCTAAACTGGCAGCCACCGTGGATGCGACTTCCGAAACCGATTCCAACGACTTCTCCAAGACCGGCTCCGACAGCTCCTCTGCCTCTTCCATGCCTGGAGGTTCAATGTCTCGCTCAAAGCCCGCTGCATGATCTCCGCGTCCGGCCACCCTCTCCTGCTCGACCACGATACTGCCGCTCTGCCACGTAAAGGCCTGAGTCAACCAATGAACGAACAACAGCAAGACCAGCCCCGCCACGATGATCAAAGTGGACATCAAGAAGCTGGCAACTATGTCCACCTTTTGAGTCTGCAGGCCACTGGCTGCCGGCTGAGCGTCGTTGGATCGAGATTTCATATTCCACTTATCGATGTCACTAAACTCTATAAAACTAAGCGCCGGAAACACGACATTACTCGCCAATCGCCACCTAGGTCCGTAGCTACGTAAAACGATCTACTTCAGGAACACATAGTCGGGTTTGACACCAGAATACCACTGTTTCCAAAAGCTTTCGGCCCTGGCTCTATCTTCATCCGTTGGGTTTTCTTGCACATGAACCGCGTTCAACTTGCGGCTGATCAGCCTTAGCCCCTCCTCGGCGATCCTGGGAACATAGGGATCGGGGTCCATCAGAGCATAAATCAAATCGGGAGCAACCGATACATCTTCGCTGCGTCCCAACAACCGGGCCGCAAGTTGTCTGGCGGTGTGATTGGAACTGCTGAGCAAGCGTGACAGGCGGCTGATTTCCGATACTCTTGCCTTGGGGTCTTTGCTCAACTGCATGTTCTTAGGCAACATGCCTTCCGAGACTCGATTTCCCTCGCCTTCCATTAAGGAAATCAAGTACTCCACGGATGTTTCCGCATCGCTGACGATTCGATTGCCCATCATCCGGATGTTGGAAACGTCGCTTGGCAACTCATAGCCACCAAACACCAGCCCCTCCTCCAACTTGCCAATTGCTCGCTGAGTGCTCCGCACTAAAAACAGGACAGCAAAAGCGGTATTGACCACATTCCCTGCCATGCTCTCGTTATCGCGCCAACTGCCGTCAGTGGACTGGTTCTTAGCCAAGATCTCGACCGCCTGATTGTACCAAGCCGGACTTGCTTCCTGCTTTCCCTTGACCACTTCACGGAAGCTTTCGTACCTTTCCTGTGAGTAGCGCCAGTAATAGTGCCAATTGCCTTGCTCTGGCGGGCTATAGTCCTGGAAGTTAAAGGCCCGCTGAATCGTTTCATCCAGGTCGGCACGTTTTAATGTCACGCGCTGGTCCGATTTTTCGGCCTGCCCCAGATCAACCCGTTCAAACGCGGCCGGGATTCCATCGCTGTCCTTGCCTCGCGTCCCAAACAGCTTGATCGTGTCAGCGGCCAACAGTAGTCCGCAAATTCCGGCTGTTCCTAACGATTTGGTCACTCCCGACTGGGCAACCAGCGCTCCCGATGGGGCGACAACGCCTTGGTAACCCCAACTACCAGATGGATCCTGAGTACTCTGTAGAAATCGGATGGCACGTTCAACAACCGGAACGGGAACCGCAATGCCCGACTTGTTCATGGACCAAAGAGCCAAAACGGCATACTGCGTCTGCGAGATGTCGCCCGAAGAAGGGTGCTCGCCGTTCAAGTACCCGAATCCACCATTGGCCCTTTGAACCTTAACAAACCAATCCCGAGCCATTTCCAATTGATTTCGGTTAGCCTTCGGATCCAAGCTGGACAACAGAATGCAGGAAACTGCAATTTCATAGACGACAAACTGCTCACGATTGGAATTCTGGGCTCCTAGCGAAGCGATTAGCTCCTTGGCAATTTGAGCGCCATAAACGATCTTTGGATGCTGAAGATCTGGCTGGGCCAGCAGCATGGCGTATCCGACCAAAGCGTCCGAACCTCGGTTGAAAGGCTTGGGAGGGGCGCTGGCAAGAGCCCCCACCGCCTTTTCAACCATTTGTGCAACTTTGGGATGCTCCGGAGTGTACTGAGCACGAGAGTTGTTGCCCGCAACGATTAAGCAGCCAAGGAATGCCAGGCAAGCAGACAAGCCTTGTCCTATCTTTTCACCATGACCTCGCAAGCTCTCAATCATTTGGCACAATCAGCGGCAAAACCAATTTATAAAAGCAACAGATCCAGTGGCTGGCACATTCTATCAAAATAGTCATTCTTCGCCAGGATTTTGTCACGGACAGGTCGAATATCAAAGAATATTCAGCCGCCTTAAGCAGAAAAAACATGGCCCTTGCCAGAAGACTTGCCGAAGCGCCCTTTCCACCGGCTTTGCTTTGGAAAGGGCAGACGTCGATGCCATGTCCCCTCTCCACCGGCTTTGCGGGGGAGAGGGATAGGGTGAGGGGGCCACGTTTCTACTCTGATGACGGCGTGCAAGTACTTTTGTGCTGCTCAATCTAAAAGTTGTTCTACTCTTTATTTCATCGCAACATTGGTCAGGCGTTGACAACCAGAGCATATCCATTTAGCATTTTGGGCCTTGGTAGTGCAGAACTCTCTTCCTCCCCAGTCTTATGGGGCTCACAAGTTCCATTTGTGGGACATCCATGCGCAACGACCGCATGAGTTGCGAAGGAAAGAAGGCTGGCCAGGTAGCTCAGTAGGTAGAGCAACGGACTGAAAATCCGTGTGTCGCCGGTTCGATCCCGGCCCTGGCCACTGCAAGATTTTCGAGCGAATCATTGGAAAACCTGATTACCTGCAAACAGTTTGCAGTGCGCTTTTTGACCTTGAAAAACCGGTAGACTACCGGATTTCGAAAGGAAAGCGCAGTCATGAAGAAAATCAGAGTTCCCTCCTGCCGTCTTCACAAGCCAACTGGCCAAGCCGTTGTTACGCTTAGTGGCAAGGACTTTTACCTTGGCCGCTACGATTCCTCAGTGGCACGCCAGCGTTATGCAAAACTCCTAGCTGAGTGGGAAGCCACCAACCGATCCCCCACTTTTGGCGAACCCGTCCAATCGCTCACTATGGCCCAGGTTGGTTTGGCTTATCTCGAATACGCCAAGTGCTACCATGGGGCCGAATCGCGTGAATACTACCACTGCCGCCGCGCTATCAAACCAATCAGTGAACTCTACGCCAATCATCTGGCTAGCAAGTTTGGGCCCGCTGAGTTCAAAGCGTGCCGTCAATGGTGGATGAGCGATACGAATCGATCTCGACAGTATGTCAACAAGATGGCCAAGTACTTGATGGCAGTCATCAAGTGGGGTGTATCCGAAGGACTGCTGCCACCCTCGACCCATCATGCCTGCAAGTGCGTTGCACCGCTACGGGCTGGCAAGACCGATGCTCCTGAGGCTCCCAAAGTCACGACAGTAGACGATGCCCGAGTCGATGCAGTGATTGCCAAGCTATCGCCGATTGTTGCCGATATGATTCGTTTTCAGCGACTTACGGCGGCTCGCCCAGGCGAGATTTGCAAACTTAAGCCCCGAATGGTAGTTCGATCTGGGGACGTTTGGCGGATTGAGTTGATAGAACACAAGACGGCGTATCACGGCAAGACCCGTACCATTTTCGCTGGCCCCAAAGCTCAAAAGCTGTTGGCAAAGTACTTGCTGCGAGATGCCGATTCATACTGCTTCTCGCCAGCGGAGACAGTTGCATGGCAACGGAAGCAGAGATCAGAAGCAAGGATCACCCCTTTAAGCTGTGGTAATCGTGCTGGCACCAATCGCGTCAAAGCACCCAAAACCCGAGCTCGCGATCATTATGATACTCAGACCTATGCTCAGGCAGTGCGCTATGCTTGTCAACAAGTTTACCCTGCCCCACAAGAACTCAGTGGCCTCGAACTGAAACGCTGGCGTAAAACGAACTGGTTCGCTCCTAATCAACTCAGACATAATCGGGCGACCGAAATACGAGCCGAACTGGGGCTCGAAGCAGCGAGCGCTGCCCTGGGGCACAGCTCACAACAGATAACATTGACCTACGCCGAGAAAAATGAGCAGCTTGCCCAAAAATCTGCGCGTTTGAGCGGGTAGAATTGACTTTCACGCAGTCGCCAGGGGAGTCATGACCCCGTGCCGGCTCTAGCGTCGCGTAATCTCATTCGCGATGTGAGAGCTGGCAGCGACAGTTTATTCAAAATGAGGTGTCTGGCATGAAATTCGAAGTCGAGGAGTTCGATCCTTACATTTTCGTGATTCATTTGGATGGAGGCGGGGGGCCACTGAGGATTCACGCGAGGTGGTATGACGGATCGGTGACTGCCAAAAAGAAACTTGAGCTTGCGCTCTCGGCACGATTGAACAAGGAGATGCCTTTCATCGAGTGGCTCAAGAAAAATGATCTCGATTTTCTGGGGGCGGGAGCACCGACGCGGAAGGTCTGGTACTACCAGCTTGATCCGGGAAGAAATCTCGGCAAGACAAACCCGCTCAACGACGACGACCTCGCCGAGTTCGTCGAGCTGCAAAAGTCCAGCGCCGACTCGCCGAAGTCGTGGAGCGTGGAGGCCGCCACGATCGACCCGACGACGTTCGACCTGTCGGTGAAGAACCCCAACGGCGGCGAGGAAGTGACGCACCGCAGTCCCGAAACTATCATGGACGAGATCGCCGCGCTGGACGCCGAGAGTGCCGAAGTCCTGCAAACCATCTTGGGGCTGCTATGAAAACTGGATGGCAGAAGCGAATCATCGACGACATTTGCATTTTTCGCGGAGGCGGCACGCCGTCCAAATCCAAAGAGTGCTATTGGAAGGGCGACATTCCTTGGGTGTCACCGAAGGACATGAAGTTCGACGTAATCACTGACTCGATCGACCATATTTCCGTCGAAGCAATTGAGCAGAGTACGACGAATCTCATTCCGACAGGTTCAATTCTTGTCGTTGTGCGATCCGGCATTTTGGCACGAACGATCCCCGTGGCGATAACGGGACGCGATGTCGCGATCAACCAAGACATCAAAGCTCTTTGCCCTGACAGTAGCGTCGATGCTTGGTTTCTCTTTTACTTCTTGAAGTCGCGCCTCGAAGAAATGCTCTCGCTTGCGAGTCGTGGTGCGACCGTGCATCGGATCATGGCGGATCAAATTCGGGCCATGGAGATACTTGTTCCCCCGCTGTCCGAGCAGCGGCGGATTGTTGGGATTCTCGACGAAGCGTTTGAGGGCCTCGCCACCGCCAAAGCCAACGCCGAACAGAACCTCCAAAACGCCCGTGCTCTGTTTGAAAGCCACCTGCAAGCCGTCTTCACCCAACGCGGTAAGGGATGGGTAGAGACCACGATCGACAAGATATCGACCAACCTCGACAGCAAGCGAGTGCCGATCACAAAAAGTGATCGCGTGAGCGGCAAGTATCCGTACTACGGAGCGTCGGGCATCGTAGATTACGTAGAGGACTACATTTTCGACTGCGACGCACTGTTGGTTTCCGAAGACGGCGCGAATTTGCTTGCAAGATCGACGCCGATTGCTTTCTCAGTCAGCGGCAAGTATTGGGTCAACAACCATGCCCACATCCTGAAATTTGAGAGCATGGCGACGCAGCGGTTCGCAGAGTTCTATTTAGAGAGCATCAAGCTGGACGATTACGTCACTGGAGCGGCTCAACCAAAACTGAATCAAAAGTCTTTGAATGCGATCCCAATCCCGATTCCTTCAACAATCGATGAGCAAGTGGCAATCGTCGATGTGATCGAAGCTTTATCGTCCGAAACCCAACGCCTCGAATCCCTCTACCAGCGCAAGCTCGCCGCGCTCGACGAGTTGAAAAAGTCGCTGCTGCATCGAGCCTTCAGCGGAGAACTTTAACCCAAGAAACACTATGACTATTCAAAGCGGCGGCAAACAGATTCTACTTCATGGCCTATTCCTCATTCTGGTCGGGCTGGTCTTTGGCTTTGCCCCACCCTTGACGCCGTATCCACGGCTCGCACTGGGAGCGCACATCCAGTTTGTCACCAACGGCATGTTGTTTGTTGTGCTGGCCATCGTGCTGCTCAAGGTGCCCCACCGCGCCGGCACAGGGTCGGTCCGGGTGATGTTGGTGTCGGCGTGGCTGACGTGGCTCATGGCGTTGTCCGAGGCGGCCAATGCGTGGTGGGGTGCCAACCAGATGCTCCCGATCGCGGCCAAGCAGGCCGGAGCAACGGGGGCGACTGCCTGGCAGGAAGCCGTGGTGAAACTGTGTCATCTCCCCGCAGCACTGGGTCTGATCCTCTCGCTGTCCCTGCTGATCATCGGCATCGTGAAACACCGCGAACCGGCAGAATAGAAAGATTGCCATGAACGAAGCCGAAACCAGAGCTGAGCTGATTGACCCCGTGCTGAAGGCTGCGGGCTGGGGTGTGGTCGATGGTAGCCGTATTCGGCGCGAGTATCAGATTGCTCCTGGACGGCTGGAAGGCTTTGGCCGACGTGCCAGGCTGCTCAAGGCCGATTACATCCTCGAATACCGCAATACCAAGCTGACGCCACTATTGCGGTTGAAATATGGCGCTATACAAGACGCCATAGCCGACCTCGGCCAGCCTGAGGAAATCAGCGGTGTGTTCTCGGGGTTCCAACAGTATTTGTATAGCGTAGCCTGAGTGTAAATGACTGAGGTAGTGGTTACTTCGAATATAGATTATGTACAAGCGATTGTGATAGGAACCAAGAGCAAAGACCTCAGCTTTGCCGTGAGATGCTGATCGAGCTACATGTGCCATTTCAGTCAAGCCATTTCCCTTGGGTAAAAGCGTAGAGTTTCTTGGTATACCGCTAAAATCTTCGCCAGTGGAGTCGGATGACCAACGCTTGGCTCACCGAACAGAGGTTACTCAGCCACAAGACCCTCCGGGCGTCACTTGCCCCTATTCGCCCGATCGCCAGGTGCGGGCCTACATGCCGAGGTGGTGTGGGTAGGGCGTCTCAAATGGGACACTTTTACCCGATTACGCCTGCTTTTTCTTTAGCGATTTTTCGATTGATTCCAACGACTTCGCAATCTTCTCTGTCGGGTCGGAGCCGATCCGCATAGGTCCGAATGAACGTTCGATGTCTAATTTAGTTTTGAATGAGTAAGCGTTGCCAGCCAGATCCCTGTAGTTCACAGTGAGTTCGACATTATTACCAAATCGTTCTTTCATCAATGTCCAAGTTGAAACATCAAAGAAGAAAGGGTTTTGTGGATCAATGACGGGGATCTGCAACGGAAAATACTGCTCGAGGTCTGCCAGTAGTTCACCCAGCGGATCGAGAAAGACTTCAACATCAATGGCGGGCGTCGATGTCAGCCCTACAATCCCTAATTGCACGGTCTGTGAGTACTCTGGTTTTGTGCGAAACGTGTGTGTCAGACGAGGTTTAGCGAAGTGTCGCTTTGCCCAAATCGCATCTACGATAAAGTGTCGAGCGGCGACCGTATGAGCTCCAGCCCGGATGTAATAGCGGTGGTCCGGGGCCATATGCGGCCCAACAAAAGACTCGTCGAACGCCACAACCAAAACGACATGATCTATATTGATCGTCCCGCGCCCGTTGGAATCGTCCAACAATTTGATGTGGTAACTCGGTGCAGGCGTGACTTGGTGGACGATTTGGTCAACCCAATCTCTAAGATCTTGCCGGCCAATCTGCTTAGGCAGCCCTCCGTCGGCATCGCCATCCCCGTCGACGCCAGCAACGAAAACGCCGCCGCCGGAGTTGGCGAACCCAGACGCTGCGCAAGAGAGCTTCTTCCAGAGTTCTTTGCTTGAAGACAAGCTCGACTTGAATTCAAACTCGTCGCTTTCAGCGCCGGGGATTGTGAAGAAGTCTATTGTGTCCACGCGGTTCCTTGTCATTATTCAATGGCGTAACGAATAACCACTCATCCCTGGTTGTCTACTCGGCATTGAACACGGGATAAGTAGTTATTGCATGTTTAAAGTCACTGTAGTTGGCGACAGCCGGTAAACATCCTAGTCCCCCGGAGAATCGGGCAAAAATCCCATCAGACCTTAAGTTTCAGTCGTGGCGCAACCCTTGTCCAGTGCCCCGTACATGCGATATTGCAACCGATTGCGAACGAGACTACCGACCTACTACCGGTTTACTACCGGATTTCATTCCGGTATCTACCGAAAACCCTTGAAAACAATTGAAATGTTTGATATGCTGAGTTCGTTGGCTCGAAGGTGATTTGACCCAACAAAAACAAGGATCAAATAGCGTTTTACTAGGTCGCCAATCCTTGCCTGAAAATCCGTGTGTCGCCGGTTCGATCCCGGCCCTGGCCACTTCTATTTCTTCGGTTTCTATTTATTCCGGTGAAGGCGATTCTTAGACCAAAAAAGTGTGAGTACTTACTTTGTGCGATTCAATGCCGAAGGCATGACATTCCAAAGCATGGGATGCAAATCCCAGGCTATCATCTGCCGAAGCTACGCGACTGAGAATGACTCAAAATCAAGACGCCCGGTGCGGATTACGGCTCTCATCAGACCACTTTTGCGGCAAAACCAATTTTCCGTGAATATCTGTCCTTTGCAGAAAAAATCACTTGACATGGCTTCTAAAGCTCGTAAATTAGCTATCTTGTGGATTCTGACGATTAAGATCGACAGGACCTGCATGCTGCTTAGGCAACTTTTATGGGCCAAAAATTGCTTGACAGGCGTGCAAACCTAACTAAAATCGAAACTCTGACGGGCGTAACGATTTTTCAGAAACCGCAAGCGCTTACCCTTTTCACGATCGTTTTTTACAGGAGATTTTTGATGCTACGTAGATTCTCAAGCCTTTGTGCCATGCTAGCCGTAGCGCTAGTAGCTAGCACAGCCAGCGCCAACGTTCTGTTGACGGCTGTTCAGCCAACGCCTGGAACCCCTAATCTGGGCCCTCCCGGTTTAAATCCAGGTCAGACTTTCACAATCAATATTCGAATTAAGGCGATCAGTGCTCCTTTGGGCTTTGATCCCGATTCTGGTGATCCGATTCCTCAAACGGTAAATACTGCTCAGTTCAATCTCAGCGCCGGTGGTGGTGGAACTTTCGTTGCGCCAGCGACCACCACTACGAATATCGGAGTAGGAGGATGGGTTGCTTTTGCACCTGGTCCATCTCAACTGTTCTCCGGTGGATTGACCTCCAGTGCTGGAATCTTCAACAACTCGACAACAACCCGCACTTTGGGTTCCATCGTGTTACAAGCTGGTAACACTCCTGGAACTTTCAACGTCTCCTTCAGCAACCTTCAAATTCTGGACAACGATTTCCAATTGATTCAGGGTGCTCAGTCGACTGGCTTGAGCTACACCGTCATACCTGAACCATCCTCAGCATTGCTAGGTGGCCTGGCACTTGCCGGTCTGGCTTTCCGCCGCCGACGCAGCTAGTCGCGAGGCTCTTGGTTTCAAGAGCTAGTGTTTAGTTAGATCGAAATTCACAATGGCTACAGAGCGTACTCTGTAGCCATTTTTGTTTTGCGTTTCCCCCCGCATTTGGCCCATTCACAAGTCGTGAAGCGACGCCATACGATAAACAGTCGCGAAGCGACGCCATACGATAACCCGGGACGCCCAGAGTCGCGAAGCGACGGTATATGGTAGCCCAGGACGCGAGTCCTGGGTAAGGGTATCAGCAGCCAGCCCAGAGTCGCGAAGCGACGCCATGCGTTGTCCGCAATCGGCGTATCACGAATGTCGTCGCTTCGCGACTACGATCTGTTGTGCTTATCAAACCCGGGATTTGCATCCCGGGCTACCGAATGTCGTCGCTTCGCGACTCTCGGGGCGTGGCGCATTGCAGACCCGGGACTGGCGTCCCGGGCTATCACATACCGTCGCTTCGCGACTAAGGCACGGTACGATACGTGCCCACGCCTCAATTAACGCCTCCAACAACGATTTCAATCAACGATTTCAATCAACGATTTCCGTTTCGAAAACGTGTTTTGGGTCATACGAAATCGCATGTCTCTGGAGTATCAAAAGATACTCCGATTCGAACGTTTGTTTGCGATGGTGCTCTTTCTGGTCGGCGATGTACTCCTTGACGGTATCTGCCATTGATTGGCTAACCGAAAATGCACCGTACCCAACCTGCCACTGGAATTTGCCGCAAATCTTATTCTGCTCATTGATCCATCTGGATGAATTTGCCTTCAACAGTTGCACTGTCTTTGAAATGGCGAATTCAGGGTGAATCCGAATGAGCAAATGTATGTGATCTTCGATTCCGCCGGCCTTCAACAGCGTGGACTTGTGGTCTTGGACCACGCCACCAATGTAGGCAAACAATTCGTCGCGCCATTGGTCCGCAAGATAAGGCTTACGATATTTGGTGGAGAAAACTACGTGGACGAGAAGTCCGTGATGAGTTGACATTGGATGATTTGGCACTCCAATCGTCGATATACCCTGATGTCGAATCGAAACGTTAATAAATGTGGTTGGACATGGGCCGCGCCTCATCAGTCGCGAAGCGACGGTATCCGGTAGCCCGGGACGCGAGTCCCGGGTATTCGGAACCGGACGCAGCAGTCCGAGAGTCGCGAAGCGACGGTATATGTTGTCCGCAATCGGTGCATCACACACATGGCGTCGCTTCGCGACTCATGGGAACGCGCTGTTCATTTTACCCAGGATTTGCATCCTGGGCTATCGCATGCCGTCGCTTCGCGACTCATTGGGTGGAGCGCCATATCTTACGTACCCGGGACTCGCATCCTGGGCTATCGCATGCCGTCGCTTCGCGACTCATTGGGTGGAGCGCCATATCTTACGTACCCGGGACTCGCGTCCCGGGCTATCGTATGCCGTCACTTCGCGACTTTGGGAATTTGAAAATCGACCAAACCATGGGACTTCATCCAAAACACGAAACTTCGACCCAAACATGGGACTTCGACCAAAACATGGGGTTTCGGCTAAAACACTGGACTTCAGCCAAAACACGCTATACTTTTTGCAATTTGGTAACGCGACCGGTGGATACCCATTCGGCTACAAAGATGCTGCCGTCAGATGCGAAGCAGGCGTCATGAGGATGGACAAATTTGCCGTCTTGCCATTGCTTGGCATCGGACCGAATCGAGTGCTTGGTGTCGGCAGTCAATCGCTGCACATCATCGCCTAGATGGGCGACAACTTGATTGTTCTTGTCCAAGATACTCAGGCGTGCAACCAGTTCCGGTACCAACATCCACTCGCCTTGAACGTCAATATTGGCTGGCAAACCAAATCCCTCGATCGTCCCCAAATAGCTGCCCTCCAATGAGAACTGCTGCAAGGTATGATGAGCTCGATCGGTTACTACCACAATGGGCTGGTCTCCTCGATCGTCGATCCAGATCCCATGAGGTGTGTTAAAAGTACCCTTCCCATCACCGGCACCGCCAAAGCAGTTCACCCATTTGCCATCGGCATCATACCGATGAATAAAGAAGCTGCCGTAACCGTCGGCCAACAAAAATCCGCCATCAGGCAAAAAGGCAAAGTTCGTAGGCATGAACCGATCGCGGCCCCAAACCTTCTTGCGATCTTCGGCTTCACCGGCAGCGTATTTGCCGCTCTTCATGGGTGCATACTGCTCCCAGACTACTTCGCCGGTTAACGTCAACTTGGCAATGCTTTTGACCTGCTGGTAACCGGTCACATACAGAAACTCCTCGCCCTTTTCTTTTCGCACTTCCAATCCGTGGCCGCCACCTTGGAACTGGTTACCGAAGGCGCGAATGAACTTACCTTCCCAGTCAAATACAAAAATGGCTGGATGATCCTGAAGCTCCTGCTTGCCCTCGTGAATCACATACAAATTGCCAGCCTGATCAACGGCGACGTTGTGAGTTGTTTGCCAAGTGTACTTGTCTGGCAGTTGCGGCCAGTGGTGGTGCACGCGGTATTGATGATCGCCTTGACCAATGATCACTTCGCCAGCCTGCTGGCCTCGCGCCGGACGAGCGGACATGCTCGTATGGTATCCCACGGCACCGACGCAGGTGGCAATCAACATCTGGCGTCGGTTAGGTGAGGACGTTTTCAGGGTTGAGTCTATCGAGCTGGAATCCAATGAGGACATGAGGGTGTACTCCCGAAGGTGAACCGGTGATGAATGGTGAACGGTCACTTACTGTAAGCGTTTCACGGTCGGCTTGCCAGTATTGGAGTGGTGTTTAGGTGGGGAATTCTGGCGAATCCCACTACGGTTGCTTTGGGGATATTTGGGAGGAAAGGAATTTTGGCGAATTCCACTACGGCTGCGAATAGTGCTTTTCTTATTACTGCTGGCTTTCTTGTTGGAATTGTTGCAGCAGTTGCAAGGCTTGCATCGGAGTGGTTGATTGTACGTCGATCTGTTGCAGCTTTTCGATAACCGGGTGTGTACCGAACTCAAACAGCGTGAGCTGAATCGCAGAGTCCTTCTTGCGTTTGGGTGGAGTAATTTTAGAATCGCCGCGATGATTGACGTGATCCGTCTCCAATTGCTGCAGAATCTCTTTGGCTCGCTGGTTGACCGATCGTGGAATGCCAGCCAACCGGGCTACGTGGATACCGTAACTTCGATCGGCCCCACCGGGTATGATGCGATGCAGGAAGACGATGTGCTCGTCCCACTCTTTAACGGCAACGTTCAAATTCTGAACCCCAGAGAGCGACTTTTCCAGTTGCGTCAGTTCGTGATAGTGAGTCGCAAAAAGCGTGCGTGCTCCGATCTTGTCGTGCAGATACTCAACGATAGACCAAGCTAGACTCAGTCCGTCGTAGGTGCTGGTCCCACGTCCGATTTCGTCCAAAATGATCAGACTACGTTCGGACGCCGTATTGAGAATGCGTGCCGTCTCAAGCATCTCTACCATAAACGTGCTTTGTCCTCGTGAGAGTTCGTCGCTAGCACCCACTCTTGCAAAGATGCGATCCGTCAGCCCGATGCGTGCTCGCTTGGCTGGTACAAAGCTTCCCAGATGAGCCATCAGAGTGATTAGTGCTACCTGCCGAATATAGGTGCTCTTGCCTGCCATGTTGGGCCCGGTAATCAGTGCCACCGGACGGTGCGATTTCCCGATCGTGACGTCGTTGGGAACGAAGGTGCCTTTGGGTAAAGTGGCATCCAAAACCGGATGACGACCCTCAGTGATTTCCAAGTCGCAAGATTCATCTACTTCAGGACGCACATAATCTCGCTGAATGGCCAGTTCGGCCAATCCGGCCAGCACATCCAGTTCCGCCAGCACCAAAGCGGTTTGAGACAATTGCGGCAGTTGATCCGCAGTGGCCAGTCGTAGCTGCCCAAATATTTCTTGTTCTTGCAGTAGTGACTGTTCGTCAGCCGACAACACCTTCGTTTCATACTCTTTCAATTCATCAGTCACATAGCGTTCCGCATTCTTCAGCGTTTGCTTGCGCTGGAAATAGTCGGGAACTTTTTGTTGGTGCGAATTGGTGACCTCCAGGTAGTAGCCGAAGACTTTATTGTAACCAATCTTCAAACTGGAGATGCCGGTCTGTTCGATCTGCTGAGCCAAATACTGAGCGATCCACTGCTTGCCACCTTTGGCTAGCTGCCTAAGCTGGTCAAGCTGCGCGTGGCAACCACTTTGTATGAACCCACCATCGCGAGTGTGCATCGGGCAATCGGCTACGAGAGTGCTCAGCAACCGGTGGCAGAGTTCTTCGCATAACTGCATTTCGCTGTGTAGTTCATACAATCGTTGCGAGTTGCAAACGGATAATTGCTGCTTGAGTTGCGGTAATTGTTTGAGCGTTACGCCAACCTGCAACAGATCTCGCGGGCTGGATCTTCCCGTAGCGATGCGACCTAGCAGTCGCTGCAAGTCGTGAATACCTTTAAGCGTCTGTCGCAGTCCGTCACGCAACCGGGCATCTTCGAAGAACTCGGCAATCGCGTTTTGTCTTAGACGAATCGTGGCCAAGTCCAGCAGCGGATTGGATATCCAGTTGGCCAACAGCCTAGCTCCCATGGCTGAACAGGTTTGATCCAGTACCGACAGCAGCGATCCCTTTCGATCGCGATCTCGCATGGTCTGTGTGATCTCTAACGATCGGCGAGTGGCGATGTCGATTTCCAGGGTCCGTCCCTGACGAGCCGGGATCAAGCTACGCAGGTGGGTCAGCGAGGTCTTTTGCGTCTCTTGCAAATAGGCCAGCACTGCACCGGCGGCACCAATTGCCAGTTGGTCTTGCTGCTGGTCCCATCCCATGCCTTCCAAGCTGTGTGTACCAAAGTGTTGGCACAACTGCCTTTGCGCTTCGTCCACGTTAAACTGCCAAGCGGGTCGCAACGTTACAGCCCATCCGTATTCTGCGCCGGGGGACAGCAAAGCATCATCCTCGCGCAGCAGCACTTCCGAGGGCTCCAGGCGGGCCAGTTCGTCCAGTACCCTTGAAGCTTGAAACACTCCGGCTTCAAATCGACCTGTCGACAATTCCGTCCAGGCGATGCCGATCTTAGCTTGACTGTCCACTTTGCCGGGCGAGGCTGAGAAGACGGAAACCAGCAAATTGGTTTGCAGCGGATCGAGCAACGCTTCGTCTGTCAGCGTCCCAGCCGAAACGATTCGAGTCACCTCGCGCCGCACAATACCTTTGGCCTCACGTGGATCTTCCACTTGATCACACACGGCCACGCGATAACCCAAACGAATCAACTTGGCCAGGTAGCTTTCCAATTGGTGATACGGAAACCCGGCCATGGGCGTAGGGTTTTCCCCTTTATCGCGGCTGGTAACCGTCATTCCCAGCACGCGGCCGCAGGTCAGCGCATCCTCGTTGAACAGTTCGTAAAAGTCGCCGACCCGAAACAGTAAGATGGCATCCCCGCAGGCCGCTTTTGCCTCGTCGTACTGGCGCTGCATGGGGGAAGGATTGGAGGACATAGTGGTAGGCAAAACTGAGCGGAAAGAATCGACCGAAGAAACAATTTCGGTAGTCGGAACGGGTCCTATGCTAAGCTTGAAAAATCACAAGCTTCTTAGGATCGATCCCGAGCTTCCTGGATCTTCCAGAGTGCATCAACGGATCGCACATAGAGAGCATCCTGATCGGCGGCCGGCGAGCCAAGCACCTCGGTGCCCAGGTCACTCTGGCCAACAACTTCGCCACCCGTTTCGGTCAGGTCCACAATAAAGCACTTGCCGCTGCTTGCGAATGCGTACAGCCGCCGCCCCACAACCAGCGGAGTTGCCCAAAACTGCCCCGCATCCGGCAAGCGAGTTTGCCATTGGAGCTGCCCACTGGTGTCGCAACAAACCAGGACGCTGCGATTGAGCGCCAATACGCCGATGGATTCAACAAACAAAGGAGATGCGGATGAGGGGTTGATCCGGTTGGAACGCCAAGCCGACTGAGGCGCAGTCAATCCGTCGGTCACACGATAAGCACCCAGACCATCACCGGGCAGAAACAGCCAATCACCTGCCGCTACTGCGGTGGCGATCGTCGAGCAGCGATCAGGCAGAGTCCAAACGACCTTTCCGTTTCGTGGCTGAACGGCAACAACACCTTCGTCGTTATGGATCAGAACCAAGCTTTGCCCATCGCGAGTCGTCAAGGCACGCGGCGAGGACCAATTGGCCTTGCGCGGACGCGGTAACTCCCACAAGGTGGCTCCGCTGGCCGAATCGATTCCTACGGCAAAGGAATCACCTTGGCATTCGACTACAGCCACAACGACCGAATCAACCACAACAGGCGATGAACTCATACCAACATCGTTGCCCGCAAGCGGATGCGCATCGACCAGGCTGCGAAACCAGACCAGATTGCCCTCCAGGTCGTAGCAGGCCAAGTCGTTTGAACTGAAAAACGCATAGACTTGACGACCATCTGTGCAAGGCGATGGAGCCGCATTGGCACTGGTTGGGTGACAATGAGGCCGACCGGTCGCCTGCATCGCGCGTTGCCACAAAATCTGCCCCGACTGCGCATCCATCGCGGCGACATGCTGCCAACGTCCTTCCATCCCCCAACTGCCAGTGGTAAATACCTTGCCGTCAGCCACGATGGGACTGCTGACACTGCGACCGGGTAAAGAGGTTCGCCAGGCGATATTGACCGATGCCTGGCCATCTTTTTCAACTTCAAAATGATCGGGCAGCGAGCCACTGACAATAACGGGATTGCCTCCAGGTCCCAGAAACTCCGGCCACTGAGCCAGCAGATTGGTAGCCGCGCAACAAGAGGTCACGAACGTTAGCAACGTCAGATATTGACACCAATGAGACTTGAAAGCAATTGTCATGTTTGGTCCTCTTCAATCACAGGTTGGGCTCTTGAGTGTCCGCAGATCGCACAGCCAGCCCAGTGGAGTCACAAAAGCGGCATTGAAAGTAATATTGCTGAGCCCAGGATTCGGTCTGTTCATTCTGACAAACCTTAATCAGTACTAGGTTGTTGCCCGCGTTCAGCTTGACCGGAGCGCTGTACTGATCGATTTGACCACCCGCATGATAGACTTCGCGGCTGATCAAAGGCTGGCCATTGACCCATACCTTGACGGCATTGATACTGCCAACTCGGACTTGCAGGGTTTGGCCATGTGAGCTGACAAAATTGCCCAGTGCATAAATGGCTGCCCCTTTGGCCTTGTCATATAGCTTGGCCAGATCGATCATACCCTCGCTATCGGTGGTGGTCGTTTCCTTCCAGTAGACCGTTGCCTCTTTGCCCTGGTAGCCGGTTGCCATTAGACGATCTGCCGCGTAGGTCAAGTTCCCAGCCAGATAATCCGACTCAGGCGGATAGGCGGTTTCAAAACCCGACTGCTTTGAATTGTCAAAGGTTCCGACGGTGTACCACTTGGAAATAAATCCGAAATGGTTTAGCAAATCGACGGGAACATTCAATTCTTCCAACTGCTTGGCGATCTGCTGCACCTGCGAAGGCAGACGGGCGGCGGTCAGCAGTTGTCGGTAGGCGGCTTGCTTTTGCACCTGAGAAGCTGGTGGCGAACTCCCGAGCCGATTGAGCTGCAATTCGATCGCTTCATATCGCAAGTCCAGGCTGGTATCGTCGATCCTGTTGTCCAGCAGATCCGTCTTTGACTCTGGATTGTGCCTGATCAAGTAACTGAAAGCCCAATAACGAGCCGTGCCATCTTCGCTGGACAGATCCAAGAACTTGCGACACTGCCCGAGAGCACGATCTTCGTCGCGGTCAGCAACCACTTCGGCTAATGACAAGAACCAATTCTTCGCCACGGGGGACTGGTCCTTCATGGCGGCCAGGACCTGCGTCAACTGTAAATCACCGCGCAGTGAAAGAGTGTGCAACAACGCGGACGCCTGCTGAACATCGGCTACGGATTGCCCCAAAGAGCTAAGTTGTTCGTCGGCGGTACCAGTGCTTGCACAAACGGCTGCGAAGGCAATGGACAGGAACAGAATGCATAGATACCGAATCATATTAAGTTCTCTGTACGCCCTAACGTGGGGAATAACGATGAAATGATCGGTGCCCGTGAAAAAAGCCTGTCACGGACTAAAGATCGATTCGATAGAAGGTCTTCTCTGGTTCAGAATCTAACACAGCAAATGGCTCTGTTCAATAGGCTTGCGGGAAGCAGAGCATGATCTAACCAAGTATGGAATCGTTTGATCGGGAAGTTGTTATAATTTCAGGAACTTCAGCGGCGTATGATCCACAGTCACCTTTCTGCCGGCAACAGTTTTCAATGCTGTCGCATGCAGCGCTAACAATCGGGCGCAGTTCCTTTTTCAAGAACTGCAAGCAAGATGAACCAACAATATCTAAGTATGAATCAGGCTCTTGGGCAGTTTGGTTTGCAGTCGTTCCGACCTGGCCAACAGGAGGTGATCCAGGCGATTACGGCAGGAGACGATTGCCTATGCGTCATGCCAACTGGTGGCGGTAAAAGTCTTTGTTTTCAGATGCCCAGCCTGATTCGCCCCGGTCTTACGATTGTCGTATCTCCTTTGATTGCGCTTATGAAGGATCAAGTGGACAGCCTGGTCCGCAATGGAATTCCTGCGGCCTTGATCAACAGCACTCTAACAGCCGGCGAGCAACAGGCCAGATTGCGAGACGCTGCCGCCGGCAAATACAAGCTGGTTTACGTGGCACCGGAGCGACTGCGCAATCGGCAGTTTTTGGACGCGATCCGGGCTACTCCCATCCAGTTATTAGCCATCGACGAGGCGCATTGTATCAGCCAATGGGGGCATGACTTTCGTCCGGACTATGCCCGCATCGGGCAATTCCGCGACTGGTTGGGCGGTGTTCAAACCGTCGCTCTAACCGCAACCGCCACCGCTCGTGTACGTCAAGACATTGTGGATGTCCTGGGCCTTAAGAAGCCCAAGCAGTTCATGAGCGGTTTTGCACGACCCAACCTGCATTTTGGAGTGGTGACCTGCCAAACCGATCGCGACAAAGATGAACAGTTAGAGAGTTTTTTGCAGCGAACTCAGGGTGCTGGGATCATCTACGTGGCAACTCGCAAACGCTGTGAAGCTCTGGTGGAATGGATCGGACAAAAATTGCGATGGCCAGTGGGGGCTTACCACGCTGGTCTGCTGCCCGATCAACGACGAGTGATTCAAGAACGCTTCATGAACAACCAGCTAAGACTGATCGTTGCCACCAACGCCTTTGGCATGGGCATCGACAAGTCCGACCTGCGATTTGTGATTCATTATAACATGCCTGGATCGCTGGAGGCCTATTACCAAGAAGCCGGTCGTGCGGGACGCGATGGCAAGCATTCGGTTTGCACGCTGCTTTACTCGTTTCAAGACCGATACATTCAAGAGTTCTTCATCGAGAACAATTATCCGCCTCGCGAGATGATCCAGTCAGTCTACGAGTTCCTGCAGAGCTGTCAGGATGACCCTATCGAATTGACTTTAGAACAGATTCGCGATCAAATGCGATTGAACTGCTCACCTGAGGCTGTGGGCAGTTGCCTTCAAATCCTCGCAAGAACGCAGGTCATTGAACGCTATGAATCCAGTTCAGGCCTGGCCATCGTTCGTATCGACAGCGATCTGCCAACCCTGGTGGACATGGTGCCGCGCGACGCTAAGGTGCGCCGCCAGGTACTGCGAGCCCTGGAGCTAGCGGTGGGCAGTCGCCGCTACGAGGAGGTCTTCGTCGATCCATCGCGACTGCTACAATCGGCCGGAGTGGACCGCGATGCGTTCACACGTCAAATCCGCGAATTGCGGCGGATCGAGGAGGTGCAGTATGTGCCACCCTTCCGAGGTCGCGCGATCCATTTTCGTAGGCAAGATGTGGCCTTTAACGATCTGGCCATCGACTTCGAGAGTTTGAAAAAACGCAAGGAGTCTGAATACGATCGACTCAATCAGGTCCTGCAGTTCGCTCAATCTCCCCTGTGCCGTCAGCTTACCATTCTGAAGTACTTTGGTGACACGAACGCTTCGCCATGCGGCCAGTGTGATCGCTGTCAGCAACAGGCCGGATGGCCCAAGCTGGATCTATCCAGCCCGCAGTCCGCTGGCCAGGCCCAAACGCCAAGCGATCCAGCGCCAGCGGAAAGCGTTTCGGCGAGTAGTTCGGACAATTCATCACTGATCGGAGCGCTTAATCGAGTGCTGGATGCAATCGCCCGAGTACACGGGCGGCTGGGCAAGCATTTGATTGCACAGTATTTATGTGGGGCCAACAATGCCAAGGTGACCAAGCTGAACCTGCATCGGTTAGGCAGTTTTGGCATGCTCAGTTCGTTTCGACAAACCGATGCGGTGGCTTTGCTTGATCTTCTGTTATCGGCCGGACTACTCAAACAGCAGGAGACCACTCGCAACCGTCCCACCGTCAGCGTGGCCGACGAATTGGCCGACCCTCGACTGCGCGCCCAGTTGCTAGGATCGTTGCGAATCCCTGCAGTCCTGGCAGCCAAACTAATATCACTTTCGATCGACAAGGCACAAGCATCATCGCAGGCGGTAGGCAGATCACCGGCGGCTCCAACTGGACCAGCTCAGCCAACACCCGAACAGCGATCAACGCCTGAACAAAGATCAACTTCCGAACAGAAGCCAACTTCTGAGCAGCGATCAAATTCTGAACAAAAAACAACTCCGGTACAGTCCGGCAGCTCGCCTGAGCGTAACCCACCTGGTCGGCCTTCAACACCAGCAACGTTAGCTCGGCCCGATTGGCACTGGACTATAGAATTGTTCAAGGCGGGCAGTGGCTGGGCTGACGTTCAGTTGATCCGTCGCATGACTGACGATCAGTTATCGGCCAGTGTGTGCGACGCGATTCGGGCAGGAGTGGCCATAGACCGCAATTGGCTGGCACCCCTGGGTGGCGACCTTCGATCGGCTGGGCAGCAACGGGTGGTGCGTGAGCTTCAGCGTCGATCATCGGCTGGGGTCTGAACGGCCAATCCCAAGGCGAAAGAGCGTATAAAACCTGATTGGCTTGTGGAAAACTGTCCGCTGGGCTGCCCAGAATAGGCTCTTTTCGGGTAGAATGCGCTGTTTGACCGCGTTGGCCAGGTTTAATTGCCAAGCATTCGGTCCATTAGAGGCAACCGCGAATACAAGAAGGGTTAGGAATGGATAAGCAGCGACCGTCTGCTAACAATCAAAAAAGCGAAGAAGGCACACCCAGACGAGGTCAATTTTGGCCGATTCTGGCGCTGGTCGTAGCCGCATTTTTTGTGGTCAACGCGTTGTGGAGCGGATATAACGTCGACCGCATCAGCTTCACATTTTTCCAGGACCAGCTTCGTAGCGACAATATCCAGACACTGGATGTTACCGGAACATCAGCTCGCGGGTCGTTCAAAGTACGACCACAAAAGCCTGTTCAGCGCAATGCTGAGGGAGAACCATTGCCACGACAAGCAGAAGGTGAGAACGCCAAATACCAGAAGCTTTTTTCGGTCACCCTTCAACCTGATTCCCATGAATGGCTACGCACTGAAATCGACCAATTGCGGCAAAAGGCCAAGGCGGAAGGTGGCGATGCTTCCAGTCCCTTAGAAGTTTCCTTCAGTGACGCAGACACGTTCAACTATCTGTATCTGACGCTGATGCTGTTGTTACCCGTAGCCCTTCTGGTATCTCTGTGGATCATGTTCCGACGGACTCAGAATCAGATGATGGGGGGCGGAGGCTTTTTCTCGGGCTTTTCACGTTCAACCGCCAAGCGTTATGAAGCCAACGAGCAGCAGACGACGTTTAAGGATGTAGCAGGCTTGGACGGGGTGAAAGCCGACTTGCAAGAGCTGGTTGAGTTTCTGAAGAGCCCGGATAAATTCCATCGTTTGGGAGGACGCATCCCCAAAGGCGTGCTGCTGAACGGCCCTCCGGGAACGGGCAAGACGCTGCTAGCAAGGGCCGTAGCCGGTGAAGCCGGCGTCCCATTTTACTCGGTCAACGGTAGCGAATTCATCCAGATGTTCGTGGGTGTCGGGGCCAGTCGCGTTCGGGATCTGTTTCAACAGGCCAAAGAGCACTCGCCGGCCATCATCTTTGTCGACGAAATCGACGCAGTTGGCCGCCAGCGCGGTGCCGGTCTGGGTGGTGGGCATGACGAACGCGAACAGACGCTCAACCAGATCCTGAGTGAGATGGACGGTTTTGCCCCTTCCGAGTCGGTCATAGTGCTAGCAGCGACCAATCGCCCCGACGTTCTGGATCCAGCCCTGCTGCGTCCTGGCCGCTTCGACAGGCACATCACCGTCGGCAGACCAACTCAGAAAGGTCGGCTGGAAATGTTCAAGGTCCACACGCGCGACGTGCCGCTGGACAACGATGTCGATTTGCAGCGAATGGCTGCCGTTTCGATCGGCCTGACCGGAGCCGACATTCGCAATCTGGTCAACGAAGCCGCCCTGTGGGCCGCTCGCAACAACAAAAACCGAGTTGGAAGCGCGGATTTTGACTACGCCCGCGACAAAGTCCTGATGGGTGCCAAACGCGAGGAAGTGCTAAGCGATGAAGAGAAGCGAAAAACTGCTTATCACGAAGCTGGACACACTCTGGCTGCGTGGTTCTTGGAAGGTGCCCAGCGAGTTCACAAGGTAACCATCATTCCGCGCGGTCGTGCCCTAGGCGTGACTCAAATTGTACCCACCGAAGACCGTGTCAGCGCTAGCGAGAACGAACTGCAGGACCAGTTGGTTGTGCTTCTGGCTGGAAGAAGCGCTGAAAAAATGATCTTTGATGAAATGACTGTCGGTGCTGAAAACGATTTAGAGCGAGCGACCGACATCGCGCGTCGGATGGTGACGCACTGGGGGATGAGCCCCAAACTGGGGCCGGTCAGCTACAAAACGTCCGACGAAGATCCCTTCTTGGGCAGAGAAATGCACCAGCAGCGCAAGTTTAGCGAACACACTCAGGAACTGATCGATGGCGAAGTGGCCCGTGTCCTTCACGCTGCCAGCCTGCGAGCTAACGAACTGCTGAACGAACGGCGTCAAGAATTGGAGGAGGTAACCACGGCGCTGCTGCAACGCGAAGAGTTGTCCGAAACTGATATTGAAGAGCTGATCGGCGTCTCGGTTCATGGCCCCGCTAGCGAGCGTACTACCGAGGCACCCAAAGATGGACCTCCGGTACCAGCAGCCAAGTCCATGCTTTCCACCAGTGCCACAACGATCGACTCGCCCACTGCGTCAACCAACGATGGATCAACTCAATCAGCTAGCTAGGCTGATGCTCTGGAGCAATTTTGTACCTGACCATGTCCAAAAAGCCCAGACCCAATAAGATTCGCACCGAGTTCAAAAAGAACTACCAACAGCGCCCTCGTGATACGAATTGGACTCGCCAGTTTCGCGATGGCAGCTTGGATGATCAGTCCGCTTCGCATCAGCGAGTCAGCGGAAAAGGCGACATGACTCGGCATCGAACGATCCAGGGTCAGACTAGCGCCGGTGAAGACGGCCTTTCGATCGAGTTGGATTCGGAAGACACTAGTGTTTTGGTTGGCCGCGTACTGAAAGTTCACGGACTGGAATGTGTCGTCGAGAGCCACTCGGGCATGATGGTGCGATGCGCCGTGCGACAAGTTCTCAAGTCGATTTCCACCGATGCGCGGCATGTGGTGGTGGCGGGTGATGTGGTAGGTTATCGCCCTGAGGGAGAGAGGCAAGGTCTGATCGTTTCCGTCAAGCCCAGGCAAGGCGTCCTAAGTCGCACGAGTAAGGGCAAACGCCACATTCTGGTCGCCAACGTTCAGCAGATCCTGATCGTAGCCAGTGCGGCGCAGCCCGATTTGAAAGCCCATTTGATCGATCGATTCTTGGTAACTGCGGAACAGGCGTCGCTTGAGCCCATCATCGTGATCAACAAAGTGGATTTGATTGATCCCGCCAAGTTGCAGCCGCTAGTCGGAGTGTACTCGCAATTGGGATATCGTGTACTGCTGACCAGTGCAACCCAAGGCTGGCCCATTGACCGGCTGCGTAAGATCGTGGCTGGCAAACACAGCGTAGTCGCGGGTCAAAGTGGCGTCGGGAAAAGCTCTTTGCTGAACGCCATTCAGGAAGGTCTGGCCCTGCGCGTTCAAGAGGTCAGCAGCGAGAACATGAAAGGCAAGCACACGACAACCACCGCAGAACTGCTCCCGCTGGACTCGGGCGGCTATTTGGTCGACACGCCTGGCATTCGGCAATTGGAACTGTGGGACGTTCTGCCACCTGAGGTCAGCGGACTATTCCGCGACATTCGTCCTTATGTTAATCACTGTCGGTTCCCCGATTGCCAGCACCTGCACGAAGTGGGCTGTGCCGTCCTGGAGGCGGTGGCCAACGGTCACATCGACCCACGCCGCTACGACAGCTATGTACACCTTGTCCAGCCAGATTAGCGGTGGCCTCTGGCTTTTCGCGGTAGCAATGCAAGTTTTTGTGGCTGAAATAACTTGGTTTAAGGCGGAAATGCAGCATCGGCTGGGCAGCACGTAGTTGAACAGCTTGATGATCGTTCTTGGGTGTCTTCCTGGCACTTCATGACGTCGCAAGGAACCCTAATCTATTCATCCCGCTGACCCTCGGGATTCCCCTTGGATGTCAAAGGAAAGTAGCGATCTATTGCCAATACCGATTCGCCATTGAAACTGACCTTGAAAACCGTTCGGTCGACCACTAAAATCGGTCAGCATGTCTAGCCTGTCTATACTGTTTTCGTCAGATGTCAAAGCATGCCTTGTTCGTGAATTATTTGCGGCAACCGCTAAACCGTTGCACGGACGTGAGCTAGCTCGGCGCTGTAATTGCTCACTTTCGGCGGTGCAACGAGAACTCAAGAGAATGGTCGCTGACGGACTAATCGTCGAAAGTCAGGATGGGAATCGGACGAACTACCAAGCCAACTCGCAGCATCCCTTCTTTCAAGAACTTTGCTCGTTGGTCCGCAAGTCCGACGGAATTACTGTAGCTGTCGCGGAGGCTCTGAAGGGTTGCGGAGCTACTTTTGCCTTCGTGTTTGGATCGCTTGCCAATCAAACTGCAGATTCAGTCAGTGACGTTGATGTGATGGTGATTGGAGATGTGAAGCTGCGTCAGATTGTCTCGCTGCTCTCGGGGCTTGGTAATGATTTGGGCCGTGAGATAAATCCCCATGTTTTCTCTTTAAGCGAATGGAGACACAGGATCACATCGAACGACCATTTTATTAGGACGGTCATGTCTGGCGACAAGCACTTTGTGGTCGGAGATCGGGATGAGTTTGAGCGAATGGCAAAATAACGGTTGGTTACGACCGCACCAAAGCAGTGTTGAAGAAATTTCGGGATTCCTCTCGAAGTGATGGGAGCGGCGAAAAAGGAAACAGCCGATTACCTAGAGGTCTGTCGGGTGAAGCGCAATACGGTTGAGTATGACATGGCTGGCGTGACAAGCGAGGCCGAGGCCCAAGAGTTGATCGAGTTCACTGTGGAACTGCGCAGTGAAGTGTTGCATTGGCGAAGTGTTGCATTGGCTTAAAGCCAACCACCCACACTTGGTTCGTGTCGAATGAGGCCGTCCCCGGTTTCAATATCTTTTGGGAGGACATGATCCGTTGCAGCGAATTTTGTGCACGAAGTGGGCTGTGCCGTCCTGGAGGCGGTGGCTAACAGCCACATCGACCCACGCCGCTACGACAACCGTGATAAAAATGCCCAATACTTGGGTAATAAACTCTGCCTTCCAAGCGGCCGCCATGTCGCTATAATGAGATTTTCAAATACTTAGCACCGGCAGGCTGAGTACTATTAGGCCGATAGGGCAGTTGATACCAGCAGCATTCCAAGTAACTTAGCGAACTGGCCTACCATTCAGGTGATGTCCAGGCTATTGCATGTCCGAATGAAAAGAGTAAGTCCATGAGTGATAAATGGAAGTCGTTGGCCGAGCGTTTGGGAGCGCCAAGTTTTTCGCCACCTCCCAAAAAACCTGCCGAGAGTTCGGCTAAGGCTCCGCAGCAATCTGAACGATCAACCCTTGACCAGACCGCCAGCCCTGTCACTGCTGACAAGACTGCTGCAGCCAAAAAGAAGGAATTAGACATTAGCAGTCCACAACCCAAACCTGAACAATCCGCCGACGATTCGCCGCAGCGGAAGAAACGATCCTGGGGCGACATGTTGTCTAGCTTGCTGAACATTCCTCAAAGTGAAGCTGCACCAACTCACACCGAAGAACCTGCCAAGCGAGTTTCACCATCTGGGGATGCTGCGCCCGCAACACCGCTTTTCGGAACCTCAAGTTCGCAACAATCTGAAAATCCCGCTCTCGAAGAGATGTTCGGAACTTCGGCCGGCCAACCTCATCCTGCCTACTGGGATAAACCCAAACGAGTTGTCGACGACCTGGGCTGGGAAGAGGAAGTGTCACAACCTACAGTTGCCTCGAATCAGTCATCAGAAGCCGAAGATATCTCGTCATTGCGATTCAGTTCCGATTCGGCAACCGGCAGCGACGATTCATCTGAGCCGCAAAGACGATCCAGAAGTCGTCGTCGCCGTGGAGGCCGTAGAGATCGTTCGGACAGCGACGCAAGGCCAACGGGTCAGGAATTGGAGCCATCCGCCGCACAGTCTGGCTTCCATGACGACAGTTTTCAGAAAGATCAACCAGACAATCCGTATGCTGAGGCTTCTGCGGACTACGAGCACCCTGCAGCAGATCGCGATCCAGATTCTGACGACGATTTCCCGACCGCCGAGCGGCGTTCGTCCCGTCGGCGTCGGCGTCGCGGAGGTCGTGATCGAGACCGCGAACAAACCAGCGGCGACAACCTTGATCAGCGGCCGATCGGTTCAATCGACTCAGATGACAGCCGCATTGTCGAAAGTCGGTCGACGGATGACAGAACACTTCGCGACCGTTACGATTCGGAAGTGGATTCGGACCTGGTCGATCTTTCGGAAGCCACCAGCCCCGAACTTCGATCCGAACCCGAAAGCGGTGAAGAATCCAGTGGACGCTCGCGCCGCAGACGCCGGCGAGGCCGTGGCGGCCAGCGCAAGGCAGAGGCGGATCGCGAGCCCGTGCCGGAGACTGGATCTTACGGATCCTTTGCGGATGAAGAGGATCGCGAGTCGATGGACGAGCAACTGCATGCAGACGAAGACCGAGAAGGCGGAGATCGTCACCGAAGTATACCCACTTGGGAGGACTCTATCGCCACTCTGGTCGAAGCCAATATCGAAAACCATCGGCGCAACGAAAATCGAGGCTCTCGCGGGAACCGTCCTAAAGGTCGAAGGTAGCTGGGAATCCGAAAGATAGACGTCAGAACGTGCAACCTGTGGCGTTGCTAGGGCTGTTCGATAGGAAACCCTATGCTAGAATCCCACAGATGCAAGTGATGCCGCTGCCTAGCAGGGGCTCTCGCGAGGGGGAACCGTGAACCTGGTCAGGACTTAATTGGAGCAGCCATAAGCGGGGTACTCTTGTGCGGGAGCCTCTGCTGGGCAGCCTGCTAGATTTCTGCGCATCGCTTGAGCTGATCGCTTCTGTGGACCTGAGACCTTTGGATTGGATGTTGACGTGGAAGACTCGGTCGCCTCTTCACCAGCCCAAGCAACCTACACGGTCGTCGCCAGGCGCTATCGACCCAAGAGCTTCGGCGAATTGATCGGTCAGGAACATGTTGCCCGCGCGTTGTCGACCGCTATCGCCTCGGGCCGAGTCGGTCATGCCTATCTGTTTACAGGGGCTCGGGGAGTTGGAAAAACTTCTACAGCTCGTATCTTCGCTAAAGCACTCAGCATCCCTGATGATAGTCCGCCGGAATTGGAACAGGAAATTTCTTCGGCAGTGGATGCCGGCGAGGACATCGACGTAATTGAAATCGATGGTGCCAGCAACCGCGGGGTCGATGAAATTCGCCAGTTGCGAGCCAACGTGCATGCTCGACCGGCCAGAGCGCGATTTAAGATCTATATCATCGACGAAGTCCACATGCTGACCGGCGTGGCCTTCAACGCTCTACTGAAGACACTAGAGGAACCTCCCGAGCACGTTAAGTTTATCTTCTGCACCACCGATCCTGAAAAGCTGCCGATTACCGTTCTGTCGCGATGCCAGCGATTCGACTTTGTTCCTGTGAAATTTGAAGCCATTCAACAGCGACTGCAAGAGATCGCTATCGCAGAGGGATACCAGATCGAGCCCGACGCGCTGGCCCTGCTTGCGCGACGTGCGGCGGGTTCCATGCGAGACAGCCAGTCCTTGCTGGAACAAGTGATGAGCTTCTCCACGGGCACGATCACGGTGGGCCAAGTTCACAGTCTGATGGGCACCGCCGACGAAGGAAATCTGCTGGCCATTGTCCAGGCTTTGTATCAACGCGATGCTCTACTTGCATTCCAGTCGGCCAATCAAACGATATCCCTAGGTGCCGACTCAGGGCAACTGGCTGAACAACTTCTAAACTACCTGCGTGACCTGATGGCGGTCGGCATTGGAGGCGGCCCAGAGGTGTTAAAAGTTGCCAACCCGATTGGTCATGCCCAGTTGCAACAACTGGCTCAGTCCTGGGGAGTGCAATCGGTTTTGTCGGCTATTCAAATTCTAGATGAGACACTGGTGCGCATGCGCAGCAGCATCTCAGCGACCACGCTGCTTGAAGTTGCTTTGGTGCAAATATGCCAACTGGAGCATCTTGCCTCCATCCCTGCATTGCTGGAAGCGTTGGCGTCGAGCGGCGCGGTGGTCGATCCACAAAAAAAAAAGCTCCCTCAGCCCGTTAGTTCGCTAGCTGAGAGCCTTCGCAATTCGGCTAGTGTCACTTCTACCGGTTCTGCTACCCAGCATTCGCAGGTCGAAGACACTCCTGGGCCTCGCGTTGCAGACGCGGTCATGGAGTCTCCGGCAACGGGGCAATCCCCTGCCCTTCTCTCTTCAGTTGCCCAGCCTGCCGATTTCCCAGTGGCTCCGCCTGCCGATTCACAAACCAAGCACAACGAATTATTCAATTCGCCGGAGTCGCTGGCAGTTTGGCGTAGAGCAACCGGCAAGATCGAGGGGTTGGTCGCCGAATACTGTAATCTAGTGGTTGCCGTCGAGCCGGTTGGTTCTGCGGCATGGCGAATCATTTTTTCACCGGGAGCACAATCAACGCGAGACTACTGCGAACAACCCGCCCGCAAAAAAGAACTCAGCCGGGCATTAGCCGCTGAACTGGGCCGTGAAGTTCGTTTGATACTGGAGGTCCAGCCCGGTTCGGCACCGATTACCCCAGCGCCGGCCCTCAGCTCTTCCACGGAGAGAACCCGCAAGATGCGAGAGGTGGCCAGCCATCCGCTAGTCAAAAAAATTTGTGAACTTCTGGATGCCGAAATCGTCAAAGTCCACCCTGCACAGAACCTGAAAGGGCCTCATTTTGGCAATGCCTCCATTGCGGTGCCCGTGGCGACAGCCGCTTCCAATCAGGCATGATGAAGACTCGACCCCAGTTGTACTAATTTAAGCCTGCGAGAATTGAACATGTTTAGTTTTAAGAATCTTAGCGGTTTGTCCCAGATGATGATGAACGCCGGGTCCATTGCTGAAAGAGTCAAAGCAATACGCAGCGACTTGGCCAATGAAGTGGCTACGGGAACCGCAGCCGAAGGCTCGATTGAAGTGGAAGTCTCTGGAGCTGGCGAAGTCAAGCGACTGACGATCTGCTCGACACTAATCCAACATGGCAACACAGACCTGCTTGAGCAGCAACTGCCAGTAGCTCTTAACCAAGCGCTTGCCAAGATCAAAGAAATGCACTTGGCCAAGCTGCGAGAACTAACCGGTGGCATGGATTTGCCAGGTATCAACGAAATACTGGGCAGTTAGCGACCGGGCCGGTCGCTGTTCAATTCACTTGGATTCGCTTTACCGCTTTCGCAAGAACACTGATGCAAGAGAATTCGACTTCGGTCAATAGCTTGATCGATCACTTGGGAAGATTACCTGGGATTGGCCGCAAGTCGGCCGAGCGATTGGCCTACCACCTGCTGCGGGTCAGCAAGCAAGATGCACTGGCACTGGCTGATGCCATCAAGCAGGTTCGTGAAAATGTCCGCTACTGCAGCGTTTGCTACAACTTGGCAGAAGACACCCTATGCAACATCTGCTCCAACTCGGGTCGCGAACAAAATCGCCTTTGCATCATTGAACAGCATCGTGACCTGATGGCTATCGAACAGTCGGGAGTCTATCGAGGCATGTATCATGTGCTGCTAGGGCGCATCGCACCACTGGATGGCATCGGCCCCGACCAACTGACGATCGATCCGTTGATGGAGCGAGTGCGACGAGGCAATTTTGCCGAGATCATCATGGCTACCAATCCGACGGTAGAAGGTGACGGCACAGCGCTGTACATTACCAACCTATTGGCCGAGTTCCCTGTCATGGTGACTCGTCTTGCGCGTGGCATCACCAGTGGCAGTGTGCTTGAGCATGTCAATCGCGAGATTCTGGCAGATGCCCTGCGTGATCGCCAAAAACTCTAGTGTCCTGCTTTATTCCTACGATTTTCACGGCCCTCCGACCCCAGCCACCCTTTGACCAAATTCAATCGGGTCGCTCTCGAAAAAGCATCTCGTGCGATGTTGTCAAGCTTCCTTCGGGGCATTGACAGCAAATTCCGTGCCTTTCAAAAACTTTATCTGCACAAGCGGCTTTTTGCTGGTAGAATTTAGCTAGTGGATCCGCTTGGTCTATCGTTGGGTTTGTCATTTGAATCGTAAGGGAATGAGCTGTCATGCGCATGTCATTTGGAATGGAGGCTCGCCAACTGCAGACGCAGAAACTGGCACCCAAAATGATCCAGTCGATGGAGATCCTGCAGCTTCCCATGCTGGCGCTTCAAGAAAGGGTCGAGCAGGAACTGACCGAGAATCCCATGCTGGAGGTGCAGGAGGAGGAGGAATTGCCTCAGGCCGACGCCCAGGAGGACGAGCCCGACCCCAATCGTCCGACGGAAGACGAGCGGGAATTGGTGGTGCGTGACGACCAGTCCAACGCCGATGACTTTGAACGTCTGGCGAACATGGACAATGACATGCCGCAAAATTTCGACGATTTTCGCACCAGCGCTAATCGCATGCAGGAGGCGCAGGACCGCCAGCACGATTTGATGGCCAACGCCACGGAGCGGCCCGAGTCGTTAAACGATTATCTGATTCACCAACTGGCCGAAATGGATATCGACTCGGACGTCGAACAGATCGCCGAGCGGATCATTTCGACTTTGGACGCCCGTAACGGCGGTTACTTCAAGACCAGCCTGCGCGATCTACTGCCCGCCGAGCATGAACCAGAAGACTACGAAGTGGCCGAAGAGGCGCTGCGAGTGGTTCAGTCGCTGGACCCGCGCGGAATTGCGGCCCGCGACTTGCGAGAATGCCTTCTGAATCAACTGCTTCCCAGCATGGCCCATTACGAGGAACTTACGATTCTGATTAGCGACCACTTGGAGGACTTGGCTGAAAACCGTCTGCCGCTGATTGAAAAGAAAACCGGGCTTTCCATCGCTCGAATTCAGCTGGCTCGGGCCGAACTGCATCACCTAAACCCCAAGCCAGGTGCTGCTTTCTTAGAGACTTACGTCCAGGTTGTCACCCCCGACGTGGTAGCCGAACAGAATGAACAGGGCGATTACGTCATTCGATTGGAGGACGACCGGGTCCCCTCGCTACGGATCAGTGAATATTATCGCAGCCGATTGGCAGACCCTAAAGCTACTCAAGAAGAGCGGGAATTCATCCGAAGAAAAATCGAATCGGCCAACTGGTTGATTGAAGCCATCGAGCAGCGGCGTAATACCGTCCGCAAAGTGGCTCAGGCGATCATCGACCACCAGAAAAAATTCTTAGATCTAGGTGCTGAACATCTGGAGCCGCTGAAGATGCAGCAAATCGCAGATGTCGTTGGAGTCCACGTAACGACGATCAGCCGGGCTGTCGATGATAAGTGGATACAAACTCCACGCGGCATTTTTCCGCTCAAAAGATTCTTTGTTCACGGCACCCGAAGTGAAGACGGTGACGATGTTGCCTGGGAGACCATTCGACTGAAACTGACTGATCTAATCGAGAAAGAAAACAAAGAGAATCCGCTGAGCGACGATGAACTGGCCGCCGAGCTTTCTAAGTTGGGGATGACTATCGCTCGACGCACCGTCACCAAGTATCGCAAGCGATTGGCCATCCCCAGTAGCCGCCAACGGAAAGATTGGTCCATCGTCAAAGACAACGCACCTGCCGATACTGCGTTTGACGTCCGTGATGATGATTTAGATACTGACGACTAAAGCAAACGGCTGACCGCATTGCATCGTAGTGGAATTTGCCAGAATTCCCTCGGGTCTAATTCCAGGAACCGCAAGAAATCAAATTGCGGCTTATCTCACTCCGCTGGCCAACTCTGATCATTAGATCGTGAATTACCTCAGGACACGGTTCGCCGGCTAGCCGGTAATCTTACGATGCGCTCCACCGGTAGGCCTGAATGCCAGCCAGATGTCGAATTAGAAGCATGTCCCCGGCTAAAGCCAAGTGAGCCCAACTGCTCTGTTGGCTAATTTCGCGCTGATCCAGCAATTGAAACTCGTTCGGATTATGCTGTACCAATAACAGCTCTCCGCGTTCGTCCAGCGCTAAGATCTGCTGGCCGTTGGTGACCATGCTCCAATATTCTCCGAACGGCTTAGTCGTCCAGTTCTCCTGGCCCGTTTGCAGGTTCAAGCAAACCAATCGGCGATTGCGCAAGTGCAAATACAAGGTGTCGCCGATGACAATCGGCGAGGACATGTAGCCTTGAGTCTTGTTCTGCCAGCGAGTCTTCACAATCCACGGGCCACTATCGCTAGGCTCGAATTCAAAAAGCAGACTCTTGCCGCCATAGCTACTGGTAAATACACAGTCATTCCACACTGCGGGAGTCAGTATGTTCATACCTCGGAATGCTTCCACCTTCTGCTCCCAAATTTTGCTCCCATTTTCCGGGTCAACTCCAATTAGATGTGTCCTGGTCTGAACCAACAACTGTCTGCGACCATGAAGACTCACCATGATCGGCGATGAAAAGGCGCTGCCCCACATTCCGCCACCATCATCTAGGCCTCTCCAACGTATCTGACCGGACTGACTATCGATGGCCGCCAATCCGCCCCCAGCCTGCACGTAAATTGTGCCTGAATCAACCAGTGGCGAGCACACAAAACCGAACGAAGGCAATTCGCTGCCGAACATCGCTGGAAAATCGATCCTCCAAGCCTCCTGCCCGGTCTGGCAATCCAGACTGACCAAGACGTCTCGTATTCCCGCCACGTACAACCGACTACCATCGCAGAAGGGAGTTGACCGTATCCAGTCCCCGTTTGACTTCGCAAAAAATGGCACCGACAAAGCACCTGACCACCGCTTTTGCCATTGGACCTGACCTGTCTGAGCATCCAGAGCCGAGACAACCTCATCCGTCTTCTCTTTGGTCTCGGTGACAAACACCTGCTGGCCGCTTAGCAGTGGGCCTGAATATCCGCTGTCCAAGGGACGTTCCCACAGCAGTTGCAACTTTTCGGCACTCAGAGAGTCTGGCCAATCGCCCTGTCCTGCGTAGCCGTCTCGGCCTAGCCCTCGCCAGCCCAACCAGCTAGACGACTGATCAGCCAAAACACTCCCGCTTGCTGCACTGCCCGCTCCAACGATTGCCTGAGTCAAGAAAATTCGTCGATTCAGCATGTTCGCTCCTAAAGTAGCTTTGGCCTAGTTCCTGGGCACTGCCTACGGTTTGCTCAAAAGTTCACCTACGCGACAACTATCAAATTGAATGCAATGGCTATTGTAGAAACATGGCAAGAGCATTTCATTTCAAATGGCCTCAGGTTGAACGATTCAGTTATTCTGCTTGCATTTCGATCCAAACCTCTTGACCCCGAACCTCCACTCGAAAGCAATCCAGCATCTGCTTACCCGTCAACAGGTTTGTCCCGCTGGCGACGTCGTATTGCCAGCCATGCCAAGGACAGGTAACGCACTTCCCCACGAGATCTCCCTGAGCGATCGGTCCACCTTGATGAGCGCACATGCCATCAACGGCATGCACTAGGTCACCGGCTCGAAAGACGGCAACGATACGACCCTCGACAAGAAATTCCTTGCCTTGCTCTGGCACCAATTCCGAAAGCTGGCAAAGCAACCGGTAACTCATCAGCGTCAACCCTTTATTCTGAATGACTACCCCATTATACCTATTCGGCTTCGTGCGCCACCTGCTCAGCGACCCACTTTGCGTAATCGGGCAAGCTCTCGCCGGCCACCACTAGCACTTCAGGCAGTTCGTAGGGGTGGCAGCTTCGGATCAACTGAATCACTTTCTCGCGCAGGCTTGGCAAGGTCTTGCAGTTCAAGCGATATTCGGTTTCGTCACACAATTGGCCCTGCCATCGATAGAAACTGCGAAGCGGTCCATCGATTTGTACACAAGCCGCCAAGCGGGCATCAAGTAGTGCTTTAGCCACTTGACTAGCTTGCTGGGCAGTTCCAACCGTGGTGACAATGGTAATCAAGGGATGAAGCATCAGAATTCAATTATCCTGCTGTTTGTGATACCGAAGAGTTGGCAGAAGACTGGACCAGTCTACACTAAATAGGGAGGATTGTGACGACTTCAACTCTGGCAAATTTGGCAATTCGCGACTGGAAATTCGACCATGTGTGGTCGCTTGACACTCAAGACGGCTCCTGACCAATGGGGACAACTGTTACTGCCGCTAGTGGATCAACTCCACTTGCCCGGCGACTTTACGCCTCGATACAACATCGCCCCCACTCAGCTACTCGTTGGGCTAACCAGCGAAGGTTCGCAGCGGAAATTGCACGATCTTCGTTGGGGTTTGGTTCCTAGCTGGGCGTCGGAACTGAGCATCGGAAGTAGCATGATCAATGCCAGACGTGAAACGCTACTGGAAAAGAGATCCTTTAAGGGTCTGATGGGAAAGCACCGCTGTTTGGTATTGGTCGATGGCTACTACGAGTGGCACCGACTGACCGCCAAGACGAAGCAGACTTACTGGATCACACCTTCGGAGGATAGTCTAATGCTGCTGGCGGGGCTCTGGGACAACAACACCAAAGCTGCGGGGCAATCAATCGATAGTTGCACTCTGATTACCACCGCCGCCAATTCGGCTATGAGCAGCATACATGATCGCATGCCCATGCCGCTAGTTGGCCAAGCCGCTCAGCTTTGGCTGGACCCAGGTTACAAAACAGAGCATGCCTTTGAGCTATTAACAGCCGTTGACGAAAGTTTCTTCAAAACTCAGGCCGTGTCCAGCTATGTCAACAATGTTCGCAACCAAGGCCCTGAGTGCATAGCCGCCGTGTAGTCGCCTCGCGTCTCCCCAGGTGTTTGCTCTGTCTCCTATCAGTGATTCAGCTCTGTCCCCCATTTCTTGATTTTACCCTGCCCCCTTCCATCGTCTTTGCGGGGGAGAGGGCAGGTTGAGAGGGATCAAGACAACGTTACAAATAGCGGTTAATCAAATTCTCTAGCATCTCTTGACGACCACTCGCATTGGGTGCTGCTTCGCCTTTCTCCAGCATGTACTTCTCAAGAGAGGCCAATGATTCCTGCCCAGCCTCGATGCGTCGCCCCAGGTCGCTGTCCCAACTGGCGTACCTGTTTTTGACAAAATCGTCCAGCAAACCTCCAGCTCGTATAGCAGCGGCAATCTTTAGGCCTCGAGCAAACGCGTCCATGCCGCCAATGTGTGCATGAAACAGATCGATCGGCTCAAAACTTTCGCGTCGCACCTTGGCATCAAAATTGACTCCACCGGCTCCCAGGCCCCCATGTTTCAGAATGGCCAACATGCACTGGGTTGTCAGATAGTAGTCCGTAGGAAATTGATCGGTATCCCATCCCAGAAGCAGGTCTCCGGTATTGGCATCGATGGACCCCAAAGCCCCCTGGTGCCCTGCGTAGTCCAGTTCGTGCATCATGGTATGACCAGCCAAGGTCGCATGGTTGGTTTCAATGTTCAGCTTGAAATGTTCTTTCAAACCGTAGGCCCTTAGGAAGTTAAGGCAAGCCGCAGCGTCGCTGTCATACTGATGCTTGGTCGGCTCCTTGGGCTTGGGTTCGATTAAAAACGTACCGTGAAAACCAATCTGCTTGGCGTAGTCGACCGCTAGATGGAAAAAGCGGGCCAGATGATCTAGCTCGCGTTGCATATCCGTGTTGTAAAGATTTTGGTAACCCTCGCGCCCACCCCAAAAAACATAGTTGGCACCTCCCAGCATCTTGGTCACTTCCAAGCATTTCTTAACTTGAGCTGCCGCGTAGGCAAACACATCCACGTTGCAGCTTGTCGCCGCTCCGTGCATAAATCTTGGATTGCTGAACAGATTGGCTGTACCCCAAAGCAACTGGACGCCCGTCTTCTCCTGGTGTTCCTTGAGCGACTGAGCCACTCGATCGAAATTTTCGTGGGATTGAGCAAGACTGCTGCCTTCGGGAGCCACGTCGCGATCGTGGAAAGCATAGAAAGGTGCTTGAAGCTTCTCAAAAATCTCAAAGGCCACTTCAACGCGTCGCAAAGCATTATCCACACTATCCGAGCCATCCTCCCATGGGCGCACTGCGGTACCCGGACCAAAGGGATCACCGCCCGTACCTCGCATCGTGTGCCAGTACACAACGCTGAAACGCAAATGGTCTTTCATGCTCTTGCCTTCGACCATTTCGGCAGGATTGTACCAGCGGAAGGCCAGTGGATTTTGGCTGTTGGGTCCTTCGTACTCGATTCGCTGGATCTCTGGGAATGCTGCCATCTTGTTCATTACCTTTTCTTCTCGAAGCGTTTTGTGCTGCAAATAATAACTGCAAAAATCGATCATGGGCATTAGGAATTTGCCACCATGCTCCAGTCACATGTTGTACCACCAGAGCGATATTTGCTCCAGGCATCTAACCCTAATTGCGGGGCAAGCCAAAAATCGAAGGGGATACCGCTCGAGCACAAAGAGGGGTGGTATTATCATTTTGCACGATCATGCTACCACCCAGCCCGCTGTACCGGTCGCAATCAAATAGCCTATAATCTGAAGCGTTGGCGAAATACAGGATGCGGCTAGTTTACGTACGGAGACAATACGATGGGAATGCGAATTTTGGGCATCGATCCCGCATTGCGCACAACCGGCTATGGAGTCATCCAAATCGATTCAGGCCAGTTTCGACTGGTGGATGCTGGGGTGATTCGCAGCAACGCAAACCTGCCCTTCGAGCAGCGACTGCTGGAGATTCACTCGGGAGTTGCCGAACTGCTTGCCGAACATCGACCTGACAGCTTTGCCATCGAAGATTTGTACTCACACTACCAGCGCCCCACGACCGCAGTGCAAATGGGGCATGCGCGCGGCGTGATCTACTTGGCATCCGCACAAGCTGGCCTTTACGTGAACGCATACGCGGCAACTCAAATCAAGAAGATGCTGACCGGAAACGGGCATGCCTCGAAGGGTCAAATTCAAATGGCGGTCAAACTGCAACTTGGCCTGCGCGACCTACTGGAACCCGCCGACGTATCCGATGCAGTAGCCATCGCGCTGACCCACTATCATAGCACGCTACAGAATGCACTACTGAAATAGCAACTGGCATCCAACATCGAGTTTTTTACAACGAAAGCGGACGACCGATCGATGATCACTAAAATTCAAGGCACCCTAGTAGACCTAGCCGATGAAAGCGCCACCCTTTTGATTCCACCTATGGAATACGAAGTCTACATCGCCGACTACACGCGCAGACATCTGCAAGGCCAGATGCGCAAGGAGATCACCTTGTTTACAGTCCACTACTTGGAAGGAAATGTGTCCACTGGTGGGCGACTGACACCGCGATTGGTAGGCTTTTTGAGCACTCCGGAACGCGAGTTCTTTGACCTTTTTTGTTCTGTGGACGGGGTGGGCGTGAAGAAAGCCCTGCGGGCCATGACTCAACCGGTACAAGACATCGCCGTGATGATCGAACAGCAGGACGCGAAAGCTCTTTCAACTCTGCCTGGCATTGGACCAGCAACGGCCGAACGTGTCATCGCCAAACTGCGACGCAAAATGCCCAAGTTTGCTCTGCTGGTTCGCCGTGATACTCCCGAGGGAATCAAGCTCAGCGATGGAGTTGTCGAAGACACATTCCAGGCACTGCTGGCTCTGGGACACAGCGAATCAGACGCTCGGCAATTGATCGAACAAGCGCTTGCCAGTGGCGGTAAATTCAAAGATGTCGAGTCGCTGATTCAGGCGATCTACAGACGCCAATTTGGCGGCTGATCTCCTGGCATGCAGCACAACTAAGCAGCTTCAGTTCGCTGCAATGTACCGCTCGAACTCTCGGCCACAACAGGCTGAGTTGATTTTCCATGGCGACTTTGTTGGTACATTTCAAGCACCTTTTCCACTCGCTGATTCAACTCCTCCAAGTCCTTCAAGACCTGCTCCTGGCGGTGATCTAGCGCTCGCAAGAACTCGCTTGTCGCATTGTGCGTTTCGTCCATATTTGGAAACCTATAAGGCGGTCGAGGGCAAATCGGTTCGACTGGGTCGAACCGGCAACACCTTAAAGCATCGTAGACCGAGCCCACGACAATCGAGCCAACACCTTTTTTCTCGCGTTAATCCGCTATTTCCGGTCATGACGACAACCTGCGACCCTTACGAAGAATCCGGCCATACCGCCCTGCCCTGAGATAGAACAGCCGATAGAGCCCCCCCAATTCGGTGATTTGTGGTCAGCTCGCGCAGGCCGGGTGATTAGTTGCCAAAAACTGTGGATCTAAACCAGTTCCCAACAGCACTGGACGCTAGGGGCCTGGTTCATTACAATCGCCATTTCTTGAAGTCTTTTGGAAGCTTTGGGCCAGATTGTCGATTTTCTAGTCGAGATCGAAACCTGTTCAGTTGGGCGGGTTAAAACAAATACAATCCGTACAGGCATTTTGGGAGTTGGAGTTGTTTCGAATATGGTGAAATTGTTAGTACGCGACCGTGAAACGATACAGGAGGCGGTCCGCCGATTCCGAAAACTGGTAGAACGTAGCGGGATCAAGAAAGAAATGCGCCGTCGCGAATTCTACGAAAAGCCAAGCGAAATCAAGCGCCGCAGCCGCTTGCGAGCCGAGCGACGTTCGAAGCGATCTCATCTACTTTCCAATGCTTAGTCGGCTCGTAGCGCAGCAATCCGCGCCAAGCTGAAGATCATTGCGAAAAAGGATGGGCGATTAGCTCAGTTGGTTAGAGCACCTGCCTTACAAGCAGGGGGTCGCAGGTTCGAGTCCTGCATCGCCCACTTCGCAATTCTGCATTATCTCGATTCTCTTCGAGAAATCCCAAGGAAATCAAGCACTCGGTTGCTTACCGTGACGTGCCACGCCTGGATGGCGATTACCTTTAGATGGTCGGCAATTCGAATCCCTTGCGTCGCGGGCGGTCCAACAGACTGTTCGCCTGTGCATCCTGAACGAACTGTTCCTGGACTGGATCCCAGGTCAAGGGACGTCCTACTGCCCGCGTAATGTTGGCCAGATGGCAGACCGTTACCGATCGGTGCCCAATCTCCGCGTCGGCTACCGGCAGTTTGCGCGAATGAATGCAATCGATCCAGTTCTGCATGTGCCACTTGGCCTGCCAAAGCGCCAGATCGTCGCTCCACTTTCGCTCCTCTTCAACGATATCCAGTTTCTTTTCCAGTTCGGCAGCAATCTCGGGTGGGTTCGAGGTAAATTTATTGCGGTTGATCTCCAACTTGCCTTTTTCGCAGATGAACACGGCCCCACCCATCGGACCTTTGCCTGGATCGATAACGTAATTGACCTGAACACCGGTGGCGTACGTCATGGACACCTTCCCGTTGGGACCTTCCGATAGTGGCCTGAGTTCCGTCGGCCCAGTTCCATCGGCACCGATAGCCCACTGAATCTGGTCGATCCCGTGCGCGCCCCAGTTGGTCATTTCCCCGCCAGCAAAGTCGCGCCACTGCATCCAGCCCATCCAGGCTGGATTGAAGGAGCGATCCGCCGCTTGATTGAGCCACATATTCCAGTCGAGACCCTGCGGAATCTCCTGCTTCTCAAACGACTCCATCGGAGAAGCCATTGCCCCGCCGTAATTGATGGCTCGAACCTCAAGGATTTTTCCTAATCCGCCGTTGCGGACCAATTCGCAGGCGACGCGATTCATCTCCATGGAACGCTGCTGCGAGCCGACTTGCAGGATGCGTCCATAGCGTCTCACAGCATTGACCAGCGCTCGACCTTCGCTGACATACAGTGTCAACGGCTTTTCGGCGTAAACATCTTTGCCGGCCTGACAGGCGTGAATGCAGGGCAACACTCGTTGAAACTCGCCGGTCGCCACGATCACCGCGTCGATGTCCTTGCGGTCGAGCAACTCGCGATAGTCCTGATAGACCGGCCAGTCGCCACCTGCGTTCGCCTTGAATGCCTGAGCCCGAGGCAGATTGCAATCGCTCAGCGCCACAAGCTGCGCTGATTCAGGCAACTGTTGCAACAGCAAGGTAGCCCGCCCCCCAACGCCGATCGCCCCGATTCGAATCTTCTCATTGACCCCAGTCTTCCCCGATCCCGCGATCAGATGACGTGGCAACACCAGTGGTCCTGCGGCCACACCGAGTAAACTACCCAAAAATTCTCGGCGCTTCGTGATCAGTGAATTCACTAGTTACTCTCCGTTAATGGTGAAAGCCGCAAAAGTAATCTGGATACTAGATACTAGACTTCTACAAGGATACCACGCCAAAAGGCTACGTATCCCGCAATATTCTTGGCTGCATCTTTCGGCATCGGATAATACCAAGCCGCATCTTGGTTGACCTGGCCATCGACCACGACATGGTAGTAGCTGGCAACACCCTTCCACGAGCAGGTGGAGCTAGTGTTGCTGGGCTGAAAATACTGCATATCCAAGGAGTCAGCAGGAAAATACTGATTCCCTTCGACAACTTCGCACCGATCGCTCTCAGCCAAAACGGCTCCATTCCAAACTGCTCTGGGCATAACTGACACCTATGCTTCTTAATTGGTAGATCAAAGTGAGCGAATTCATCCTGAGGGTCTGAATCACTTCCGCTTCAAGGTGCGGATAAATTTTTCGATAGACTGCACCGTGTTGACTCTGTCTTCATCTAAGGGGATATAAATATAATCGTGTCTGAGAACGTTGCGATTCGTGAATTCGATAACATAGTTGCTCTTACTCTCACTGGTAGATGAAGATCTCACTGGTAGATGAAGATTCGCACGGACTGCACTTTACCTCAATGTTAATTCAACGATGCCGTTTGACATAGACTATTTTTCTGTTTGATTTTGATGCCTTTCTCGGAAATACTCCTGGCTCCAACACTGCAACATTTCCGGGAACAAGTCTCTTCTGGGACGGTTCCAAGTTTAGGTTTCAGCTTTGTTTGTTCCTGACCTCCGAGCTAGCCCAATCGGCTGGAAGGTTTTTGGCTGCGTAGAAGTAGGCATTGACCGCGATCACGAAGGCAATGCCAACGGATGACATGGCCAGTCGCAGGGCTTGAGTATCGTCGAATTGTTCGGTCAGGAAACCGCTCAGAAATCCCACATAGGTTGGTCCGCATCCTAGCCCGATTAAATTCAGTACTAGAAAAAACAGCGCCGTGGACATCGCTCGCGCAGAAATCGGCGCCAACGTCTGTGCGATCGCAAAACTTGGCCCCAAATAACATCCAGCCATCAATAGATAAACGGCTATACAGGCCAAGTAAATGTCGATACATTGGACCCAAAATGAGACGATAAAAAAGGGCATTCCGATGGCTGTCGTAATCGCCGGTACAAGTGCATAAGCCCGGACATTCGTTCGCGCCCAGCGCTCAGCCAAAATGCCACCAAAATAGGTACCGGCACCAAAGGCAATTCCATTGATAAAACCAAGGATAGTCATCAACCGAGAGAAGCTGTACTGAGGATCATGTCGCGTCACATAGTCGACTCCCCAGGCGCTGACGGCGTAGCTTCCGAACGAGGTGAATGCGATACCAAGACACATGCCCCACCATGAGCGGATGGACAACAGCGTCTTCATCGATTCTCGCGTACTTTGCATTGGCGCGGCCGATTTTCCGTCGCGAGCCTCCATGGCACCTCGCTGCGGTTCTTTGATCACGAACAATACGACGAACGACAACAAGACACCGGGAATACCAAGAGAGTAAAACGTACCGCGCCACCCAAAAGATTCTACCAACAAACCGGCGGCAAAATACGAGAACATGATTCCAACGGGGATCCCCAACGAATAAACCGCCAGCGCGCTGGTACGCTGACCCTTAGCGTACAGGTCGGAAATAATGGAGTGCGACGGTGGACTTCCTCCGGCTTCGCCGATGCCCACTCCCAGACGAGCAAGTCCTAGTGCAGTAAAGCTTCCGGCAAGTCCAGACAGCGCCGTAAACCCGCTCCACACCGCCAGCGAGATAGAAATGATCTTGACGCGATTGTAGCGGTCGGCAAACCAAGCAATCGGAATTCCCAGAACTGAGTAAAGCAGTGCAAAGGCGAATCCCTTCAAGATTCCCAGTTGCCAATCGGCGAGATTTAAATCAGCCTTGATAAATGGCGAAAGATTGCCAATGATTTGACGATCAACAAAATTGAAAGTATAGACCAGCATTAGCAACAGCAACACACAGGTGCGGTATCCTGCGCTGATTGGAGGGCGAGTTTCCTGTGATGCGATCATGTTAGATTCTTCGTCTTTGAGTACATTCTCGTCACTGGTAGGCCAGTCTGCCATGTGCATGCAATTGTATCGGTGAATGGGTTGCTTAAGGACCTTGCGGTTCAGCCCGCAATACAATTTTCAGACATTACAAACCGCAATGATAGCAAAATCTGAAATTTGCTAGAATTGCGGGGGGCGAGTTTACTAAGTGTCGATAACCATTAGCGTTCAACTTGCGCTCGCTAAGTCTCCTTGGGTGGCTACGGACAGGCACTTGCGATTCCGACATGGAATGCGACGCTCTACTGGACTTGACCTCTACTAGTCCTCTGTCCTATAAGAAATCATCTCGCAAAACCTCAGGGGAGTACCATTCAAATGCAAATCAACAGTTTGCAATCCGTCAGCTCGGCTCAATCACTAATCCGATCATCAGGTCCTAAGCCAACAGGCCCGGTTCAATCTGCAGCTCAGGTCAGTCCTGCGCTGGATCAATTGGACTTGTCCGCCGAAGCGCAGGAGCTGCTTTCTTCGCAGTCGGTGGCCAGCAGTGCCGATGCGGAAATCCGTATGGACCGAGTGGCCGCGCTGCGTCAGGCCATTGCCGATGGTAGCTACGAAACCCCTGAGCGGCTGTCAGCGGCTCTGGATCGAATGCTGGACACGTTCAGTTGACGTGAAATTTCTGAATTGATGGCTCAAATGGGTGTGCCAATCGTTGAATAATCAGCGGGGCTGGGACACAATAGGTCTCCGGTCAAGCTGGGCGAGTGCATCGATTCGCCTAATCCGTCAGATCTCCATGGCCGGCACCCGAGTCAACAGTGCGTATTCCAACATGCCTCATCGCAAAGCCGACAAAGCTGAAAGTGCGCTCGAAGCGGTACCTGTATCACAAACGCCCGTCGAGCGATTTGAAGAGTATCTGTTGGCTCGGGGACTGCGGAAAACCGATCAGCGTCGCTACCTAGTCGAGCAGGTCTTTAGACGGCACGAGCATTTTGATGCCGACCAGTTGATCGATCAATTGCCCAGGCGCGGTGAAGCCAACTATGTCAGCCGGCCAACCGTTTATCGGACCTTAAAAGAGTTCGTGGACGCTGGCCTGCTGAGACGCTTTGAACTGAATGGCCGTAGCGTGTACGAACACGATTACGGCTATCCCGAGCACGACCACTTTTACTGCGTCCGCTGCCACCGACTGATCGAATTCCAATCGGAAAAACTAGTTCAGTTGCGAGACAACATAGCTCGCGAACATCGGTTCCGAATCCGTAGCCACCGAATGATTATTCAAGGCACCTGTGACCAGTGCAGTAGCCAGCGCCAACAACGTCACCGACAAGACCGAGTCTAGATTTTGTCCAGCCTAGCAAGCCAAGTCGCAATCACCGTCCGATTCCATACCCAGTCGCATGGCCAAGGTCTGAAACTGCTCCAACATCTGTTCACTGCTGGTATGTACGTGTTCGGCTTCAGTGATGAACTGCATCGATTTTTCGATGTACACATCGTGTTGAATCAAGATGCGTTCAAATGTCTCTAAAGGCGATCCGTAGGCGATGATCAGCTTGTGTTCGTCGAACTGAACTTCCTGCTGTCGCTTGGGGTTCAGTACGGCGATACCGGTACAGCCGTCGTTCAGTAGCAGTTCTTCGTAGTCATACAGGATGCTCTTCAGGACCGGCAGATCGATGTGTTCGCGGTAAAAATCCTGATGTCCACTGTTATGCCGATGACTGGTCTCCAGCACCACGTCCACCACTGGCCCCAGTGAATCGATCATGTCGATAAACAGATCAAACAGGCGTTGACGCGAAGCCGATGCCATAATGACAGGGACTTTCGCATCGCTGTTGGGGTCAACGTAAACGTCATGCCGATACCCTTGCTTGGGTACGATTTGAAGATCGATCGAGGGGCGAATCGCGTCAGTTAGCTCGAATACGCCGTATTGGAAGACTTGAAGATGGGCTTCCAGTTGGTCATCCGTCAGCGATCCAAAACTGGTCAAAGCGTTGGATTTGGGGCTGCTGGATGGTAAATTCGTTGCCGCTGATCGTGGTTGCGAACTCATTGTCAGTTCTTTCTACTATACGGGGGGCCAAAACATTGGCTTGTTTTGTGACAACCAAAGTTAGGTTACCCAGGGATGACAAGCAGAATAACTAAGAAAAGTTAGCGTTTTACTTGGACTCTTCAGCAGGCAGCACCTGCCTAATCGTTACAATCAGACCCAGGCGATCAAGGCTGTTGCGGAAAGGCAACTAGCGTCTGCCAGAATTGTGTTGGGCAGGCATCATTTCAACCATAATCAGTCGATGTTGTCGCTGATTTTATATTTTGGGCTTCATTGTTTTGGCTGATACACGACCATGCGAGATTGTTTGAATCTGAAGCGATATCCACAGTTACTGCTGGTGGGAATTCTTGGACTTTGCCTGATCGGCTGCAACGGGCAGGAGCCGTTACCTGAGGAACTGCGCCGACAGTTGTTGGAAACCGAAATTCCAATGAACGAGAGCGGTCCGCCTGAGGTCACTCAAGCGGAACTGGATGCACAAGCTGCCGCGCTGGGGGTGGTATCGGACCGAGAATGGGTGTCGATCGATTCCCTGCCCTGGACCTATGCCGAGGTGCAATACCGTGGCGGAGTGCGTGTGAGTTTTTCTAACGTAACTGTCCAGCGTTCCGACATCGCTGAATTTAAGCAGTTAAAAGTGATTCAAGAGGACGTGATCGACCGCGACTTCAATGGCAACTCCATCCCGCCCAGAATGATCCGCTACGAATCGCTGGAACGACCAACAGGCGAGCTAACCAGTTTCAAGTATTCCGTGACGGTCGATGGCAAGTCTGAGTTTGAGATGGAAGGCCGCGTTATTTTCGGCCAATTGGAGTATTCGCGACGGGACGAACTTGGCAAATCGACGCGTCACAAACTGGCATTCCCCAAAGAGACCTGGGGGCGTCAAGGTCTACTTTCACTGCTACAGCGGTCGCCGATGCAGCCTGGTCAGGTCTACCGCGCTCAGGTTTTTCTACCTCAATTGGGCATGGGCGAGATAATCCCGATCCAATTGGAAGCCAAGCAGATGGATCTCACAACGCTGGCCAGTGGTCAAGTGCAGGAATTGTTGATGATCGAAGCTCAGATCGGAAAGCCCGAAACCGGAGTGAAAAGTCGCTTGTGGGTCGATTCTTCTGGCAGACTGCAAAAGTCGATGACACTGACAGACGCCCCCATCTTGCAACTGCAGGTGGACGTAGAGACCGTGCAGCGCTTGGCCGATCAAGCTCAGTTCGGATCTGCGATCAGTCGACAATTCGAACTGACCACCAACGATCAGCCTTTGCCAGAGAGCCGCCCGCTGAAATTGCGAGCCTATTCGTTGGATGTTGATCCGTTTCAAAGTTTCCTGATCACGACTCGCCAGCAGGTTCGTTCGACCAGCGCTAGCCACAGCGAAATCACCTTGGGAGAGGTGAACCCTACTGAAACAACTGCGGCTGAAACGGATCAGCCCGACGAATCAATGTTGGCCGCCGGGCCATTGATTCCAACCGAACATCCGTTTATTGCTGAATTGGCCAATGTGCTGCTGGGGCAGTATGTGCAAGCCTCCGAAGAGCAACGCGCCGAAGTTCTGCGTCAGGAATTATACAAGACCTGGACACTAACGCCGCGTTCAGCCGAAATTGCCAGTACGCTCGAGGCGGCTCGGAGCAGAACGGGTGGGAATATCGAGGCTGCCTACCTGCTGGCGGCGATGCTGCGTCAGCAGAAGATTCCCGCTCGTTTGGTGGCCGGGCTGCTGATCGATGCAGAAACGGCCAAGGCAAGTTTCCATGTTTGGACCCAGGCTTGGGTCAATCAAAACTGGGTGGAACTTGATGCTACGCAGCAGGAACCAATAGGTGCGCGACATCTTATCATGGCCGTGAATTCGGGTGCCGGAAGCAATCCCTATCAATTGTGGATGCCAACTCTGAAGGTCATTCGTGATATTTCGGACATCAGTCTAGTTCAGCGGCCTCAGCCTTAGCTGTAGACGGTTGGCCCAGGTAGCTGCGTAGCTGAGCCAAAAGGGGATCGATCGTTTTTTTCTGGATGGAGTCGGTAGTAGGCCAGTCGATCCATCGATAACCGATATGTTCGGTCAGCCGAATCGCTTCAGGTCGCTCCAAATAACCTAGAAAGTAGGTAACCTTCTTGCGGTATGCGCCTCGCTTGGATCGCTTGATTGAGTACTGTGTCACGAATTGAAACCGGTCATCGACTTGAATCTTGTCTTGAGAAATTCCGGTCTCCTCTTCCGTTTCACGCAGCGCAGTGGTCCTCAGATCCTCGCCATCATCGGAGTGACCTTTGGGCAGGTCCCAACGATCTGGGTGCTGCAGCAACAGAAGCTGTTGTGGCCTACTGCGAGTCAGAAGAACCAGGCCGGCGGCTTGAATCAAATCTCCCATGATGTTGTTTGCTGTTCTAGAATAGAGGCGATAAGGCTCGAAAGGCTTACGGATCGAAGGAACCTAACAAGTAATTCTTGAGGAATCAACTGCATGAAAATTTACACGAAAACTGGCGACCAGGGGACTACCGGTCTATTTGCCGGACCGCGAGTCGCTAAAGATCATCCACGCATTGCGGCTTACGGTAGCATTGACGAACTGAACGCCGTTCTAGGCGTAGCGATTTCCAACATGCCAGAATCGCTTCGCTCGGGATTATTACACAACTGTCGGCTTGACAAGATTCTGACTCAGCTACAGTCGGATCTGTTTTCGGTTGGAGCAGAACTGGCAACGCCAGACCCTGACGCTCAGGGCATGCGACTGCTCAGTTCCAACCGCATCACGGAGTTGGAAACTCTGATTGACTCAGCGGAAAGCGAACTCCCCCCCCTAGCCAACTTTATCCTTCCTGGAGGCTGCCCGACGGCTGCTCAGTTGCATTTTGCTCGCACAGTGTGTCGAACAGCCGAACGCGAATTGGTCACTCTGATGCACCAACCAGACGTAGCCGATTGCCAGGTAATATTGATCTACCTGAACCGTTTGGGCGATTTTTTATTTGTTTTGGCCCGCTTGGCCAATTATCGCCAAGCTGATGTGGAAACCCCTTGGCACAAGCCCGTCTAACTGGCGGCTTTCTGGTATAACTTGCTGCCCACTAAGGACAGGCTGCGGCCTGACAATCCACTGTCTGGACCAAAGGACTCTAAAGTACCGACTCAACTTGTCGCAAAATCGTGGTATTGAGCCGCCCAAGACCTACTGGCGATTCCTGCCCGAGCCAGATCGGGTTACACTGTTCAACGCAGGCGTAGCCAAATTCACTAGGGTGGTCTAGTCAATCCGGGCACTTAGTGGGAAGATCAACGCCCGTAAATTACTTCGGAAAATTGCGATTTTGCCTGGTCCTCTCAGGTCCACTTTTGGGGAATAGAAAGTATGAAAAAAGTAGAAGCCGTTGTAAGGCACTTTAAGCTAGAAGAGGTCAAGAATGCTCTTACCGAACAGGGAGTGCATGGAATGACCGTCACTGAAGTTCGCGGGTTTGGCCGTCAGAAAGGCCATACCGAGATCTATCGAGGAACCGAATATGCTGTGGACTTTGTTCCAAAGGTCAAGATCGAAATAGCATGTTCTGATGCCAACCTGAAAACCGTAGTTGACACCATCTTGCGAGTGGCACCCACTGGACAGATCGGAGACGGCAAGATCTTCGTAACTGACCTGCATGATGTGATCCGCATTCGCACCGGCGAATCGGGTGAAGAGGCGATATAGATACTTTAAGAATTATCGCCATGACCAGTAACTCTTCCGGCCTGCCAGCCGAAGTGCTCGAAGAACGTAAACGCCTGAAAGATGGCATGTTGACGCTTCGTGCTCAGCATGACAGTGGCAGTTCAGCACTGGAAATCAGTCATGGCTTAGCCGATTTGTCTGATCGAATCGTCACCAATCTTTATGACTTAGCACTTCAAAGCGTGCTGGGTGTTTCGCCTGACGGTTTAGCGCTTGTAGCACATGGCGGTTACGGTCGCCGGGACTTATCGCCCTACTCCGATATCGATTTGATGCTGCTGCATGCGCCCGAATGCGAAAAGCAGGCTGGAGAAGTCGCAAAGTATCTTTGTCAAAAGATTGCTGATGTAGGCCTATTGCTGGGTTTCTCAATAAGGACGATTCAGCAGTGTTATCAGATGTCGTGGGCAGACGCCACCATTTTGACCGCGCTGGTAGAAAGTCGGCATCTGTGCGGAAATGCTCAGATGTTCGCGCAGTTCTTCGATGGCTTTCGCGAGGGAACTCGTCGACGCAAAGGACGATTGATCCTGGCCATCGAAAAAGCGAGACGCGAGGAACGCAGCAAATACGGCGAGACGGTTTTTTTACTCGAACCCAACATTAAACGTTCGCGTGGCGGACTGCGAGACGTTCAATTGGTGCGCTGGCTGGGATTTGCACAGTATGGCCATGCCGACCTGGAGACGCTGGCTGATAAGGGACATCTATCGGCGGACGATTATTTGGCATTGCGAGACAGTCACCGGTTTCTGCTGCGACTGCGCCATCAAATGCACTTTCTGGCTGGAAAGCCTCAGGATCAACTGGATCGCGCGTTGCAAATGCAGATGGCTCAGTGGGCTGGTTATGCCGGGGCTGAAGGCATATTGCCGGTCGAACAGTTCATGCAGGACTACTTTGCTAACACCAGCGAGATCCGATACAGCAGCGCTCACTTCTTGGAATTGGTCAAACAGAAGTCAACTTTCAAGTCGTCGCTTCAGTTCACTATGGGTATCAAGGTCCAGCGAGACTATCGCATGGGTTGGTACAACGTGTGGGCAACACCTAGCGGTCTGGAGCGGCTGAAGCGAGATCCGGCTGCGGTCCTGGAACTGATGGCCATCTCTAGCCGCTATAATCGCCCTATCGAAAATCAGACGTGGCGTGAGATTCGAGCCGCAATGCGCAGTCGTCCAGCCGGTCAGATCGACGAACTGACGATCAGTCGTTTTTGGGATCTGATGTCCAGCACAACGGGACTAGCTGGTCAGTTACGTCGCCTGCACGAACTGCGAGTTCTAGAGCAGATCATTCCAGAGATGACTCATGCCCGCTGCTTGTTGCAGTTCAATCAATATCACAAGTACACCGTCGACGCGCATTCGATTCGGGCTGTCGAATGTGTTGCAGAACTGGAATCGGATCCGTCGTTGCTGGGCGTGATCTATCGAGGTCTGAAAAACAAAGCCCTATTGCATTTGGCTTTGTTAATTCACGATCTGGGCAAAGGCTATGCAGAGGATCACAGCGAGGTGGGGCGCCGGATCGCTGTAAAGACGGCGGCTCGGCTAAAGCTGACTTCTCAAGAGCAGGAGACACTGGCGTTTTTGGTACATCAGCACCTGCTGTTGGCTCACACCGCCTTTCGCTACGACTTGAGCGACAGCGCTGCTACCGTGCGATTTGCAGCGGTGGTTGGTTCCAGCGAGCGATTGCAACTGCTGCTGCTGCTGACCTACGCGGACCTAGCCAGCGTTGGACCACAGGTAGTCAACCAGTGGAAAATTGACCTGCTGCTTCAGTTGTACTATCAGACCGACGCCCATTTTCGCGATGATAAACCTGGAGACGGATTCCGAGCCGAGATCACTTCACGTCGCAAAGCGGTTATGGATTTAGTGCCTGCATTCAATGAGACATCATGGTGGCGAGAGCAAGTCGACGCGTTGCCAATTGGCTATCTGATGCGATCCACGCCCAGCCAGTTGGTGATGGAACTGGCCGAATTCAGCAAGTTGGACCAACAGCCCTGCTTGGCTTGGGGAAAATACATCGAGTCGCAGAAAGCCATTGAATTCACGATTGCCACAAAGCAAAGTGGTCGCTTGATCGGAACGTTTCATCGCATCACCGGCGCGCTATCCAGTCAAGGCATGCAGATTATCGCAGCAGACATTCATACTCAGCCAGGCAACATCGCTTGGGATCGTTTCTTGGTAGAGGACCCGCAATTTGAGGGACGCCCTCCCGAGGCTAGAATCGAATCGGTTTGCCATGCTATTCGGCAGGCCCTAGACCCCAGCAACTCAACCGCCCCTATCTTTGCAAAGAAGTGGAGCAAGTTCAGTGACCAGGCAGCCGAGAATCTGAAGACTCAGCCTACTCAGGTTCGCTTCGACAACAGTACGTCGGACCATTACACGGTGATCACTTTGTTTGCTTACGACCGTATGGGATTACTTTATTCAGTTTCTAAGGTCTTGTTCGAAATGCAATTGGTCTTGCACTTCGCAAAGATTAGCACCCATCTGGATCAGGTAGTTGACGTTTTTTATGTTTCTGATGTAGCCGGAAAAAAGATCGAAGAGAGTACCGCGTTGTATTTGATTCGGCAACGTTTATTACAGGCCGTCAATCAAGGCTAATAGTTTCGACTGAATCTCTAGACCGCGGATCTGGAGATTCTTAACGTCCAAGTATTGATGAAGGATATTATCTGAATGACCGCTTCCAATGAATTGATCATCCAACAACTGAATTGGCGTTATGCCGTCAAGCAATTCGATAAGAATCGACGGATCGACGACCCAACTTGGCGGGTGCTAGAGCAAGCTTTGGTATTGAGTCCCAGCAGTTACGGTTTGCAGCCATGGCGGTTTATCGTGATTGCAGATGCACAGCTTAAATCACAACTAACTGCCATCTCTTGGAATCAACCACAGCCAGCAGACTGTTCTCACATGGTCGTTTTGGCTGCCAAAGAGAAGTTGGACATGGACTATGTCGATCAGCATATCCAACGGATGGCCAAGGTTAAAAGCGTGGCACCAGAAAGCCTGGCGGGTTATCGAAAAATGTTGGCAAGCACAGTCCAGGGTTCGGATTCTCATTTGGATTGGAACAGCCGCCAAGTTTACTTGGCGCTGGGCCAGTTGATGACCGCCGCTGCATTGATGGGTGTGGATGCCTGTCCGATGGAGGGAATCCAAACAGACGCTTACGATCAACTGCTTGGGCTTGCAGGAACCGGCTATCGATCGGTAGTCGGATGCGCGCTGGGCTATCGCGATGCAAGCGACAAGGCGGCCTCCGCCAAGAAGCTCCGGTTTTCTGTCGACGAAGTTGTACAGCGGTTGTAACGTTACCATGCCCTTACCCAGCAGTCGCCAGCGCTTTCGAGACTACCAGCAGGAACTGGCTGAGCGTCGACGCCTGGGACAAACTCCCGGCAGATACCACAGCGATCAACCCGACCAAATGTCGGCTGCGCCCAGTCACCGTAGCTTTTGGACGCTGCTCGCTAAATTCTGGAAAGAGCTGGGTGAACACCGCCACCGAGTTGTCCTAGCCTTGGTGACTCTGACCATTTCAACTCTGCTGGGTCTCATGCCTCCGGCTGGAACCAAGTTGGCCATAGATTATGTGCTGACCGAACCCAGGCAAGAACTTCCGCCTGAGGTTTCCAGTTGGCTGGGCAATCCGCAGCCGCTGCAACTGCTCATGATCATCGCCTTAACTGTGATCGTCATCACGCTGGCAAGAACCTGTGTTCACATCTGGGGACGCTCGTACGCGACTCAGGCGGTACAGTTGATGCAGGCCAGCCTGCGCCGCCGAGTCTTCGAGCATGCCATGCGATTGCCACTGCATCGCATTCAGTTGCTGAAGAGCGGCGGTGCCACCAGTTTGATCAGAGAAGATGCCGGTGGAGTGGCTGATCTGATTTTCAACATGATCTACAACCCATGGCAAGCCATCGTACAACTTTTAGGTAGCCTGTTGGTTTTAGCTTGGGTCGATTGGCGATTGCTCGTAGGCGGGTTGTTGCTATTGCCCGCTGTCTGGCTGACTCACCGCACCTGGATCTATCGCGTTCGTCCGTTGTACAAAGATATTCGCAAGCGCCGTCAGCAGGTGGATGCCAGCACGACTGAAACGTTTGGCGGGATTCGCGTCGTGCGCACTTTTGCTCGAGGAAAAAGCGAATCAAGCCGTTTTGTCCGGTCGACTCATCTACTGGCAAGACAGCAAATGATGGTCTGGTGGGCAACTCGTACGTTAGAAATCGTCTGGGAGGTTATCATTCCGCTTGCATCCACGGGCCTATTGATCTATGGGGGCTGGCAAATTCTCAGCCATGAACTGACCCTTGGCGATTTGATGATGTTCTTGGTCTACCTGACGATGCTTTTGGGGCCAATCGCTTCGATTGCTTCCAGCGCCATGTCTTTTCAAAATAATCTTGCAGGCCTAGATCGCATCCTGGATCTGCTGGAAGAAGAAACCGAGTCGCATCAGCAACCCGGCACAAGGATAATTATCCCCGGACAGGTACTCGGCAAAATCCAGTTCAGTAACGTTGGCTTTCACTATCCGGGAAGTGATCGTGCGGTCTTGTCAGACATCAGTTTTTCGGCCAACGAAGGAACCACGGTGGCTTTGGTGGGACGCAGTGGAGCGGGCAAAACTACGCTATGCAATCTGGTTGCCCGATTTTATGCTCCCACCTCCGGAACCATCCAACTGGATGGATTGAACGTAGCTGAACTGGCGTTAGAAAATTATCGTCAGTTATTGGGAGTCGTTGAACAGGAGGTGTTTCTGTTTGATGGATCGATTTTCGACAACATCGCCTACGGACGTCAAGGGGCTTCGCAGGCCGAAGTCTACGCAGCGGCCGAAGTGGCTGCAGCGCGTGAGTTCATTGAGCAGTTGCCTTTGGGGTTTGAAACTCTGATCGGCGAACGCGGATTCAAGCTAAGCGGCGGCCAACGACAACGCATCGCCATCGCTAGAGCTGTCTTGGCAAACCCTCGTATCCTGATCTTGGACGAAGCGACTAGCAACTTGGACAGCGAAAGCGAAAGGCTGATCCAAGTCAGCCTGGCAAGGCTTCTGAAAGGCAGAACCGCTTTTGTCATCGCCCATCGCCTCAGTACGATAAAACATGCCGATCTGATTCTAGTGCTGGAAGATGGTCGTATCGTCGAACGAGGAACACATGACACGTTGATGGCTCACGGAGGCATCTATCAACGTATGGTTTTGCTGCAGACGGGCACTATTAGTTAGATCGCCGAGACAGTCAAATTGTGGTAAATTGATTCGTAACCGTTTGTGTAAATTGTAGAGTGATTACACTGATGGTTATCTAATTTCGGGAATTCCTCAACTTGGATTTCAACTTTGACTGATCATGGCAACCAGACAAGATCAACAGCGGCGCGCCAAGCTTCAGGAAGTTTTCACGTTAATCGAGAAGCGAGATCGATTTCACCATCAGGAGATTCAAAGCTTGTGTCACGAAGCCAACCCAGCTTTTGTGACGCGACTGCTGAAACAACTACACCAAGAAGGCGTCTTGACGACAGACAACTGGTGGGGCAAGCAGTGTTATGTTTGGAATGTACAGGAATTTGAAGTCTCGCAGTGGATCGATCGGCAAATCAACGGCGATCAAGTAAGCCAACTGCCAGCGCAAGAGCGACCTCGCGAGCGACTATTGGAAGTAGGTGCCAGCGAGCTGAAAAACAGCGAACTGCTGGCCATCTTGATTCGCTCTGGTCGCAAAGGGCAATCAGCCATGCAAGCTGGTACTCGACTAGCACAACATTTCGACGATCGATGGATCGAACTACCGCGCAGCTCGCTCAGCGAACTCCATCAGATCAGTTCAGCAGTCTCATCGAGCGCTTACTGCCAAATCATGGCCGGCATCGAATTGGGTCGCAGAATATCTCAGCTTATCAGCCAACGCGCTCCCAAGCAAAAAATCACGAGCACGTCAGCAGCGATCGACTATTGCAGGATCCATTTTGATCGATTGGCCACAGATGCTCAGCAGGAAGAGTTTCACATCGTCACCTTGGATACCAAGTTGCAACCCATTCAAAATCATCAAATTACAGTGGGCACTCTGGACGCTAGTTTGGTTCATCCCCGTGAGGTCTTCAAACCGGCAATCCGGGATTCGGCAGCAGCCATACTGCTAGTTCATAACCATCCTTCAGGCGATCCAACTCCCAGCCGACAGGATCGTGAAATTACTGAGCGATTGACTAAGGCCGGGGAACTGCTGGGCGTGCGTGTGATTGATCACGTGATCGTAGCTCGCGACTCGTTTGTCAGTTTAGCAGAAAGTTAGCCCAAACCTCCAGAAACTAACTCAGCAGAGCACACATGGCACAGGACAAATTATCCTTCGCCGTCTAGAATAAAGTCAGTGGGAGGGGAGGTTCCTGAACGCCGATCCCGGCCAAACGAGCAAGGAGCCCCAAGTGGCAGACTATCCAGACAAGATTCTGATTCGATGCGAACAGTGCAAGAAAGAGGCCACTCTCACCACGCTTCACAGGCATAACGGACAGTGCCCTCATTGTGGCAATTCGACTTGGCATGTGCAGGCGACCTATCTGGCAAGACAAGACAACAGCGACGGCACCACATTGACGCTCAACGCTCTGGGACTCAACCTGCTCAGTTCCTCAGGTTTCAGTCTAGGCTCTCCGGTTCCTGGCGAAAAGCGACCTGTCAATGGAATCGACATACACGACGTTCCAGCTCACGAGATCGCCGATATCGCTTCGCCGGAAGTCAATCCTCAGGTGAAGCTGCAAGCCTTTGTAGTGCGGACACAAAACGAACAATTTTCGCAACATCGCAAAGCGATGCAGCAGCACGGAAGCCAGTGTGATCAATGTGGAATACTGTTTGTCCTGAATGATCAGAAACCCTGGACTTTGGTGGGAACCTGTAGTCGAGTCTGTTGTGCCGCCAAGTATGGTGCCGCCGACTATGCGTTGATCCAGGATCAAGTATTGGAAAGCGCTAAACAGCAAACGGTGGACGTTCGTCAGATTCACCGTGACAATCAAGTGATCCCAGTTTGCTGCCCATCCTGTGGTCATCGTTTTGACCTTCCTCGGATGTACGAAGGCGTCCATCGAAAATGCCCTGCCTGCGGCCAAAAGGTTCTGGTCGAGCGCAGTTGACTATTCGACTGGATACTCATAGCCTGCTGCCAATCATGTCCCCCTGAAGTTACCATCTTCATCGTAGCGGACAAATGCGAACCAGAAAAAGACGAAGATGCAGATCGGGAAGGTCAGCAGAAAAACCAGGCTTAACCACGACATCACGCAGCCAGCAACAAAGAACATCAACCAAAGCCACCACGTCTCTTGAATGAGCGATCGATAACGTTTCATCGCAAATGGTTCTAGCGTGAGCACAAAAAAAACGCAGTTACAAAGCAAATTTGGAAAAACAGCATATACCCAGCCTAAAAACTGTACATCCCCTAACCAAAGCTATTGCGACATTGATAAAAAGTCTAAATGATGAGTCTAAACTGGAATCGGCTGGAATAGAATTTGTTGTTTGCGGGCGTATAGCATACTTAATCTGGATTCAACCTTGTCGATAATGCAAGATTAACTTGGCAGTGCCAATCAAGGGTGTTGGTTCAGATGTGTCTGTTGACCGTTTCACTAAAGAATTAGTACTATGCCAGTGAACATTTTCGAAGCTAGCAAACGAGCAGACTTGTTTTTTATGGAAAAGTCACCGATGACGGGCTACCATTCATTACTTTATCCACTTTGCTCGAACTAAAAATCGCCAGCGGAATGACCGCCCCGAGTCGCCCGAGGGATTTCGACGATGTTATTCAATTGATCCGAGTTAATAGACTGCCGGACACCTACAGTGAACAACTCGCTCCGTACGTTCGCGAAAAGTTCTCTGAGCTATGGAAAGCCTCTCAAATTGAGGAGGAGTACTGATTCAGCTCAGTCCAAAACCTGAAATCTGGCTCTAAGACCTTATCTTTTTTCTGCCAAAAGTTCGTCTACCAAGTTCTCGATGGATTTGTCCCCAGTGGAACCTTGCCAGTTCAACTCTCCTTGCCACCAAGACCGAATGTAACCTTTCTTATCGATGACATACACTGTCGGCCACATGGTATTACCCCAAGCATTCCAATTCTCGCTCTTCAGATCGATCAATACCGGGAATTCAAAGCCTTTTTTCATGGCCGCTTGTTTTACGAGATTCGGATCGCGTTCTGCCTGCGTTTCCGGTGTCTGAATTCCAATGACCTTCACTCCTTTTTCCGATAAAGTCTTATGCCAACGGTTGTAGTGATCGAAGTTGGCGACACAGTTGTGGCATTGGAACGCATAGAAATGAACTAAGACCACGTTTTCCTTTAGGGATTTCAGCGTAGGTTGTCCGCTGCCTGCCCACTGCCCCGAGTCGATCAGCTCGGGAGCCAGCGGAAAGATGCGTTTCAAGGACATCGTATCAAACGGCTGGCCGATCAGCTTGGCTAGGGCTTGTCGGTGGGCAGGAGTAAGTATTCCGTTGATTGCGTCTTGCTCCTTTTCGCGTGCAGAGTTGAGCTGTTTTTCCAGTTCTGGATCACCTCCTGGTTTCTCGTGCAACTTTCTTGCTACGGCATCCGTGGCTACCAATGCCTTTTTTAACTCACTCAACTGCTGGTCATTCAGTCCAATCGCTTTAGCAATTCCTGGGCGTACTAGCGCTCGCGTTCCCTGAGACTGAACTTCGATCTCCCGAAATCTACGCAGCTTTTCTGGTGTGAGAATGGGCTTGAGCGATTCAAGCAATCGTGTCTCCAGATCGCGTATGGCTTCCACCTGTTTGGATTCGGGCAGTATCCGTGAAGGCCACCAAACAACATCGATTTCCTTGAGGATTTCCAAGAGTCTCTTGTCATCTAAGACCCCAAGCTCTTTTTGGACTTCGGGAGCATGGATCAGCTTAAGTAGATTCTGTGGGATCAACGGTTCCGAGTCGTTGCTTTGAGACCAAGCCTGACTAGAAAAACCCAAAAGGACCAACAGAGCGAAATTCTTAATGCAGCCAATCCATCGAAAAGAAGACATAATAAATCCTTTAACAGTCGGACTCAACAGAAATGAACTGTCAGCAACCTGCTGCTTTTTCAGTGATTTGACAACGCAGACATGCTCACGCATCGGCAAGTTCGCTGGAGTCGGCAAGACTCTTGACAAAGTTCTTGCAGATGGCGCAGGCATCCAGATGAACTTCTATTTGCTGAGCCACCGACATCAATAAACCCGATGCCGGTTCTGGAACTGTCGATATAGTAATGGTAGCTACGGTCGCCCCAGGAGTAAACAGATTGGTCATTTCAGTGTTAGCCGCAGTAAAAGTCCCAGCGAAGTTGTTCAGTCCGCCAGACGGCAGCAAGTGTGCCTTGCCACCTTTGTTCTAATTGGCATCTGCGGCTAAAATGAGCGGCTGGCTGCTACTGGCCGGAATAAAAGTTGTGACCTTTCACGCCACGATTTGCGTGAACGGTTACTTATAGATTTTGCATCTGGAGTGAATATCGTTATGTGGCTTCGCATCGCAAAAAGTCTTGCCTTCATCGTCTACTGGACCGTGGTGGCTAGCGCGGGAGATTGTAGTGAATTGCTGAAGCTTAGCTTACGCTACCAGGAGCCCACTTCGGACGATTCGCCGCGTTATCATCGTTTGACCTTGCAGGATCAGTGGAAGTCCGATCAGGTGGCAGTGATCGTTTGCGATATGTGGGATTCGCATCATAGCGTCAACGCGGTCAGGCGCGCGCAAGAATTGGCTCCCGTGATCGATGCGTTTGTTGCCAAGCTGCGTCAGCAGGGTGCGACGGTGATTCATGCTCCCAGTTCCTGCATGCCGCAGTACCAGGATCATCCGGCCAGACAGCGCGCGCTACAGGTCAGGCCGGCGGCAGAATTTCCCGAGCAAATTGCGCAGTGGTGCGACCAGATACCCAGCGAGCAAGCGGTGCCCTATCCGCTGGATCAGTCGTTGGGAGGCGAAGATGACGATTTGGATGAGCTGCGAAGGTGGTCCGAGCAGTTGAAGGCTCAAGGCCGTAAGCCGCGCGAGCCTTGGCTAAGGCAAATCGATTCGATTCACATCGATCCTGGCCAAGATTTTATTAGCGATTCAGGACAAGAGATTTGGAGCATTCTGGCTGATCGTGGCATTTCGCAAGTGATGCTGGTAGGCGTGCATGTCAATATGTGCGTCTTGGGACGCCCTTTCGGTCTTAGACAAATGGTCTCTGGTGGAAAGTCGGTGGTGTTGGTGCGCGATCTGACGGACACCATGTACGATCCGCGAGCATGGCCGTACGCGAACCACTTCACCGGCACCGATATCATGATCGATCACATCGAACGCCATGTCTGCCCCACGATCTCCAGCGATCAAATTCTTGGCGGCGATGAGTTTCGTTTTGCTGACGATGATCGGTTACAACTAACGATGTTGATCGCAGACGACGAATACAAGACAGAAACAACGTTACCGGAATTTGCCGCTAGACATTTGAGTCAGAGCTTTCGCGTGACGATTGCCTACGCCAGTGACACGCAAAGGAATCAAATCCCAGCCATCGAAGATGTTTTATCTGCAGACGTCCTATTAGTGAGCGTTCGTCGCCGCACGTTGCCCATACAAGACTTGGAGTTGATTCGACAGTTTGTCAAACGCGGTCGTCCCATGGTTGGCATTCGAACGGCCAGTCATGCTTTTTCTCTAAGGTCTGGACAACCCGAGCCTGGTTCAGGGCAGTGGCCTGAATTTGATCAACAGGTCTGGGGGGGCAACTACGTAGGTCATTTTGGGAATGAGCTTGAGTACAGCATCACAGAAGCTCAACATGACCGGCAACATCCCATTTTGACTGGGCTGAGCGACTGGAGTAGCTTTCAAGCCGGCGGCTCCTTGTACAAGACGGCTCCGCTGGCACCAGGAACCACGGAATTGCTGGTAAGCAAGATTGCCGACCAAGTGCCACATCCGGTCGCATGGACATACGTCAGGGCGGATGGTGGTCGATCTTTTTACACGTCTCTGGGCCACGTTGACGACTTCCGACAAATCCAGTTTCAGTCGCTACTTTCCAGAGGTATCCACTGGGTTTGTGGCTTGCCACTGCCTGAAGTATCGACTATTGAAACACAGAATGTTCGCTATGCTTCAGGCAAGGGCAAACAGCGAGCGGATCGATAGTGGAAGTACTCAGTAGAACATGGTGGAAAGAATTCAAGTGAACGATTCATTGCCGCAAATTGAATGGATTGACGCCGCCGTCGATCGAGCTGCACAGCGATTTGACTGCGTGCCTTCAGAACTGACGAAGGTCCAGACGGCTTTGGGGCGAGTTCTAGCGCAAGCGATCGTAGCAGATCGCGATTCTCCCGCTTTGGATGTATCGGCCATGGACGGGTATGCGATGCGACTATCGGATCTTGGTGGCGGCGGCGTGCCTATTGCCGGTGTGGCCTACGCCGGCAAGCCTCCAATAGAATTGCCGGTCGGTCGAGCCATTCAGATTTTTACCGGCGCTGCGGTACCCTTCGGTGCGGACTGCGTGATACAGCGCGAACAGACGATCGAGTCTCCGGGAAGCATGCAATTGACAGTGGCACCCGATTCGATACGGCCGGGTCAGAACATTCGTCGTCGCGGAGAGAATATACAAAGTGGTCAGTTGGTTCTGGCCGAGGGGACCCAGTTGACAACGGCAACAGCCGGAGCCTTAGCCACCTTTGGACCGGCTGAAATTTTGGTTCGACGCAAAGTGCGGGTTAGTTTGTTGACTTCTGGTGACGAATTAATCGAACCAGGCGGGCAGGTTCAGCCTTGGCAAATTCGTGATTCCAATAGTCTTACCTTGCAAGGCTGGCTGAGCGGGCTGCCCTGGGTTACGATCAGCGGGCAGCAACGATTTGGGGACACCTTGCAATCGGCGATTCAGGCCATTAAGTTGGCTGGGCGCGATTGTGACGTGATCATTCTTACTGGCGGCGTATCGGCTGGCGATACCGACTTTATTCCAAAGGCTCTGACGGAACTTGGTGGCGAAATACTTTTCCATCGTTTACCCATTCGGCCTGGAAAGCCTGTTCTGGTTGGGCTCTGGGAAGGTAAACTGGTGGTGGGTTTGCCTGGCAACCCGGTTAGCGCTGCGGTCGTATCCCGGGTGATCGCTCAGCCGTTACTGCAACGTTTGGGTGGAGTCTTGCCACCGCCGATGACACAACTGAGTCTAGCTGAATCCGATGACAAACGCCTGAACCTGGTTTGGTATCGGTTGGTAGAATTGGATGGCGGTCATGGTCGATTGGTTGATTCGCGCGGGTCAGGTGACCTTGTGTCGCTGTCCCGCAGTCACGGATTCATCGAACAACCAGCGGGTCAGAGCGGGCGGGGGCCCTGGCGGACTTGGCTTTGGTAGAGGTTTGAGGGCAACTGGATGGCTAAATGGTTCCGGCTGTGGGGCAAAAAACGCGGCTCGCGCATGAGCGGCTCGTGGGTGGTTGGGCGATTCGGAGAAGCCGCTTTCTTTGGTGGCTTGGTGCTTTTGGGAATTGTCTCGCTGACCACCGTGGTGACTTGGCAACTATTCTGGCCGGAATCCAATGTCTTCAAAGTTGGCCTGGGTTTCTGGTTGATGGTAATCGCCAGCAGTTCATTTATTGTCCTTGGATTGACCGGTTTTATTCTGAAGGTCACCAGAACGCTAGCATCGCCGGAAAAGCGAAATGTTCTTGCCAAGCAAGCCAAGCGGGACCACCAGCGACGCGCGCAACCTGGTGCCAACATCGATGAGGGCTGTTTACCAAGTGTCCAGACTTTGACCGATAGCCCCGGCGTGAAGCTGACCTACCGCTTGCCGGACCAAACCAAAGATCGCCTTTCAGTCACTCTGAGCGGCCTATTCGCGCTGGCCTGGAATTCACTTTTTGGAGTGTTGCTGGTGATCGCCGGGCAAAATCTGCTGATTGGAAAAAACAATTGGTTCCTTTTAGCACTTTTGCTTCCCTTTGGAGCGGTTGGGTTTTACGTAGGCCGATGGTTTTTCCAATTGTTTCGCGCTCACGCCGGCCTTGGGGCCATGGCTGTGGAGGTTAGCGACCTGCCACTCTTGCCTGGCAAAGTCTACCAGGTATATCTTTGTCATTACGGGCGTGCGGAGTTTTCTAGGCTATCGCTGCGCCTGGCCGGTTATGAGGAAGCTGTTTACCATCAGGGAACCGATATTCGCACAGAAATCGCTCAGTTTGCTAGCTTTGAAGCTGTGCCATTGAATCATCCCAAAGGCGATCAGCCGTATCCCTGGCGGGCAGATCCCGAAGAACCGCTGGAACTGCTCTGTGAAATTAACCTACCCGCCGATATCATGCATTCCTTCCAGGGGCTCAATAACACTATCCGCTGGAAGATTTTAGTTGAAGGAGAGTCGCCGCAATGGCCAACGTTTTGCCGAAGCTTCCCAGTCGTCGTCTATCCGCGCGACGAACGGTAGCTGGTTCCACAGAACCGGCCTTGGGGCTTCGTCTACCGGCCGCTGGCGGGGTGTACTCTCCAGGCGAAACGCTGGAATTCCAGTACTTCATCGAGCGATTGTCCGCTCAGTGGATCGACCGGTTAGAAGTTTCGGTCGTTTGGCTGGTTGAAGGAAAAGGCAGCGAGGAGATGGGCGTCCACTTCTTCCAGTCCCATCAGCGGTCCGAACTGGCCAAGAGTGCGCTGAGCGAACCGCGAGTGGTTACCACCGTGCTGCCGCCCGCTCCCATGAGTTTCGACGGGCGACTGTTTAAGATTCGCTGGTGCGTTCGGCTGAGATTGTATTTGGGTGATGGCCGCGAAATCACAACTGAGCAACCGTTTCATTTGATGCCCCTGGCCTGCGCCGCCGCGTTACCAGTGTAACTTGTCGGTGTCAGCTCTAACAATTGAAGTTTGGCTTCGTCTGGAATTTCCAAGTTGCGAATAAACTCGTGCAGTCGCTGAGCCGTGATTGCATGTCCGCGCGTCAGCGCCTTGAGCTGTTCGTAGGGCTCCGGCACGTTGTATCTTCGCATCACTGTCTGAATCGGTTCGGCCAATACCTCCCAAGCGTCGGACAGATCTGCCTGAATTCGTTGCTGGTCGATCTCTAGCTTATCCAGCCCCTTGATCAGCGACTGATAGGCGATCTGGCTGTACCCGAATCCGACGCCCATATTGCGAAGGACGGTCGAATCGGTTAGGTCTCGCTGCCAGCGCGAAACGGGCAGTTTCTGCGCAAGATGTGTCAGTACCGCGTTGGCCAGCCCTAAATTGCCCTCGGCATTCTCAAAATCGATCGGGTTCACTTTATGAGGCATCGTAGACGAGCCAACTTCGCCAGCAGCCAACCTTTGCTTGAAATATCCCAGCGAAATATAGCCCCACAGGTCGCGGGCCAAGTCGATTAAGATGCTGTTCAAACGCACTAGAGCATCAAACAGCTCGGCCATGTAGTCATGTGGCTCGATCTGGGTCGTGTAGGGATTCCATGTTAGCCCCAGCGACTGGACAAACCGCTGCGCATTGGCCTGCCAGTCGACTTGGGGATAGGCGGCCAGATGAGCGTTATAGTTTCCAACTGCGCCGTTGAATTTGGCTAACAATTCGGTCGCTTGCACCTGCAGGACCTGTCGCCCAAGTCGGTAAACCACATTAGCCAGCTCCTTTCCGACAGTGGTGGGAGAAGCGGTCTGACCATGGGTTCTGGAGATCATCGATACGGCTGCGTATTTCTGAGCCATAGCCGTCAAGCGATCCACGATTGGCTGAAGACCCTTCTGAACAATCAGCTTGCGACCCTGGGCAAGCATCAGGGCATGGGCAACGTTGTTGATATCCTCTGATGTGCAACCAAAATGGACAAACTCGCTGATTGCCTGAAGCTCGGGCTGGTTTTGCAGCTTCTGCTTGATGAAGTACTCGACAGCTTTTACATCATGATTGGTGGTTCGTTCGATCTGCTTGACGGCTTGCGCATCTTCCAGCGAAAAATCGCTGCAAATGCTCTCCAAGAACTGCTGCGCCTGGCTGCTCAACTGGGGCACTTCAGCAACATCCGGATGTCCAGCCAAGCATTGAAGCCATCGTACCTCAACCAGCACTCGGTACCGCACCAGACCATACTCACTAAACGCATCCATGAGCGGTTTTGTCTTGTTCCAGTAGCGTCCATCAATAGGCGAAATTGCGGTCAGCGACGATAGTTCCATGATACCTCTGGCGTGCTTCAACCCTAGCTGTGGGTTAGTTCGTGCGAATCAAGGGCACAAGGCGTGTCTCTCAACGCAAAAGTCGACACGCTGACCATTCGTCAGGAAAACTGTGATCGGTGCCCTTTTCGGCTCACCATGCTAACCTGTTTAGCCGGAATGCAAAGGTTGGCTCGACGCCCGACCGCTTAAATTAGCTGATGGGCAGGACGCTGATGCAGCAGGATTTATCCCACCTTTCCTGCCCTGAGGGTCAGCAATTCTGTGGCTTTGACCAAATTACTGTTTTGCCAATGCGTTCAATTGGACGAAACTTAAGAAAGCTGGTTTGTCCAAACTGGGCACTGCTCTCAATTCAAGGCGGACTCACGGAGGGTTGCTAGCCTTGACGTTCAAGGATGATACCAGCGCTGGCAGGAAGCCGACTTGTCTTCACCGATGGGGGGGAGTCTAAGACCTCACTATTGCTGCATGGTTAGCTGTAACTGGCTTTCCACGACAAACTGGCTTACGGTACAATACGCCACTTTAATCTCGCACAGGACCGACCGCACCCTGAAGGCCAGAGTGTGGGAAGTTCATTAGCTTGGAGAAATAACCGCGATGGCTCGCATGTTTCATTTTGTAAATCTTCCGCTGCTGGTGGTGGCGTTGGTTGGTGGAGTTTCTCGGGCAGATTCTCCGAAGCTATACGAATTTCTGCCAGCGACTTCGCAGGCCATGGTTTGGATCCCCAATGCCTCCGATTTGTCGGACCGATGGGAACAGACGCTACTTCATCAACTGGCGGAAGACCCGACTGTAGCTCCTTTTTTTAAGGAGCAGCGCGAAATGATCCAGAACCGATTGATGGAGGCCGGTTGGCGACTTGGGGTGAAGCCTCAGGAGCTAATGGATTATTTTCCCGGTCAGCTTTCAGTAGCTTGGTTGGAAATGCCCAACGAGCGCAAACCATTTGCCTTGGTCATGCTGGGGCAAGTTGTCCAGCAGGATGAAGTGGTTGGTAAGCTAATGTCTGAGATCGAAACAGCCATCGCCAAACACAATCCTGTGAAGAAGCAGCTTAGCCACATGGATCAGACGATAACCCAATACACTTTGCCGCGACGGGAAGGGCAGTTATTGGACGAAAATACGCTGATTGCCGCTGTGTCGGGTACTCTGATCGCCACCGACGACTTGCCGGTCATGCACCAGATGATTGAGCAGTTGACAGGTCAAGCTAGCAGTCAAGTTAAGCTAGTAGACGACAAAGATTTTATCGCTAGTCGTGAGCAACTAAAAATTACCGGCCAGGGTCATATCGAGTATTTTGTGAGACCCCTGGGCATTGCCCGAGTAGTTCGTGCAATCAGCGGCAAAAAATCCAAGAGCAATGCAGACATTTTGGAAGTCTTCAGAAACCAAGGCTTCACAGCCATCAAGTGCGTTTCAGGAGAAATTCAAGTTCGTCAGGGAGATGTTGATATTGCTCATCGCGGATTTGTGCTGGCCGAACATCCACTGCCCCGATCGGCTGCCGTGCTGGATTTCCCAAACAAAGCTTTGTCCGAGATTCCTAGCTTCGTGAGCAATCGAGTCGATTCATTCATGACGGTCAACTGGAATGCACAAACCGCGTTTTGGAAAGTGCGAGAACTGGTCGATGAGTTGGTAGGCAACCAGGGTGTATTCGACGAAGTGATCAATGGAATCAAGAACGACGCCAATGGTCCGAAAGTCGATATTCGAAATGAGTTCCTGCCTTTGCTAACCAATGACATAATCGCCCTAACGGACACTCGCGATGGCGAAATCGATGTTGATTCACGTCGCAACCTAATTGCACTGAAAGTCAATCAACCCGCCAAAGCTGCGTCCATTTTAGATCGTGTGATGAAGGCTGAAGCCAATGCTGAGATGCTTGAGTTTGACGGTGTGACGATTTGGAAAGTCACCAACGAAGCCGAGGATGTGCAAGAAGACTTTTCTGAGTTCGGATTTGACGACGAACAAGAGGAGGAGGAAGAACCCTGGCTGAATCAATGGGCAATTTCAGTGCTGCAAGGTGACACTGGTCAAGGCGCTTCGGAAGGGTATTTTATGTTTGCTTCTCATACAGAAATGATCGAACAAGCCATCACCCAAGCTCGATCAGGCGGCGCAGACCACTTGGCATCCGAAGCCGACTACCAAAGGATGCACCAAGCCATCAGCCAGTTGATGAACGATCAAAACCCTTGCGCTTGGAAAGTGTCTCGCAATCACAAAGCGCATCGAGTTCAGTACGAGCTGTTCCGCCAAGGAAAGCTCCAAGATTCGGAAAGCATGCTGGCCACGCTGATGAACCGTTTTGTAGAAGTAGACGCCGAAGCAACCGCTGGTGCAGAAGGTCAGAAAGTCGATGGGAAAGACTTACCTCCTTTTGATACCATTACAAAGTTTCTCCAACCAAGCGGATTTAAGGTCGTGTCCACACCGCACGGCTGGGAGTTTGGTTCGTTGTTGCTTGGAGATCCCAATCGAGGCCCTACGGAGCTTTCTAGTGGTCGCGAAGCTGAAACGGCCAGGATTGTCGACTCCGCTGGTGAGTCCAAACGATAGTCGAACCTAGCGGTGAATCGCCGGTCGGGACATCTTGTCATTACCAATTTGAAACTATAATGGAGTCATCTGAAGCCGCATACTGACGCGCCGCTACGTTCTCTTTCGTCCAGCCACCTGCAAGATCGAGTAATCCTGAGTGAAAAGTGAACAGGAGCTGATTGGCGATTCTCTAGCGGGCGTCGAAGATGCTTATCGTGAATTAGTCGAACGATTTTCGGGACGACTCTACAATGCAATGCTGCATGTGATCGGTTCCCATGAGGATGCCGAGGATGTCGTTCAAGAGACCTTTTTTCAGGCTTACATCAAGCTAAACACGTTTCAGGGCAAGAGCCAGTTCTTTACTTGGCTCTACCGCATCGCTTTTAACAATGTACTAAGCCGTGGTCGGCGGCGACATCCCGACCTTTCCTTGGATGCCATCCGAGAACAATCTGGACTAGATCCGCTGGATCAAGATGACTCTCCTGACGACAGGCTACTTAGACAAGAAGAGGTCCATCGAGTTCGCCAGGCTCTTCAAACCCTGAGCGAAGAGCATCGCAGCATCTTGATTCTACGTGAAATGCAGGACATGGCATATGAAGATATCGCCCAAGTCTTGGATATCAACATCGGAACAGTTCGCAGCCGATTATCCAGAGCCAGAGCCCAAATGAAATCGGCTCTGGAGCAGATCGGATAACCTGGGCCGCTAACTGCCTTGCCTACAAAGCCGATGGCACCATCGCAGCGTAACGCCTACTGACCTCCATTCCCAAACTGCTCAAATGCAAGGTTGGGTCATGGCGATTGGCAACGGAAACTCAGTGGTTGCGATTCCCAGCAGCGCATCGGAGTCGGACCTGACCGGTGCAAATGGTCCACTTTCGGCTTTATCACCAAAGCTGATACCCAACGCACGAGCAGCCTGAACAGCACTGCAACTGGGGTGTACTTGCTTCAACCGGTTGACGGCATCAGCGATGGGGACACTGTTGATCGCTGGCGGATGGGAACAGACCATCTCGCCGAAACGACCTTCGATGACCAAACGCACAGCGTGAGCACCGAATTGAGTGGCCAGCAGTCGATCAAATGTCGATGGCGGTCCACCGCGTTGAAGATGTCCTAGAACCATCGCCCGTGTCTCGCGTCCCAAACGCTTTTCGATCTCGTAGGCCACCCGATTTGCGATGCCTCCCAGCTTCGTCTGACGCGAATCCTGTCGACGTTCAGCGGTGACCATACTTCCATCTGGCAAATGAGCACCTTCCGCGACAACTATCAGTGTGTACTTTTTGCCAGCCTTTTCACGTTCCAAAATCTTTGCACAAACCTCTTCGAACGTCCAAGGAATTTCTGGCAACAGGATCACATCGCCACCACCGGCAATTCCCGAATAAAGTGCAATCCATCCAGCGTGGCGTCCCATAACTTCCAAAACCATGACGCGTTCGTGGCTGGCGGCAGTCGTTGCTAATCGATCCAGCGCGTCCGTCGCGCAGTTGACAGCACTATCAAAACCAAAGGTGAACGCCGTGGCTGACAAATCATTGTCGATGGTCTTGGGCACTCCTACTACGGGAATTCCAACTTCGTGGAATTGCTGGGCGACGGCCAACGAACCATCGCCTCCGATACAAATCAAGCCCGCCAAATTCAGTTGATCACAGGTGTGCATCACCCCGTTGAGCAGTCTTGGATCTAGATCTAAGCGATCGCTGACACCAACGGTAGCCGCAAACCTTCCCTTGTTAGTTGAACCCAAGATGGTTCCACCTTGCTTGAGTATCCCACGTGTGATGGAGCCGTCCAAGGTGACGTAATTGACTGGATCTACAAGTCCTTCGTAACCTTTCAAGAACCCCACCATCTCGTAGCCATGACACTCGGCCGCTTTTACGGCTCCACGAATCACTGCGTTCAGTCCCGGACAGTCACCGCCCGAAGTAAGAATTCCTATACGGCGTTTGTTCTTGCCCATGGTTGCCCTTTTTGGATAGATGGGAATGGTTCACAATGGTCAGTTCGACCACTGCTACCCTAGGTCATACTTCGGTGGATGCCTTGACATCTTTCGTCAGACAAAAGAACCCGGGTATGTTTTGTCGTTACAAGTGTGTTTATCGTTATAATGCTATTTCTTTTTCGGAATGCCACCCGATGCCAGAACTGCCTGAAGTTGAGATGATGCGTCGAGGTTTGCTGTCTGTCGTAGGCCGAACCATCGCCCGTGTCGAGGTACCACGGACCGCCTATCGCCCCATTCAGATTTTTCCAAGTCCCAGGAGTTTGGCCGCGCGTTGTCAAGGAAGGAAAATTGTCGATATCCAGCGTATTGCGAAACGTGTACTGGTTCGCTTATGCTCTGACGACCGAATCGTCCTGCAACCCAAGATGGCCGGCATAGTGTTAATCGCCGATCCACCGTCGGCAGGACATACCCGTGTCGTGTTTTATCTCCAAGGCAAAAAAACACCGAATCAATTTCAGTACTGGGACCGCCGAGGACTTGGAACGGTTTCCCTGTGGAGCCCTGAGGAAATCTCGCGGCAACTAGCGGACGACGTATTGGGACCGGACGCGCTGACGATTGACAAAACCACCTTCACCAATCGGCTCTGCACCAGTCGTCGTGAAGTGAAGGTAGCCCTGCTGGATCAGCAGATTGTGGCTGGTATAGGCAATATCTACGCTGCGGAAATTCTATTTGCTGCCAAAATCGATCCGCAGAGACGTTGCAACGAACTCTCGAAACGACAATGTGGAAACATCCACAGAGAAATGATTCGTATTTTGGCTGAGGCCATCCAGTACGAAGGCTCGACGCTGTCTGACGGCACTTACCGCAACGCAATCAACGGCGAAGGCAGCTATCAGAACCACCATCTTGTCTATGACCGCGAAGGCAAACCCTGCGTTCGCTGTGGCTGCAGTATCGTCAAGCGAATCGTTCAGGCTCAGCGGAGTACGTTTTACTGTCCACGCTGCCAAACGCAGAACTAGTTTCAACGGCAGGAAAAAAGAATATGCGACCCAAAAAACTTCGTGAGTTGGGAATTCCAGACGAATTTAGTTCACTTGCCATTGGGGCGATCCAGTCGCTTGCTAAAGAGGGGCGCAGAAAATCGAAGGAGGTCGAAAAGCTGATGGCAGCCGTTGTGGCAGATCCAGCAGCACACTTGCAAGACGCACATTTCGGCCCGCTCGCGACCGCTCTACGAACTCAACCCGCCATCAAGCCTCTGGTGTCGGTTGCCTATCGTACTTGGGGGACAGACATTGACGCTGGATCTCATCAGCAGATGAGCCAAGCGTGTTCGGTACCAGGTGTGGTGGGTGGAGCGCTGATGCCTGACGCACACGTTGGCTATGGATTGCCAATTGGCGGTGTGCTAGCGGTGGAGAATGCGGTGATACCGTACGCAGTGGGTGTCGATATCGCCTGCCGCATGAAGCTATCCGTCCTGGATGAATCAATCGAAACTCTAGACACTCATCGACATCGCTGGCGAAACGCCTTGGAGCGCGGAACACGATTTGGCGTTGGCTGTGAACATGAACGTCCGCAGCATCATGCAGTGATGGATCAGGATTGGAACGTGACTCGAGTGACTCGTGAAAAGCGGGATCGCGCATGGAAGCAATTAGGAACTTCCGGCTCTGGCAATCACTTTGTCGAATTTGGAGAACTTGAACTGACAACGGATCAACCTGCGCTGGGCTTGAAAGCTGGACGTTACATCGCGCTGCTCAGCCACAGTGGCAGCCGTGGTGCAGGCAGCGCAGTGTGCGATACCTATAGCAATATTGCTCGCGGGCGACTGCCCAAGCATTATGCCGAACTGGGCCGACTGGCATGGTTGGACCTGGACAGTGAAGCAGGCCAAGAATACTGGTTGGCTATGAATCTGATGGGCGATTATGCAGCAGCCAATCATGATGTGATTCACCAATTGGTATCTGAAATCGCTGGAGCAAACATTATCGCTGGGGTTGAAAACCATCATAATTTCGCTTGGAAAGAGAATCACAACGGTCGCGAGGTGATCGTGCATCGCAAGGGAGCCACTCCAGCCGGACCGGGTGTGCTAGGTGTCATCCCAGGTTCGATGGGTTCGCCTGCTTACGTGGTAGCTGGCAAAGGGCATCCCGACAGTTTTGATTCGGCCTCACACGGTGCCGGACGCCGAATGAGCCGTACCGAGGGGAAAAACAACTTCAGCTTTCCAGCCGTGAGAAAGCAGCTAGCAGATCGCAACATTGAAGTCCTGTCTGCCGGAGCCGACGAAGTGCCGGGAGTATACAAAGATATCGATGTCGTCATGTCGCAACAGCAAGACCTGGTCGATATCCTTGCCCGGTTTGATCCTCGGATCGTCAAGATGTGCGGCGATGGCAGCAAGGCCGAGGACTAAGCCAAATATGCCCGAAACTCTGCAATTAAATGATCTTTGTCGCACGACTTTGGAGTCTTTGCTATTCGGATGCAGGAATGTAAAACTGATACCACTTGGTATCATGCTTGGAAAACCCTTTGGCGTTAATTTCAGGCATCGCTACAATTAAACGGAACAGGCAATGTAACTGGCCAAAAGAATTGCTACTAATCGTTCAGCCCGCAGTGTCGTTTCGATGTACCCTATCAATCGGAGTTTCTTATGTTTGGCGAACTTCATGGGCTGGTTGCGGAATGATAATATCTAGTGCGATTAGAAGTGCCACCTTTTGGTTTCTGTACTTAATTTCAGGCTGGCTATTTTTTGCGATAGCAACTGCTGCTCCCTTGGAAGAGATCGCTACCACAAAAACTATCAATGCTGAAGTTGCGTTAGCCATCTCGATCGTTGATCCGCGACCATATCAGGTGGTCCAGCGGAAGGGCTATGTACCTCAATTCGCGCACGGGCATCAGCCGGGTGGGGCTGCAACCGGGTACGCCGATGTGCGCATACAGTACACTATTGCGGAAACTTTTGTTGGCAGGGTGGTTGAATTCGACACACTACAGTATCGAACACGGCTTTTTCCAGAGATGACTGGGCAACCAAATGATTGGCAGAGCATTCCGTTCTTGGTCAATGGTACGACAGTTACCGCACTGGCTAGAATCAGCGCTGGTGGATGGTATCACTTGGATCTCCGCTGCTTGAATAATGGCCAGACCATAGCTGAAGGAAGCGTTCAACCTGTCGGAGTAGGTGAGCTATTTCTGATTGCCGGACAGTCCTACGCAACCAATACCAACGAAGAAATACTCAAAGTGTCTGATGCGGGCAGGCGGGTTGCAGCGTACAACTTTCGAACCATGAAATGGCAGGTTGCCAATGATCCTCAACCGACCGCTGATCAAAGTGATGGCGGCTCTATCTGGCCTGCATTCGGTGATCTGCTTGTCTCCACACTGCAAGTTCCTGTTGGAATGGCAAACGTTGCCTACGGCGGGACATCCTCGGCGCAATGGCAACCAGATAATAATCTATTTGCACAGTTGGCGGAGACCGGTCGCAATTTAAAACCTTTTCGATCCGTCTTGTGGCAGCAAGGTGAATCGGATGTGATCGGTAGAGTGTCGGTCGATGACTACTTCAAGAATATAACTACGTTGAGAGATGCTGCCAGCAAAGCTTGGGGCTACAGCACACCATGGCTGTTGGCCAAGTCCACGTTGCATCCGACGGTCTACAACGATCCAGCAGGTGAGAGTCGCATTCGTCAAGCGATCGAACGATTGGTCGCGCAGCCTGGATTTCTGCCAGGACCGGATACCGATGTGCTAGATGGCGAGCATCGGGGCGGCCCAAATTCGCGGCGTCACTTTACTGGCATTGGCCAGCGCAATGCGGCTGCTCTCTGGTTCGCATCAGTTCTGCCACTGATCAACCAGCCGCGCCCGAATCACGAAGTAGTTCTGCGAGCACTTCCCGAGCTGCATCTGCTGGAACCCTCTTGGAATTCTTCCGTCGTTTATCGTGAAAGCAGTGTACTGATTCAAGTCGCCGAAGCTCAGCCTCCTACTGCTCGCCTAGCTTTTGAAGCGTCGAAAGTACTGGCGGTAACAGTGGCCAGTTCCTCCAGGCCCCTGATGGAAGGCCGCGACTGGACGCTCTGTGAAGATCGTCGCACACTGATTTTTCCAGGCAGTTTGCCACTTGATAGCATCTCAGCGGAACAGATGTTCCCTCCCAGCGATACTCCTAATAGTTATCGCCATCGAGCCAGTGACCCGCAACAAAATTTGCTCTACCAACCCGGTCGCTGGTTTCATGATCGCAATATCGAGATTAACTACCAACGCGCGGGCCAGCTAGCAGGTGACGCGCCAGCCGATTCGACGAACTGTTACCAGCCCGAGCTTATGAAGCGCACTTTAGCTAAATTGCAATGTGGGCAACCGCTACATATCGCTATTAGCGGTGATAGTATTTCAACGGGCCTAGACGCATCGTTTGTTTCTTTTGCACCACCGTACCAGATGGGCTATCCGGAGCTAGTAGCCGCTCAAATTCAGGACACATTCAACTGCCAAGTCGCTCTGACCAATCGCGCTGTGGCGGGCTGGAGCGTTGCGAATGGCAACCAGGATACCGAAGCCATGATCGCCGCCAGGCCCGATCTGATCATCATCGCCTATGGCATGAATGACGTTGGTCGGCGTGATCCAGATTGGTATGCACAACAGACTAGACAACTGGTTGCCACCTTCCAGTCCCGGCTTCCGGAAGCAGACATCTTATTAGTCGCTTCCATGTTGGGAAATGCGGAGTGGATTCACACTCCCAGAGAGATGTTTGCCCGGTATCGCGACGAACTGCGAAAACTGACCGGACCGGGGGTCGCTTTGGCTGATCTGACTGAGGTCTGGCAGTTGCTACTGCGTCACAAACATGACCTCGATCTGACCGGCAATGGCCTGAACCACCCAAACGATTTTGGCCATCGCCTATATGCTCAAGCAATACTGTCTGTGTTGGTGGAGAAAAAGTGAAGGCTTGGAAACGGCCTTAAGTACGATTGCGAGGATTACCGCCCCAGCCTAACTTGTGCCGAAGTGTGCGATACTCGTTCTTGCTGGGCACATTAACCATTTGAAATGCCACCGGGGCTCGCTGCATACGGTAACAATCCCCTTCGGCCAACAACCCAAGAACTCGGCCATCAAATACAGCCGAAACAGTAGCATGTCCCTGCCGCACAAACATCTCAAAAACGCGATCGGCTTGATCTACTACGGGTCGCATGGTAAGTGTGTGCGGGCTGATTGGACTGATCACCACCGCCTCCAGTCGACGATGCAGTATCGGACCGCCCGCCGATAAATTATGTGCCGTGGAACCGACCGGTGTACTAATGATCAATCCATCGCAGCTATAAGTGCTGGCGAAATGCCCGTCGATATAGAGATCGATTTGCAGCATCGAATAGGGTGGACCACCTAATATCGCAGCTTCATTCAGCGCCAATTGCACAGCATTGCTTTCAACTGAATCACCCGTTTGCTTTCGCTCTGGCGCAGCCTGACGAACGATTGAACACTGCAACATCAAGTGCTTGTCCACAGGATACTCGCCTGAGCACACTGATGGCCAGACCTGCTCCAATTCGTTTTCATCCAGCGCTGCCAGGAAGCCTAATCGGCCCAAATTCACTCCTATCACCGGCAGTTGATTCAGCCCCATGCGCCGCGCCGCCGACAAGATTGAGCCGTCACCACCAAGCACTACTACTAGATCAAGCTGAGTGGAGTTTAAATCCAAACTCTCAGTCTCGTCAACGGCAACGATTTCAGCAGACCTCTGCAGAATTTCGATGACACGATCCAACTGACTGGCGACGCGCAGGCGATTGACTGATGCCAATACGGCCACTCGGGGACGCGATGATTGATTTGCCCAGGGAGCTGGAATCTGCATGAGGGAACTATTCACCGATCGAACCAACCTGCAAGTGGTCGCCAGCTTCGACCTGTGAACGCGATCCCGACATCTCGACACATGCCTCAGCGAGGCGACTGGTCGATAGCCCCAGGTCGGCCAGCAACTCATCGCGCTCTCCGTGCTCGATGAACCTATCAGGAATGCCAACGCGGCGCATGCGAGTCGTGTCCCAGCCATGATCGCAGGCGGCTTCCAGTAAGGCACTGCCAAAGCCACCCATCAAAGCAGCTTCTTCCAAGGTGATCACAAACTTGCACTGGCTAAAAATTCGCTCGAATAATTCTATGTCCAACGGCTTGATGAAACGCGGGTTGATCACGGCAATTTCCATGCCCTGGCGCGACATTTGCTCGGCAGCCTGCATAGCCATTTCAACCATCGGCCCCAGAGCGATCAGCGCACCGTCGGTTCCCCAGCGGACGATTTGACCTTTGCCCAGTTCGATGGGCTGTTGGCTCAACCCAAGGTCCTTGGCTGTCGCTTTTGGGTAGCGTATGGCTGTCGGCTGATCCTGCTCCAGAGCAAAATCCAACATAGCCTTCAGTTCGCCTCCATCAGCCGGAGCCATAGAAATGATATTGGGGAACAGACGCATGTAGCCAACATCAAACACTCCATGATGAGTGGGCCCATCTGGTCCGGCAAGTCCGGCACGGTCCATCATCATGACTACCGGCAGATTTTGCAGAGAGACTTCCTGAAAAATCTGGTCAAAACTGCGCTGCAAGAAGGTGCTATAGATGGCGACGATCGGCTTCATTCCCGCTTTGGCTTGTCCAGCAGCAAAGGCCACGGCGTGAGACTCGCAAATCCCAACGTCAAAAAACCGCTCGGGAAACTCTTCTCTCACCGGCTCCAATTTATTGCCCTGACACATGGCTGCCGTCAACACAGTCACTCGTGGATCGCGTTGCATCGAGTATCCAATGGCGTCGCGCGCGAAATTCGTAAATGCTGGCGAGCCGCCGCTATTGAGGACCTTGGCTTGTCCTTGCTGGTCTTCAAAGGCGGGCGGAGTGTGGAAGAAAACGGGATCGGCTGCGGCTGGCTGGTAACCATGCCCTTTTTCCGTCACGACATGCAGTAGCACTGGACCTTTCTCGTTGTCCAACATTTTCAAATACTTGCGCATCAGGCCAATGTTATGACCGTCGATGGGGCCAACGTATCGAATACCTAACTCTTCAAACAACATGCCACCGTGCAAACCCGCTTTAATACTCTCCTTGACTTGCGCCAAAAATCGTTCAGTGGGATCGCCCAAGACGGGTACATGGCCCAACATTTTGACAACTTCGTTCTTTAGACCTGTGTAATAGGGATTAGACCTCAGCCTATCAAGATACCGAGCCATCGAACCGACTCGGGGGCAAATACTCATTCGGTTATCGTTCAGCACGATCAACAACTTGCTCTGCAACTCACTGGCATTATTCATGGCTTCGAAGACGATGCCCGAAGGAAAGGCACCGTCGCCGATCACCGCAACGCTGCGACGTTCTGATTGCCCCATCAAATCGTCGCCGCTCTTCAAACCCAGCGCAGTCGAAACACTGCAACCGGCATGCCCGGTCATCAACAGATCGTAAGGGCTCTCTGACGGGTTGGGATATCCCATCAACCCACCCCGCGTGCGAATCCCTTCAAACTGCGAGTAACGACCTGTAACCAGTTTATGAGGATAGATTTGATGGCCAGTGTCCCAGATCAATCGATCCTTGCGAAAATCAAATACGCTATGGAGAGCCAAACACAATTCGACTACTCCCAAATTCGACGCAAAGTGAGCCGATCGAATGCTCAACAACCCACACAACACTTGCCGAATTTCGTCTGCCGCTTGCTGAAGCTCGGGTAGGCTCATCGAATGCAAATCAATAGCCGATTCGATTCGTTCTAGAATTGGAAATTTCATGGGATCGTTGATCTTTGATGTAAGTTAGTTGGTTACCCGGAAAATCTAGCCGAGCTAGCGGTTTCGGTCGACGACAAATTGAGCCAGTGCAATTAGTTTAGCTGCTCGTTCTTCTAAAACCGCCAAGTATTGGCAAGCTTCACCAATTAAACCCTCCGCCAGACTGCGGGATTCGGCTAAGCCCAACAAACTTGGGTAAGTTAGCTTGCCCAGGTGCGAATCCTTGCCAGTCGCCTTGCCCATCTGGTCGGCGGTGGATTCCAAATCCAAACAATCATCCACAATCTGGAAGGCCAAGCCGATCCGCTGGCCATATTCGGATAGGCAATTCAAAATTTTGGAATCCGCTCCACCGATCACCCCCCCCATCTGTAGGCTCGCTTCGATCAGAGCACTAGTCTTGCGACGGTGAATCTGCTTCAGAAAGTCTAAGGGATTTTGCGGCTGCCCGTCGCAAGCTCCAAATCGTCCCTCTGCCGCCAAGTCGTCCATTTGGCCACCAACCAGATGGCTTCGACCGGCTGCTGTGGAAAGAATGCGACAACAAAGCAACGCCTTATCGGCTGGCAAGTGGTTACACAACACCTCAATAGCCAGCATTTGAAGACTGTCCCCTGCCAGAATCGCAGTGGCCTGATCAAAGCGAATGTGACAAGTGGGCAGTCCGCGACGCAAGTGATCGTCGTCCATACTAGGAAGATCGTCGTGGATCAGTGAATAAACATGAATCATCTCGACAGCACACGCTGCCGGCAGCGCTCTCTGCCACTGCCCCATGATGGCTTCACAAGCTAGCAAAACCAAGGCGGGACGCAGTCGCTTGCCAGGAGCCATCACGCTGTAGCGGATCGCTTCGGTCAAACGCGTCGGGCAGCCCTGACAGCCGGAAGTGTAAAGATCCAAACTTCGATCAATTTCGGGCTGATAGGTCCGCAATAGCTCCGGAAACGAACTGACGTGGGTTTGCTGCATCGCTTTTCTAGTTTTCCCGAAGAGACATCCGCCTTAAGTTGATCTAATTCGAAACGGCCAGCCCTAGAACAGTGAGTCGTCTTGGCGGGCGCTTCGGCGTCGGCTGCGATCCCCCTGCTTCTCCTCCAAGCTCTGAACCGCATCCTCCAGCGACTGGGTAACCGGTGTTCCGTCAGCTTTTACACCGCTTAGCAGTTCAATCGACCGCTCAGCCTTTGCCAAGCGATCGTGACAGACTTTGACAAGCGACATCGCCCGAGTGTAATCGGTCAAATCATCGTCCAGCGAGTTTCCTCCCTGCTCTAATCGTCTGACTATCTTCTCCAATTCTTCCATAGCGGGTTCAAATTGGGGCGGATCGGGTAGATTTTTCTTGGACATAAGCTGAATTTTCAGTCGTTTTAGGCGCGGCGTGCCAGTACAGACTCAGGGGCCAAGCCCACTGTTAAACGCCGTATTATCGTTACGACCCTATTTTAGCCTAGAGGTTTCACTGTTGCACAGCCATAACTGACGGTCATTTACTTTGCCCTACCTATAAACTCGAACTAGGAATGAGGGTAGGACTGCTGAATTAAATCACTCGAATTCCAAGCTGGAACGAGTTACGCGATGCCTACAAGAAAACCGCCCAACGCCAAGGAAATGGCGGATCTAACCGCCGCGCTCAGGGAGCGTCTTGGCAAAAAAGATCCGGGCGCTAAGCGTGCGCACCGCCCACCAAGCTCAACCGCCGAACTGCTAGATTCTATCGAAAAACTGGCTGGCAGCGTCCAGTCTTCCCACTCGCAGTCCATCCCCTGCCCTTCTCCCGATCCTACCAACCAGCGGCAATCCCAACAGGGGATTTCAGGTCAATCGACTCTCGTGCAAGACGTTCACGTCCCTGGCTCGGACATCTTGGACCCTGACAGTCAGCTAACCCAAGCAGACCAGCAGTTGCGAGACCATCTTTGCGTCATCATGGAGAACTCGTTGACGCAGTGGTTCGCCGAACTGCGTGGCTTCATGCATCGCACTGCCGACGGCATGCCTGGCCTGAAAGAGTGCGTCAAGGCACTGGGACGTTCTCAGGCCGAATTGCAACAGCTTTCTGTCGCCCTGGAGTTCAAACAACGCAAAATTGTCCGTCGACTTCGACTGCTGAAAAAACGCGAAGCACGTTTGACTCAACAGCGCAAGACACTTGCCCAGTCGATTCGCGCTCAGCGAGCCGAGTTGTTTCTGCAGGTCGAGCGCGAACGAATCGCTCAGCAAGAGCGATTACTCAGCGACTCACAATCTGAGAGCGCCGCCAAGTTGTCGGCTGACGCTAAATTGTACCATGAACTGACCCAGGCCCGACAAGAGATTCAGCGGCTTGAGGAGTTTGCCAGCGATGCACGCGATCTCCTTGAATCCGCCCATGCCCAGATCGAACTTTTACAGGATTCGCCGATTGCCGTCTCGGCTGGTGATGAAGGTGGCAACGCAGATCAGGACACTCAGCGACTGAAATCCAGGTTGAATGAGGTCCTATCCGAAATGGCAGATCTGCGTCAACAAAACGAAGAATTGGCAGCCCGCCTGGCCGCGCAGACCACCCGCAACATTAAAGCGTCCACGCTGGGCAACATCGTAAGCCACGAACAGATGTCGTGGGAACAACGCAAGGAAATGATTCTTCAACAGCTAGACGAAGATGAATTTGCCGACGCCAATACCCACGCAAACAGCGATAACGATGTTCAGGTTGATGCCCACGCCGAGCAGCGTTTGGAGGTTCGCCAGATCATTGAAACCACCGAGCATGAAATCGCTCGACGTGATCGAGAGATCGAAGAACTGCGAGAAATCGTACGCACTCAGTCCGAAGCGCGTGATGGTGTGGCCATCGGTGCTGCAGGCTTGGCGGCCATGCTGGATACCGATCAGTTGATTCAGCAAGAACGCCAAAAACTAAAAGACATTCAACAGCAGTGGGAAGCTAAACTGCGTCAGGCAGAGATCGATCTGTCGATGGAACGAGCCAAATTGGCTCGTGAGCGTATGGAATTGGAAAAGCAGCAGACGGAGCAACCAGCCGAAAGGATTTCTGCGGGTACCGAGAAACAGCGCCGCTGGCTGGACTATCTTGGCTTGAAAGAGGAATCCAGCGAACGAGCCATGGAGTCGTCCACGGATTTACCCACGGATACATCGCCGAAAAAACGCTGATGGCCAGCAGGACACTAATAACCCCTCTTATCCAAATCTTTTTCATTGGCGCGATCCCGCGCACAGCCAACCAGAACCACATCGGTGCCAGCCAAAAGATCCATCGCAGTCCGCTAGTCACTCCACCGTAGTTGCGATCTTCCAATGGGCGTGTTAAGTAAAAAACCAGAACCACCAAACTAGTAAATACAATTGCTGCAACCAACCAGCGTTCTGATTGACCACTAGCGCTACATTTCACGTCTCGCCAAGCCCGCCAACCACCCACAACTGCCATGAACCAAAATGGTGTCAGGCTAAAAATTCCGTGATGCCCCAGGGTGCAGTGGAAAGCGTACACCAGCGGACTGGGCTCGCCGCGATCCACTCCCTGCTTGCGACCATCCATCCAGTAGCTGCCGGGATAGTCGTACCAATCCCCCCAGTGATAAACGTCGATATGCATCCCCGATGGATCAGCCTTTAATGCAAATCGCCATTGTGACTCTTCATCCCACAGCTCCCACACCTCACTTCGACGCCCGGGTCGCACCTGCGCCCCAGCACTTATCGCATAGCCTTGCGAGTGCAATACTTGCAAGGCTGGCTGCAAATCCAGTTGCGTCCAATCTGCGGGCGCTGGCTGATCCACCCGCGCAATCCACGCTCCCATGTCGCGCTGCGAATAGGCTGGCCGCCAAGTTCCGTGAGCCCAATAATTGGTAGCCATAAACGCGACGGCAACCGGCAAAAGTGCCGGCGCATAACAACTACATGCCTTGCGCCAATCATGCACCACTAGGACGAATCCCGTCACAACCAGCCAACTGAGCGCCGGCAACTCGTTTGCCGCTGCAAAACTAGCGGCTACTCCCGCCAGTACAAACCATCGCTTTCGCCGGTCCAAGTCGACAACAATCCTGCGCATCGCCTCCAACGAAATTGCAGCGGCGACGGCTGCTGGTAAATGGTTGTTCAGCGTCACCACAAAGGTTGATAGAAACGTTCCTGCCAGAGCAAACACAGCCAAAACCACAGCTTGCCAGCGGTCCAGCTTCGCTTGTCTGATCCAATGCAACATCAAACACCACAGACCGATCAACGGAATTAAGTTCACCAGCAGCAGCATCCACCGAACGACAAAAAATGTTTGCCCAGTCAAAGTGGCTCCCGTTGTGGATCGAACCAACCAGTAAACCCCTGCGTACATAGTTGGCAACAGCGGCGGTTTACTGCTGTAATAATGCTGCTTTCCATCAGGTCCGCGATGCCGCACCTTATCGATGGTATCCCAGGTTCGCCGCTTGGTGTTCGGATCGCGGATTTCGATCACTTGATCAATGGCATAAGTACCATTGACCGTCAGCGCAAGGATCGTACACCACCTGCTGCGATCATTGGCGCTCAAGAAAGGAGTTTCTCCGGTATTCGAGCGGACATTCCAGATACGCACCACCTGCAAAGATGCGGCAAATAGCAACAGCCATAGGATCAACCAGCGAACAGTGAACGACCGACCGCCTTTCTCAAGAATTTCAACCGGCATAGACATTGCTTCCTTGCTCAACTATGTTCCTCAGCATCTTCCTGGCAACTGGCTGCTTGCAAGCGATGTCCCGTGTCATTTGCCACGCTGTAAGGAGATCGCGACGGACGCATCAATGCCGTGATCAATTCGGCCAAGAAGCCTAGGCTGACAAGCTGAATGCCGAGCAACACCGCCAAAATACAAAAATAAAAGCTTGCCTTCTGGTGTAAATGCAGTAGCGGCCATCCATCAACCACACGAGTCATCACCCAACCACCACTCAACAAAAACAATCCCAATGATCCCAGCGCAAGACTGGCCAGACCTAGTGAACCTAGCAGATGTTGTGGACGACTGCCGTAGCCTGTCAAAAAGTAGACGGTTATCAAATCCAAAAAACCTTTGACAAATCGCTCGATGCCATACTTGCTGACACCATGCTTCCGCTGGTGATGCTGGACCACCATCTCTCCCACTCGGAACCCTCGCGATGCCGCCAGCACAGGAATAAAGCGGTGCATTTCACCGTATAGCTGAATCTCGCCCAAGACTTCTCGACGATACGCTTTTAAGCCACAATTATGGTCATGCAGCTTAACACCGGTTAGACGGCTGATCCAAGCGTTGAAAATGCGACTAGGAATCACCTTGTGCCAAGGATCAAAACGCGACCGCTTCCATCCTGATACCACGTCAAACCCATGATCCAGCTCGCCCAACAACCGTGGGATTTCAGACGGATCGTCCTGCAAGTCGGCGTCCATGGTAATGACAAATTGGCCCTTGGATCGTTCGAAACCTGCCGCGAGAGCGGATGCTTTGCCGAAATTTCTCCGGAATCTGATGCCTCGAACTTCCAAATGCTGCTGACTCAGTTGCTCGATGATTCGCCACGATCCATCGCTTGACCCATCATCGATCAGCAAAAGCTCAAAGGAATATCCGTGCGAGCTGGCCACCTGAGCAATCCGCTGGCGCAGCTCGACCAGACTTTTCTCTTCGTTGAACACCGGAACGACAATCGATAACTTCATCACTCGAAGCCTACGCTCCCCTATCAGTGGTACCTTTAAGGAAATAAAACAATACAGCCAAGATCAATTCGGTAGCCAGCCAAGTTATCCTAAGCCAAATCGCACAGCAAAGTGCCGCCGTTGGCCCAACTACCGGTGCCAAGACCATCGACAGGACCACCTCACGCACACCGGCACCTCCTGGCACCAACGACACAAAACCCAGCACGACCGCCAGTGCACAAGCTCCAAAAGCGCTCAGCCAAAAGCGTTCACCGACTACCCAGTCCAATTCGACACTGGGTATGCCTTTCAGCACGAAACCCAAACTTAATCCAAAGCACAGCCAGGTACAACATAGAATCGCCCAACCTTTCATCAATAGCCGAAGATTCAGTCGCGAGGACCATTCCTGCAAAGTCGAAACGTCAACACCGGGTTGCAGCCGGCTGAGCAAGTAGCGCAGCAGCGGCGGAAACGTGGGCAAAAAAGTACCTACCAACAGAGCTGCAGCTAACAGGGTCAGTCGCCTATCCAGGTTCAACAGGATTAGACTGACGGCTGCCACCGCTCCGCCCACCGCCATCATCGTCAAGGTCTCGATAAAGATCGTCATCACTGTCGCCACGCGGCGCACACCAAACGGGGCCAATGCGGCCAATCGCAAAACGATCACCATCGCCTTACCCGGAAAATACTTGCCTAAGTTTCCATAGAAGTAACCCCACAGCGCCAACTGCCATGGGACTTTCTGCCCCAAAGCACGCAAACAAATTTGCCAATACACCGCCGCTGGGATCATACCCACCGCATAGACGCATCCACCAAGAACGAGATACTTCCAATCAGCCTTCCAAAAATCTTGAATCTGTCGACGCAAATCGGCAGTCTGCTGGTTCAACTTTTGTGCAGCAGATTGATCAGCTAAACTCGCTTTTTCTCTCTCCAATTCCTGAATCTGCCGCTCAAGCTGTGTCTGTTGCTGGCTGAGCTGTTGCGCCGAGTTCTGAACCGAACGAGCGATACCCCAGACGACCAGTATTAAGACCAAAAAATGAATCAGATATCGGACCACCGACTTGGATAACACTCATTCAACTCCTAGACTCATCATCGATTAGGCGAAGAATTCATGCACGACACCCCCTGGTTCGACTCCTGTCAACCGGAAATCCAGCCTCACCAACGAATCGATTCATTGTAACCGACCAAAGGTTGGATTGCTGTGGGACCTGAGAGTTTTGCTAGGGCAAATCGCTAGTTCAACTTGGAAATTGCATGGGTGTTTTCAACGAACCGGAATCTAATTGAAGAAATCTTTCGGGAATTTTCTTGACTACGGTTCCGAAGTCGCATAGATTGCGTCGCACGAGGAATACTCTCATGCTCAGCGTGGCAAGTCGAATCACTGATGCGTCGTGGCCTGCGATCCCGACCTCTCGGGCTTCGCAGCTTCTAGCGGTCCAGTTCCAACTGGAGCAATCTCAGTGGCTGCCAGCCGAAAAGCTGCGCCAGTTCCAGTGGCAACAGCTTCAGCGCATTGTCCAGCATGCCTACCAGCATGTCCCCTTCTATCGGGAGCGAGACCGTAGCTGTGCTCGACAGAACGTGGACTCTGGCGCACAATCCTTCCTATCTCCTTCAGTAAGCCCCCCCCGTTAAACTGCGCATCCACGCTAAGCTACGAAAATTGGCTGGACGTTCCGCTGCTGACGCGTGATGACATTCAAGCGGCGGGGACAGAGCTTCACTGCTCGCCCATGCGCAGCGATCATGGTCAGATCTCCACATCGTCAACTTCCGGATCAACAGCGACTCCAGTAGTGACCCTTGGCACTACCGTCACACGGATGATGTGGAGCGCCTGTACGTTGCGGCAACACTTGTGGGCAAAACGCGACTTTAGCGGAAAACTGTGTTCGATCCGCGCCTGCGGTCAGCAGGGCCAGTTCGCCAACGACAATTGGGGTCTTGGCACTCTGGACATCGTCCACACCGGTCCAGCGGCCACGCTGGATATCCATACGAACGTCGAACAGCAAGCGCAGTGGCTGATCGAGCAAGACCCGGACTACTTGTTGACCTACCCGTCGGTCGTCGTAGCACTGATTGAGCACTTCCGCCAGCAGTCTCTCCAGGGTAGCTACGCTCGCCAGAGCGTGGGCTCTATCCCACCGTCTGGCGACGGTAGCTACGCAGATCGCCGTAGCTACGCTTGCCAGAGCGTGGATGGCTCACGACCGCTTAGCCGCCTACGCGAAGTCCGTACCTTTGGCGAAGTGCTAGAGCCGCACGTGCGCAGGTTGTGCCGCGAAATGTGGAATGTGCCTGTGTCGGACGTCTATAGCACACAAGAGATCGGCTACATCGCCATCCAGTGTCCCGAGGTCGAAGAGCACTACCATGTTCAAGCCGAAAACGTGCTGCTAGAGGTGCTGGACGACCAGGGGCGACTTTGTGGTCCAGGGGAAGTAGGCCGAGTAGTCATCACCACCTTGCAGAATTTTGCCATGCCGCTGATTCGCTATGACATAGGCGACTATGCCGAAGTCGGCCCACCGTGCAGTTGCGGACGCGGCCTTCCCGTCTTGCGCCGTATTCTTGGACGCAAGCGCAATATGTTCATTTTGCCTAACGGCCAGAGACGTTGGCCCTGCATGGATACAAATATCGAAGGCCTAGATGAGCTGACCTGTGTGCGTCAGTTCCAAGTGGTACAGCGCTCACTGACCGAGCTGGATGTGAACCTGCGTGTCACCAGGCCGCTAACGGCTGACGAGCAGGCTGTCGTCCGCAACACGCTCGTTTCCGGCCTGGGCTATCCGTTCCAGATAACCATTCACTATGTCGATTCCATCGCTCGCAGCCCGAGCGGAAAATTCGAAGACTACCGCTGCGACATCGTCGCGGATCGCTCCGCCGATCCGAAACAGTCAATCGCTGCCCATCGCTCCGGCGATCCGAAACTATCAACCGCTCCACTCCATACCGTCCATCCAGTTCAAGCGTATGGTTTTCCAGCACCTTGGCAAGGATCTTGTCAGAAGCTGACCGACGGAGCGGTCAGCGACTCTGTCACCGATCCGACACAACCCAAGCAGCCTCAACAACGCCCTGTTCCCACACCAACCAGTAGTCCTCAGTAATCAACCAGGAGATCCCAGATGAGCGAGCGACGCAAGACTAATCGCCAGATATTATCCGCCAATCGTCGGCGTACACCCCACCTGGAAATCCTGGAGAATCGCAGACTGCTGACCGCCAGCAGCGACTCGCCCAACGTGGCGATCAGCTCGATCAACCAATATGGCACGGTCCTATTTGGGCAGGATTGGCAAGACGACCTGGGGCTGAGTGCCAGTCAAATCCAGCAGCACATTCAAGCCGACACTTGGCGTTCGGCGCTGAACGACAGTTCGGCAGCTACAATCAGCCAGATCCGTCAAGAAGCTCAGTATCTGGGAGCCGAAACGCTGCAAGCTCAGATCGACAGTGCGCTGGCATCAGCCAATCTACCGACGATCGACGTCCGAGAATTCGATTGGCTGCAAGAGCGTAACGTAGGTCCGGCTGCTCTGGCCGACTATTTTGCCGATGGTGAGATACTTGACGAAATGTTTGCCGAAGGGGAAGGCGGTACCGAACGCAAGTTTTATATCAAGTATCAGCAGTACTCGACATTCGAGGGACACTTGACGAATCCAGGTCAAAATAGCACGCTGACGATACACATTGGCTATACTGGGGATTATGTGGAAGGAGGCTTCTCGGTTGGTTGGAACGCCACTAACGGCACAGCATCGGCTGGCAGCGACTTTACTCCCGCCAGTGGCACGGTCAACTTCACCGACACGGCTGAAGGGGAACAAGCCGTCAACTTGACCATAATCAATGATACGTTAGATGAACTGGACGAAACTTTTACCGTGCAGGTGGGCTCTCCGGACGGGGCCAGAGGTTCAACTGAAGTGACCATCTTTGAAAACGATCTGCACGTGGCCATCTTTGATGCCGATCCGGTGACCGAGGGAGATGTATCCTGGCCCATCAACACGTTGCCGGTCGCTCGTTTCCGCGCCACGATTTCGAGTCCGCGAACTAGCTTGACTTCGATACCACTACTGTTAATCGATGGCAGTCCGGAAGACCCTCCCGCATTTGAAGGCGTGGACTTTCACGAATGGACCAGCGTATTGGAATTTGCACCAGGACAAACTGAAAGGTTCATTGAAGTACCAATCATCGGTGATCGCTTGCACGAACTAACTGAGAGATTCCATGTCCATATCTGGGAACTCGGTTTGTTGAATCCAGCATTTATCGTAGACGACCCTTATGCCATGGGAACCATTGTCGACAATGATCCTTTGCCGACACTGGCTGTCGATGATGTGACTGTCGAAGAAACTGACGGTACGGCTACTCTGACAGTCACTATGACGAATCGCAGTAGTTTTCCAGTTACGTTCGACTGGACACTAGCCGACCAATCGGCAACTCGGTCTGAGGACCCTGAAAACCCTGAAGACTACGATTACCACGCGGTTTCTGGCACTGTCACTATTCCTGCAGGCGGCGGACCTGATCCGCATTTAGAGTCTTTCAATTTCCAAATCAACGATGATTTCTTAACTGAACCCGATGAAACATTTCTTCTGACCATCAGCAACGCGGTGAATGCCAATATCACGAAGGCTACTGGGGTTGTCACGATACTCGCCAATGATCCGCGAGTTGATATCGATGTTGATTCCAACAACAACGGAACGATTACAGGCACCGATGATCCGATTGAAATGGATGCTCCTGGCAATGTTGTGATGATCAACCGCGACGACGATAACGGAAACGGCATCGCCGACTATTTGGACCTGGCTGGTCCGCTAGCTAATCCTGACGATGATCTTGAGCCCGTCAATTTAGCCTTCATCCAAGATGGGTTACCTCAGGATGAACTGAATCAACTGGTAGTACGTTTGACTTACACAGCCAATGTCATTCGAGTCTGGGATACCCGTACTAAGGACCACCAGATCGTTTCGGACCGGTGGTGGACAATCGCTCAATTCAATCAATTGCCGGCAACTCTATTCATGGAAGGAATTGGCAGTGGGCAAGGGATACTAACCCTTACTCTGCATCGGTTAGAGGGAGATTTATCTACAATCGTTCTCCCAGACTTTGGGGCGACTTTAGTCCACTTCGACCATGTCGTAGTGACAGTAACTACCCTGGATTTGACGGGCTATACGCCTTATACCGAGCCTTTCCAATTGCGTCCGATTGCTGAGGCCAACGAAGAGAGCCCGGGAGTCCATATACGGCGCAACGGAGATGATGATAACGGAAATGGTTCCCCAGATCGCCTTGACGCGCATGTCGAAAATGAAAACGATCTAATTCAGGTTTCGCTTGCCACAGGTATGAGTGGACTCCCGGGAATTCGAGTAGAATTTGAACGAGGGTCGCACGATATTCGCGTCTGGTCTTCGCGGAACAAGGGAACGCCTTTGTTCGCCGCGAATAATAACGTAGGCCCCATCGTGTTAGATTGGTGGGCGTACGAATCCAGCGTTTGGGTTGAGTGGGTAACACCTGGAACCGGCACAGCGACATCCAGTTTGGATCTCCGATTGATTGACACTACGAACAACGTTGTAATTGCATCGGACAGACTGGTATTTCATCCGTTTACGTCGGTTGTGATAGTACTGGGAGGTGAAAACCAAGATCCTGCTGATCCGGTTCTCGAACCGAATAACCACGGTATATTCAGGTCAGCGATAGACCTCTATAGTCTAAACTACGACGTCCACATGTATAACGAAGACGAAATTGGTTGGGAGACATCTCCACCGCTTATTGATATACCATTGAACCGTGGCATACCATACAGAGAAGTAGTCGACGCTATTCAAAATCGCGGCGTGACGAACGTGGCTATCTACGGCTATAGTCACGGTGGTGGCTCGACCTACGATCTTGCCAATTTGTTAAATCTTAATGTGCTTGGCTACCACACTGACATCACGCAACCATTTACCTTAGCCTTTACCTCTTACATCGATGCCATTACGGATAATACGACTGGTGCAGAGAACCGACGCCCCCCTCTAAGCCAGTTTCATTTGAATCAGTATCAGCGAAATTTCATTATCGACTGGCCACCTGGTGATCAATTCATAGGTGGTCCGTCAAACGGAAATGAAGACTTAAATCGAAACGATCTTACAAGTTTAGCTAATCAACCAATTAGACACACAACAATTGATGACCATCCGGTTGTTCTCGGTTTACTCAGAGACAGGTTTCGAGAAAGGGTGTCGACTAGATGATAAGTCGCTCGATACTCGTGCGCTGGTTCTGTACGTTTTTTGCAATCGTTGGAGTCTTTTGGGCAACCTTCTTAGTATTGTATTTTTCTATTGTTGTCGTGATACTGGCAGGGTTCGTTATCGGAGTCGACATGAGTAGGGAGGATGGCATGTTTTGGACATCCGTAGTTTTTGCCGTATCTGCCATCGTCGCGTTCATGTATTGGAGATACGTTATCACGCGAAATATACGAATGCCTTTACTCATCATTCCGCCAATTTTAGCTATTATCCTGACAGTTGCTTTTTTGTGGCCAGTAATACAAAGATTCGTTGAGACCGGTCATTGGTTCAGTCCCTTCCAGTGAAATGGTAAATGCGTTGAAAATATCCATACGCCAGCGCATATTCGCCGACAAGCTGACCAAAATCTTTAGGTCGTGAGTGTTGGTAGTCGATGATTGGAAGTCCCTAACGGGAAAATCATGAGTTTATATGCATGATTGCGCTGCCCTGCGAAGCCAGAATCATGTGAATCAGTATCAGCAAAATAGAGTTTGTGATTTGTTTCATCGGGTAATAAGTTCATTGGAGGTCTATTTGTTGGAGATGAGTAAGCGTTCGGCACAGCTATCGGCGTTGAAGCCGACGACGGAGGGCGCGACGGGCCTTGGTTTTGGCGGCGCGGGCCAGTGATTCCTGCTGGCGGTAGGTGCGGATCGACTCGGGGTGGGCTGCGG
>JBIIJD010000118.1:0-8936 GCA_044234105.1 Aureliella sp. | reverse complement strand
TGACCAAACGGAACTCGATTGTCTACCGCTACTACACCTGCCTCCGAGCCATCAAACGTGGTCGGCAAGCTTGCAAGCACCCCTCACTGCCGGCCGGTGAGATCGAAGCGGCTGTGGTTGACCAGGTACGAGTGATCTCGCGAGACAATAGACTACGTGATGAGATCACACGCCAGGCGATGGAGGCCACAAAGCAGGGTAAAAAGGAGCTGGAATCCCATCAGACTCAGCTTACGCGCCAGCTTACCCGTGATCACAGTGAGGTGCAGCAGTTGGTCATGGACCAACAACCCAACCACTCGATCATCTACCGCCTGGCCGACATCCAGAAGCGAATCGACCAGACACAGCAGCAACTGGCCAAGGTGAATCGGCAACTGTTGGAATTGGAGAAGCAAGAGCTTTCGACACAGGAGATCGAAGAAGCCTTTATTGACTTCGATCGTATCTGGGAGGCGCTGACCATGCGTGAACAGTCACAGTTGTTGGCGCTACTGGTCTCAAAGGTCGAGTTCGATCAAAGCGACTGTACCGTCGCGATATCATTCCATTCCAGCGGCATTGAGTCGCTGGAGCAACAAGCCCAGGAGGTATAATGGTCACTGTAAAACGCAAACTGAACATTAGAATCGTCGCTCAGGGACGCATCGCGATTAGTCCAGTCGATCCCAACGCTGAAACGCCGCGCCCCAGACCAACCAGTAAGGTACCTCGCATCTCAAGGCTGATGGCACTAGCCATTCGCTTCGACGAGATGCTTCGCACCGGGGAGGCATCCGATATGATTGAACTAGCGCGGCGTGGTCATGTGACTCAGCCACGGATGAGCCAGATCATGGCTCTCAACCAGTTAGCACCGGAAATCCAGGAAGCGCTACTCAACCTGCCGGCCACCAAAGGTAAGCCCGAGATCCACGAGAAGCGGCTGCGGCCGATTGCGGCTATGCTCTGCTGGGAGGATCAGCGAGCGGCGTGGCGCGAGATTCGAAAGTAGGTTCATACATGAACGGTTAATTAATCATAGATTAATTTGCTTGACAAACCTAAGATCAGTCCCCAAAATCAGCTAGCGCAACCCTAAAACCGGAATAAAAAAGTTCGCCCACGAAAACATGAACCTCTGAGACCTCCAAACAAAGACCATACTATGCTGATCTCTGAACTAATGACTGCTGAATTACCCGTTGAGATGGCCATGACGCGAAAGCTATTGGCGAGAATTTCAGATGACAATCTGGAATGGAAGCCTGCAGGGGAACTTCACACAATCGCGTGGAACGCGACTCATCTGGTGGAGATCATGGGTTGGGTTCCTGGCATCATCACACAAAGCGAATTTGATATCGCACCCGTTGATGGCGAACCTTACATCGCGCCAGAGGTGACACTGGCGAGCCAACTTTTAGTTGCATTCGATAAGAGCTGTGAAGCGGTAATAGACTCTCTTGCAGGCGTGCCTGATTCTGTTATGCATGAACCGTGGTCGTTAAAGATGGGTGGGCAAATCCTGTTCACGATGAACAAAGGGGATTGCATTCGGAAATGGGTTTTCAGCCACTCGGCGCATCATCGTGGGATACTCTCAGCATACCTGCGGATGGCCGGACTTCAATTTCCTTCAATCTATGAAGAATGAGATCGAAAAAGGCGGGCGAACCAAGTGTTGCAAACGGAGTCGTGGAGCCGAGTGGTTATAAGTCATTGATCATTTGAGCCGAATTGCTGATTGTAAAGAGCAGCTTATTACAGACGTAATGTCTAAACCCACTGTGAGCGTCAGAGTAAAGCATGAATGAATCTACTAAACTGATCGCAACGAGAGAAAGACGGCGGAGTAACAATCTAACATACAGATCGATATCGAGATTGATCGCTTCGTTGGCATTTTTGGGGGGAGTGCTGTCGAGCCAAATGGGAAACTTCGTTTTAGCGGAAAGTGTGCTTGATCAAGTGACGCAGATCTTTCAGGCGGTCGATGGGCAGCCAGGTAAGAAAACGACTCCCGAAGCAAGATATTCACAATTGCAAAAGGTGAAACCAAACGATAATGGATCCGATGCAGTTCACTATGCATACATGTTGGCCTTAGTCGAACTTCACAAGCAGCGTGAAGCGGTGGCCTATGCCGGGGAATGGCTGCAGCGCAATCCACACAAGGTTCGGTGCCGGCTGCTTCGCGCACGACTCTTACTGCGTGAGAAAAAATTTGCTGAGGTGTTTGTCGATTTGGAGACCACATGTCAGTCGTTAGCGGAACTAACTAAAAGGGAAACGCTTGATGTGGAAACGGAAGTCGCTTGCCGTGCTATAGGGCTCATGTTGGGATACATCGAAGGTCCAGCCAAGCAGATGGTTAAGGCCACTTTGGGGAAGGGCATTAAGGAGCGTCTTCTAACTGATTTTTCGCCAGCCGCTAAGCAAGCCTTCATGGCGCAATATGATGCTGTGCAGGAAGAACACAAAGAACTCATCGAGAAAGGCGAAGAGGCCTTCCATGAAATGCAGTCCAGCCATCGAGAGGCCAAAGACGCAGCTGACGAGCGTAGGGCACAACTCGAGGCACAGAAATGGGAGACCGAGCAACAGAAGCAAGCTCAGATCGATCAAATCGCCAAGAAGTGGGACAGCGCCAAATCCGAATACGATCGGTTAGCCGCAACGTATCTAAGTTTAGAGGCCGCACAAGCGCAGCTTGTCAATCAGCGAACACTGCTGGCTGGGCAAGCTGCGGCAGCTAGGCCTCTGGAGCCGGAAAAGGACAAGAGCGGAAAGATTAGAAGTAGTGACGAAAGACAGTATGAGCGGGAACGGCGGCGTTATAACGATTTGTTGTTTCAAGTGAACTTGGCTGACCAGCGACTTCTTCAAGGAGCTGCCACCCTTCAACAAGTGTGGAGTCAGGGTGCAGTGGCAGAAGCCAACTTGGTGCGATTACAGGTAGAAGGCAATCGCCTGGGAGTTAAGTTCGACCTTGCAGATCGTGCCTTTGCAAATAAGGAAGCCCAGCTAAATCGCGAGGATCCCTCGAAAAAGAGGCCGCCTCGTGCTATTTCCAAACAATTCGAGCAAAGCTTTGCACTTTATGATGATTTCAGTTACGTGCGAGAAAAGCAACGCCTGTTAGATTACCTACAGGCGGCGAAATAATCTGTCTCGCGCAATAGTCACACTGCAGCACGTTAACGTTTATGATGTGCTATCCGCGAGTTTGTCGCCCAAAAAGTCGCATAACAAAAAATGCACGCTAATTGCTGTTCGCGCGTTTCCTAATGGCAAGTCACATGGCAGCAACCGCGTAATTTTAGACGTTTGGTTCCCTTGGCCGCTTCTGGCGCGGAAAGCCCTTAATCCAACTTGGACTGCTGTTTTCCACGAAACGAATACAGTATCATCAATTTTCTGTCGAATAGAAATTGCAATGCATCGAAATCGGCTTAACAAAACGGTGTGCTTTGGTTTTTGCGTGGGTTTACTATGGTTGTACCATTTGGCATTCCCACTTTACCGCGTTCACGACGGGCGAGTGGTGCGCAAGGCAATTTGGCTTCCTCCAGTTGAGCGATTGCAATGGCTCCAGGTGCCTGTTGAACATCAGTCGCGTGCTACGAGGCTTTCTTCAGACTCAAGTTCGGGCGATTACGGAATTGTGGACTACAGGCCTCCTCCCTTTTGGATCAATGATGGAACAGGATCGCGCACTCGCATGGGAAAACGGCCAAACCGTAACATAAGCTTGATCGTGGCGATTTGGGGGACGATTTTTTTCGTGTTCTTGGCCGGCGGTAAACTCACAAGGACCGAAGCTCGCATGATCCGGAAACATCCAGGCTCCCCGGGGACTGATTGACGGGAACATGACGGCATACTCGATTAGAGCGCGATGACTCCCTGGCTCATGCGGACTTCCGTGCGCTCGTAGTTGGAGGTCGTAAAACTGTGACCGGTTGGACTGCATTGCGTCTCGAAAAAGGAGAAACTTTAGTGTCCATCCGCGAGCACTTTCTCTCTCAGCAATGACGCAGAACAAATGAAGGCTTAGTAGTTGCGTCGCCAATGGAGTGAAGTTGGTAGGGGGTGTGGTTGGGGTCGCAGGAGAAGAGTTGGCACCAGAGTGATCCGTCATCGTTAAATCCTCAACGCGACAGTTCGATTGATTCAACCTGTGCACTTGGTATACTGACGCTTCGGTGGGAATATACCGAGTGGGATGTGCATACTGGCTGCATGCCAGTTAGAAGTGTGGTCTCGCTCAGTAAACTTAGTTCAACGCCCTATCTAACCAGAAGCAGCGGTCAATTCATCGACCAACCACCCTGTTGCCGGTTAGATTGCAATACGTAAGACGTGGTTCTCGCCATCTTCCTTTGCTAACTAAAATCGAAACCAAATACAATTCGACAATGAAAACCAAACACAAACAGACCATTTTAGCCGCTGCGTTCGCCACACTGCTCACCAGCCCTCTCAGCCTGCTGGCTCAGGATCGCTACTCGGTCCCGGCCGATCCGAGCCTCAAATATTCCACGCCCATTGCCCCCGGCGTGGCGTTGCCCGATAAGATTGAAAGCTCCATCGGCACGCTCAACCTCACCTACGGCTACCCTTCGGCTGACACCGTAGAAAGAATCTACGACAACCTCGACCGCTCCCGTGCTTTGCAAGCTTACCTAATGGCTATCCCGGTCGTGAACCAGGCCGGCATGCGAGAATCGCTAGGGCAGTTTGGGCCGGCCAACCAAACCGACGTTATATGGGAGAACCTCGTCGATCCGCGCACCGTGGAACTCACCGCCAACGACAACACGATCTACAACTTCATATGGATCGACACCAAGAAAGGCCCGCTAGTTCTTGAGGTCCCACCCGAGGTGTTAGGCGGTGTAAACGACTTTTGGTATCGCTGGGTTGCCGATGTCGGCATTACTGGCGAGGATAGGGGTAAAGGTGGCAAGTATCTTGTCCTGCCTCCCGATTACAAAGGCGAGGTTCCTCCCGGCTACGTCGTCCTGCGCCCCAGTACCTACGGCAACTGGTTCTTCTTCCGTGCCTTTGTCGTGGATGGCTCCACCAAGCCCGGTGTCGAACTCGTAAAGAAACACCTCAAAATCTACCAACTCTCGGACGCTGCGAATCCGCCAGCGATGAAGTTTGTCAATGGTTCGGGCATCCCATCCACCTTTGTCGCGCCCGGCGATTACACCTTCTGGGAGATGCTTAACAAGGTTATCCAGGAAGAGCCCGCGGGCGGCAGCGACCCGACCACGCTGGGCCTCTTCGCCTCCATCGGCATCGTCAAGGGCAAGCCTTTCGCGCCAGATGAGCGGATGAAGAAGATCTTGGCCGACGCCGCCAATATCGGCGCTGTCACCGCCCGAACCATCGCTTTCAAAGTCCGCTCGCCGGAAGCCTACTTCTATCCGAAGAGCACGTGGCGGCTGCCCTTCTTTGGCGGCTACAAGTTTGAGACGTCACCAAACGTGACAAACATGGATGGCTATATCTTCTACTACTACTTCGCCACCGGCGTCACTCCGGCGATGGAGATGAAGATGGTCGGTAAGGGTTCGCAGTATCCATGGTCCGTGCAGGACGCGAGTGGCAACCCGTTCGATGGCGGCAAGAACTACAAGATGCACCTCCCGCCCAACGTCCCAGTGAAAGACTTCTGGTCCGTCATCGTTTATGACAACCAAACACGCTCGATGATCCAGACCGACCAGAAAGCGCCGAGCGTGAGCAGCCAGGAGAAAGACTTGAAGAAGAACAACGACGGTTCGGTGGACGTCTTCTTCGGTCCCAAGGCCCCGGCCGGCTATGAGAAAAACTGGGTACAGACCATCCCCGGCAAGGGCTGGTTTATGATCCTGCGACTGTACGGCCCGCTAGAACCGTGGTTCGAAAAGACCTGGCGCCCCGGCGAGATCGAACTGGTGAAGTGAATCCATAATGTTAGAGGAAAACCCATTAACGAAACGCACAATACATAAAGGCCTAGATGTTACCTCGCCAATGGAGTGAAGTTGGCAGCGGGTGTGGTTGGGGTCGAAGGAGAAGAGCTGGAACCAGAGTGGCCAACCACTATTGAAAACTCGACGCGGCAGGTTGATTGATTCAGCCTGTGCATTTGATATCCTGATGCGTCGATGAGCTGGAACAAAACGCTCTACTTTTTGCCGCTGAGTTCTTCCAGTAGATCGGTCTGAACTTGTTGGATTTCAAGTAATCGTTGCCATTGATGAGTCAGGAGCAAATCTAACTTGGCATGTAGATGACGAATTTCAAGTTCAGCCTTCAGATTTACCCGATAGTCGTTTTCGGCTCTTAATCGATCCTTCGCTTCCAGCCGGTTTTGGCTCATCATGATCAAGGGAGCTTGAATCGCAGCCAGACAAGATAGTACCAAATTCAAAAGAATGTATGGGTAAACATCGAAGGGTTTTGACAAAAGCCCGATTGAGTTAACTGTGATCCAAATGACCAAGACGAACGCAAACAAGAGGATGAACCTCCAACTGCCTCCGAACCTGGCAACATTATCAGCCAGTCGTTCACCATAAGTGAAATCTTTGTCGAATGTCTGGTTGAGGTTCTCTGAAATAGTTTCATGTTCCTTGAGGCTGACAAGGACATCGTGTTCCAACTGCGTCAACTCACCTTTTTCCTGGGTCAACGCGTTTTGTACATACACACTGCGGAAGTGGTTATGACAGTCATGGCAGATCACGCTCTGTGGCGTCCATTCGGGGTGCTCCGCTTTGATATGTTCAACAATTCCTTCACGTACCAAGCTGGCTGGCAATGCCTTGAAAGCAGGAACGCTCTTTGAACATACTGAACAATAGATTTGTCGTGCCTTATTCATTTCTGTCGATCCAGCGTCAGGTTTAAGAAGGCCAAAGATATGAGTTGAGAGCTGCCTGCTGAAGAATCAAAGCAAAGACCAAAGAAGAGTTCTCAGTCTATCAGGTCAGCCGACAAAGTAACTAGTCACCTAGCAGCGATTTTTCTTTTTATCTGACCTCTCCGTGACCATAGGTGTCACGCCGGTACATTCTGATAGTAGCCAAACGGAAAACAGCTAGCACGCGCTGGCGGCAGGTCTAACTTCATGGACGCATTGCATTGAGCCGCATTATGTATCAGGTGTATCATGCCAAACTTTCAACTCCCCCAGTTCGACGACATCGCCCTACTGCGATCGATCCAGCCCAATCGCCTCCGAATATTTCTGAAGCGATTCGACAACTACCTACTCAGCCAAGGATACAACATTCCTGAGACTGCAGTATTCACAGACGCTCACTTGCAGCAACTGATCGGTCTATTCAACGCTCACGATGGACGGACTCCGGCCGACATGATCGAGTCGCTGTTCCACATCATTGAAACAGCCAATGATCAGTCGATGGAATCGCTGTTATTAGTCGCTACCAAGACCGGTATAGAACTACCAGAAGGCGACATTACACCGGCTGATGTGGCTCTACTGGTCTGGCTACACAATCCAGACCTACTGCGCCGCGCCAACTGTGAACGTAATGTACTACGCTTCCAGTCCTTCTACTGTTACATGAATCGAACACTAGGAGTACCCTAGTTTGAACTGCCGAGTGACTCGGTACTCAAAACGATTGAAGAACGCACCAATCAATTCAACCGCAATCGCCAGCGTGGAGGCGGCGCGGCAGTCTGGATGTACGAGTTCGGTAACGAAATCGCCTTTCTGATACGCTTCGGTGGACCACTCAAACGTGAAGAGGTAATGGACAATGACCAGTGCCGACCAGACATCCGCCGACCCGTGGGCTATGACTTGGTGGTCTACAATCAACAGACGGGCGAACTACGCATTCGAGCCGATCTGGTCAGCGAGCGGAGATTCTACTGCCAGGTGTTCAGTGAGCAACTGTTCGCAGATGCAGCCTTCTTTGAACACGGCGAGACCTTTAATCTGGATGTCATCTATCAGCTTGGCGAGGACGTGCAGTCGCCAGGCATGGTTCCAGGCATTCAAAGTATCGTACTACTGGAAATACAGGAGGTGTTACTGGGTGAAAAGGCACTGCACATCACTCTCAAAAGTGAAGCTATATTTCAAGCGATTCGTGAACACAACCGCCGGCTGACACCCAGCGGTCGACTGCTGAGCGCTAAATTCAAAGTAAGCCTGGAACATGGTGGCGACGTGATCGTAACGATCTGTTCAGGAAACAAGATCCGGCTCAGTCGCCAGGTAGGCCTGTCGGCCATCAATCAATGGCTAGTCCATCACGGTATCCGAGTTCCACAACATGCAACCCTCACCATGTCAGCCACTACGACTGTGGCAAGCCATCAGGCGCATTCCAAGCCTCAAGGCTCCAAAATTCCTCTGGCAAGTAGAACTGGCTGAACACTGGTCAACTTACCAGACATTTCTAACTGCTACTTCGGAACTGGCCAAATGGACTCTGGCCAGTGATGGAGTCACCGTTTGTGAAGTGGTCCAGCATGGTGACGGCGCACTGGTCGGAATCAATCGCGTTGCCGGTGAATCGTTTGAGGTAACACGCGAAGCGCAAATCGTCTGCAAGTTGAATACTCAAAAGCTTGCCAGACAGATTGTCCAGTCCCTGGATGGACGCATCGACTACAGCTTAACAGCACCAGAGTCTAAAGTACATCGCCTGGGCAGGCTGCCACCCAAGCTGGCATCAGCTCCACTGCATCTGTCTGTTCACAGTGATGGTGATTCACTGCTGGCCAGTGCAATCTCTCTGGCTAGTCCATCCCATAAAGTCTTACTAGTCCCCTCACTTCACTGTGTGAACATTGATGTTGATCTCTTGGCAGAACAGTTCAAGACCATCATCGTGGCTCTGGATGAACTGATTGTTGAAGGCGAGGAAGGCTGGGTCTGCCAGAATCACATGCTGGATGAACTTGGCAACTTACTG